>NZ_JADOVJ010000001.1:4998750-5690000 GCF_015752315.1 Nocardioides luteus
TCCACGTCCACCCGATGGGCCAGACCGGCCGCGCCGATCCGGCGCCGCGCCAGGTCGGCCTGCTCGACGGAGAGGGTCACCGTGGTGACCTGGGCGCCCCGGGCAGCGGCCCGCAGGGCGAGCTCGCCCCAGCCGGTGCCGATCTCGAGCAGCCGGGTGCCCGCGCCGACCCCGGCCTCGTCGAGGATCCGGTCGATCTTGCGGTGCTGCGCGATCGCCAGGTCCTCGGTGGAGGGAAGCGAGGAGAACAGCGCCGAGGAGTAGCTCATCGTCGGGTCGAGGAAGAGCGCGAAGAAGGCGTTGGAGAGGTCGTAGTGGTGCCCGATGTGCTCGCGCGCGTTCTCGGGGGTGTTCAGGTCGGTGGCGCCGCGACGACGCTCGTAGACCGCGCCCGCCTTCTGCGCCCATCCGGGCAGCAGGTCCCTGACGTCGCGGCACAGCACGGTCAGCGTCTCGCCCAGCTCGGGAGCGTCCCAGGCTCCGGTCAGGTATGCCTCCCCGAAGCCGATCAGACCGTGCCGGCTGATCCTGGCGTAGAACTCCTCGGGCCGGTGCAGCACGATGTCGGCCGGGCCACCGTCCTCGCTCACGCTGATGCCGAGCCGCTTCGTGGCGGCCCGGAACAGGGCCGCCGCGGCGGCCGCGGCGCCTCGGGTCACCAGGCCGGTGGGCGCCTCCTCCAGCATCGGCCAGCGGTCCTCCACGGCCGGGGCGACGGGTGCTTCGACGGTGTTCATCGGACTCCTTCTTGATGGTGCAGCGGCCGGCTGTGCACCGGCAGGCGTCGTAGCCACAGCGCGATGCCGTGGAGGCGGATCCAGGCCGCGCCGAGCAGCGCGGCAGGAGCGGAACGGAGGGTGGCCCCGAAGCGCGGTTCGACCCGGACGCCGCGCACGACGGCGTCGAAGACGGTCCCGTCCTGGGTGGTCAGCCGGACGGCGACCGCGAGCCGCCCGTCGGGTGGCGGCACGGTGAGGTCGTAGTGGCCGTCGACGCCGTGGAACGGCGAGACGTACATCGCCTTCGCGACCTGTGCCCGGTGCCGCTCGTCGGGGCGGACGAGGTAGGCGTGCCGGTCGCCGTAGGTGTTGTGCACCTCGACGACGGTGGCCAGCGGCTCCCCGGAGGCTGCCGTGCACCAGTAGACGCTGATCGGGTTGAAGGAGAAGCCGAAGGCCCTCGGCTGGGCCGCCATCAGCACCCGCGCGTCGGCCAGGTCGATGTCGTGGAGCTTCAGGAACGCGGCGAGGTTCTCCCGGATCGAGAGCTCGGGGTCGCCGAGATGGTCGCGGGCCTCGAAGCGGCCCAGGGGCCCGAGATCGGGCAGCCGGTCCAGGTCGACCACCTGCCAGTGGGAGCGGTGCACGAACCGGTTCCGCAGCGGTCCCCGCCGGGTGTGGCTGATCGTGGTGCGGTAGACACCGGTCGCCGGCTCCCGGCGCTGCTTCGTGGGCTTCGTCCACCGCAGCCCCAGCCGCTCGGCCGCCCGGGCACCGGAGCGAGCGCCGTCCTCGTGGAACCCCCAGCCACGCCAGGCGCCGGCGAAGACCAGCACGTCCGAGTCCAGCTCGTCGGCACGCTGTTGAGCGGCGACCGACTCCGGGGTGTAGAGCGGGTGCTCGTACTCCATGGTGGCGATGACCTTCTCCGGATCGATCAGGTCGGCCCCACCGAGCGTGACCAGGTGACGTACGCCGCCGGGAGCCGGGAGCCGCATCAACCGGGTCAGGTCGTAGGTGACCGTGACCTGACCGCTGCCCGGCCGCTCCAGGTAGTTCCACGAGGACCGGACGTGCTCGCCGGCCGGCAGCAGGCTGGTGTCGGTGTGCAGCTGGGCCTGGTTGGCGGAGTACGGGAACCCACCCAGGATCTCCCGCTGGGCCGCCGTCGGCTCGCCGAGCATCGCCAGCGACTGCCCGGGGTGGGTCGCCAGCACGGCGGCGTCGAAGACCTCGGTGGTCCCGTTGCCGTCGGTGATCTCGACACCCGCACCGGTCTCGACCACGGTGACCACCTTCGTCGAGGTCAGCACCCGGCCGCCGCGGTCACGGATCGCGGCGGCGACCCTCTGGACGTACGTCGCCGAACCGCCGGTGACCGTGCGCCAGCGCGGCGAGCCGAAGACCTGCAGCATGCCGTGGTGGCTGAGGAACTCGAAGAGGTAGCGAGCCGGGTAGCTCAGCGCCGTCGCCGGGTCGCACGACCACACCGCGGCGACCAGCGGTGCCATGAAGTGGCGGCGGAAGTGCAGGGTGAACCCGTGCTCGTCCAGGAAGGCCCCGAGCGTACGGTCGTCGGGCTCGTCACCGGCCAGCAGCGCCCGGGCGGCGCGATGGAACCGCGGGATCTCGGCGAGCATCCGCAGGTGCGCCGGCCGCAGCGCCCGCCGGCCCGGCAGCACCCCGCGGATCCCGCGCGCGCCCGCGTACTCGACGCCCGCGGCCTCAGACCGCACCGACATCGACATCTCCGAGACCTGGGTCGGCACGTCCAGCTCGGCGAAGAGACGCAGCAGCGTCGGATACGTACGCCGGTTGTGCACGATGAACCCGGTGTCGATCGCCAGCTCACTCCCGTCCGGCGTGGTCACGCGGTGGGTGTCGGCGTGGCCGCCCAGCCTGTCGTCGGCCTCGTAGAGGGTGACCGCTCCGTGCAGGGACGCGATGTACGCCGCGGTCAGGCCCGCGACGCCGCTGCCCACCACTGCGATCCGACGGCGTTCGGGATCGGGGCTGCTCATCCGGGCTCCTCGGGGGTCGAAGGGACGACCGGCGCAGAGGCGCCGTCACCGGGTCTTCGGTCCCCGAGGCGAATCGGATTTCGTCTTCAGGTCGACTTTTTCGCCGTCGATGAGCTCGATGGCGGCTACGCCGGCCTCTCCCCCAGCGCTCGCTGCCCGCGGACTAGGAGATGAGCGTTCCGCCGTCGACGACGGAGACGGTGCCGGTGACGTAGTCCTGGTCCATGAGGGCGAGGAAGGCCTTGGCGACGTCGTCGGGCTCGCCCACGCGCTTCAGCGGCAGTGATGCGGACAGGCTGGCGTACATGCCTTCGCGGTCCTCCTCGCTCATCTGCGACCACAGCGGAGAGCGGACGACGCCGGGGGCGACGACGTTCACGCGTAGCGGCGCGAGCTCGACGGCGAGGCTGCGGGCCGCCGAGACGACGGCTCCGGAGACGGCGGTGCCGAGGGTCCAGCCGGGGCCGCCCTTGAACGCGGCGGTGCCGCTCATGAGCGTGATGGAACCGTGTGCGGTCAGGTGCGGAACGGCGAGGCGTACGGCATCGAGCATGTGGAAGAGCCGCAGCGCGAAGAACTGCTGGGCGCTCTCGACGGTGTAGTCCGCCATCGGGAAGCCGGTGAGGTTCTCCGCGGCGGTGTAGGCGAAGTGGTCGAACTCGCCGATCTCGTCGAAGAAGCCGGCCACGGCGTGGCTCGAGCTGGCATCGACGGCGCGACCGACGACGCCGGCGGGGAGCTGCCCCAGCGCGCGCTCGATGGACTCAGGTCGGCGCGAGGCGATGGTCACGGCGGCGCCGGACTCGGCGGCACGCCGGGCGATGGCCAGGCCGATGCCGCTGGTGGCGCCGATGAGAACGATGCGGGAAGAGGTGGAGATGGTCACGTATCCAGGATCAGTGTGACCCGGGCGCCTCGTCCAAGACCCTTTCCGTCGTCAGCGATGTCCGCAGGGCATGAGCCAGCTCGACCGCCCGCGTCAACGGTTCCGAGCGACGTCGCGCCGCCCAGGCGACACCCACCTCGCTCGGCCCGAGACCGGTGACCTCTTTCGCGATCACGTCGGGCCGGGAGTAGAACCGTGCGGTGGAGGCAGGCAGGAACGCGACGCCGAGCCCGAGGGCGACCTGCTCCAGCTTCACCTCGACCTCGTGGGGATAGCTCGGCGCCACGGATACGGGCAGACCTCTCCGGAGACGCGCTTCACGCCACTCCGGTACGGCGTCCGGCGACTGCAGCAGCTCGAGCTCGGCCACGGCGTCCATGTCGAGCGCGCCGCGGTCGGCCAACGGATGCGTACGCGGCAGCACTGCCAGTCGGTGCTCGGCGAACAGCGGCTGCACGGTCAGTCCGCGGGTCGGTACCGGCAGACGCACAAGGCCCAGGTCCACGCGGCCGTCGAGGATGGTCTCGACCTGGTCGTCCCAGCTGGTGCGCACCGTGCTGACCTCGAGGGCCGGGAACGCGGCGCGCAGTCCCTGCAGGATCGGGGTGGCCAGCAGGCCGGGCATGAACCCGACCACCAGACGCTGGGTTCCGCGCGCGGCTTGCCGGCCGCGTCGCTGAAGAGCCGCCGCGGACTGCAGCATCGCCTGCGCGTCCGGAAGCAGCTCGCGGCCGGCTTCGGTGAGGGAGGTACCCCTGCTGGATCGCTCGAACAGAGGCACCCCCAGCTCCCGCTCCAGGAGCGCGATCTGACGGCTGAGGACCGGCTGGGTGACATGCAGGCGCTCGGCGGCACGGCCGAAGTTCAGCTCCGCAGCCACGACCACGAAGTACTCCACGCGCCGCAGGCTCAACTCGCTCACACCGGAATGTTCTCAAACACGGCCAGCCTCGCCTCCTCGATCACCAGCGGCGGCTGACCTAGGCCGAAGAGCCCTCCATCTCCTTCCGCGGAGGTGGCGGACCCTTCGGTGCGGGCGAGATTCGAGGAGGTTCGACGGGCGGGGTGAGACCGTGGGCGATCGCCCAGCTGACCGCCTGGCTGCGAGTGGTGACATGGATCTTTCGGTAGGCCCGCCGGATGTGGCTCTTGAGCGTGTTTCCGCTCATGGCGAGCCTCTTCGCGATCTCCTGGTTGGGCAGCCCCTGGGTGATCAGCTTGAGGACCTCGATCTCCCGGACCGTGAGCCCGGCTGCGGCGCCTTGCCGGTCGCTCGGGGGCTCGTTGATCGGCTCGCCGGCGGCGGTGCGTTCGATGCTGCGTACGAGCTCGGCGGCGTCCGCGCTCATCGAGATCCAGGCCCTGGCGCCCAGTGCGTAGGCCTGGGCGTGCAGGTCGGGGCGGAGGTCTCGGCTGTAGATCAGCACCTTCGCATCGGTCTCGTGCAGCAGGTGGGCGAGTTCACGCTCACCGTCGAGGAACAGGCCGTAGGTGTCGTACACGATCAGGTCGAAGCCGGTCGTGTCGCTGCGGGCGGACGGAAGGGCGGTCACGACCACGCGGTCGGGGTAGTCGTCGAGCATCGAGGTGATTCCGCGTTCGACGACTTCCTGCGGGCTGACCACGGCTACGCGCACCGGTCCTGACATCGACATGAGCTGACGATCTCAGACCGGAGAGGCTGGCGGACCCGAACGGCTGTTCTAACCCATTTCAGGGGTACGAAGCGGGGCCGTGTCGTCAGCCGCGGCCGGCGTACGGCATCCCGGTCGCGAGGATGGTCATCGTGGGCACGCTGACGCCGAGCGGCAGCTGGGCCATGGCGACCACGGCGTCGGCGACGTGCTGGGGGTCGAAGGTGGGCTCGGGGCGTACGGCGCCGTCGGCCTGACGGGCGCCGACGGCGATGCCCGCGGTCATGTCGGTGGCCGCGTTGCCGATGTCGATCTGGCCGACCGCGATGTCGTGGGCCCGGCCGTCGAGGGCGAGCGAGCGGGTGAGGCCGGTGATCGCGTGCTTGGAGGTGGTGTAGGCCGCGCTGCCGGGGCGGGGTACGTGGGCGGAGATCGAGCCGTTGTTGATGATCCGCCCGCCGCGCGGCTCCTGCCGCTTCATCTGCGCGAACGCCTCGCGGGCGCACAGGAAGGAGCCGGTGACATTGACGGCCAGCGTCGCCGCGAACTCCTGCGGCGCGACCTCGTCGGGATCCCCGCTCGGGCCGAAGGTGCCGGCGTTGTTGACCAACAGGTCCACGCGGCCCCACATCCCGACGACGGCGGCGAACGCCGCCTCCACCTGAGCCGCGTCGGCGACGTCGGTCGGCAGCACGAGGGACCGCGCCATCACCGACGCGGTCTCCTCGAGCGAGGCCTTGGTCCGCCCGAGCAGCGCGACCTGGAAGCCGGCCCCGTCCAAGGCCTGGGCGATCACCCTGCCCAGGCCCGAGCCGGCGCCGGTGACGACCGCGACGGGCATCAGCCGAACTGCCGCGAGAGGACCGCGTGCCGGTTGACGTCCTTGTAGAGCAGGTAGCGAAACCGGCCGGGTCCACCGGCGTAGCAGGCCTGCGGACAGAAGGCGCGCAGCCACATGAAGTCGCCCTCCTGCACCTCCACCCAGTCCTTGTTGAGCAGGTAGACGGCCTTGCCCTCGAGGACGTAGAGCCCGTGCTCCATCACGTGCGTCTCCGGGAACGGGATCGCGCCGCCGGGCTCGAAGCTGACGATGTTGACGTGCATGTCGTGGCGTACGTCATCGGGGTCGACGAAGCGCTGCGTCTTCCAGGCGCCGTTGGTGCCGGGCATCTCGCCGCCGGGCACGTCGACCTCGTTGGTGACGAACGGCTCCGGTACGTCGATGCCCTCGACCCGCTGGTAGGCCTTCCGGATCCAATGGAAGCGGGCGACCTGGTCGCTGGTGTTGTGGAGCGTCCAGGCGGAGCCGGGCGGCAGGAACGCGTAGCCGCCCGGGGCGAGGTCGTGCTTCTCGCCCTCGATCGAGAGCGTCAGGGCACCCTCGACCACGAACAGGACACCCTCGGCGACGGGGTCGAGCTCGGGCTTGTCGCTGCCGCCGCCGGGCGAGACCTCGACGATGTACTGGGAGAACGTCTCGGCGAAGCCCGAGAGCGGCCGGGCGATCACCCACAGCCGGGTGCCCTCCCAGAACGGGAGCTTGCTGGTGACGATGTCGCGCATGGTGCCACGGGGGAGCACGGCGTACGCCTCGGTGAAGACCGCCCGGTCGGTGGTCAGCTCCCGCTGCGACGGGTGGCCGCCGGTCGGGGCGTAGTAGCGAGGTTCGCTCATGGTCGGGCTCCTTCGGTGGTGACTCTGCTGAGCAGCCGGCCCTGGGGCGCGGCCTCGATGTCGATCTTCTCGCCGCGCAGCCAGGTCTGACGGACAACACCTGCGAGGGCGCGGCCGTGGTAGGGCGTGACGGCGTTCTTGTGATGGAGCCGCGCGGCGTCGACGACGAAGGTGTCGTCGGGGGCGAGGACGGCGAAGTCGGCGTCGTGGCCGACCGCGATCTGCCCCTTGCTGGTCAGCCCGGCATGACGGGCGGGGGCCGCAGACATCCAGCGGGCGATGTCGGTGAGGGCGAAGCCACGGGCCCGGGCCTCGGTCCAGACCGCCGCCAGGCCGAGCTGGAGCGAGGAGATGCCGCCCCAGGCGACGCCGAAGTCGCCGGTGTCGAGGGCCTTCAGGTCCGGCGTCGAGGGCGAGTGGTCGGTGACGACCATGTCGATGACGCCGTCGCGCAGGCCCTGCCAGAGCAGCTCGCGGTTGGCCGCCTCCCGGATCGGCGGGCAGCATTTGTACTGCGTCGCACCGTCCGGGATCTCCTCCGCGGCGAAGGTCAGGTAGTGGGGGCAGGTCTCGGCCGTGATCGGGACCCCGTCGCGACGGGCCGAGGCCAGCATGGCGAGCACGTCGGAGCTGGAGACGTGCAGGATGTGGACGCGGCAGCCGGTCCACCGGGCCAGCTCGATCACCTGGGCGATGGCCAGGTTCTCGGCGCCCCGCGGGCGGCTGTGCAGGAATCGCTCGTACGCCCCGCCGTCCGCCGCCGGCGCGTGCTCGATCGCGTGGGCGTCCTCGGCGTGCACGATCAGCAGGCCGTCGAAGGAATGGATCTCGCGCATCGCCTGCTCGAGCTGCTCGGCGTCGAGCGGCGGGAACTCGTCGACGCCCGAGTGCAGCAGAAAGCACTTGAAGCCGGAGACGCCCGCCTCGTGCAGGGGTCGCAGCTCGGCGACGTTGCCCGGGATGGCACCGCCCCAGAAGCCGACGTCGACGAAGGCCTGGCTGGCGGCGGTCTTGCGCTTGAGGTCGAGCGCCGGAAGGTCGCAGGTGGGCGGGATGCTGTTGAGCGGCATGTCGACGATGGTGGTGACCCCACCCGCGGCCGCGGCCCGGGTCGCGGAGGCGAAGCCCTCCCACTCAGTCCGGCCGGGGTCGTTGACGTGCACATGGGCGTCGACGACGCCCGGCATCAGCACCTCGTCGTCGGCGAGCTCGACCACGCGGTCCGCGGTCAGGTCCCCCGGCTCGACCGCGACGATCCGCCCGTCGCTGATGCCGACGCTGCCTGCTGTCTCACCGTCCGGGGTCACCATCCGCGCCGCGCGGATGACGACATCGAGATCTCGACTCACACCTTCACCTCTGCCTCATCGACTGCCTCTTCGACTGCCACCACCCGCGTACGCTGGCGCCCGAGGCCAGTCACCTCGGCCTCCACCACGTGCCCCTCCCGCAGGAAGGGCCGGGGCTCGGGCCGCAACGCTGCGACCCCGCCAGGCGTCCCGGTCAGCACCAGGTCGCCGGGTTCGAGTGTCATCAGCGTACTGAGGAAGGCGAGGACCTCACCGACGCCGTAGGCCATCCGGGCGGTCGTTCCGTGCTGTCGCAGCTCGCCGTCGACCCACAGCTGCAGGCCGAGGTCCTGCGGGTCGCCCACGGCGTCGGGTGTGACCAGCCACGGACCGATGGGCGTGAAGGTGTCGGCGCACTTCCCCTTCGCCCAGGTCGGCCCGGCCGCGATCCGTGCCCGCTCGCTGACGTCGTCGGCCGTCAGATAGCCACCGACCGCGGCCAGCGCCTGCCGCGGATCGCGGCACCGGGAGAGCCGGCGCCCGACCACGACGCCCAGCTCGACCTCGTAGTCGGTCATCGTCGACCCGGGTGGCAGCTCGATCTCGTCGTGAGGCCCCACGACCGTCGTCGACGGCTTGAGGAAGACCACCGGCTCCTCCGGGATCGCGACCCCGGCCTCCTCGGCATGGTCCTCGTAGTTGAGCCCGACCCCGACGACCTTGCCCGGTCTTGCCACCGGCGGTCCGATCCGGGTGTCGTCGGGGACTCTCGGAAGGCGGCCTGATGCGACTGCCGCTCTGACCGAGGCGAGCCGCTCGGGGTCGCCCAGCAGGTTCCCGTCGATCGCCGGTACGACAGCCGACAGGTCGCGCAGGATGTCGTGGTCGTCGAGAGCGACGGGGCGTTCCTGCCCCGGCGGTCCCACGCTCAGCAGTCTCATGTCGCCTCCTCGGATGTCGACCGAGGTATCTCGGTCTGGTTGCTGTTCCCTCGTTGAACTCCACGAGGTAGGTGCGCGCTCACCGAGTTACCTCGGTGAGCATTCCGACGGCGATCCGCTCGGCGATCTGCTCGAGCAGAGCCGCTGCGTCGGTCAGGCAGCGCTGCCGGTCGGGCTCGACGTCCACCAGGGCGTACGCCGCCCCGATCCCGGCCGCCCGCAGCCGGTCGTGGTCCAGGTGGTTGACCCCGCAGACCGCCACGACCGGGACGCCGGCGCGGGCAGCCGTGGCGGCGACGCCGGCCGGGGCCTTGCCGTGCAGGGTCTGCTCGTCGAGCGCCCCCTCCCCGGTGACGACGAGGGTCGCGCCGTCCAGTGCCGCGGCGAAGCCGACCAGCTCGAGCACGAGGTCGATCCCCGAGCGGAGCTCGGCGCCGAGGAGGGCGACGGCGGCGAAGCCGACCCCGCCTGCAGCCCCGGCGCCCGGATGATCCCGGCGATCGGCACCGGTCGCCTCTGCGACGACGTCGGCCCAGTGCGCGAGCGCGGCGTCGAGGCGGCGTACCTGGTCGGGATCGGCACCCTTCTGCGGCCCGTAGACCGCGGCCGCGCCGCGGGGGCCGGTGAGCGGGTTGTCGACGTCGCAGGCGACGGTGATCTCGACCCCCTCGACCCGACGGCGGAGCTCGGCGAGGTCGAGCCGGGCCGCCTGCTCCAGGCCGGCTCCGCCGTCGGGCACCGGCGCGTCGGCCGCGGTGAGCAGCCGGGCACCGAGCCCGCGGAGCAGACCCGCTCCCCCGTCGGTGCTGGCACTGCCGCCGATGCCGAGCACCACCCGGCGACAGCCGGCATCGATCGCGGCCGCCATCACCTGGCCGGCCCCGAGGCTGGAGGCGCCCAGTGGATCGGGCGCCCCCGGCAGCCGGGCGAGCCCGGCCGCATCGGCGAGCTCCACGACCGCGACGTCATCGCGCCGGGCGTACGCCGTCTCGACCGGCGACCCGGTCGGTCCGGTCACGGTCACCGGCACCAGCGTGAAGCCGGCGGACTCGGCCGCCGCGAGGGTGCCGTCGCCGCCGTCGGCGACCGGGATCGCGTCGACGACCACACCGGGACGCCCCCGGCGCATCCCGGCGCTCACCGCCGCCGCGACCTCGGCGGCGGTGAGCGATCCCTTGAACTTGTCGGAGGCGACCAGGACTCTGACCATGAGTCAGTCCAGCGGGACGAGCGCGGTCGGGGCGTGCTCACCACGCTCGGCGAGCTCCTCGAACTCGACGACACCGTCGATCTCGACGCCCATCGAGACGTTGGTGACGCGCTCGAGGATGACCTCGATCAGCACCGGGACCCGATACTCCGCCTGAAGCGCCTTGGCCTTCTCGAAGGCGGCACCCAGATCGCTCGGGTCGGTGACTCGGATCGCCTTGCAGCCCAGGCCCTCGGCGACCTTGAGGTGGTCGACGCCGTAGCCGTCGACCTCGGGGCTGTTGACGTTGTCGAAGGCGAGCTGGACGCAGTAGTCCATCTCGAACCCGCGCTGGGCCTGGCGGATCAGGCCGAGGTAGGAGTTGTTCACGACGACGTGGATGTAGGGGATGTTGAACTGGGCGCCGACCGCCAGCTCCTCGATCAGGAACTGGAAGTCGTAGTCGCCCGAGAGCGCGACGACCTGGCCGTCGGGGACGGCGGTCGCGACGCCGAGGGCCGCCGGCAGGGTCCAGCCGAGCGGGCCCGCCTGACCTGCGTTGATCCAGTGCCGCGGCTGGTAGACGTGCAGCAGCTGCGCGGCCTGGATCTGGGACAGGCCGATCGTGGTGACGTACCGGGTGTCGGCGCCGAAGGCGCGGTTCATCTCCTCGTAGACCCGCTGCGGCTTGATCGGGACGTTGTCGAAGTGGGTCTTGCGGTGCAGGGTCCGCTTGCGCTCGGCGCACTCCTCGGCCCAGGCCGTACGGCTCGGGATCCGGCCCGCGCCCGCCCACTCCCGGGCGACCTCGACGAGCACCTCGAGCGCCGCGCGGGCGTCGGAGACGATCGAGTAGTCCGGCGCGAAGACGCGGCCGATCTGGGTCGGCTCGATGTCGATGTGCACGAACGTACGTCCCCGGGTGTACGTCTCGACCGAGCCGGTGTGGCGGTTGGCCCAGCGGTTGCCGATGCCGAGGACGAAGTCGCTGGCCAGCATGGTCGCGTTGCCGTAGCGGTGCGACGTCTGCAGACCGACCATGCCCGCGTTGAGCGCGTGGTCGTCCGGGATCGTGCCCCAGCCCATCAGCGTCGGGACGACCGGGACGCCGGTGACCTCGGCGAGCTCGACCAGCAGGTCGGCGGCGTCGGCGTTGATCACGCCTCCGCCCGCGACGATCAGCGGCCGCTCGGCGGCCAGCATCATCGTGAGCGCCTTCTCCGCCTGGGCACGGCTGGCCGTCGGCCGGGCGATCGGCAGGGGCTCGTACGTCTCGATGTCGAAGTCGATCTCGGCCAGCTGGACGTCGAGCGGTAGGTCGATCAGGACCGGGCCGGGACGGCCCTCGCGCATCAGCCGGAAGGCCTTCTGGAAGGTGCCGGGGACCTGGGCGGGCTCCATCACGGTGACCGCCATCTTGGTGAGCGGCCCGGCGATGGCGGCGATGTCGACGGCCTGGAAGTCCTCCTTGTGGAGCTTCGCGACCGGCGCCTGACCGGTGATGCACAGGATCGGGATCGAGTCGGCGGAGGCCGAGTAGAGGCCGGTGATCATGTCGGTGCCGGCGGGACCGGAGGTGCCGATGCAGACGCCGATGTTGCCGGCCTTGGCCCGGGTGTAGCCCTCGGCCATGTGGGAGGCCGCCTCGACGTGGCGGGCGAGCACATGCTGGAGCCCGCCGTGCTTGCGCATCGCGCTGTAGAACGGGTTGATCGCGGCACCCGGGAGGCCGAACAGCTGGGTCGCGCCCTCCTTCTCCAAGATCAGGACGGCGGCGTCGACCGCGCGCATGCGTGCCATGTCAGTTCTCCCCCTTCGTGACGGAGCCGCTCAGCCGCTCGACGCCCCGCAGCAGGGCCGAGTGGTCCAGGCCGCCGTCGCCGTTGGCCCGCGCGCTCGCCATCAGCTGGGCGACCAGGGAGCCGAGCGGGACCACCACGCCGGCCTCGCGGGCGGCGGCGGTGACGATCCCCATGTCCTTGTGGTGCAGGTCGATCCGGAAGCCGGGCTGGAAGGAGCGGGTCAGCATGTTCTCCTTCTTCTGGTTGAGAACGGCCGAGCCGGCGAGCCCGCCGCCGAGCACCTCGAGGGCAGCCTTGGTGTCCACGCCATACGCCTCGAGGAAGACGACCGCCTCGGAGAGCGCCTGGATGTTGGCGGCGACGATGAGCTGGTTGGCCGCCTTGACCGTCTGGCCGGCGCCGCTCGGGCCGACGTGGACGATGGTCTTGCCGACCGCGTCGAAGAGCGGCTTCGCGGTGGCGAAGTCGTCGGCCGAGCCGCCGACCATGATCGAGAGGGCCGCGTTCTTCGCGCCGGCCTCGCCACCGGAGACCGGGGCGTCGAGGATGCGGAAGCCGCGGGCGGTGGCCTGCTCGGCGAGCGCCGTGGTCACGTCGGGCCGGATGCTGGAGAAGTCGATGATCAGCGCGCCGGTCGGGGCGCTCTCGAAGACGCCGCCCTCGGCCGCGAGGACCTCCTCGACGTGGGGCGAGTCCGGCACCATGACGCAGACGACCTCGGCGTCGCGGCAGGCGTCGGCGGTGGACTCGGCGGCCCGGCCGCCCGCCTCGACGAGGACCTTCGCCCGCTCGGTCGAGTGGTCGTAGCCGGCGACGGTGTGGCCGGCCTCGGCCAGGTGGACGGCCATCGGGTTGCCCATGATGCCGAGGCCGATGAATGCGATGTTGGTCATGATGTTCTCTCCTGCTGGATGGTCAGGGGGCGTGTCAGCGGGTGGCTGTCGCGGCGCTGCGGCGCTCGCGCGGCAGCCAGTCGAAGCTCTCGGCGGAGGTCGTGGCGGGCTTGTACTCCAGCCCGACCCACCCGGTGTAGCCGGCCGCCTCGAGGGCGGCGAGCTGCCGCTCGAGCGGAAGGTCGCCGCTGCCGGGCTCGTTGCGGCCCGGGGCGTCGGCGATCTGGACGTGCGCGATCCGTGCGGCGTACGCAGCGATCACCGCGTCGACGTCATCGCCGTTCACGGCGAGGTGGTAGAGGTCGGCGAGCAGGCCGACGTTGGGCTCGCCGGCTCGGTCGATCGCGGCCACCGCGTCGGCGGCGGTGAGCAGCGGATAGCGGTCGGCGCCGCTGACCGGCTCGACCAGCACGGTGCCGCCGATGCGGGCCGCGGCCCGGGCGGCCAGCGCGAGGTTCTCGGCGCCGAGCTCGTCCTGCGCCTCGGGGTCGGTGCCCTCGATGCGGTTGCCGTAGAGCGCGTTGAACGCGGTGCAGCCGAGGCGCTCGCCGATGCCGATGGTGACGTCGATGTTGTCGCGGAACTCCGCCGACCGGGCCGGCCACGAGACCAGACCGCGGTCACCGGCGGGCATGTCGCCGGCGAAGAAGTTGAGGCCGACCAGGTGCACCCCGGCGTCCTGCACGGCGGCGACGAAGGCGTCCACGTCATTGTCGGACGGCACGGCCTCGGCGAACGGCCACCAGAACTCCACCGCGTCGAAGCCGGCGGCCTTCACCGCCGCGGGGCGCTCGAGGAGCGGGAGCTCGGTGAACAGGATCGAGCAGTTCACCTCGTAGCGGAGCTGGTGGGACATTCTCACCATTCCTTCCGTAATGCGGAATTTGATTTCTGACATTCGAAATATAAGGATGTGAGCGGAGTCACGTCAACCCTGGCCGGTTCCCGGGCCGCAAACTGATGAAGAAACGACAACGGGCCTCGCACGCACGTACGCAGGCGTTGTACGTTCCTCCAAGACGCGGCTTCGGACCGGCGGACCGTGGAGGCACCCGTGCTACTTGCAGAGCTGTTGGAGACGCCCAGCCTGGGGCTGCGGCTCCTGCACGCGCCCGAGGGCTCGCTGGAGCGTCCGGTGGGCCGCACGATCACGATCGACCTGCTCGAGCCCGGCCGCTATCTGAACGGCGGCGAGCTCGTCCTGACCGGCCTCGTCTGGCGTCGCCAGCCCGACGACAGCGAGACCTTCGTGTCCTCGATCGCCGACGGCGGCGCGACCTGCCTGCTGGCCGGCGCCGCGCTCCTCGGCGCGGTGCCCGACGATCTCGTCGAGGCCTGCCGCCGTCACCAGGTCGCCCTGGTCGAGGTCCCCGGAGACGTGGCGTTCGCCGACGTGACCGAGTACGTCGCGGCCGCCGGCGCCGCCGGCGAGAGCGCCCGGATGTCGGCCAGCCTGGCCCGCCAGCGCCAGCTCCTCTCCGCCATCGCCTCGGGCCGCAGCCTCGACGAGCTGGCCGCCCGGGTGGCCTCCGAGATCGGCCATGCGTGCCGGGTGCTCACTGCGAGCGGCCGACATGTCGTCCCCGGCCCGGGCGAGCTCGATCCCGAGACCGTCGACGCGCTCACCCGCCGCTTCCTGACCGCCGACCTGCTGCCGGCCGTGGCCGAGGTGGGTGATCGCAGCTACTCCCTGTTCCCGGTCGGATCGGGCCTGGCCGACCGCGTCACCGGCTGGACCGTGGTGGTCGAGGGCGACCACACCACCTGGCCACGGGAGGACCTCGACATGGTCCACGAGTTCGGGGCCATCACCGCCCTGGACCGCTCCCGGCGCGACGAGGGATTCCGCGTCCGGCGGCCCCTCGCGGCCGCGACCCTCGCCCACCTCGAGGCCGGTGCCACACCTGCCGAGATCGCGGCCGGGCTGCGCCAGTCCGGGATCGACCCCAAGCGTCCACTCGTTCTCGCCGTCGCCGAGCTCGGGCCGGGCGGTCCGCCCGACGCGGTGGCCGCGGTGCTCGAGGACGTGGCCCTCGGCCTCGGACCATCCGTCGTCGCGAGCGCCCGCGACGGCTGCGCGGTCGCCTTCCTCCCCGCCCGCCCGGACCTCACCGACCAGCTGCGCCGCTCGCTCACCCGGCTGGGGCCGGCGCTGGTCCGCGGGTCCCTGTCGGTGGGACTGAGCGGCGAGAGCGGGATCGAGGCACTCGCCGGCGCGCTCGAGGAGGCCCGGTTCGCGCACCGGGTCGCCCGCTCCGGCGGTGGCGCAGTGGCGCTGTCCAGCTCGGAGGAGGTCACCTCCCACGTCCTGCTGCTCGCCACCGTCCCCGACGACATCCGCCGCACCTACGCCCAGCGCGTCCTCGGCCCCGTCCTCGAGCACGACCAGCGCACCGGGAGCGATCTGGTGCCGACGCTCGAGCGGTTCCTGACGTACGCCGGGTCGTGGACGCGCACCGCGGAGTCGCTCCATCTCCACGTCAACAGCGTGCGCTACCGGATCTCCCGGGTCGAGGAGCTGACCGGCCGTGACCTGACCACGATGGAGGACCGCGTCGACGTGTTTCTGGCCCTCAGATCGCTGTGACCTATCTGATCGAAACGCGCGCTGGCCGGCCGGCGGTGTAACACGTCGTTCGTAGTACTACTCGCCCTATTGGAACGACCGGATAGTGCTACGAACAGCGTGTTACACGCATCCCGGCGCGGAGATTCACGCCGCAGAAACGGCTACGAAACCAGCCGCGCGCCATTCTGGAGCATCACACAAAGGCCACATCCGCACCGACCCCATCTTCGGATGATCGGCGGGTGCCGCTCGGGGCCCCGAGAGACCAGGCTGTGGGGTAAGTCACAGCTCACCTGCCCACCGAGGGCGCCCCCGAGAAAGGTGTGAGGATGAACGCGAGAGCAGTCCTGAGGTCGATACGGCCCCAGAAGAAGGACGGTGGCCGCCCCATTCACCCCGTCGACGAGGTGCTCCCGGCGGGCAAGCTCGCCGTCTACGGCCTCCAGCACGTGCTCGCGTTCTACGCCGGGGCGGTGATCGTCCCGATCCTGCTCGCCAACTCGATCGGGTTGAGTCAGCAGGAGCTGATCCACCTGATCAACGCCGACCTGTTCACCTGCGGCATCGCCTCGATCATCCAGTCGGTCGGCTTCTGGAAGGTCGGCGTACGTCTCCCGCTGCTGCAGGGCGTCACCTTCACCGCCGTCTCGCCCATGATCGCGATCGGGATGGCGGCCGGCGGTGGCACCGACGGCCTGCTGGTCATCTACGGTGCGGTGATCGTCGCCGGTCTGGCGACCTTCTTCATCGCCCCCTACTTCAGCCGGCTGATCCGGTTCTTCCCGCCGGTCGTGACCGGCTCGGTGATCACCATCATCGGCATCGCGCTGCTGCCGGTCGCTGCCGCGGACGCGACCGGCGGCGCCGGCCCGACCTCGGACCCCACGAGCGGCCGCAACCTGGCGTACGCCTTGGGCACCCTGGCCCTGATCGTGGTCATCCAGCGCGTCTTCAAGGGCTTCATGGCCACCGTCGCCGTGCTCGTCGGTCTCGTCGTCGGCACCCTCGTCGCGTGGGCTCTCGGGGACGCCCACTTCGACGCGGTCGCCGGCTCCGACTGGGTCGGCGTCACCACGCCGTTCCACTTCGGCTGGCCACAGTTCTCCGCCGCCGCGATCGTGTCCATGATCGTGGTCATGCTGATCACCGCCGTCGAAACCACCGGTGACGTCTTTGCCACCGGCGAGATCGTGGAGAAGCGGATCGGCCGCACCGACATCGCCCGGGCCCTGCGCGCCGACGGCCTGGCCACCACGATCGGCGGCGTCTTCAACTCCTTCCCCTACACGTGCTTCGCCGAGAACGTCGGCCTCGTCCGGCTGACCCGGGTCAAGAGCCGCTGGGTCGTCGCCGCGGCCGGCCTGATCATGGTGCTGATCGGGCTGCTGCCGAAGGTCGGCGCGATCGTCGCCGGTATCCCCCACCCGGTCCTGGGCGGCGCCGCCCTGGCGATGTTCGCCACCGTCGCGGTCGTCGGCTTCCAGACCCTCAGCAAGGTCGACTTCCACGACCACCGCAACGTGGTGATCGTGGCGACCAGCGTCGGCCTGGCCATGTACGTCACCGCGCAGCCCGAGGTCGCCCAGGCCGTCCCGGGGTGGGCCGAGATCATCTTCGGCAGCGGCATCACCCTCGGCAGCCTCACCGCGATCCTGCTCAACATCCTGTTCCACCACGTCGGCCCGGACTACGGCCCCGCCGTCGCCGGTCAGCCGGGTGAGGGCGTCCGGCTCGACCAGGTCAACCAGATGGGACGTACGGAGTTCGTGGAGACGTTCGACGGTCTCTTCCAGGGACCGCGGTGGATGGTGGAGCGGGCCTGGGAGCAGCGGCCGTTCACCGACACCCACGCGCTGCGCCGCGCCTTCCAGGACGCCCTCTTCAGCGGCTCGGCCGAGGAGCAGCGCGAGCTGATCGAGGCCTACCCCGAGCTCGGTTCGAAGCTGGTCTCGGAGGGGATGGTCGGTGAGGAGTCGCTGCGCGACCAGTCCTCGAGGGGCCTGACCCACCTGGCCGAACCGGACCAGGAGGCGCTGACCTCCCTCACCGAGGCCTACCACGAGCGGTTCGGCTTCCCGCTGGTCATCTCCGTACGCGACTCCGACTCGCTCGACCGGATCCTCGCCGAGGGCCGCGAGCGGCTCGGCAACTGCGAACGCCAGGAGCACGCCGCCGCGCTGATCGAGATCGCCAAGATCGCCGGCCACCGCTTCGACGACTTCCTGCGCGATGCCAACCCCATCCACAGCGCCCGCACCCGCAACCCGATCCGGAGTCAACGATGAGCACACCCAGCGCCCCCAGTGTCACCGTCAACGGGGACCAGGTACCCCTGACCGGGGTCGCCACGCACACCACCGCCCTCGACTGGCTGCGCAACCGCGGTCTGACCGGTGCCAAGGAGGGCTGCGCCGAGGGCGAGTGCGGCGCCTGCTCGGTGCTGGTCGCCCGGCCCGGCACCACCTCGCCGACCGAGTGGACCTCGGTCAACGCCTGCCTCGTCCCGGTCGCCGCGCTCGACGGCCAGGAGGTGGTGACCAGCGAGGGTCTCGGTTCCAGCGACGACCTGCACCCGGTCCAGCAGGAGCTCGCCGTACGCGGCGGGTCCCAGTGCGGCTACTGCACGCCGGGCTTCGTCTGCAGCCTCGCCGCGGAGTACTACCGCCCGAACCGTGAGCCGGCACCCGAGACCGACGGCGCCGCCGCGGCCTGCGACCACGAGCACGGCCCGAACGGCGTCGACCTGCACGCACTGAGCGGCAACCTGTGCCGCTGCACCGGCTATCGGCCGATCCGCGACGCCGCCTACGCCCTCGGCGCGCCCGACGCCGACGACGCGTTCGCGGCGCGTCAGCAGCAGCCCCCGCCCGAGCCGCGACCGACCCGGATCGCGGTCGACGGGGCCGAGTTCGTACGCCCGAAGACGCTGACCGAGGCGCTCGACGTGATCACCGAGTGGCCGGAGGCGCAGGTCGTCGCCGGCTCGACCGACTGGGGCGTGGAGGTCAACCTCCGCGGTCGCCGTGCGCGGCTGGTCGTGGCGGTCGACCGGCTGCCCGAGCTGCGCGAGCTCTCCTTCCGGACCGGCCACGTGGAGATCGGCGCGGCCCTCACCCTGACCGAGATCGAGCGCAAGCTCAACGGCCGGGTGCCGCTCCTGGCCGAGCTGTTCCCGCAGTTCGCCTCGCGGCTGATCCGCAACAGCGCGACGCTCGGCGGCAACATCGGCACCGCCTCTCCCATCGGCGACGCCCCGCCGGCCCTGCTCGCGCTCGACGCCGAGGTCGTGCTGGCCTCACCGCGCGGCGAGCGGGTCGTCCCGCTGGCCGACTACTTCACCGGCTACCGCGAGACGGTCCGCGCCGAGGACGAGCTGATCCGCAGCGTACGGCTGCCGTTGCCGTTGGCACCGGTCGTCGGCTTCCACAAGATCGCCAAGCGACGCTTCGACGACATCTCCAGCGTGGCCGTGGGCTACGCGCTCGAGATCGCCGACGGCACCGTGGTCCGCGCCCGGATCGGCCTGGGCGGCGTCGCCGCGACACCCTTGCGTGCCGTCGCCACCGAGGACGCCCTGGTCGGACAGCCCTGGACCGAGGAATCCGTACGCCGCGCCGCGGCCGTCCTCGCCGGCGAGGGCACACCGATGGACGACCACCGCGCCAGCGCGTCCTACCGCTCGGCGATGCTCGGCCAGTCCCTGCTGCGCCTGTTCCACACCCATCCGGAGACCCACACAGACCGCGAGGAGGTGCCCGCATGAGCGCCCTGTCAGAACGCCCCGACAACCCCGTCGTCGGGATCCCGCTCCCGCACGAGAGCGCCGCGCTGCACGTCACCGGCGAGGCGCTCTACACCGACGACCTGGTCGGGCGGATCGCCGGCACGCTGCACGCCTGGCCGGTCCAGGCGCCGCACACCCATGCCCTGGTCACCGCGTTGCGGACCGCGCCCGCCTATGCGGTGCCCGGTGTCGTGCGCGTGCTGACCGCCGAGGACGTACCCGGCATCAACGACGCCGGCGTGAAGCACGACGAGCCGCTCTTCCCGAGCGAGGTGATGTTCCACGGCCACGCGGTGTGCTGGGTGCTCGGCGAGACCCAGGAGGCGGCCCGGCTGGGCGCTGCCGCGGTCGAGGTCGACTACGAGCCGTTGCCCTCGCTCGTCACCGTGCCGGAGGCGATCGCGGCGGAGAGCTTCCAGGGCACCCCGCGCCACCTCGAGCGGGGCGACGTCGCCGGCGCCTTCGAGAGCGCCGCCCACGTCTTCGAGGGTGAGTTCGAGTTCGCAGGTCAGGAGCACTTCTACCTCGAGACCCACGTCTCGCTGGCGCTGGTCGACGAGGGCGGCCAGGTGCTGGTGCACAGCAGCACCCAGCACCCCTCCGAGACCCAGGAGATCGTCGGCCACGTGCTCGGGGTGCCGAGCCACGAGGTCACCGTCCAGTGCCTGCGGATGGGCGGCGCGTTCGGCGGCAAGGAGATGCAGCCGCACGGCTACGCGGCTATCGCCGCGCTCGGCGCCACGCTGACCGGCCGGCCGGTACGGCTGCGCCTCAACCGCACCCAGGACATCACCATGTCCGGCAAGCGCCACGGCTTCCACAGCACCTGGCGCGCCGGGTTCGACGACGACGGTCACATCGTCGCTCTCGAGGCCACCCTCACCGCCGACGGCGGCTGGAGCCTCGACCTCTCCGAGCCGGTGCTGGCCCGCGCGCTGTGCCACATCGACAACGCCTACTGGGTGCCCAACATCCGGGTCGACGGCCGGGTCGCGCGCACCAACAAGACCTCGCAGACCGCCTTCCGCGGCTTCGGCGGCCCGCAGGGCATGCTCGTCATGGAGGACCTGCTCGGCCGGTGCGCGCCTCTGCTCGGCATCGACGCGCTCGAGCTGCGCCGCCGCAACTTCTACCAGCAGGACCAGACGACGCCGTACGGCCAGCAGGTGCGCCAGGCCGACCGGCTGGCGGCCTGCTGGGACCAGGTTGCTGCGTCCGGAGAGGTGGCTCGCCGCCGCGCGGAGATCGCCGACTTCAACCGCCGTCACCCGCACACCAAGCGGGGCCTGGCGATGACGCCGGTGAAGTTCGGCATCTCGTTCAACCTCACCGCCTTCAACCAGGCCGGCGCCCTCGTCCACGTCTACAAGGACGGTTCGGTGCTGATCAACCACGGCGGCACCGAGATGGGTCAAGGCCTGCACACCAAGATGCTCCAGGTCGCCGCCACCGCGCTCGGCCTGCCGTTGTCCAGGGTCCGGTTGGCACCGACGCGCACCGACAAGGTGCCCAACACCTCGGCGACGGCGGCCAGCTCGGGCGCCGACCTCAACGGGGCCGCGATCAAGAACGCCTGCGAGCAGATCCGCGGGCGGCTCGCCCAGGTCGCCGGTGGCCATCTCGGGATCAGCCCCAGCGACGTACGTTTCGACGACGGCGTCGTCCGCGGTCTGTCGCTTGCTTCGGGGTCGATCGGCTGGGACGAGCTGGTCAACACCGCCTACCACCAGCGGGTGCAGCTGTGGGCGGCCGGCTTCTACCGCACCGAGGGCCTGCACTGGGACCCCAACGCGATGCAGGGCGAGCCGTTCAAGTACTTCGCCAACGGTGTCGCCGCGTCCGAGGTCGAGGTCGACGGCTTCACCGGCGCCTACACGCTGCGGCGCGTCGACATCGTCCACGATGTCGGCGACAGCCTGAGCCCGCTGATCGACATCGGCCAGATCGAGGGCGGCTTTGTGCAGGGCGCGGGCTGGCTGACCCTGGAGGACCTGCGCTGGGACACCTCCGACGGGCCGAACCGTGGCCGGCTGGCGACGCAGGCGGCGAGCACCTACAAGCTGCCGAGCTTCTCCGAGATGCCCGGGGACTTCCGGGTGAAGCTGCTCGAGAAGGCCCACGAGGAGGGTGCCGTCTACGGCTCCAAGGCCGTCGGCGAGCCCCCGCTGATGCTCGCCTTCTCCGTACGCGAGGCGCTGCGCGAGGCGGCCGCCGCGTTCGGTCCGGCCGGGACCAGCGTCGAGCTGGCCTCCCCCGCGACCCCGGAGGCCGTCTACTGGGCGCTCGACAAGGCGCGTACGCCGCAGGCCCCCGAGACGAGCGACGCCGGCGCCGAGCCGGCCATGGCCGGGGAGAGGTGACGACATGGAGTGGCTGAAGGCCGTCCAGCGGCTGCGCGAGCAGCGGGTTCCCGGCGTACTCGTGACCCTCACGTCCGTACGCGGTCACTCGCCGCGCGAGGCCGGGGCGAAGATGGTGGTCTCGGCCGACCGCACCTGGGCCACCGTCGGTGGCGGCAACCTCGAGGCGGTCGCGATCGAGCGCGCCCGCGCGATGCTTGCCGAGGATCGTGGGGTGCTGGAGGGCCTGAAGGTGTCGCTCTCCGACAAGGCGCCCTACCAGCACGGCGTGCAGTGCTGCGGCGGCGAGGTCGAGCTGCTGCTCGAGCCGCTGCCCGTGGTCCCGTCCGTGGCCGTCTTCGGGATGGGCCACGTCGGGGTCGAGCTGGCGCGCATCCTGGCCCGCCACGACCTCGAGCTGCACCTCGTCGACTCCCGCGCCGCCCAGCTCTCCCCCGCGCACCTGCGCGGGCTGGACGACGCCGTCGCCGGCATCCACGTCCACGAGGTGCCGGTGCTGCCCGAGCTCGTCATCGGCGAGCTCCCCGAGGGCACCCACGTCCTGATCATGACCCACGACCACGCCGAGGACGCCGCCCTGTGCGACGCGGCGCTCCGCGCCGCCCACCTCGGGTCGATCGGACTGATCGGCTCGAGCGCCAAGTGGAGCCGGTTCCGGGCCAAGCTCGCCGACGAGGGGCACACCCCCGAGGCGATCGCCCGGATCACCACCCCCATCGGCCTCCCCGATCTCGGTGGCAAGGAGCCGGCCACGATCGCGGTCAGCGTCGCGGCCCGGCTGCTGCAGATCTTCGCGGGCGACCCCGCATCAACCGAACAACAACCAAGGTGAACCCCACGATGACGCTCTTCCGAGGAACCTTCCTCGACACCCCCTCCGACCCGTTCTCCGGCGGCGAGCTCCGCACGGAGCAGGACGGCGCCCTACTGGTTCGCGACGGCGTGATCCGCGCCCGCGGGTCCTTCGCCGACCTCCGCGCCCAGCACCCCCAGGAGGAGGTCGTCGACCTCTCCGGCGGCTTCGTGCTGCCCGGATTCGTGGACACCCACGTGCACTTCCCGCAGGTACGCGTCATCGGCGGCCTCGGCATGCCGCTGCTCGACTGGCTCGACCAGACCGCCCTCCCCGAGGAGGCACGCCTCGCCGACACCGCCTACGCCGCGGGCGTGGCCACCGATTTCGTACGCGGCCTGGTCGGTGCCGGCACCACCACGGCACTCGTCTTCGGCAGCCACTTCGCGCCCGCCGTCGACACGGTCTTCGCCGAGGCCGCGCGGGTCGGGCTGCGGATCACCAGCGGCCTCGTGGTCAGCGACCGGCTCATCCGCGAGGACCTGTTCACCGATCCTTCGCGGGCACGGGAGGAGTCGCTCGCGCTCGCGGCCCGCTGGCACGGCGTCGGCCGGGCCCGCTACGCCGTGACGCCGCGGTTCTCGCTGTCGTGCTCCGAGCCGCTGCTCGAGGCCTGCGGTGACGTGCTGCGTGCGGTGCCGGGTGCGATGTTGACCTCCCACGTCAACGAGAACACCCGCGAGATCGCGACCGTCGAGGAGCTCTGCGGCTGCGACTACGTGACCTCCTACGACCGCCACGGCCTGGTCGGCCCCGGCACCGTCCTGGCGCACAACGTGCACCCGACCGACCCCGAGCTCGCCCTGCTGGCCGCCCGCGGGGCCGCCGTCGCGCACTGCCCCTCCAGCAACGCCGCCCTCGGCAGCGGCCTCTTCCCGCTCGCCCGCCATCGCGCCCACGGCGTACGCGTCGCCATGGGCTCCGACGTCGGCGCCGGCACCGGGTTCTCCCTGCTCAAGGAGGGCCTGGGAGCGTACGTCGCCCAGCAGCTCCTCGGCGACGCCGGCCACCCCCTGACCCCCACCCACCTCCTCCATCTGGCCACGGTCGCCGGCGCCGAAGCCCTCGGCCTCGGCGCCTCGATCGGCGACTTCTCCGTCGGCCGCCGCTTCGACGCCCAGTGGATCCAGCCCGCCCCGAGCACGCCTCTCGACGTAGGCCTCGCCCACGCCGCCGACGCCGCCGACGCCCTGGCCAAGATGTTCGCCCTCGGCACCCCCGCCGACGTACGCAGCGTCTGGATCGACGGCGACCTCGTCAACGCCCCTGACCCCCACCTGGTGGGTTAGCAGGCCGAGGCGTCACGTACGTCGGTCGAGTGGTCGTCGCCCTGCCAACTCGGCCGACGCGGGTGACGCCTCGGCAGATCGGAACGACGTATCCTGCCCAGGATCGTCCACGGCTGCGTACCATCTCCAGCGTGTCGGAGTTGCTCGTTGCGATCGTCTCGGCAGTCGTCGGTGCCGCCGTCGGCTCGGGTCTGACGACGCTGACTGCCACCATCCGGTGGCGACGGGTCCAGGTCAGAGCGCATCGCGCGCGTTGGCTCGACACGGCGGAGAGTCCGATCAGCCCGCCCGCGAGTGCCTTCCTCCCAGTCGACTTTCCGGTCGAAGGTGCGACAGCAGGCACGAACCTCCATGTGAAGATCGTCAACCGATCCACTCGAGACGTCGAGGTCACCCACGTCTGGCTCGCGACTGATCCCGTACGGGAGCTCGACCTGTCCCGCTTCGCGCTGCCGGTGAGGATTCGACCTGACGAGACGCACGAGGTCTGGTTTCCGATCAGCGACCTTCCCGCCGACGCTCAGCTCGAGCGACTGGCGACGGTCCGGTTGTCGACGGGGAAGACCATCAGGTCTCGGCCCAACGACACGGTGCCGCCATTCGGGTCAGTCGCTCGTGCGCAAGGCTGAACAACCTCAGTTCGGCTTCACTAGACGATGACACCTTGTGAATTGGGTGGACTCAACCGGTCGAAGCAACGGTTGGTCAGGCTGCTGGGTTCAGCAGCTGGGCCAGCCGTTGGGCCGGCGTCTGTAGGTCAAGGGTAGGGCGTGGGCGTTGGTTGAGGGTGTCGGCGATGCGTTGGAGGTCTTGGGGAGTGTGGCGTGAGAGGTCGCTGCTCTTCTCGAACCAGTGTCTGAGGAGCCGGTTGGTGTTCTCGTTGGATCCTCGCTGCCAGGGGGAGTGTGGATCGGCGAAGTAGATGGTGGTGCCGAGCTCGACCTGGATGTGCTGGTAGCGGGCAAGTTCAAGGCCACGGTCCCAGGTGATCGAGCGTCGTAGGTGATCGGGCAGCGTGCCCATCTCGCGGATCATCGCTTCAGCAACGGTCTCGGCGTCGTGGCGACCGGGCAGGTGGAGCAGGATCACGAACCGGGTGGTGCGTTCGACCAAGGTGCCGATCGCTGAGCCGTTCCCGCTCCCGAGGATCAAGTCGCCCTCCCAGTGCCCCGGAACGGCTCGGTCAGCGACCTCGGCAGGTCGTTGACTGATCTTGAATGCCTCGGCATAGGCGTTCTTGCTGGGGTCATGGCTGGAACGGCCACGAGGTTTGCGGGCCTTGCGCCGAGTAGAGAGGCATCGATGTAGATCGGCTCGGAGCTGACCGCGGGTTTGAACATAGAGGGCCCGGTAGATCGTCTCGTGACTCACCCGTCCCATCCTCGCAGCCGGATCGGCACCGGGGTGATCGGTGCGCAGCACCGCCGCGATCAACCCGGGTGACCAGCCCTGGTCCATCCAGGTCTCGATCAGCCGAGACAGTCGTGGGTTCGCGGCCAGCTTGAACTCCTTGGGACGCCGGCGGCGCTGGTGGGCTGCCCGATGAGCCACCTCACCGCGATAGACACCATCGTGGCCGGTGTTGCGGGCGACCTCGCGGCACACCACCGACCTATCCCGCCCGATCACCGCAGCGATCTTGGCCTGCGACCACCGATCAGCCAGTCCTGCAGCGATCACCGCACGATCCTGGGCGGTCAAACAACGACGCTGACGGCCTGCACGGTCGGTACCGGGGACACTCGGGTCACTCTGTAGCACTGTGCCCAGCCCACCCCGTAACGCACCCGGCTCAAGTGGAATCGGCACTGGGCAAGCCTGATGCCACCACAGCACCGCGGTCGGTTTCGCCACGCCGACCACATCAGCAGCCCGCCGTGCCGACATACCCGCACAGATCAGATCCACGACTCGAGAACGACACTCCTGTGAAAAGGGCTTCCCCGTCGGCATCACAACGCTCCTTCAACTCAGCGTTGCTTCGACCGGTTGAGTCCACCTTGCTCACAAGGTGTCATCGTCTGGTGAAGCCGACTTCGGTGAGGGTCACGTCCTCTCGATGTCGTCGTCGAGCCGGTCCCCGAAGCCCTCACGAGAGTCCTGCGAAGCCGCGAAGACCGAGGCGCCGGAGCGGTTGCCGACGGTGATCTCGTTGAACAGCAGGTTCAGGATGACGGCGACCAGGGCGGTGGCGCTGATGCCGGAGTGCATGACGACCCCGAGCCAGGACGGGAAGGCGTCCCAGAAGGTCGGGGCGGCGATCGGCAGGATCCCGACGGCGAGGGCCACGGAGACGATCACCATGTTGAGGTTGTCCTCGTAGTCGACCCGGGACAGCGTGCGGATCCCCGATGCCGCGACGGAGCCGAAGAGCACGATGCCGGCGCCGCCGAGCACGGGGTACGGGATCGCGGCGACGACCGCACCGACGACCGGCAGCAGCCCGAGCAGCAGCAGGACGAGACCACCGGTCGCGACGACGTACCGACTGCGGATGCCGGTCAGAGCCACCAGACCGACGTTCTGTGCGAACGCGCTGCACGGGAACGTTCCGAACAAGGGCGCAACCGTGGTCGCGGCCATGTCGGCGCGGAGTCCGCGAGCGACACGTCGAGCGTCCACGTCGGTCTCCACGATCTCGCCGATCGCCAGGATGTCGGCGGTCGTCTCGGTCATGATCACCAGGATCACGATCGTCATCGAGACGATCGCACCGACCTCGAAGGTCGGGCTGCCGAAGTGCAGCAGCGGCGGCAGCGCGACCAGGTCGGCCTTGCCGACCGCCGAGAAGTCGGCGCGACCGGCGACGACGGCGATCAGGGTGCCGATGACCAGCCCGATCAGGATCGACAGACGGGAGATCGCGCCCTGGAACACCCGGCTGATCACCAGGATGATGAGGAGCGTCAGACCGGCGTACGCGATGTTCGTCATCGAGCCGTAGTCCGGAGCGGAGGTGTCGTTGCCCATCGCCCACCGGAACGCCACCGGCATCAGCGAAAGCCCGATGACGGTGATGATCGTGCCGGTGACGACGGCCGGGAAGAGCCGGACCAGCTGGGCGAAGAACGAGGACAGGACCAGCCCGATCAGGCCGGCGACGATGATCGCGCCGAAGACCGGGCGCAGCCCGTCCTCGCTGGCGATGGTGACCATGGTCGAGACGCTGGCGAACGAGATCCCCTGCACGATCGGCAGCCGGCTGCCGAAGGGCCCAAGACCGAGCGTCTGCAGCAGCGTGGCGAGGCCCGAGACGAAGAGCCCGGCGGTCACCAGGAGCGCCAGGTCCGTGCCCGAGAGGCCCGCGGCACCCCCGACGATGAGCGGCGGCGCGATCACGCCGCCGTACATCGTCAGGATGTGCTGCGTGCCGTAGGCGAGGAGCTGGCCCGGTGGATGCCGTTCGTCCTCGGGACGGGTCGATACCGATGCGGTTGCCTGTCTCCTACGACCAAGCATGGCCGGGCCTCAGCAGAATCCGGGGATGGCGTGCCAGGCGTTGCCGGCGTCAGGAGCCTCGTCGCGTACGACAGAGGCTTCGATCAGGCCGTAGGGCCGGTCCGCGGCGAAGAAGACCTCGCCGGGGTTGTCCAGGCCGAACGGCGAGAGGTCGGAGAGGAAGTGGTGCTTGTTGGGCGCCGAGAACTTGATCTCGGCCACGTCGCCGTGCTGCTCGAGCACCGAGGTGCCCATCCCGTTCAGCGTCTGCTGCAGGGCGAGGCTGTGGATCTCCGCGAACCGCTGCAGGAGCAGGGCCCGGATGGAGTCGTACGACTTGTCCCAGTCGATCTCGCCCGTCGAAATCGGCAGAGTCGAATAGCGCCAGCGGGCGACGAGCGAGGTCGCCAGGATCCGGTCGGTGGTCTCCTGCAGGGTGGTGTACTCGTCCTTGAGGAAGCCGTGAAACTCCGAGCCGGTCGACTTGAGCACGACCAGGTCCTTGATGCCGGACACCACGTGGGCGACCCGGTCCGCACCACGCCCGTCCACGTTCACCACCGTCGTCCGTACGCCGCCCCCCGATCGCACGAAGGAGTGGTCGTGACCCGCCCCGTCGACCTCGATCCGGTCCCAGGCGTACTCGTCGATCTCGACCCGGGCGCCCTCGGCGGCCGGGCAGGCCTCGAGGTAGCGGTCGGCGAGCGCGAGCGCGAACTCCTCGATCGAGGCGACGCCGATCTTCTTCGCGTAGGCGAAGACGGTGTTCTTCTGGGTGTCGGTGGGCAGCACGTCCTGCTGGTCACCGCTGGTGTGCGCGTCGTCGAAGCGACCACGCAGGGCGGTGGAGACGTTGAGGTCGCGGATCTGGTGGCGAGGCGTGTCGCGGTAGATGCGTACGACGCGGTTCTCGGCCTTGCCGTACTGGTTGGGTCCAAGACGAATGGGCATGTCAGCTCCCTCGGTAGGTGGAGTAGGCGAACGGGCTCAGCAGAAGTGGCACGTGGTGGTGCCGCCGATCGGTGACCGCGAAGGTGACGAGGACCTCCGGGTAGAAGCACTCCTGACCGGTCGCCGCGTAGTAGGCGGCGGTGTCGAATCGGAGCTGGTAGGTGCCGGCGGGGGCCTGATCGGGCCCCAGGTCGGTCACCCGGCCGTCGTCGTCGGTGGTGGCGTCGGCGAGGACGGAGGTCTGTCGGGTGTCGTCCTCGATCCGGCTGAGCCGGACCGGGACACCGGCGGCCGGACGGCCGAGGGCGGTGTCGAGCACGTGAGTGGTGATGGCACTCATGCCGAGACCTCCTCGGCGTCCAGGACCCGCTCGAGTCGCAGCAGCGCGATCTTGCGCAGCTCGTCGGCGACCACGGCCGCCTCCTGGTCGTGATCGTTGCCGAGCCGCTCGCGGAGCGAGGTCAGGACCTGGTCGGCCGAGAGGCCGGTGGCGCAGATCAGGAAGACCCGGCCGAAGCGCTGCTCGTAGGCCCGGTTGCCCTCGGCGAGGGCCTGCGCGGTGGCCGGGTCGGTGCCGACCGCGGCCTGCTCGCGCCGCGACCAGGCGGCCTCGGCGTGCTCGCCCTTGGCGCGCTCCCCGATCCGCGGGTGGGCGGCCAGCGCCTGGTCGACGTCGGCCGCGGTGAACCGCCGGGCCGCCTCGTCGGCAGCCCGGACGACGTCGGCCTCGTCGGCGTAGGGACGCCCGGCCAGGACGGCGGCGACCCAGCTCGGCGCGTCGCAGCAGGTCTGCAGCGCAGGTCGCACGACGTCTGCCGGTGAGGTGTTGAAGCTCTGGAGATCCATGAACCGTTCTCTCTCGCTATGCGGAAACTAATTTCCGTACAGCAACGATTGCATGTGTCTCTCGTCACAGTCAACAGTTTGTTGAAAAGTCTGGGTTACTCCCGCTCACGGTTCAAGTAGTTGTAGACGGTGAACCGGGTGACCCCGAGCGCACCGGCCACGATCTCGGCGCTCTTGCGGTAGTCGAAGGCGCCACGCTCCTCGAGCAGCCGCACGGCGCGCTGCTTCCCCTGCCGGTCCAAGGACCGCAGGTCGCTCCCGAGCTCGTCGGCGACCTCGGTGAGCAGCCCCTCCAGCCCGCCGGCCGTACGCCGCGGCGCGCTGCGTCCCTCGACGCGGACCTGGAAGGTGATCTGGTCGGCTCCGTGGTCCAGCCCCGCGGCCACCACGTCCGCCAGCGTCGCGAGGACCGCGTCGCGCTCGCCGCGCACCGAGGTGCCCAGCGGCCCGAAGTCGCACTCCAGACCGGCCTCGCGCGCGGCCTCCAGTGCCGCGGTCGCGTGCTCGGGAGGCTCGCCCTCGCCACGGAACGGTTCGGTGGTGAACTCGGCTTCGACGCGCATAGCGGCAGGCTACCCAGCCTGCCGCCATGCGTCCGGCAGGCTCAGGCGACCCGCCGACGGGCCAGCTCGGCCAGCTTCACCTGGTCGATCCCGGCGAGCCGCTCGACCTCGTCGGTCGCGACGGCGCCGCACTCCACCCCGCGCAGCACGAACGCGGCGAGCGCGGCAGCGGTGGCCGGCTCGTCCAGGTAGCTCGACGAGCCGCCGTGGACGTACGCCCGCAGCCGGGCCGAGGCGACCTCGAGCCCGTCGCGGAAGAACGCGTAGGTCGCGAGGTAGCGACTGGGGAGCTGCGCCGGGTGCAGGTCCCAGCCCTGGTAGATCCCGCGCGCCAGCGAGCGGCTCACCAGGCGCGAGTGGAGCTGCCACGCAGCGCGCACCGAATCGCGGTCACCGACCGGGAGCACGTTGGTCGAGCCGTCCGAGACGAAGACACCGGTCCCCGCGGCGGCCACCTGCATCACGTCCTTGGCGTGGTCGGCGACCGGGTGCTCCATGCTCTGGAACGCGGCCGCGACACCGAGCGAGGCGGAGTAGTCGTACGTCCCGTAGTGCAGTCCCGTGACCCGGCCCGACCCGGCGGCGATCATCCGGGCGACCAGCGCGGTGCCGTCGGAGCCGAGGATCGACTGCGGCGTCTCCACCTGGATCTCGAACCGAAGACTCCCGGCCTCGATCCCGTGCGCCGCCTCGAGCGCGGACAACGCGGTGACCATCGCGGCCACCTGCTCCACCGAGGTCACCTTGGGCAGGGTGATGACGAACCCGTCCCCCAAGCCGCCCTCGCGGACCAACGAACCCAGGAAGAGGTCGAGCGTACGCAGCCCGCGATGTCGCGTCGGAGCCTCGAAGGACTTGATCCGGATGCCGTGGAACGGGGGCGCGGCGCCGTCGCGGACGGTGGCGGCAAGCGCCCCCGCGGCTGCCACGACCGCAGCGTCCTCATCGGCATCAGGCCGGTTCCCGTAGCCGTCCTCGAAGTCGATCCGCAGGTCCTCGATGGGCTCCTCGGTCAGCTTGGCGCGCACCCGGTCGTAGATCGCGGCGACCGCGTCAGAGCCCAGTCCGAAGACCGAGGCCACCTCAGCGGCCGAGCCCCCGAACTCATCCAGCGCGGCGACCGATTCGGCCGACCACTGCGCCACCGTCTTGTCGGAGTAGCGGTCGCCGGGCACGTAGACCGTGTGCACCGGCTGGCGTACGCCACGATCCCCCGGATAGCCGGCGGCCAGCGCCGCGTCGGCGTCGGCGAGATCCCGGTCGAGCCGGGCAACCAGATCCTCGAGATGGCTCATGCACCCACCACCTGGTCGTAGGCGGGAAGCGTCAGGAAGTCGATGTAGTCGTCGGCGAGCGCGACCTCCTCGAAGATGGTGCGGGCCTGCTCCAGGCGGTGCTCGATACCGTCGGCGGCCGCGAGCAGCTTCGCCATCTCCTCGTCCAGGACCTGGCGTACGAGCTCGGCGGTCACCGGCGTACCGTCATCGAGCTTCGAGGAGTTGTGCACCCACTGCCAGATCTGCGAGCGGGAGATCTCGACGGTGGCGGCGTCCTCCATCAGGTTGTGGATGGCGACGGCGCCGGCGCCGCGGAGCCAGGCGTCGAGGTAGACCAGCGAGACCTCGACGTTGTCGCGCAGACCGGCGAGGGTGATCGCGCCGCCGGCGGAGGCGACGTCGAGCAGGTCCTCGGCAGCGACCGTGACGTCGTCGCGCTGCCGGTCGACCTGGTTCGGGCGATCGCCGAGCACACCGTCGAAGATCTCGCGGCAGATCGGGACCAGGTCGGGGTGGGCCACCCAGGAGCCGTCGAAGCCGTCGCCGGCCTCGCGCTCCTTGTCCTCGCGGACCTTGGCGAAGGCGATGGCGTTGACCTCCTGGTCCTTACGGCTCGGGATGAAGGCGGCCATCCCGCCGATCGCGTGGGCGTTGCGGCGGTGGCAGGTCTTGACCAGCAGCTGGGCGTACGCACGCATGAACGGCGACGTCATCCCGACCGTGGCCCGGTCGGGCAGCACGAAGGAGGGCCCGGCGTCGCGGAAGTACTTGATCAGGCTGAACAGGTAGTCCCAGCGGCCGGCGTTGAGACCCGAGGCGTGGTCGCGCAGCTCGTAGAGGATCTCGTCCATCTCGAACGCGGCCGGGATGGTCTCGATGAGCACCGTCGCGCGCACGGTGCCGTGCTGGATCCCGAGCTCCTCCTGCGCGTACGTGAACACGTCGTTCCACAGCCGCGCCTCGAGGTGGCTCTCCATCTTGGGGAGATAGAAGTACGGCCCGCTCCCGCGCTCCACGAGCTCGCGGGCGTTGTGGAAGAAGTAGAGGCCGAAGTCGACCAGGGCGCCGACGACCGGCTTGCCGTCGACCAGCACGTGCTGGTCGTCGAAGTGCCAGCCGCGGGGGCGCATCACGATCGTGGCCAGCCGCTGGTCCTGCTTGAGCTCGTAGAGCTTGCCCTGCGGCGACATCGCGGAGATGTCGCGTCGGATGGCGTCGTACAGGTTCACCTGGCCGCCGATCACGTTGTTCCAGTGCGGGGTGCTGGCGTCCTCCATGTCGGCCAGCCAGACCCGGGCGCCGGAGTTGAGCGCGTTGATCGTCATCTTCCGGTCGGTCGGGCCGGTGATCTCGACGCGACGATCCTGGAGGTCCTCGGGCACCGGCGCCACGGTCCAGTCGCCGGCGCGTACGTCGGCCGTCTCCGGCAGGAAGTCGAGGCGGCCGGTGCGCGCGACCGTGTCGCGCCGGGCCTTGCGGGCGGCGAGCAGCTCGTCACGGCGGGCCCCGAACCGTCGCTGCAGCTCGGCGACGAAGTCGAGGGCTTCGGGCGTGAGGATCTCGGCTCCTCGCTCGACCTCACCACCGGTGATCTGAATGTTCACGAGCTCCACCCTCCCAGGGCCACAGTTTCCTTTGAATGGATTCTTCTTTCCGCATTGCGGATATTAATCGCGAGGAACAACCGGCGCAACCGTCCGGATTTCCTCTAGACGACGCTAGACTTCCGTCATCCGGAAGAACAGCCCGGACGGACAAAGGAGTTCAGGTGAGCGAGAACGAGAAGGCACCCAAGGCACGCGCCGGTGCCGTGCAGTCGATCGAGCGCGCCTTCGCGCTGCTCGAGACGATGGCCGACGCCGGCGGGACCATGGGGCTCTCCCAGCTCGCCGCCGCCTCCGGTCTCCCGCTGCCGACCATCCACCGCCTGGTCCGCACCCTCGTCGACCTCGGCTACCTCCGCCAGGAGGCCAACCGGCAGTACGTCCTCGGCCCCAAGCTCATCCGGCTCGGCGAGAGCTCCTCGCGCATGCTCAGCACCTGGGCCCGCCCCCACCTGGCGCGGCTGGTCGACGAGGTCGGTGAGTCGGCCAACCTGGCGATGCTCGACGGCGACCAGATCGTCTACGTCGCCCACACCGAGTCGCGCCAGTCGATGCGCATGTTCACCGAGGTCGGCCGCCGGGTGTCCCCGCACTGCACCGCCGTCGGCAAGGCGATCCTCGCCGACATGGCTCCCGACCAGGTCCGCGACATCCTCCGGCGCACCGACATGGTCCCCTACACCTCGACCACCATCACCGACCGCAACGACTACCTCGACCAGCTCGAGCAGGTCCGCGAGCGTCACTACGCCATCGACGAGGGCGAGCAGGAGGCAGGCGTACGCTGCGTCGCCGTCGCCGTCCCCGACTACGCGCCGCGCCTGGCGATGTCGATCAGCGGGCCCACCGGGCGGATGACCGACGAGCTCATCGAGCGCGCCGTCCCGCTGCTCACCGAGGCCGGCAAGCAGCTCGCCGCCGACCTGGCCTGACTCGCGCCGAGCGGCATCCCCGCAGCGCGCCTCCCGACGTGGTACGTATTGCGGTTCCGGGCCACGTCGACCCGGTAGATCTCGGGAGATCTCCATGTTGTTCACCGACGTCGGGCTGAACCGCCGCACACTGCTCCAGGGAGCCGCCGCCATCGCGGGGCTCACCGCTCTGTCCTCGTCCGCGGCCGCGTCCGCGACCTGGGGCGGCGAGCCGCACCAGAGCCCCATCCGCATCACCCCCGGCCACACCGAGCCGGCGCACCTGCCCACCATCCACGTCCACTACCCCCACGACGCGACCGTCACGATGACGTACGTCCGCGAGGACGCCGACGACCCCGACGGCTGCACGGTGCGCGGCCACGAGGAGACCGTGCGCGCCGAGCTCCCGCCCGGCGCGGCGTCGCTCACGGTCGGCGGCGTGACGTACGGCCTGGCGCAGTTCCACTGGCACACCCCGAGCGAGCATCGCCTCGCCGCCCGGGACTACCCGATCGAGATGCACTTCGTGCACCAGGACGACACCGGCCACACCCTGGTCATCGGCGTCTGGGTCCGCCCCGGTCGGGCCAACCAGACCCTCGGCCGCCTCTACGACCACCTGGTCTCCGAGTGCGCCGCTGCCGACCCTGTCGGTCACATCGACATCGGCGCGCTCCTGCCGCGCCGGCACGCCTCCTACCGCTACGACGGCTCCCTCACCACGGCCCCCTACACCGAGGGCGTCCAGTGGGTGATGCTCACCGAGCCCATCACCGCCTCGCCCCGCCAGATCGAGCTCCTCCGCACGATGTTCCCGACCGGCAACCGCCGCGACGTGCAGGACATCACCGACCGCACGGTCCTCTCCGACCGCGGCCCCCTCTAGAGCCGGGTCAGCCGACCCGGACGCCGAGGTTCTGGGTGAAGAAGGCACCCAGTCTCTCGACAGCCGCCCCGACGTAGGGCTCCCGGTCGTAGAGGTCCACGTGGCTCGCGCCCTCGACCCAGAAGGCCTCCTTCGGCCCCACGGCTCGTTGGAAGGCCTCGGTCGTCATCCACGCCGTCTCGGCACGGGTGCCGACCACCATGAGCAGCGGTCGCTGCCCGATCAGCGGAATCTGCGCGAACGCGTCGAACATCGCCATCCTGTCGACGCTCGTCCAGTCGAAGGCCTTGGCGGCTCGCTCGTGATCGGCACGCGGGGTGCAGTAGTAGTCGAAGCCCTCGGCGGCATGCTCGCCGCCGATCGCTCGCGCCTCGTCCGCCGTCGCCGGGAACAGCGGCAGCATCCCGGGGTCCTCACCCTGGGCGCGGGCCGTACGGGCGGCCGCCGCACCGTCGAGCATCGCCTGGAAGACCGACGGGTCCTGGGTGCCGTCGGCGCCGAGACGGAACTGCCGGGCGACATCGACCGCGCAGACGGTCGCGAGCGCCTTGATCCGGTGGTCGCCGGCCGTCGCGGGGAGCGAGTAGCCGCCCGACGCGCAGATGCCGAGCACCCCGATGCGCTCGCGGTCCACCTCGGGCCGGGTGGTCAGGAAGGAGACCGCCGCCTTGATGTCCTCGATGCGCTGAGCCGGGTCCTCGAGCCCGCGGGGAAGACCACCGCTGGCGCCCTGGTAGGCGGCGTCATAGGCGACGGCCACGAAGCCCTGCTCGGCCAGGCGCGAGGCGTACAGCCCCGAGGCCTGTTCCTTGACCCCCGTCCCCGGATGACCGACGACGACGGCGGGCGCGTCGCTCGCGCCTTCGGGGACGTAGAGGTGGGCAGCGATCTGGATCCCTGCGCTGTCGAATGTGACGTCGTGCTTGGTGACCATGGGTCTCTCCTTGGTACTGGCGGCCGGTCCGTCCGGTCCGCGCCGGCGGGTTCGCCGCCTGCACACACCAACTTCCACCGCGTCGAAGGACCGCGAAAGCGGCCAGTATCTGCCTGGGAAGGTTTCTTCCCTCCCTGGCCGCGTACGTCCCGGCCACAATGGACCCATGAGCAACCCAGCCGTTCCCGACGAGCTCGGAGCGTTCCTCAAGGCCTGTCGGGCGCGCCTGACCCCAGCCGATGTGGGCCTGCCTGACCTGGGAAATCACCGGAAGGTACGTGGCCTGCGCCGGGAGGAGGTCGCCAGCCTCGCCGTGATCAGCGTGGACTACTACACCCGTCTCGAACAGGGCCGGGTGAAGGCGTCCGCATCCGTCCTGGAGACGCTGGCTCGTGCGCTCCGGCTGGACGAGGACCAGCAGGCGTACCTGTACGAGATCGCCGGCAAGGTCGATGCGCTTCCCAGGCGCCGGCGGGCCGTGCAGACGATCCGGCCCGCCGCACGCCGGCTCCTCGATCAACTGGTCGACACGCCCGCACTGGTCCTGGGGAGGCGACTCCACGTTCTCGACTGGAACCAGGCCGCCACGGCGTTGTTCATCGACTTCTCGACGATCCCCGAACGGGACCGCAACTACATCCGTCTGATGTTCACCCATCCGCTCGTACGCGGCCTGCATGCCCACTGGGAGCACGACGCCCGCGACGCCGTGGCCGCCCTGCGGATGGAGGCAGCGAACGACCCGCACGATCCCGACCTCGCCAAGCTCGTCGGCGAGCTCTCCGTGAGAGACCCCGACTTCCGTACGTGGTGGGCGGAACGGCACGTGAACTCCGCAGGCTCCGGGACCAAGCACTACCACCACCCTGCGGTCGGTGAGCTGACCCTGGACTGCGACACCTGGCAGAGCCCGGACGGCTCCGGTCAGCGCCTGATGGTGCTCACCGCCCCCGCCGGCAGCCCGTCCGACGATCGCCTGCGCATCCTGACCTCGTGGCAGGCCGACCGCGGCAAAGCCGACGGATTTACAGTCCGCTCCCAGTAGGGGTGCTCACCAGCCCGATGGACGAGTGTTGCCGAGCACCCGGGTCACGGTGATCTCGATGACCACCCGCTCCGGGTTGGGTCGAGGCTGCCGGTAACGCTCGGCGTAGCGCCGCTCGGCATCGGCCACCGACTCCGCGTCGTCCTTGACCACCGCGGTGCCCTCCAGGGTGCACCACCGCCGCCCGTCGACCTGGCTCACCGCCGCCTGCGCGCCGTCCCCGGCCGCGCGTACGTTGCGGACCTTCTTGCTCCCCGCGCTGCTGATGATGCGCGCGATGCCGGCCTCCGGATCGAACGTCACCCCCACCGGCACGAGGTGCGGACTCCCGTCCGGGCGGCTCGTGGTCAGGAAGCAGACCCGCCGCTCCCGCCAGAACTCGTCGTTCTCGGTGGTGGAGGGCGTCGTGTCGGCTGTCATGGGGCTCCTTCGTGGACCGGGACCGGGTGGGCCCATCGGTGGGTCAGCGGTTGTCGCCGCTGCCACCGATGGCGTCGCGCTGCTGACGATCGGCGAGCTTCTTGATGTTGAGCTCGGCGACGTCCGCGAGCGGGAGACCGAAGTGGTCGGCGAGGACTGCCAGGTACCACAGTGTGTCGCCGAGCTCCTTGGCGAGATCATCGAGGTCCCACTGGGCGAAGTCGCTGTCGTGGTCCCGGATGATCTTCTTCGCCTTCTCGGCGATCTCACCCGTCTCGCCGACCAGCCCCAGCAGCAGGTGGAACACCTCGTTGGGCGTGCCCTTCGACGCCGCGGTCCGCAGCGCTGCCTGCTGGTAGGCGTTCATGTCCATCACCAGAACCTATCGCGCCTCCCGCTCAGACGGTCGGGACGGTGCCGCCGTCGATCACGTACTCGGCGCCCACGATCGCGGAGGCGCGGTCCGAGACCAGGAACCCGACCAGGTCCGCGATCTCCTCGGTGCGCGCGAACCGTCCCAGGGGTACGCCGCCGAGGGAGTCGAAGATGGTCTGCTTGGCTGCCTCACGGGTGAGCCCGTTGCCCTCGGCGATCCGGTCCACGAATCCCTCGTAGGCCTCGGTCTCGATTCCGCCGGGGCTGATCGCGTTGACCCGTACGCCGCGCGGGGCGAGCTCGTTGGCCAGCCCCTTGCTGTACGTGCGCAGGGCGGCCTTCGCTGCTGCGTACGCCAAGGTCGCGTCGTGCAGGGGCAGCTCACGCTGGATCGAGGTGAAGTGCAGCACCACACCCGAGCCGGACGCGATCATCGCCGGGAGTAGGGCTCGGTCCAGACGTACCGCTCCGAGGAGGTTGAGGTTCAGCTCGGTGAGCCACTGGTCGTCGGTGATGACCGCGAACCCACCGGGCGGTGTCGACGACCCGCCGACGACGTGCACCAGGGTGTCGAGCGTGCCGCCGACCTCGGCGATCCGAGCGGCCACGGCGTCGGTGCCGTCAGCCGTCGAGATGTCCGCTTCGATGAATCGGTCGGGGTGCTCGTACCCCTCGGGCATGGTGCGCGCCGTGACGTACACGTCGGCACCCATCTCTCGCAGTCTCTCTGCGACGGCCTTGCCCGAGCCCTTCGAGCCGCCCGTGACCAGCGCCCGGCGACCGTCGAGACGGTCGCGATCTGAGATAGACATTGTTCTCCTGTGAAGATCGAAGTGGTGTGGTGTGGTCAGGCCGGGTGGTTGGCGATGACGAGCTCGGCGATGAGGCCGTCCCGCAGCGTGAACCGGTAGTCGAGCTCGGCGACGCCGCCCGGGAAGGTGCCCTCGAGCCGCAGGGTGACCACCCAGTGGGTGTCGTCGGCGCGGTGGGCACCGATCTGCTCGGTCGTGTACTCGAACTCGGACCCGGCGTCCCGCAGGAACGCGTAGACCACCTCCCGTCCGCGGTATGTCTCGTCCTGGTCGACGATCACCGCGTCCTCGGTGAGGAACGACGAGGCGGTGTCGGCGTCGTAGGCGATGTGCGCGGTGAGGAAGTCGCGCACGGTGGTCGGGAGCAGGTCGGACGGGATCTCGGTGTGCTGTGTCATGAGCCCACCGTGCGGCGTCTCGCCGCGGGAGGGTCAAGCGGTGGACTCTCCCCCTGGGGGAGCGTTCACAATGAGGGGGTGCTGACCATCGGGGAGTTCTCGCGGCTGACCCACTTGAGCGTACGGACCCTGCGCCGGTATCACGAGGGTGCTCTGCTGGAGCCCGCCGTGGTGGACGAGGCCACCGGTTACCGCTACTACGGCGTCGACCAGATCCCGACCGCGCAGGTCATCCACCGGCTTCGTGAGCTCGACGTCCCCCTGAGCGACGTACGGCGAATCCTGCGGACCCCCGACCCCGGTGTCCGGGCGGCCCTGGTCGCAGAACACCTGCAACGCCTCGAGGAGGTGCTCGACCGCACCCGGGCCGCGGTCGTGTCGCTGCGCCGCCTGCTCCAGCCCGACCCCGCGCCGATCGACGTCGAGCTGCGCGCGGAGCCCGCCCGGACGGTCGCGGCGGTGGAGGCCGTCGTCGGGCACGACGACATGGAGTCCTGGTACGCGGGCGCGATGGCCGAGCTCGAGGCGGCCGTCGGCGCCGCCGTGACCGGGCCGCCCGGCGGCAGCTACGACAACGCCCTCTTCGAGCAGGAACGCGGTCACGCGCTCGTCTACCTGCCGACCGCCGCGCCACCTCGCACCGGACGCGTGCATCCCGCGACCCTGCCGGCCGCGGAGCTGGCCGTCACCACCCACGTCGGCGAGCACGACGGCATCGACGTCACGTACGGCGAGCTCGGGACCTGGGTGGTGGAGAACGCGATGTCGGTCGCCGGGCCGGTGCGGGAGGTCTACCTCGTCGGTCCTCGCGACACCAGCGACCCCGCTGCGTGGCGTACCGAGATCGGCTGGCCGGTCTTCCGCGTCACCTGACGACCGTCGCTAGGGCTGACACCGCCAGAAAAGCGAAACACCCCCGGTGGCCAACGTTTCCGCTGGTCACCGGGGGTGTTCTCCCAGGCGTGGCAGGTGAAGGATTCGAACCTTCGAAGGCAAAGCCGACGGATTTACAGTCCGCTCCCATTGGCCGCTCGGGCAACCTGCCTGGGTTGTGCGCGTCCCGTCAGAGACGGATCGCGACAGCACGAAACAATAGCGCAGGGGCTGGCGGCGTACGAAAACGGCACGAGGTCCTAGGGTGAGACAGGTACGTTCCCGGGGCACCGTCCTGGTCAGAGGCTAGAGGAGAGAGTCATGGCTGACTCGTCATTCGACATCGTGAGCAAGATCGACCGCCAGGAGGTCGACAACGCGCTGAGCCAGACCGCGCGGGAGGTCGCGACGCGGTTCGACTTCAAGGGGACCAACGCGAGCATCGAGTGGAGCGGTGAGCACGGGATCGAGATCTCCGCCTCCGCCGACGACCGCGCCAGCGCGGTGCTCTCGGTCTTCCAGGACAAGCTGATCAAGCGGAAGCAGTCGCTGAAGATCCTCGACGCGAGCGAGCCGCGCCAGTCGGGGCAGCAGTCGAAGATCTCGATCACGCTCAAGGAGGGCATCTCCTCCGAGGACGCGAAGAAGATCTCCAAGCTGATCCGCGACGAGGGCCCCAAGGGCGTCAAGGCGCAGATCCAGGGCGACGAGCTCCGCGTCTCCTCCAAGAAGCGCGACGACCTGCAGACCGTGATCTCGCTGGTCAAGGCGCAGGATTACGACTTCGCGGTGCAGTTCATCAACTACCGCTGACCTCGTGCCCTACGAGCACCCGAGAGCCTCCGCTGAGATCGACGCCCCGATCGAGGTGGTGTGGCGGGTGATGCTCGAGACCGAGTCGTACGCCGCGTGGAACCCGTTCGTCGTTCGCGCCGAGACCGCGCAGCCGGCGGGGGTGGGAAACCCGATCGTGCTGCACGTGACCTGGGCGAACGGTGGCCGCGCGCGCTCACCCGAGCGGATCTCGGCCCTCGAGCCGCCGGTCGTCGGCGAGGACGGGGTCGGGGCTGCGTACCTGGCCTATGTCTACGAGGGCTGGCCGGCGCGGCTCGGCCTGGTCCGGGGCGTACGTCACCAGCGGCTGACCCAGCGACCTGGCGGGCCGACGCGCTACGAGACGGTCGAGGAGTTCTCCGGTCCGCTGGTCGGGCTGGCTGGTCCGGAGCGGGTCGCGGACGGGTTCCGGCGGCACGCCGCCGCTCTGAAGGTGCGCGCCGAAGAGCTCGCGAGTGAAAGTGGACTTGACCACTAGATTGAGCGAAATTCTGCATTCATCTGCAAGAATGTGGCTGTGCGAGTATCTGCCAAGTCCGACTACGCCCTCCGCGCCCTCATCGAGATGGCCGCGCGCGAGGACGGAAAAGCTGTCAGCGCCGAGGAGCTCGGCCGCGCCCAGGAGATCCCTCACGGGTTCCTGCAGGCGATCCTCGCCGACCTCCGCAAGGCCGGCGTCGTCATCTCCCAGCGCGGACAGTCGGGCGGTTGGCGCCTGGCCCGCAAGGCGTCGGACGTGTCCGTCGCCGACGTGATCCGCGCCGTCGACGGCCCGCTGGTCTCGGTCTACGGGCTGCGCCCCGAGGCGGTCACCTACAACGAGCGTGCCGACGTCCTCCAGCACGTCTGGATCGCCGCGCGCGACTCGCTGCGCGAGGTCTTCGAGAAGGTCTCGATCGCCGAGCTCGCCGCTCGCGAGCTGCCCGACGAGGTCACCACGCGCACCGCGCGCGACGAGGCCTGGCTGCCTCACTGAGGCTGCGGGCGGTTGGTCTAGGCGGTGTCCTGAGCTTGTCGAAGGGTATGCAGCCGAACCGTCACTTCCCTCGCGGAGTTCCGCACGGGAACTGACGGTTTCCCTGCATACCTAGACCAACAGCCGCCCCTACGCCGCCGGCGAAGGCGCCGGCATCGTGTAAGCCCCCGGCGACGGCGTGACGAACACGTTGACGCCCTCCTCGAGCTGCAGAGCCCGGGCATGCGTACGCGTCAGCTCGGCGGTCACGACCTCGCCGTCGTCGGTGAGGACGGTGAGGCGCACCTCGAAGCCGATCCGCAGGACCCGCGAGACGGTGCCCTCGAGCGAGTGCTCGGAGATGGGCGACGGGGTGACCTCGACGTCGTGCGGCCGGATCAAGGCACCGCCGAGCGTGGTCACGTCACCGAGGAACGACATCACGAAGTCGTTGGCCGGCTCGTCGTAGAGCTGCTCGGGGGTGCCGATCTGCTCGATCCCGCCCTGGTTGACGACCACGATCTCGTCGGCGACCTCGAGGGCCTCCTCCTGGTCGTGGGTCACGAAGACGGTGGTCACGTGCACCTCGTCGTGGAGGCGGCGCAGCCAGTCGCGCAGCTCCTTGCGCACCTTCGCGTCCAGCGCGCCGAACGGCTCGTCGAGGAGCAGCACGGACGGCTCGATCGCGAGCGCACGCGCCAGCGCCATCCGCTGCCGCTGGCCGCCGGAGAGCTGCGAGGGCAGCCGGTTGGCGAACTGCGAGAGGTGGACGAGCTCCAAGAGCTCTTCGACCTTCTTCTGGATCTCGACGCGCGGCCGCTTGCGGATCTCCAGACCGAAGGCGACGTTCTTGGCCACCGAGAGGTGCTTGAACGCGGCGTAGTGCTGGAAGACGAAGCCCACGTTGCGCTTCTGCACGGGCAGCGACGTCGCGTCCTTGCCCTCGATCACGACCGACCCGGAGTCGGGCGTCTCCAGCCCGGCGATGACCCGCAGCAGCGTGGTCTTGCCGCCGCCGGAAGGGCCCAGGAGGGCGGTCAGCTGCCCGGTCGGGATGGTCAGGTTGATGTCCTCGAGCGCGACGAAGTCGCCGTAACGCTTGTTGACACCACTTACTTCGATGCTCATGGGATGGGTCCTTTCACCGCACGCGCGCACCGCGGGCGCGCAGCACGAAGACGATGAGGATGCAGACGACCGAGACGCTGGCGAGGAGGAAGGCGACGGCGTACGCGCCCTGCTGGTCGAAGTTGAGGTACTTCTCCTCGACCGCGAGGGTGGCCGTGCGGGTCTGGCCGAGCACGTTGCCGGAGACGACCTTGACCGCGCCGAACTCGCCGAGCGAGCGGGCCAGGGTGAGCACGACGCCGTAGATGACGGCCCACTTGATGCCCGGCAGGGTGATCCGCCAGAACGTCTGCCACGAGCTCGCGCCCAGCGACGCGGCGGCCTGCTCCTGCTCGGTGCCGATCTCCTCGAGCACCGGGATGACCTCGCGGATCACCAGCGGCAGCGACACGAACGCGGTCGCCATGATGATCCCGGGGGTCGCGAAGATGACCTGGATCCCAGCGGATTCCAGGGAAGGCCCGAACCAGCCGTCGCGCCCGCCGTAGACGAGCACGAGGGCGAGTCCGACCACGATCGGCGAGACCGACAGCGGCAGGTCGATCAGCGCGCTCAGGACGCGCTTGCCAGGAAATTCCGTACGCACCAGCAGCAGCGAGATCGAGACGCCGAAGACCAGGTTGATCAGCGTCGCGACCACCGCGGCCCAACAGGTCAGCTGGATCGCGTGCATCATCTGCGGGTCGCTGAAGATCTCGGCGAACGCCTCGGTCGTGAAGCCGACGTCGGGCACGTGGAAGGCGTTCCACGCGACCAGGACCACCGGCCAGGCCACGAGCAGGCCCAGATAGGCGATGACGATGATGCGGAGGACGTACGTCAGCGGGGTGCGGGGAGCACGACGGGTCTCAGCCACGGCGGACCATCCTCCTCTGGATCAGGTCGAGGACGACGATGACGAGGAGCGAGGCGACCAGCAGCATCGCCGCGATCGCCGCCGCGCCCTCCGGGTTGTCGTTCTCGATCGCGGACAGGATCCGCACCGAGGCGACCTCGGACTTGAACGGCAGGTTGCCCGAGAGCAGGACCAGGGAGCCGTACTCCCCCATCCCGCGCGCGAAGGAGAGCGCCGCACCCGCCGCGATGGCCGGGGCCAGCGAGGGCAGGATGATCCGTCGGAACGTGGTGAACCGGGAGGCCCCCAGGGAGGCCGCGGCCTCCTCCACGTCGGCGTCCAGCTCCTCGAGGACGGGCTGCACCATGCGTACGACGAAGGGCAGCGTCACGAAGGCGAGGGCCAGGTAGACCGACATCGACGTGTTCGCCCAGTGCAGCCCGAGCGGTGACTCGGCGCCGTAGAGGGAGAGCAGCACGAGGCCGGCGACGATCGTCGGCAGCGCGAACGGGATGTCGATGATCACCTCGAGCAGGCCCTTGCCCCAGAACTTGTCGCGCACCAGCACCCAGGCGATGACGGTGCCGACGACGACGTTGATCAGCGTGACCACGATGGCCGCGCGGATCGTCAGCCAGATCGCGGATGCGGTCTGCTCGTTGCTGAGCTGGCTCGCGAAGGCGGACCAGCCCCCGCTGGACGCGGTGATGACCACCGCGACCAGCGGGATGAGGACGAGCAGGCTGAACCAGAGCATCGTGACACCGAGCCCGATGCCGCTGGTCCTTGTCAGAGTGGAGGCCGGCCGGCTGGACCGAGGAGCAGCCGGCCGGACCTCAGGGATGGTTGTCGTCATGACGGGACTACTGGGAGGCCTTGCCGGACTTGGCGATGGAGTCGGTCACGATGCCGAGAGCCTCGCCGTCCTCACCGGTGCCGAAGAGCTTCTCCTTGACGCCCGACCAGTCGCGGCCGCCGAAGTCGTTCTCCAGGGTGAGCAGCTGCTTGGGCGCCGGGAACGGGTCGGCCGGGTCCTTGGCACCCTTGATGTCCTCGGGCTTGAGGCCGATCGCGTCCCAGTCGACGACGCCCGGGTTCTCGGTGTTGACCGGACGGAAGCCGGTCAGGGCGAACTGCTTCTGACCACCCTGGGGGTCGAGGACGAAGTCGAGCCAGTCCTGGGACGGCTTGGAGGCGTCCTTGAGGATGGCACCCGGGTTCTCGATCAGGACGGTCGAGTCCGGGATGATGTACTCGAAGCCCTCGCCCTGCTGCGACGCGAGGATCGCCTCGTTCTCGTAGGCGAGCAGTACGTCACCGGTGCCGCCCAGGAAGGCGGTGGTGGCGTCGCGACCGGAGTTGGTCAGGGTGACGACGTTCTTGAAGAGCTTGTCGAGGTAGGCCTTGCCGTCCTCTTCGCTGCCGCCGTCCTTCACGACGGAGCCCCAGGCGGCCAGCGCGTTCCAGCGGGCAGCACCGGAGGAGGCCGGGTTGGCGGTGACCACGCCGACGCCCGGCTTGATCAGGTCCTCCCAGCCCTGGATGTTCTTCGGGTTGCCCTCACGGACACCTAGCACGACGATCGAGCTGGACACGATGCCCTTGTTGGGGCCGTCGTCCCACTTCGGGTCGACCAGGCCGGCCTTCTCCAGGCGCTGAACGTCGGTGCCGACGGACAGGTGGACGTAGTCGGCCTTCAGCCCCGACTCGACCGCCCGGCTCTGGTCGCCCGAGGCGCCGTAGGAGGTCTCGAACGTGACGCCCTCGCCCTCGGGGGTCTTGTTGAACTCCTTGGCGATCGCCTTGTTCGCGGTCTCGGGGACGGCGAAGCCGACGATGGAGATCGACTCCGCGTCACTGCCACCGCCGGAGCCACCGCAGGCGGTCAAGGTCAGGATGCTCGCAGCGGCCAGGGCCACTGCAACCTTGATCTTCTTCATCTGGTTCCTCACTTCTGCCCTGCCGAGTCAAGGTCGATCGGGTTACGAATGTCGAGGACAATACTTGAGTTAGTAGAGAGCATGTGAAAACGCGCGATCGTTCCGCCCATTGGACGGAACGGTCACGGACCGGACGGTGAACCGCGGCCGAAGCGGCGCGGGTCGCGAGCTACACGCCGGTGGAGCTCAGCGGCGCGACCTGCGCGCGCAGGACCTTGCTGCGGTGGTGGACGGCCTCGGCGCTGAAGATGATCAGGGCGACCCAGACGATCGCGAAGCCGGCCCAGCGGCCGGGCGGCATCGCCTCGTGGGCGATGAAGACGCCGACGGCGAACTGCAGGATGGGCGCGAGGTACTGCAGCAGCCCGATCGTGACCATCGGCACCCGGATCGCGGCCGCCCCGAAGCAGGCCAGCGGCACCACCGTGATCACGCCGAGGCTGATCAGCAGGAGTACGTGGAGGACACCGTGCCCGACGAGCGTGCCGTTGCCGGTGGCCTGGAGAGCGACGATGAGCGCCAGCGCGAAGGGCGTCGTCACGGCCGTCTCGACCGCCAGCGACTCGAACGGGCCGACCCCCGCGCTCTTCTTCAGCAGCCCGTAGGTGCCGAACGAGAACGCCAGCAGCAGCGCGACCCACGGCAGCCGCCCGTAGTCGATGGTGAGCACGATGACGGCCACGAACGCGATCCCCAGCGCCACCCACTGCAGCTTCCGCATCCGCTCGCGCAGGATGATCACGCCCATCAGCATCGTGACCAGCGGGTTGGTGAAGTAGCCCAGGCTCGTCTCGACGATCCGCCCGTTGTTGACCCCCCAGATGTAGGTCACCCAGTTGAGCGAGATCACCGCCGCGGCCGCCGTCAGCAGCCCGAGCTTGCGCCGGTCGCGCAGGATCGCCGCCACCTGTGCGCGGCGCCCCACGATCAGCACCAGCGCCCCGGCCACGACGAGCGACCACACGATCCGGTGACCCAGGATCTCCCAGGCGCCGGCCGGCTCCAGGAGCGGGAAGTAGAGCGGGAACGCTCCCCACATGATGTACGCCGCGGCGCCGAACATCACTCCACGCCGTTGCTCATTCACGTCGCAACGGTACTGCCAGGGCGTCGATACCCTTTACCGAATATCGCGCCTCGGCTCACACGGAGCGGACGGCGACGATGTCGGCGAAGGCCTCGAGGGCCTTGCGGACGGGTCCCTCGGGCAGCGGGGCGAGGGCGGCCTTGGCCTCCTCGGCACGGGCCTGGACGTAGGCGCGCGCCTCGGCCAGCGCCGGGTGGGCGCGGAGCAGGGCGACACACTCGGCCAGGGCCGCGTCGTCGGTGAGATCGCCGTCGAGCAGCTCGAGGAGACGGGCGTCGCCGGGCTCGTTCGAGCGGCGGACGAACAGCACCGGGAGCGTCGGGACGCCTTCGCGCAGGTCGGTGCCCGGGGTCTTGCCGGACTCGTCCGAGGCGATGTCGAGGATGTCGTCGGAGAGCTGGAAGGCGACGCCGACGATGTCGCCGTAGGCGACCAGGGCGTCCTGGATCTCCTTGTCGGCACCGGCGAAGAGCGCACCGTAGAGGGCCGAGGTGGCGATCAGGACGCCGGTCTTCCCGGCCAGCACCTCGAGGTGGTGGTCGACCGGGTCGACACCCTCGGCCGGCGCGACGCCCTCGAGGATCTGGCCCTCGACGAGCTTGGCGAAGGTGGCCGCCTGGATGCGTACGGCATCGGGGCCGAGCTCGGCGGTCAGCGAGGAGGAGCGGGCGAAGAGGAAGTCGCCGGTCAGGATGGCCACGTGGTTGTCGAAGCGGGCGTTGGCCGTGTCCTCGCCGCGGCGCAGGAGCGCCTCGTCCATGACGTCGTCGTGGTAGAGCGAGGCCTGGTGGGTGAGCTCGACGATGCAGGCGGCGGTGATGACCTCGTCGGCGAGCGTGTCGGGGCCGCACTCGGCGGCCAGCAGCACCAGCAACGGCCGGAACCGCTTGCCGCCGGCCTCGAGCAGGTGCGAGGCCGCTTCCGTGACGAACGGCGAGCTGCTGCGGGCATAGCCCGCCAGCTTCTCCTCGACGATCGCCAACCGAGCGCGCAGCCGCTGCTCGAGCTCGGGATCGGTGATCGGGAGGGCGAGTTCAGGGGCTCGGTCGGTAGGTGCGCTGGTGCTCACCCGATGAATCCTCCCGCATCCACCAACAGGCTGAGCACAGGGCCCGGAATTACACCCAACAAGACGGTGGCGACAGCGCTCAGAGCGATCACGACGGAGGTGGCGTACGACGGCCTGGAAACGGTGGCCACGTCCTCGCGGGCGTCGGTGAAGAACATCAGCATGATGACGCGTACGTAGAAGAAGATCGCGATGATGCTGGAGCCGATCGCGACCGCGACGACGGGCCACTGACCGGCACCCAGGGCAGCGGCGAAGACGCCCCACTTGCCGATGAACCCGGCGGTGAGCGGCAGCCCGGCCATCGAGAGCAGGAAGACGGCGAAGGTCGCCGCGACCCAGGGGTGGGCGCGGCCCAGGCCCGCCCAGCGGTCCAGCGAGCCGACCTCGCCGTTGGGCCCGCGGACCAGGGAGACGATCGCGAAGGCACCGAGCGTCGCGAACCCGTAGGCGGTCAGGTAGAAGAGCACCGCCTGGGTCGAGCCGAAGGCGTCGGTCTGCACGCCGAGGAGGCCGGTGAGCAGGAAGCCGGTGTGGGCGACGGCGGAGTAGCCGAGCATCCGCTTCACATCGGTCTGGACGATCGCGAAGGAGGCGCCCAGCAGCATCGTCAGCACCGCGACGACGCCGATGGCCGGACGCCAGATCTCGCCCTCGGCGCCGAAGGCGACGTAGAAGAGCCGGAGCATCGCGGCGAACGCGGCGATCTTGGTGGCCGCGCTCATCCACGCGGTCACCGGCGTCGGCGCGCCCTGGTAGACGTCGGGCGTCCAGGAGTGGAAGGGCACCGCACCGGTCTTGAAGAGCAGGCCGACCGCCATCAGGCCGATGCCGAGGAGCAGCAGCGGGCTGGAGCCGTCCTCGGCCGCCACCTCACCGATCTCGGCCAGCGACATCGAGCCGGCGAAGCCGTAGACCAGCGCGAGGCCGTAGAGGAAGATGCCGGAGGAGAAGGCGCCGAGCAGGAAGTACTTCAGCGCCGCTTCCTGGGAGAGCAGCCGGCGACGCCGCGCCAGCCCGGTCAGCAGGTAGAGCGGGAGCGAGAGCACCTCGAGGGCGACGAAGAGCATCAGCAGGTCGCCGGAGATGCAGAAGAGCATCATCCCGCCGACCGCGAACATCATCAGCGGGTAGACCTCGGTGTGCTCCAGCCCCCTCTGGGAGGCGGTGCGCTCGGCCGAGGTGCCCGGCAGAGCCGCGGCCTGGCCGGCGAAGGCGCTGACGCCGTTGTCGAGCCGGCGCTCGGCGAAGAGCGCGACGCCACCGAGCGAGACCAGCAGCACCAGCCCCTGGGAGAACATGCCGGGACCGTCGATGACGAGGGCGCCCTCACCGGTCGACATCCCGAGGCTGCTTCCGGCGCCGACGGCGACGGTCCCGGCGAGGGCCGCGACCAGGCCGGCCAGCGCCAGCGACACCTGCGTGTTGAACCGTGCGGCGCGCGGCGCGAACGCCTCGACGACGACACCGGCGCAGGCCACGCCCAGCACCAGCAGGACGGGCCAGAGGGTGGCGTACGAAATTCCGGGGGACTCGAACATCGCGTCACTCACCTGCCTGGATGACATCAACAAGAGGAGCCACGACCGGTTGGGCCGCCGAGATCAGCGGGCCGGGGACGAAGCCGAAGAAGAGAAGGGCGACGAGAAGGGGCACGAGTACGCCGACCTCCCGCCGGTCGAGGTCGCGGACCGGTCCTCGGGAGAGCTGAGCGGGACCGGTGAAGATCCGCTGGTAGGCCCACAGCACATAGATCGCGGCCAGCACGATCGCGGTGACCGCGATGACGCCGACCAGCCAGTGGTAGTCGAACGCGCTGATCAGGACCATGATCTCGGAGACGAACTGGGACAGTCCGGGCAGGCCGGCGGTGGCCAGGCCGGCGACCAGGAACGTGCCGGCGAGCACCGGGGTGGCCTTCTCCAGCCCGCGCATCGAGGAGATCGAGGCGGTGCCCTTGCGGGCGATCAGGAAGCCGGCGATCAGGAACATCGCCGCGGTCGCGACCCCGTGGTTGACCATGTAGAGGATCGCGCCGACCAGACCCTCGCGGGTGGCCGCGAAGATGCCCAGGGTGATCAGCCCGAAGTGCGAGAGCGAGGTCAGACCGATCAGCCGGAGCAGGTCGTCCTGACCGATCGCGAGCACCGCACCGTAGACGATCGAGATCAGCGCCAGGACCACGACGACGGGCGTCGCCCACGCCGAGGCCTCCGGCACCAGACCCAGGCAGAGCCGGATCATGCCGAAGGTGCCGATCTTGTCGAGGACGCACACCAGGAGCACCGAGGTCGGCGTCGTCGCCTGCTCGGTCGTGTCGGCCAGCCAGGTGTGCACCGGGAACAGCGGCGCCTTGACCGCGAACGCGATGAACATCGCCACGAAGATCCAGCGCTCGGCGGTGGTGCCGATGTCGAGCTGGGCCAGGTCGCTGATCAGGTAGGACGGCGCGCCGGCCTCCGAGGAGACCACGAAGAACCCGATCAGCGCACCGAGCAGCACCAGTCCGCCGCCGAGCTGGAACATCAGGAACTTCAGCGCTGCCTTCGCCCGCTGGGGCCCGCCGTGCTGGCCGATCATGAAGTACGCCGGGATCAGCGTCGCCTCGAAGGCGATGTAGAAGACGAACAGGTCGGCGGCCAGGAAGGTGAGCAGCGCGAAGGCCTCCAGGGCCAGCGCCCAGGCGTACCACCGCTTGTCGTGGTCCTTGACCGCCGCCACCATCACCAGCGGGACCAGGACGACGGTGAGCAGCACCATCAGCTTGCCGAAGCCGTCCATCTCGAGCGCCCAGTGGACGCCGAGCGGTTCCATCCAGACGAGGTCGGTGTCGGGAGCCGTGAACATCGTGACCACGCCGGCGATCAGGGTGGCGATCGCGAAGCCGAAGGCCCACAGCTTGGGCCGGGCCGGCATCACCGCAGTGACCAGCGCGCCCACGAACGGGATGAGGACGAGAGTTGTCAGCATCAGTTGACCACCAGGATCGCGAGGGTCACCAGCACAGTGCCGCCGAGGACGGAGAGGGCATAGGAGCGTACGTAGCCGGTCTGTGCCTTGCGGAGCTCACCGGCGATCGCCGCGAGGGCGATCGGGCCACCGCTCATCAGGCCGTCGACGGCGTACTTGTCGGTCGCCAGGGCGCCGCGGGTGATCGCCATCCCGGGCGGCACCACGACGTCCTCGATGTGCGGGACGTGCAGGTAGGGGGTCGGCTCGGTCGTGGCCGGGCGGCGCCCGAAGACGAACCCGGCGGCCGCGACGCCGATCGCGACGACGAGCACCGCGAGGACGGAGGTCGCCCAGACCGGGAGCGGACCGTGGTGCTCGGCGTGGCCGATGGCCACGACCGGCTCGAGCCAGTGCTCGATCCAGCCGCCGAGCGTGAACACGCCACCGAGGACCGACAGCGCGGCGAGGACGACGAGCGGTCCGGTCATGATCCGCGGCGACTCGTGCGGGTGTACGCCCTCGGGCCACCGCTTGCGGCCGAAGAAGGCGAGCATCATCAGGCGGGTCATGTAGAAGGCGGTCACGCCGGCGGCCAGCAGGGCGATGATGCCGACCAGCCAGCTCTCGGCGAAGGCGACCTCGAGGATCTTGTCCTTCGACCAGAAGCCGGCGAAGCCGGGGAAGCCGATGATCGCCAGGTAGCCCATCGCGAAGGTCAGGAACGTGACCGGGAGCGCCCGGCTTAGAGCGCCGTAGTGCTTGAGGTTCACGTCGTCGTTCATGCCGTGCATCAGCGAGCCGGCGCCGAGGAACATGTTGGCCTTGAAGAAGCCGTGGGTGAGCAGGTGGAAGATCGCGAAGGCGTAGCCCGGCCCGCCCAGCCCGGCGGCCAGCATCATGTAGCCGATCTGACTCATCGTCGAACCGGCCAGGACCTTCTTGATGTCGTCCTTCACGCAGGAGATCGCGGCACCCCAGATGATCGTCACCAGGGCGACGACCACGACGGCGGTCGAGGCGGCCTCGGCGGCGTCGAAGATCGCGCTGCTGCGGACGATGAGGTAGACACCCGCGGTCACCATGGTCGCCGCGTGGATCAGCGCCGAGACGGGCGTCGGGCCCTCCATCGCGTCGAGCAGCCAGCCCTGCAGCGGCACCTGGGCGGACTTTCCGCAGGCGCCGACCAGCAGCAGGATGCCGAGCCAGTTGAGGGTCGTCGTGGTCGTGTCGCCGATGTCGATCGCGGAGAACGACGTGGACCCGAAGGTGACGAAGGACAGCGCGATCGCCAGCGAGAGACCCATGTCGCCGACCCGGTTCATCACGAACGCCTTCTTGGCGGCGGCGGCCGCGGACGGCTTGTGCTGCCAGAAGCCGATCAGCAGGTAGGACGCCAGGCCGACGCCCTCCCAGCCGAGGAAGAGGCCGACGTAGTTCTCCGCCAGCACCAGCATCAGCATCGCGGCGAGGAACAGGTTGAGGTAGCCGAAGAACCGGGTGCGCCGCTCGTCGTGGGCCATGTAGCCGACCGAGTAGACGTGGATCAGCGTGCCGACCCCGGTGATGAGCAGCAGGAACAGGCTGGAGAGCTGGTCGTAGAGCAGGTCGAAGCCCACCGACAGGTCACCGGTGTCGAACCAGGTGTAGAGGTGCTGGACGACCTGCCTGCTCTCCTCGTCGCGACCGAACGCGGCGATGAAGAGGACGAGCGACAGCACGAAGGACGCGCCGGCGAGCACGACCGCGAGCCAGTGCCCGATCCTGTCGAAGAGGGCCGGGGCGAACGGCCGGCCGATCAGGATCAGCGCAGCGCCGGCCAGGGGCAGCGCGATGACCAGCCAGATCAGCGAGAAGACGCCGCTGGCCTCAACAGGATTCACCACTTGAGCATCCTTGGCTCGTCGACCGAAGCCGTGTTTCTGGTGCGGAAGATGGTCATGATGATCGCCAGCCCGACGACCACCTCGGCGGCCGCGACGACCATCACGAAGAACGCCGTCACCTGCCCGTCGAGGTTGCCGTGCATCCGGCTGAACGCCACCAGGGCCAGGTTGGCCGCGTTGAGCATGAGCTCGACGCACATGAAGACGACGATCGCGTTTCGCCTGGTCAGCACGCCGATCGTACCGATCGTGAAGAGGATGGCGGACAAGATGACGTACGCCGTGGTGTTGTCTGTCATTCGCCCTGCCCCTCGTCACCCGTTCCGTTCGAGCGTCCACCGGCGAGGATGGCCGGGACCGACTTCGTGCTCTGCGACCCGTCCGGCAGCAGGGCCGGGGTGTCGTTGCTGTTGTGGCGCGCGAAGGTGCCCGGTGGGGGCAGCGGGCCGAGGTGCTTGCCGCTCTTCGCGTAGTCGGCGACCCGCTTGCGGGCGAGGTCGCTCTGGCTCTGCTTCGGGTCGATCCGCTCGCGGTGGGCCAGCACCATCGCGCCGATCGCGGCGGTGATCAGCAGCGCGCTGGTCGCCTCGAAGGCGATCACGTAGCGGGAGAAGAGGAGGTCGGCGAGACGTTGTACGTTGCCGCCCTCGTTGGCGCTGGACAGCCCGCGCATCGTGGCGATGCTCGCCTGGCCGACGCCCGCGATCAGGGTCGCCCCGAGACCGATGCCGAGCAGGGCCGCGAGGACCTTCTGCCCCGCGATCGTCTCCTTGAGGGTGTCGGACGTGTCGACGCCGACCAGCATGATCACGAACAGGAACAGCATCAGGATCGCGCCGGTGTAGACCACGATCTGCACCGCGAACAGGAACGGCGCCTCCAGCGTCGCGTAGATCATCGCGAGCCCGACCATGACGACCGCCAGCGACAGCGCGGCGTGCACCGGCTTGCGCGCGAAGAGGAGGCCCAGCGCGGCGATCACCGTGACCGACGCGAGGATCACGAAGCTCATCGGGCCGACTCCTTGGGCTCCGGTGCGTAGTAGGAGGTGTCGTCGTTGCCGAGGAACATGGGGTGGGGCGGAGCCTCCATCCCGTCCTCGAGCGGCGCGAGCAGGTCCTGCTTCTCGTAGATCAGGCTCTCGCGCGAGGTGTCGGCGAGCTCGTACTCGTTGGTCATCGTCAGGGCCCGCGTCGGGCAGGCCTCGATGCACAGCCCGCACAGGATGCAGCGCAGGTAGTTGATCTGGTAGACGCGGCCGTAGCGCTCACCCGGCGAGTAGCGCTCCTCCTCGGTGTTCTCCGCGCCCTCGACGTAGATGGCGTCGGCCGGACAGGCCCACGCGCACAGCTCGCAGCCGACGCACTTCTCCAGGCCGTCGGGGTGCCGGTTGAGCTGGTGGCGGCCGTGGAAACGCTCCTCGGTCGGCTCCTTCTGCTGCGGGTACTGCTCGGTGACCGGCTTCTTGAACTGCGTCCCGAACGTCACCGCGAACCCGCTCACCGGGTCCCAGAAGCGCTCCTTGAACGTGCGGTCGTCGTTGCTCACTTTGCCTCCTCAGGAGAGGGAAGAATGCGTACGCCGTTGGCACCCGACGGCGGGCCGAACACCAGCGGCTGGGCGGCACCTCGCACCGCTCCGCCCTGCGGCAGCGCGGGCGTCGGGAAGCCGCCGGCCGGCGTGCTGACCTGGGCCTCCTTCTCCGGCAGCCGGTTGAGGAAGCCGAGCACGACGACGGCCGTGACGGCCACACCGAAGCCGAAGAGGACCCAGTTGGGACTGAAGCCGCCCTCGATCGCGGCCATCTTGATCACCGCGACGACGACGATCCAGGCGAGGCTCGCCGGCAGCAGGACCTTCCAGCCGAGCGACATGAACTGGTCGTAGCGCAGCCGCGGCAGGGTGCCGCGCAGCCAGATGAAGATCCAGATGAAGAAGAACATCTTCAGGAAGAACCACAGCACCGGCCAGTAGCCCTCGTTGGCGCCGGCCCAGAGGGTGCCGAGGCCGAGCGGGGCCCGCCAGCCGCCGAGGAACAGCGTCGTGGCGAGCGCGCTGACGGTGGCCATGTTGATGTATTCGGCCAGGAAGAAGAGCGCGAACTTCAGGCTGGAGTACTCGGTGTGGAAACCACCGACCAGCTCGCCCTCGGCCTCGGGGAGGTCGAACGGCGCGCGGTTGGTCTCGCCGACCATCGAGATGCAGTAGATCAGGAAGGACGGCAGCAGCAGGGCGCCGAACCACCAGTCCTGCTGGGCGGCGACGATCTGGCTCGTGGACAGGCTGCCGGCCATCAGGAAGACGGTGACGAGGGCCAGGCCCATGCTCACCTCATAGGAGATCATCTGCGCGCTGCTGCGCAGGCCTCCCAGCAGGGAGTAGGTGGAGCCGGAGGCCCAGCCGCCGAGCACGATCCCGTAGATGCCGATGCTGGCGATCGCCATCACGAACAGCACCGCGACGGGCATGTCGGTCAGCTGCAGCGGCGTCTGCACGCCGAAGAAGTTGACCTCGGGCCCGAACGGGATCACCGAGAACGTCACGAACGCCGGCACCGTGGCCAGGATCGGGGCCGTGATGAAGACGATCTTGTCGGCCTTCTCCGGCGTCAGGTCCTCCTTGAGCGCCAGCTTCACGCCGTCGGCGAGAGACTGCAGCAGACCGAACGGTCCGTGCCGGTTGGGCCCGATGCGGTGCTGCATCCGGGCCACGACCTTGCGCTCCCACCAGATGTTGAACAGCGTCAGCACGACGCAGACCACGAAGACCAGCAGGACCTTGATCGCGATGATCCACCACGGGTCCTGGCCGAACTGCTCCAGTCCGTTCACTGTCATGCCCCCTCTACCGTGACCGTCGAGCCCGGCGAGGCGAGGTCCGCCCAGACGCCGCGCCCGAAGCTGTTCGTCGGCACCCACACGGTGTTGTCGGCGAGCTCGGCCGGCAGCGCCGGGAGCGTCCAGCTCCCCCGGTCACCGGTCACCGTCACGACGTCGCCGAGCTCCGCGTGGAGCGCTGCCGGGATGCGTACGAAAGCGGGGCGGGCGGTCGCCGCCAGCGCCTTGTCGCCGCTCTGCAGCGTGCCGTTGTCGAGCATCAGGCGCCAGGTCGCCAGGTGGAATCCAGCCGAATCGGTCGTTGTGACGGCCGACTCGGTCGTTGTGGGCGACGAGACGACAGTTTCGTACGCCACTTCTGCGGACTCGGCGCCCAGAAGTGAGAACTCGGCGGTGATGTGGGCGAGGACCTCGGCGTCGGAGTAGGCCGCGGGCTTGGCGAAGACCTTCTCGAACGGCCGGCGGCGGCCTTCCCAGGTGACGAAGGTGCCGGCCTTCTCGGAGGCGGTGGCGACCGGCAGTACGACGTCGGCGCGCTCGGTCACGGCGGTGACCCGCTGCTCGAGGCTGACCACGAAACCGGCCTGGTCGAGGGCGGCCAGGAAGGCGGCGGGGTCGGCGGTGTCGTCGGGGTCGACGCCGGCGACCACCAGTGCGTCGAGTCCGGCACGGACGATCGCCTCGGCGTCGAGGCCGCCTTCGCCCGGAAGCAGGTCGGCTTCGACCGCACCCCGGTCACCGGCGCGGCGCGGCACCCAGGCGAGCCTGGCGCCGGTGCGGTCGGCGAGCTCCGCAGCCGCGGAGTAGCCGCCGGGGCTGGTCGCCAGCCGCTCGCCGGCCAGGATCACCGAGGCCGCGGACACCCCGCTGACCTGCGACAACACGTCCTTCTCGCTCCCGGGAGCGGTCAGCACGACGTGGGCCCCGAGCTTGCGGGAGCCCTCGGATGCGTACGCGCTCAGGGCGGTGATCCGCAGGCCCTTCCGGTTGGCCTTGCGCAGCCTCAGGAAGAGCGTGCCGGCCTCGTCCTCGGGCTCGAGGCCGACGAGGACGACATGGTCGGCGGCGTCGAGGTCGGCGTAGGTGACGCTGGTGCCTGCCACCCGGGTGCGGAGGAAACCGGTCTCCTCCTCCGACAGCGGACGGGCACGGAAGTCGACGTGGGGCGTGCGCAGCGTGTCGCGGGCGAAGGTCGCATAGGCCTTCGCGTCCTCCAGCGTGAGCCGGCCACCGGGCAGCACGCCCACCGAGCCGGCAGCTGCCAGACCCTGAGCGGCGACCGCGACGGCCTCCAGCCAGGACGCCGGGCGCAGCTCGCCGTCCTCGCGGACCATCGGCGAGGTGAGCCGGTCGCGCACGGCGTAGCGGAAGCCGAAGCGGTCCTTGTCGGAGATCCACTCCTCGTTGACCTCGGGGTCGTTGCCGGCGAGGCGGCGCATCACCTTGCCCCGACGGTGGTCGATGCGGATCGCGGCACCGCAGGCGTCGTGCTCGGCGACGCTCGGGGTCGAGACCAGGTCGAAGGGACGGGCGCGGAACCGGTAGTCGTCGCTGGTCAGCGCGCCGACCGGGCAGATCTGGATGACGTTGCCGGAGAAGTAGGACGAGAACGGCTTGTCGTCGGCGATGCCGATCTGCTGCTGCGCCCCACGCTGGATCAACGAGATCCCCGGGTCGCCCGGGATCTCGGCGGCGAACCGGGTGCAGCGCTGGCAGACGATGCACCGCTCACGGTCGAGCAGCACGTTGGGCGAGAGGTTGATGGGCTTCGGGAACGTACGCTTCGTCCCCTCGAACCGGGTCTCGCTCTGCCCGTGGGACATCGCCTGGTTCTGCAGCGGGCACTCGCCGCCCTTGTCGCACACCGGGCAGTCCAACGGGTGGTTGACCAGGAGGAACTCCATGATCCCGTGCTGCGCCTTCACGGCCGTGGAGTTCTGGGTCTCCACCACCATGCCCTCGGCGACCGGGATCGTGCAGGAGGCCTGCGGCTTCGGGAAGCCACGGCCGTTGCCGGCGTCGGGGATGTCCACCAGGCACTGCCGGCAGGCACCGACGGGGGCCAGCAGCGGGTGGTCGCAGAACCGGGGGATCTCGATCCCGGCCACCTCGGCGGCCCGGATCACGAGAGTCCCTTCCGGAACCGTGACGTCAGAGCCGTCGATCTTGAGAGTTACGTCGCTCATTTCGACTCCGCCCATGCAGTCGACGCGGCCGGGTCGAACGGGCAGCCGCCCTGCTCGAGGTGGGCCAGGTATTCGTCTCGGAAGTACTTGATCGAGGAGGTGATCGGGCTCGTCGCACCGTCACCCAGCGCACAGAACGAGCGGCCGAGGATGTTGTCGCACTGGTCGAGCAGCAGGTCGAGGTCCTCGGGCTTGCCGTCGCCCTTCTCCAGCCGCTCCAGCACCTGCACCAGCCACCACGTGCCCTCGCGGCACGGGGTGCACTTGCCGCACGACTCGTGCTTGTAGAACTCCGTCCACCGCAGCACCGCCCGCACGACGCACACGGAGTCGTCGAAGATCTGCAGGGCGCGGGTGCCGAGCATCGAGCCCGCCGCCGCGACGCCTTCGAAGTCCAGCGTCACGTCCAGGTGCTCCTGGGTGAACAGCGGGGTCGAGGAGCCACCCGGGGTCCAGAACTTCAGCTCGTGCCCCTCGCGTACGCCACCGGCCAGCTCGATCAGCTGGCGCAGCGTGATGCCGAGCGGGGCCTCGTACTGACCCGGCTTCTTGACGTGACCGGAGAGCGAGAAGATGCCGACGCCGGCCGACTTCTCGGTGCCCATGCCCGCAAACCAGAAGGCGCCGTTCTTCACGATCGCCGGCACCGAGGCGATCGACTCGGCGTTGTTGATCACGGTCGGGCTCGCGTAGAGACCGGCGACGGCCGGGAACGGCGGACGCAGGCGGGGTTGGCCGCGGCGTCCCTCGAGCGAGTCGAGCAGCGCGGTCTCCTCACCACAGATGTAGGCCCCGGCGCCGGCGTGCACGACCAGCTCGAGGTCGTAGCCGGAGCCGTGGATGTTCGTGCCGAGGTGGCCGGCCGCGTAGGCCTCACGGACCGCGGCCTGCAGCCGCCGGATCACGTGCAGCACCTCGCCGCGTACGTAGATGAAGGCACGCTCCGCACGGATGGCGTAGGAGGAGATGATCACGCCCTCCACCAGGGTGTGGGGCGAGGCCATCATGAGCGGGATGTCCTTGCAGGTGCCCGGCTCGGACTCGTCGGCGTTGACGACCAGGTAGCGCGGCTTCGGGTTCTCCGGGTCGGGCGGCGGCAGGAAGCCCCACTTCACCCCGGTCGGGAAGCCGGCACCTCCGCGGCCGCGGAGGCCGGAGTCCTTGACGGTCGTCTGTACGTCCTCAGGAGCCATCCGGAGCGCGACGTCGAGCGCCTCGTAACCCCCGGTGGCGGTGTAGGCGGGCAGCGTCCAGGCCCGCTCGTCGCCCCAGTTGGCGGTCAGGACCGGGGTCAGGGTGTCGGTCATGCCTCAGGGGCCTTCCACTCGTTCTCGGCGGCCAGCTTCAGGCCCGCCTGGGAGGCCTCACCCGATGCCGGCCCCTCGTCGACGAGCCCGTCCTCGAATCCGGCCAGGACCCGCTCGGCCTCGCGCCAGCTCGTGATCCGGGCGCCGCGCGAGGCCACCACCTCGCGGCCTTCACGCAGGTCGTCGACCAGCTGCGCGGCCGACTCGGGGGTCTGGTTGTCGAAGAACTCCCAGTTGACCATCACCACCGGCGCGTAGTCGCAGGCCGCGTTGCACTCGATGTGCTCCAGGGTGATCGCGCCGTCGGCGGTGGTCTCGTCGTTGCCCACCTCGAGCTTCTCGCGCAGGCAGGCGAAGATCTCGTCGCCGCCCATCACCGCGCAGAGCGTGTTGGTGCAGACGCCGACATGATGACGACCGACCGGGTGGCGCTTGTACATCGTGTAGAACGTCGCGACCCCGCTCACCTCGGCCGGGGTGAGCCCGAGGACGTCGGCGCAGGCCTGGATGCCCTCGGGCGTGACCCGGCCCTCCACCGACTGCACCAGGTGGAGCATCGGCAGCAGCCCGGAGCGGGCCTGGGGATAGCGGGCCGCGATCTCGCGCAGCTCGTCGAATGTCTCAGGAGCCAGACTCATCGGTCGACGCCTCCCATCACCGGGTCGATGGACGCGATCGCCACGATCACGTCGGCCACCATGCCGCCCTCGGACATCACGCTCGTGGCTTGAAGGTTGGTGAACGACGGGTCCCGGAAGTGGACCCGGAAAGGCTTGGTGCCGCCGTCGCTGACCACGTGGGCGCCGAGCTCTCCGCGCGGCGACTCGATCGCGGCGTACGCCTGGCCGGCTGGCACCCGGAAGCCCTCGGTGACCAGCTTGAAGTGATGGATCAGCGCCTCCATCGACTCGCCCATGATGTGGCGGATGTGGTCGAGGGAGTTGCCCTGACCGTCGGGGCCGACGGAGAGCTGCGAGGGCCAGGCGATCTTCTTGTCGGCGACCATCACGGGGGCGCCGTGGAGATCCTTGAGCCTCTTGAGCGCCTGCTCCATGATCCGCAGCGACTCCCACATCTCGGCCAGCCGCACCCGGAACCGCCCGTAGGAGTCGCAGGTGTCCCAGGTGATGACCTCGAAGTCGTAGTCCTGGTAGCCGGAGTAGGGCTGGGTCTTGCGCAGGTCCCACGGGTAGCCGGTGCTTCGCAGGATCGGCCCGGTCAGACCGAGCGCGAGGCAGCCCTCCAGGTCGAGGTAGCCGACCTGCTCCAGGCGGCCCTTGAAGATCGGGTTGGCGTTGCAGAGCGCGGCGTACTCGCTCAGCCGGGTCTTCATCAGCTCGATGAACTCGCTCACCCGCGCGACGGTGCCCTCCGGCACGTCCTGGGCGACGCCGCCTGGGCGGATGTAGGCGTGGTTCATCCGCAGCCCGGTGATGAACTCGAACAGGTCCAGGCACAGCTCACGCTCGCGGAAGCCGATCGTCATCACGGTCAGCGCGCCGAGCTCCATGCCACCGGTCGCGATCGCCACCAGGTGGGAGGAGATCCGGTTGAGCTCCATGAGCATGACCCGGATGACGTCGGCCTTCTCCGGCACCTCGTCGCCGATGCCGAGCAGCTTCTCCACCCCGAGGACGTACGCCGTCTCGTTGAAGATCGGGGACAGGTAGTCCATCCGGGTGACGAAGGTCGTGCCCTGGGTCCAGGAGCGGAACTCCATGTTCTTCTCGATGCCCGTGTGGAGGTAGCCGATCCCGGCACGCGCCTCGGTGACGGTCTCGCCCTCGAGCTCGAGGATCAGCCGGAGCACCCCGTGGGTCGAGGGGTGCTGCGGGCCCATGTTGACGACGATCCGCTCGTCCTTGACGTCCTTGAGGGCGTCGGTCAGCTCGTCCCAGTCCTGGCCGGTGACGGTGAACGTACGGCCCTCGTCAGCCTCTGTCGCGGTCATGAGTAGCTCCTGCGAGTGTCGGGCGGCGGGATCGTCGCGCCCTTGTATTCCACGGGGATCCCACCCAGCGGGTAGTCCTTGCGCTGCGGGTGGCCCGGCCAGTCGTCGGGCATCAGGATCCGGGTCAGACCCGGGTGGCCGTCGAAGACGATCCCGAACATGTCGTAGGTCTCGCGCTCGTGCCAGTCGAGCGTCGGGTAGATGCCCACCCCGCTCGGCACGTGCGGGTCCTCGTCGGGGGCGCTCGTCTCGACCCGCACCCGGCGGTTGTACGTCATCGAGAGCAGGTGGTAGACCGCATGCAGCTCTTTGCCCAGGTCAGAGGGGTAGTGAACCCCGGAGACCCCGGAGCAGAGCTCGAAGCGCAGCTCGTCACGGAGCACCTGCAGGGCCTCGAGCAGCCGCTCGCGGCGTACGTGGAAGGTCAGCTCACCACGGTGGATGACCGCCTCCGCCTCGGTGAAGGCAAGGGCGTCGGCGATCTCCTTGAACCAGCCGCCGTAGGGCTGCACCCCGACGTCGCTGGTGCGGCTCGGCATCGAGTGCCGGCGGGTGAGGCCGCCGTAGCCGCTGGTGTCGCCGGTGTCGCTCACGCCGAACATGCCGCTGTTCTGGCCGCTGTTCTGGTCGCTCACCGCAGGAGTCCCGTCTGGTCGATCAGCGGCAGCTGGCGCAGGGCCACGGCCTCGTTGTCGATGTCCTCGCGCTCGGCGTTGACGCCCAGCGAGCCGTGCTGGATCTTGTCGTGGAGCTTGAGGATCGCGTCGATCAGCATCTCGGGACGCGGCGGGCAGCCGGGGAGATACATGTCGACGGGCACGATGTGGTCGACGCCCTGGACGATCGCGTAGTTGTTGAACATCCCGCCGCTGCTGGCGCAGACGCCCATCGCGAGCACCCACTTCGGCTCGGGCATCTGGTCGTAGATCTGCCGCAGCACCGGCGCCATCTTCTGGCTCACCCGGCCGGCCACGATCATCAGGTCGGCCTGCCGCGGACTCGCGCGGAAGACCTCCATGCCGTAGCGGGCCAGGTCGTACTTCGGGCCGCCGCTGGTCATCATCTCGATGGCGCAGCAGGCCAGCCCGAACGTCGCCGGCCACAGGCTCGCCTTGCGGAAGTAGCCCGCCAGGCCCTCGACGGTCGTGAGCAGAACCCCGCTCGGGAGCTTTTCTTCGAGACCCATGTCAGTCCCAGTCCAATCCACCGCGGCGCCACACATAGGCGTACGCGACAAAGACGGTCAGCAGGAACAGGCCCATCTCCGCGAGGCCGAACCACCCCATCGCGTCGAACCTGACGGCCCACGGGTAGAGGAAGATGATCTCGATGTCGAAGATGATGAAGAGCATCGCGGTGATGTAGTACTTCACCGGGAAACGACCGCCCAGCGCCTGAGGCGTGGCCTCGATCCCGCACTCGTAGGGATCCGCCTTGGCCTGGTTGGCGCGACTCGGTCCCACGACCGAGCTCATGATCACCGAACCGACCGCGAAGAGCGTCGCCAGTCCCGCCAACGCGAGCACCGGCACGTAGAGCTCCATCTCGCCTCCTACCCTGAGCGGCCCACCCCTTCTTGAGACTTTGTGAATAGAATCACAATGTGGGCCAACTCACATCCTGCCACTCCTGCGGCGGATTGCAAGTGGGTTGCTGAAATGGCGCGCGGGCACTTTCCCGCCATGGCGGGAAAGTGCCCGCGCATCCGGCGGCAAACGCTTGCAGAATCACGCCATGGCGGGGTTGTGACAGGTCAGACGTCGGCGTTAGCCGCCGGCGTTGGCGCGTCGAGGAAAGCTCGGGGGATCACGACGGTCCGCCGGTCCAGGCTCGCAAGTCCCCTGCGGGGCCGGATCGGCACAACGTTGTACGCCACGACGTGCTCAGTCGCTCGGACCTGTCGGAGCCAGCCCCGATGCCAGGCGACACTCCCCCACGGCCCCTGAATCAGGACGGATTCGCCCACCGAGCCGACGACGGTCGCGCCGACCGGATACATAACGGAGATCGGGGCCCGCCCTCCGCGGAGTGCACTCACCGTGTAGAGCAGCAGAATCAGCGTCCAGACGATCATCTGCCGGTAGGCGCCGTCGATCAGGTTGGTCGTGCATTGGAAGACAGCCAACGCCAGGAACACCCACACCGGCCACCTCATCTGCTGACGCATCCAGCCACGGCTGAGCCGTACCTGAAGCGCTCGATCGATCACGACTGGCTCGCCTGAGGGCGCCGGCCCCTCAGACCCGCCCGACCTCATCGTCAGCTCCCGAGCGATGCCCGGACCGATCAACTGAACCGGAAAGTCCAGCGACTTCGACAGCTCCTCGGGCCCAACCAGAAGAGAGGTCTGCACGTGCAGCCTGAACCGGCCGATCCGCTGCGGGAAGCGCACGGTCACCGATCCATGATCGACCTGTGTGAGCCGTGACCACGGGTAGAGGGCGAGGCGGTTGGGCGTACGCACTCCCAGACCGGTCGTCGTCGCCCACGATGTGAACGTGGATCCGACCGGGAAGTCGCCTTCGACCCGGCGGCGCACCGACTGGACTCCCGTTGCCGCCAGGAGTACCTGGACGGCGACCGTCACCGCCGCGATCAGCATCAGTTCGATATCGAACGGAAGCTGATCGATCGGCAAGCCCCAGGCCCACAGGTAGACCCCGACCAAGATCGGCGGAAACGCCGCCACGGCGACCCAGAAGCCCAGGCTCGTCAGCTGAGCCATCACCTCGGCTCGCCTCAGGCGACGCTGATCGGCGATCGTGACGGTCCAGTCAGTCACCGATCCCGGCACCACATCCACGTCCACGAACGGCTCCCCTCAGCGTCCCCGCGGCCCAAAGTCGCCGCAGCGTAACGGATACCGGGGAGGGAATGTCGGCAAACTCGGAACGGGTCCCCGTCAGTCGGGATCTGGGCGGATCCAGCCCTTGGCGAGACCCGCACGGACGATCGCGTCGGTGGCTTCCCCGAGGGTGGTGCTCGCTGCGACGACGCCGGCTTCACGGGCGCGGACCCGGGATTCGGTGGCGCCGGGCATGCTCCAGGTGCCACCGCGGTTGAGCCAGTTGAGGAGCATCGGCTCGAGGCGGTCCATCGCCTTGCAGAAGCGCGCCTCGGGGGTCTGAGCGGCCTCGAACTCGTCCCACAGCGCGCGGATCTCCCCCGCCTGGTCCGGCGGCAGCATCGTGAAGAGACGGTCGGCGGCGGCAAGCTCGCGCTCGACCTGGTCGACGACCGCAGCAGCGTCGAAGACCGGGCTGTCGCCGGCGTAGATCTCGACCATGTCGTGGATGATCACAAGCTTGATCGCGTGCCCGACATCGATCGGCTCGTCGGCGTACTCGGCCAGCAGCAGCACCATCAGCGCCAGGTGCCAGGAGTGCTCGGCGTCGTTCTCACGGCGGTCGGCCGCGGCCAGCGGCGAGGCGCGCAGGATCGTCTTGAGCCTGTCGGCCTCCGCGATGAACTCCAGCTGGGCCCGCAGCCTCCCGCCGATCTCGGCAGGGAGCGGGTTCAGGTCGGTGATGAGGTCGGCAGGCGAGTCATCCATGCGTTGACCTTCGCATGGCGCGTACGTCTGGAGAAACCGACTCCTCGTCGAGGATCGCCCGCGGCACGATCACCCGCGCCGCGCCCGACCTGAAGACGATCGCATACCTCGTCCTGGCGACCGGCGTGAGCTTGGACCGGTGGATTGACGTACGTCCCCACGGGCCACGGACCACCAGATACTCACCGAAGGAACCGCTGATCGTTGACCCGATCGGGTAGGTGCCGATCGTCGGAAGGACGGTAGCGGCGATGACGACGCCCAGGGCGAGCGTCAATCCTCCTGCCGTCCCCAGAGCCGGCCAAAGGTCGCCGTCAGCAATCCTGAGAAGCACCAACAGCACGGCTGCGGCAACCACGATCCAGCCCGCCACGCGGAAGCGGCGCACTGCCGCCCCGCACAGGGCGATCTGCAGCTTTCGGTCGACGACCACGGAGCGCTCGCCGGGTGCATCCTCGCGAGCAACCGGTTCGACGACACGTCCATCGACACCGCGGTCCAGGCGCGCCCTCGCCTGCTCACCCAGCACCTGCCGAGCCACCAGGAGATTCTGCTTCGGACTCAGCGTTCGCAGGTGCACGGCGATCGGCCCGACGTTCGTAGCAGCGATGCGATCCCAGTTGATCTCCATACCACCACCGCGGCCGTCGAGCCGGTATGCCGTCGCGCCCGCCCAGGAACGGAAGGTCTCTCCGACGGGGTAGACCTGTCGGACCCGCCGCACCGAGATCCCGATGATCAGGGCCACAGAGGCAAGCAGGGCGGCGATCGCCACGACCGGGTGCCAGTCGAGCACCATCGCAGCGCCGGCGATGATCCCCACGGCTACGCACAAACCCAACCAGGTCGAAGGCTGCCGCACCCACCACCGCCGATACGCACGCATGAACTCGCGCCGTTCCTCGGCGGTCACCGTCCATGTGGCGTCCGGCGCGTCGATCAAGTCAGTCACGACGCCGCATCATGCCGTAGCGCCACACGCCAACAGGCCTCGGGTCAGCGGGTGGGAAGGGGGAGCGCGCGCTTGGAGCGGCTCACGTAGGCCGAGCCCTCCGGGCCGACGACGACGTAGGAGTCGCCCAAGCGGGAGTTGTACTCCAGGTGCGCACGACCCCAGAACATGCCGATCCGGATGCCGCCGTACATCCCCGGGGCGGTGAACCAGGCCTCGTCGGGGCCGCCCTCCTCGGAGATGAGCCGGACGTCGAACGTACGCAGCTGGTGGTCGCCGCGGAACTCGGCGGTCAGCTCGGCGAGCGTCGTGTTGACGTGGTGGTTGACGGCCTCGAGGTTGTCACCGAGCGGGGTGCCGGGGCGGAAGAACGGGTCGAGCATGTCGAGCAGGTGGTCGTGACCGCGTCGCTTGGCGAGCAGGTAGGGCGTCTCGCCGTGCGCGGTGGGCAGCGACCTGACCCCGCCCAGCGAGAGGAGCTCCTGCACCGTCTCCCGCGGCGCACCGAGGTAGGCGGCGTGGTGGAGCGGGGTGAACATCGACTCGCCGCCGATCTTCCAGGTGTTGACGCCGACGGTGTAGTCGTTGCGCACCTGCGAGAGCGCGCGGCGCCAGTCCCCCTGCGCGGCCGCGTCGGTGAGCGAGTCCCTGGCCTTGACCGCTGCGGGGCCGTAGGCCTCGCGAGGCATCAAGATGCCGTCCCATGGCAACGTGGTGGTCATAGTTGAACTTTCGCAGAGATCAAGCGGTTGCGTGATGGAGTGCGACGATTCCGCCCGAGAGATTCGTCCAGGTCGGCGACTTCCAGCCCGCTGAGGAGAGCATCTCGGCGAGACCTGCCTGGTCTGGCCATGCCCGGATGGACTCAGCGAGATAGACGTACGCGTCGGGGGAGGACGATACCGCGCGCGCGACCGGAGGAAGGGCCTTCATCAGGTATTCGACGTAGAGCGTCCGGAACGGCTTCCAGGTCGGGTGCGAGAACTCGCAGACCACGATCCGGCCGCCGGGGCGGGTGACCCGACGCAGCTCACGCAGGCCGGCCGCCGGGTCGACGATGTTGCGCAGACCGAACGAGATCGTGACCGCGTCGAAGGTCGCATCGCGGTAGGGCAGCCGGGTGCCGTCGCCGGCCGTGAACGGCAGGTGGGGCTTGGCCTCCTTGCCGACCTGGAGCATCCCGATCGAGAAGTCGGTCGGGACCACCTCGGCCCCTGCGTCCAGGAACGGCTGCGACGAGGTGCCGGTGCCGGCGGCCAGGTCGAGCACGAGCTCGCCGGGCTTCGGGTCGACGGCCTTGATCACCTCGCGACGCCAGCGCCGGTCCTGGCCGAGCGAGAGCACGTCGTTGGTGATGTCGTAGCGCTTGGCCACGGCGTCGAACATCCGGCGGACGTCGCCGGGCTGCTTGTCCAGATCTGCTCGGGTCACGGGCTGATTCTGTCTCGGGTCGCTGTCCGGCCGGAACTCAGGCGAGCTTCTCGAAGATCTCGTCGGCGTACTTCGCCGCGTCTTCCTTCGAGGCGGCGGTCGCCTGGACGGTCAGGTCGTTGGACGCGTGCGAGCAGGTCGCCTGGGTCTGACCGGTCGACTGGTCGGCGCTGGAGTAGCAGACGTTGTCGCGCACCTTGGAGACCTCGCCACCGCCGTAGTAGGCGCTGCCGTCGCCGGCGAAGGCGCGGATCATCACGGACTTCTTCATGTCCTTGGTGATGTAGGTGCGCGAGGACATCGAGAACCCGAGCGCGTCGGACACGTTGCGGTCCTCGGTCCTCGAGCTCGCCGCGTTCTGCTTGATGAAGGTGTCCAACTGCTCCTCGGACGCGCCCTGCTTCTTGATCACGTCGAGGTCGTAGGAGGACTTCTTGTCGGCCGGCTGGTAGCCGCCCGACAGCGTCTCGGGGAGCGTGATCTTCACGCCCGAATGGGACTCGGAGTCGCCAACCCACCGTGGCAGGCCAACGCCCAGCACGACGAAGAGGGCCAAGGCGATGATGCCGAGGGTGATGCCGTTCTCTGCGATGAACGACTGCTCTTTGTTGGTACTCACGCCAGCGCACGCTACAACCCCGATGGTGGTGGATGGCAAACGGGGCGCAATGCCACATACATCACTTCGACTCGTCTCGGCCGACACCACGCCGATACCCTGAGGGCGTGAGTGAGTCTGAGCAGCGGTCCCTGGTGGCCACCACCGTGGCCCTCGACGCCGGGTCCGAGACGCTCGACGACCTGCTCGCGCTGCTGCCCGCACGCCGGCGCGTGCTGTCGTGGGTCCGCCACGGCGAGGGCCTGGTCGGCTGGGGCACCGCCGCCGAGATCCGTACGTCCGGGCCCGAGCGGTTCGCGCACGCGACCAAGTGGTTCGAGGAGCTGGCCGCCGTCTCGACGGTCTCCGATCCTGTCGGCGTGCCCGGCACCGGACTGGTCGGCTTCGGCTCCTTCGCCTTCGCGGACCTGCCCGGTTTCTCCGTGCTCAAGGTGCCCGCGGTCGTCGTCGGCAAGCGTGGCGACACCGCCTGGGTGACCACGGTCGGACCGGCCGCCACGCCGCCTCCTCCCCTGGCTCCGACGCCGGCCCCGGAGGCGCCGCGCGACGTCGTCTTCGCCGACGCGTACGTCGACGGCGAGCACTGGATGCGGATCGTCGCCGACGCCGTCTCCCGGCTCCAGCACGGAGACCTCGACAAGGTCGTCCTCGCCCGCGATCTGCTTGCCGCGGCCAGCGCGCCGATCGACATCCGCGCCGTGCTGCGGCGGCTGGCCGCTGCGTACCCGACGTGCTGGACGTTCCACGTCGACGACCTCTTCGGCGCGACCCCCGAGCTGCTCGTCCGCCGCGAGCGCGGCCTGGTCACCTCCCGCGTCCTCGCGGGCACGATCTGGCCGACCGGCGAGGAGGACCTCGACCACGCCCTGGCCGCCTCGCTGGCGGAGTCGTCGAAGAACCTCGAGGAGCACGAGTACGCCGCCAGGTCGGTCGCCGACGCCCTGGAGCCGCACTGCTCCTCGATGAACGTGCCCGAGGCTCCCTTCGTGCTCAAGCTCCCCAACGTGATGCACCTGGCCACCGACATCACCGGTGTGGCCAGCGACGGGGTGAGCTCGCTCGACCTGGCCGCGGCACTGCACCCCTCGGCCGCGGTCGGCGGCACCCCGCGCGAGGACGCCGTCGCCCTCATCGCCGAGATCGAGTCGATGGAGCGCGCCCGCTACGCCGGGCCGGTCGGCTGGATGGACGCCTCCGGCGACGGCGAGTGGGGCATCGCGCTGCGCTCGGCCGAGATGATCGACGACCGCACCGCCCGCCTCTTCGCCGGCTGCGGCATCGTGGCGAGCTCCGACCCGGAGACCGAGCTGGCCGAGACCCAGGCCAAGTTCGTCCCGATCCGCGACGCCCTGTCCTAACCTCCATTCATGGAGAACTCGGACGGTCTCATCCGCACATCCCTGCGCGAGGGGGAGGAGAACGCCGATCGGCTGGCACGCACCCAGCTGCTCATGGTCCCGATCCTGATCGTGGCGATGATCTCGGTCCCCGCCTATCGGATCGTCCATGACGACGGGGCGGACGGGGACAGCTACGGCTTCTGGTCATCCATCAGCTGGCTTGCCGACCGCCCCGACGACGCGCCCGGCGCCTATCGGCTGCTCGTCATCGCGGCGATGCTGACGATCGTCTTCGCCGTGGCGGCCGCGGCGATGGGCCTCTTCCTCGCCTACTCCCGAAGCAACCATCCCGCCGTCGAGACCGGGATCGCGATCGCGTCCGGAGCGTTGCCGAGCGTCGTGGGCGTGATCGGCGTGATCGCGCTGCCCGAGGACTCGGCCGTACAGATGGGCTGGGGCCTGCTCCTCCCCGCCTTCCTCGGACTGTGGCTCGCCAACATGGTCCGCTCCGAGGTCTAGATCCGGCGCGATAGATTCGGCGGCATGAGGATCACGAAGTTCGGCCATTCCTGTGTCCGGATCGAGCACGACGGGGCGGTGGTGGTCGTCGACCCGGGCGTGTTCGCGCAGCCCGAGGCGCTCGACGGGGCGACGGCGGTGCTGATCACCCACGAGCACCCCGACCACTACAACCCGGCGCTCCTCGAGGGCAACGACGCACCGGTCTTCACCATCGGCGCGGTCGCGGCGCAGATCCAGAAGGGTGCTCCTGCGGTCCACGAGCGGACCACGGTGGTGAAGCCGGGCGAGTCCTTCGACGTCGGGCTGCCGGTCACGGCGGTCAACGAGAAGCACGCGGTCATCCACGCCGACCTGCCCCACTTCGACAACTCTGGCTACCTGATCCAGGCCGGGGACACCAAGATCTTCCACCCGGGCGATGCACTGGACGGCCCTGGCGAGGCCGTGGACGTACTCTTCCTGCCGGTCTCGGCGCCGTGGGCCCGGTCCGCCGAGCTGATCGACTTCGCCCGCTCCGTAGGAGCCTCGCGTACGGTCGCGATCCACGACCGGGTCTACTCCGAGGCCGGCTCCGGAATCTTCGACACCCAGGCCGCCGCCCTGATCCCGGCCGAGCGCGGCTACGTACGTCTCGCGGACGGGGCTGACCTCTGATGGCCCTCGTCGCAGTCCTGTACGCCTACAACGACCTCCCCGACGTACGCGCCGAGCACCTCGACGCCCATCGCGGGTTCCTGGCGAGCCAGGACAACCTGGTCCTCTCCGGCCCCAGCTCCGACGGCTCCGCCCTGCTCGTCTTCGAGGGCGAGATCGCCGGAGTCGAGGCGACCTTGGACGACGACCCGTTCCTCGCGGTCGGGCTGATCAAGGAACGCCGGGTCTTCGAGTGGACCCCGGTCCTCGGCTCTTGGAAGGCCCAGCTGGGCCTGTGAGGACCGGGGGCCACGCCGGAGAGAATCAGCCCAGCGCGAGTGCCTGCAGGCGGTCGTACGCGCCGTTGAACGTGTTCTGGTCCAGCGGTGAGGACGTGTACTGCCAGAAGGTGTAGTAGCCCCATCCGGCGGGCAGGGTGCCGGGCGAGCTGGCGTAGCGCGCGATCCACAGCGGATGGGCGCTCGCGAACTGCGAGGTGTTGCCGGTGCAGGTCGTCCACCAGTCGGTGGTCGTGTAGATGACCGCGTCGCGGCCGGTGCGGTAGCGGTAGCGGTCCAGGAAGGCCGCGATCCAGGAACGCATCGACGCCTGCGAGAGGCCGTAGCAGGTGCCGCCGCTGTAGGGGTTGTACTCGATGTCGAGCACGCCCGGCAGGGTCTTCCCGTCGGCCGACCAGCCGCCGCCGTTGTTGACGAAGTAGTCGGCCTGGGCCGCGCCGCCCGAGTCCGACGGGTTGGCGAAGTGATAGGCGCCGCGGATGAAGCCCTGGTTGTAGGAGCCGTTGTACTGCTGCGGGAAATAGGTGCTGTTGCGGTAGTAGGTGCCCTCGGTCGCCTTGATGTAGGCGAACCGCTTGCCCTGGCCCCACCAGTAGGCCCAGTCGACGTTGCCCTGATGACCGGAGACGTCGATGCCCGACACGGACGCCTGGGCCGTGATCGGCTGCTCCTGGGGCGTGCCGCCCTCGGCGTGCGAGCCCGGCGTCGACCAACCGACGTACGCCCCGTGCTCCAGCGTGACGCCGTGGGACCTCGCCTTCTGGGTGAGACGGCGGTCGTCCTTCTCGGCGGCGCCGGCGGACTGTGTCGGGGAGAGCGAGACGGCAAGGAGGAGACCGGCGGCTATCGCGGTCACTCTCATGGATCTGCGGCGCGAAGGACTCATGGGTGGGGCCTTTCCCGAGGAGGAGCACTGCACTGGCACAACATGGTGCCGCAACCGATGTCCCCCGGGGAATGTTTTCCGGTAAGCAAGTTACTCAACCAAATGGTTGACAATGCCGTACGCGACGACCTAGCCTCGTTATCAACCAAATGGTTGAGGAGTGACGGATGAGCGAGGACAGACTCTCCCGAGTCTTTGCGGCACTGGCGGACCCGACCCGGCGCGACCTGGTCGCCCGGCTCTCGTCTGCCGACGCGACCGTCGGCGAGCTGGCGGCGCCCTATGACGTCAGTCTCCAGGCGGTCTCCAAGCACCTCAAGGTGCTCGAGGACGCCGGCCTGGTGAGCCGGGAGTCGCGCCGCGCGCCCGTCCGCCTCGAAGCGGAGGTGTTCGACCTCATGACCAGATGGATCGAGAGATACCAGCAGCAGGCCGAGGAGCGCTACCAGCGCTTGGACGCACTGCTCGCCGAGATGCAGGAAGACCGACCAGCCCGAGAACCAGCCCGAGAAGAGGACGCATCATGACCACCACGAAGCACGAGACCACGATCGAGGCCTCCAAGGAGACCCCCACGATCACCATCGTCCGCGAGTTCGACGCTCCCCCGGAGCTCGTCTTCCGCGCCCACGCCGACAAGGACCTGTACGCCAGGTGGCTCGGGCCCCGCGACGTCGGCATGAACATCACCGAGTGGGACTTCCGCACCGGGGGCTCGTGGGCCTACTCGGCCGAGCGTGACGGTGACGAGTTCACCCAGTTCTTCGGCAGCTTCCACGAGGTGCGCGAGAACGAGCGCATCGTGCAGACCTTCACCTGGCGCGGCGCCCCCGACGGAGCCTCGCTGGAGTTCCTCACCCTCGAGCCGCTCCCCGGCGGCCGCACCCGGCTGACCGGCCTCAGCGTCGTCGAGTCCTTCGAGACCCAGGCCGCGATCATGGCCAGCGGCATGGACAAGGGCGTCATCCAGGGCTACGAGCAGCTCGACGAGCTCCTCGAGGAGCTCTCGTGAGTCCTTCCGAGCAGCACGCGTACGACGCCGCCCGGTTCGCCGAGCTCGTCGGCTCCGCCGCCCCCGGGGACTGGGCCCGCCCCAGCCCGGTGGCGGCGTGGACCGCTCTGGACGTGGTCGAGCACCTGGTCGGCTGGCCACGCGACTTCCTGCGGGGGTCGGCCGGCGTGGATCTCGCGCCGCTCGACGTCGCAGCTGATCCGGTCGCCGCCTGGAAGACCCACACCGCCGACATCCAGGGGCTCTTCGACGACCCCGCCGGCCGGACGGTCTCCAACCCCCACATGGGCGACAAGCCGCTCGACGTCGCGCTCTCGGAGATCTACACGCCTGACATCTGGATGCACTCCTGGGACCTCGCCCGCGCCCTCGGGCGCGACTTCGACCTGGGCGACGAGCGCGCGTCGGCGATGCTCACCGGCGCTGCTGCGATGGAGGACGCCATGCGCGCCTCGGGTCAGTTCGGCCCGCGGGTCGAGGTCCCAGCTGACGCGACCCCTCAGGCGCAGCTCCTCGGCTTCATCGGCCGGGATCCGTACTGGACCCCGTGACCGCCCCTGCCGAGTCGGCTCGTCATGACGAGCCGACTCGAGCTATGTGTTGGTCAGGATGCGCCGACTCGTTCCAGGCGAGCCTGCTTCGGCATGACGAACATTGATCAGCCCATCGTGATCGATCCGAGGCCGGCAGCGAACTGGCACAGATACTGCAACCGCACGGGCTCCGCACCCGGTGGCAGGAGGACCGAGGCGACACGGAGGCCGAGATCCTGCGAATACTGGCCGCCGCTCTGGCCGCCCTCGCAGCGCACACTGACGTGGCATGCCCGTTCCGCGGGGATCTCGAAGCTCACCTGACCCCAATAGACCCAGTAGTCGCGCCCGTCGATCGCCACGATCGGCGGCATCGTGGCGATGAACTGCTCCTTCGCCGTGGATGCCATCTCCAACGTCATCACCCGCCTCGCGCCCGAGTAGGACTCCACGTACGGCACCACGGTCGGCCATTGCGGCTGCGCCTGTTCGCTCACGCGCTCACTGTGCCACGTCGACCCGGGAGGCAGCTCAGGAGCGAGCCAGGGCCCGGATGGCCAGGTCGAGCTCCCGGCGGCCGGCACGGGAGACGACGGCCTCGATGACCTCGATGCCACCGTTCGGGGAGGCGAGGGCGGCCTCGAGCTCGGGCACGGAGGTGACCGCGAGGTGCGGGATGCGGTGGGCGGCGCAGAGCGCTTCGAGGGAGGTGCCGTGCGGAGTTCCGAAGAGGCGTTCGAAGCGGTCGGCGTAGTCGTCGGCGCCCTGCTCGAGCGAGGCGAAGATCGAGCCGCCGTCGTCGTTGGCGACGACGATGGTGAGGTCGGGGCGGACCTCCTCGGGGCCGAGCAGGAGGCCACCGGCGTCGTGCAGGAAGGTGACGTCGCCCATCAGCGCGAGCGCGCGCGTCGACGACGATCGGCCGACGGCGGCGCCGATCGCGGTCGAGACGATGCCGTCGATGCCGGCCAGGCCACGGTTGGCGATCACCTTCCGTCGCCCGCCGACGTTGTTGGGCCGCATCATCAGGTCCAGGTCGCGTACGGGATTCGAGGGACCCAGCATCAGGAGCCCGCCGTCGGGCAGGGCCCGGGCGACACAGGCGGAGACGTCGTACGCCGTCATCTCCGGCTGCTCGTGGAGCAGCCGGTCCACCTGGCGGCTGACCTCGCGATCGGCCGAGCGCCACTCCTCCAGCCACGCGGTGTCCGGGGTGCCGTCGACGTGGAGCCGGGTGCGGATCGTGCGGTCGACCCGGAACGGGCGCGCGGGCCAGACACCGTCGACCGGGGCCGCGATGATCTCGACGTCGGCGCGCGCGAGCAGGTTGGTGACCGGACGCGAGAGGGTGGGGTGACCGTAGACGACGACCCGCTCGATCCGCTCGGCGAGCGGCGACTCGAGCAGCAGCCGGTAGGAGCGGAGGGCGTTGTCGCCCGTACGGGCGCCCGAGGAGGGCTCGGCGAGCAGCGGCCAGCCGCCGTCCTGGGCGAGGACACGCGAGGGCGGGCCGGCGTCGTCGCCGGCGACGACGACCGTCAGCGGCGTACCGGCGCCGGTCGGGATCGACTCGTGGATCTTCAGCTCGGGGCGTAGCGGCTCCGGGCGGACCTCGACCCGCCCCGGCTCCCACCGGTCGGGCGGGGTGAGCGGCTCGTCGAGCTGGAGGTTCCAGTGGACGGGGCCGCGTGCGGCGTCGAGGGCATCGATGTGGTCCTCGGCCGGCGCCTCGGCCACGTCGAGGGTCTCCACCAGCCGGCCGAAGATGCCGACCTGGTCGGTGACCTGGTTGGCGCCGGTCTCGCGGAGCCGCGCCGGCCGGTCGGCGGTGACGACGATCAGCGGTACGCCCGCATGGGCCGCCTCGAGCACCGACGGGTGCAGGTTGGCGACCGCGGTGCCGGAGGTGCACATCACGGCCGCACGCGAGCCGACCTTGGTCAGGCCGAGGGCGAAGAAGCCGGCCGAGCGCTCGTCGATCCGGGTGTGCAGGCGCACCAGCCCGGCCCGCGCGGCATCGAAGGCCGCGAACGACAGCGGCGCGTTGCGCGAGCCCGGCGCGATGACGATGTCGGTGACGCGCGCCTCGAGGAGCGCGGTGACGACCGCCCGGGCGAGCTCAGTAGCCGTAGCCACGCCGGCTCCTTCCGTCGGCTGTGTGAGGGTCCGGGGCACTTTCCCGGTAGGCCACCACGTCTGCGAGACGCCGGCGCCAGGATTCCGTACGCTCCGCGCTCGCGCGCAGCGCCGGCTCGGTGAGCAGCCTCACCGGCGCCGGCGAGGCCGCCAGCACCGGCAGGACCCCGCCGTCCGGGAGGAGCGAGGTCGCGGTGATGTCGTCGGTGAACATCGAGACCGTGCCCAGCCCGCAGGCATAGGGCAGCTCCGGCAGCGCCGCCGCGAGCGCGATCCCGGCGGCCATCCCGACCGAGGTCTCCAGCGCCGAGGAGACCACGCACGGGAGCCCGATGTCCTCGGCGATCCGAAGGCAGGCGCGTACGCCGCCCAGCGGCTGCACCTTCAGCACCGCCACGTCGGCAGCCTGGAGGTCGCGTACGCGATAGGGGTCCGTGGCCCGCCGGATCGACTCGTCCGCGGCGATCGGCACGTCCACCTTGCGGCGTACGTCGGCGAGCTCCTCGACCGTGGGGCAGGGCTGCTCGACGTACTCGAGCCCGCCGGCGGCACGGTCCAGCACCTTGATCGAGGCCAACGCCTCGTCGACCGTCCAGAGGCCGTTGACGTCGATGCGTACCTTGCCCGCGGGGCCGAGGGCGTCCCGGACCGCCTCGACGCGGGCGATGTCGTCGGCCAGGCTCTGGCCCGGGTCGGCGACCTTCACCTTGGCGGTCGCGCACCCGGATCGGGCCACGATCTCGTGGGCACGCTCCGGCCCGACGGCGGGCACGGTGGCGTTGACGGGCACGGCGTCACGGACGGGCTCCGGCCAGTCCCCCGCGGCCGCCTCCTCGGCGCAGCGCAGCCAGGGCTCGATCTCGGGGGTGTCGTAGTCGAGGAACGGCGACCACTCGCCCCATCCGCCGGCGCCCTCGAAGACGAGGCCCTCGCGCTCGGTGATCCCGCGGAAGCGCGTGGTCATCGGGAGGGAGAAGACGTGCGGGCTCATCGGGACTCCATCTCGTCGCTCGTGACCAGCGCGAGCAGCGCCTGCCGGTCGGGCTTCCCGTTGCCGAGGAGCGGGACCTCGTCGAGCGCGACGACCTGTCGCGGCGCCCAAGACCGTGGGTGCTCCGCGGCGACCCACTCGCGGGCGGCACCGGCGTCGATGTCGCCGACGACGAAGGCGACCAGGCGCTGACCCCACTCGTCGTCAGGGACGCCGAGCGCCTCGGCGGCCGTCACGGCCGGGTGCTCGCGGAGCCTCCTGGCGACGAGTGCCGCCGGCACCTTCACGCCGCCGGTGATCACCATGTCGTCGAGACGGCCGAGGATCCGGAGCCGTCCGTCCTCGTCCAGCGTGCCGGCGTCGGAGGTGAGGAACCAGCCGTCGACCAGCGCCTCCGCCGTCTGGACGGGATCGTCCTGGTAACCGTCGAAGAGCGTCGGGCCGCTGATCCGGACCCGGCCGTCGGTGCCGATCGCGATCCCGACACCGTCCAGCGGCATCGCGTCGTAGACGCACCCGCCGCAGGTCTCGGCCGACCCGTAGGTGGCCACGACGTCGACCCCGGCCTGCTCGGCCCGGGTACGCAGCGACGGGTCGATCGGGCCACCGCCGAGCAGCAGCGTGTGGAACCCGGCAAGCGCGGCGAGATCGTCGCCACCGGACTCGACGATCCGGTGCAGCTGGGTCGGCACCATCGAGACGAACCGCGGCCCCTCCGCCATCGCCTCGGTGGCCTTCGCGAAGGATTCGTGGGCTGCGGTGATCACCGGCTCGAACCCCGCGAGGAGCGAGCGGGCGATCACGTTGGCTCCGGCGACGTACGAATCGGGCAGGGTCAGCAGCCACTGCCCGCTCGCCCCGACGCGCCGCGCCGACGCCGCCGCGGACGCCGTCATCGCCTCGCGCGAGAGCATCACCCGCTTGGGCGTGCCGGTGGACCCGGAGGTCTCCACGACCCAGTGCTCCGGCCCGCCTCCGGCGAGCCACTCGGCCATCGCGGCGACGGTCTTCTCAGCCCGTACCACCGCGTCGTCCACACCCCAACGCTATCTCCTGCGGTGCGGGAGCCCGCGGTGGGCTGGTGGAGTTGGTGGGCTGTGACACGTACCGCAGGCGCCGCTACTGGCCGCGGATGTCGAAGTCGCCCACCAGGCCGTGGTGGTCGGAGGCGAGCTTGAACGTGGCGTGCCGGGTGGGGGTGGCGGTGGCGTTGGAACCGAGGAGCCAGTCGATGGTGCCGCCGCCGTCGTGGGTGGCCCAGCCCTGCGGGGGCGCGCCGAGGGTCTCGAAGGAGGAGGTCATCCCGGCTTTGGTCATCAGCGGCTTCGGCCCCCACGGGTCGCCGTCGCCGCCGTTGCGCGGGTAGGGCGAGTTGAGGTCGCCGGCGACGAGGACGGGACCGTACTTCTGCAGGCCCTGCGCCAGCCCGGCGAGCTTCGCGAAGCCGCGCTGGGCCTCGTCCTTACGCGCCTGCGGGCTCTTGGCGGGCGAGGTCATGGTGTGGGTCGAGATCACCGAGATCCGCCCGGAGCCGTCGCTGCTGGCGAGCACCACCCAGGTGGCGTACCTATTGTCGTTCTTGACCCCGGTGACCGGCTTGGTGAGCTGGACGGTGCCCTTGTCGACCGCCACCCAGCGGTCGGTGCGCCACATGACGACGGGACTGAGGGCCTGGCTGCGGGTGCCGTACTCGTCCGCCGAGGCCCGGTAGGTGCCGTAGCCGCGCACCGAGATGTCGGAGACCGTGCGTGACTGGGCCTCGTTCAGGGAGACGAAGTCGGGTCCGTGCTTCATGACCTCGGCCAGGTCGGAGCGGTACTTCGCGCGAGAAAGGGAGACCTTGATGTTGGCCTGTGCCAGGCGGACCTGCGGGCCGGAGACGGCCGCCGGGGAGGCACCGGGCTGCCCCGCACCCGGCAGTCCGGCGACCTGCTTGGTGGCCTGGAGCGTCTTGCCGATGTTCTTGGTCAGCCACGCGGCGGGGTCGACCTGGTCCTGCAGGTAGCCGCCGCCGTGCGGGTGCACCTCGAAGTGGAGGTGGCAGCCGGTCGAGTTGCCCTCGCTGCCGACCTGCCCGATGACCTGCCCGGCCTTGACCATCTGGCCCTCGCGAACCGAGAGCGACTGCATGTGGCCGTACCACGTGGTCAGGTTGCCGGGCGCCGTCTGCACCTTCACCAGCCAGCGTCCCGACCAGCCCCAGCCGCCGCCCGACTCGATCACGATCGTGCCGCCGTGGGCCGCCTGCACCGGGGTGCCGCACGGCGAGGAGTAGTCGTTGCCGGTGTGCATGTTGGCCCAGTTGGAGCCCGAGTTGCCGTAGTTGTTGTTGTCGATCGCGAGCCCGGCCTGGATGGGACGTACGACGGAGGTGCTGATCCCGGCCATGCCGATCGTGCAGGCCACGTCGGTCGCGGTGGCCTTCAGGTCGGCGGCGGTGACCCCGTCGGCGAGCGCGGCGACCAGAGCCCGCGCCTCGTCCTCGTGCTGGGCGTACGCCAGCGGGAACGCCGAGCGTTGCACCGCCTGGGCCGCCGCGGTGACCTGCATCTTGCGCCACCCCGGGATGTCCAGGAGGCCGGTGTTGCCGGTGTGGGCGGCGACCCCGTAGAACGCCTGGGCGGACTTGACCGGATTCATGATGTCGGCGACGGTGCCCCACCCGGAGACCGGGCGCTGCTGGAAGAGACCGACCGAGTCGCGGTCGCCGTAGTCGAGGTTGCGCAGGGTGCTCTCCTGCATCGCGGTCGCCAGCGCGATCACCCAGCCGTAGGCGGGCACGCCGGACTGCTTCCCGACCGCCACGATCGTCCGGGCGTTCTGGATCTGCTCGGTGTTGAAGCCGGCGATGCTGCCCTCGGGCACCTCACCGTCCGGCCCGAGGTTGCCCGCCGGAATCGCGTTGACCCCGCCGACGCAGCCCGACTCGGCCTGGTCCTGGTTGCTCTGCTCGGTGCTCGCCAGACCGCCGATCAGGATCACCAAGGCACCGGTGACCACCAGGACGAGCGTGGCCGCCGCGGCCACGATTCCCCAGATCAGACGTGCCTTGAAGATCCACATGTCAGACCGTGCCTCTCGATGCGACGCCGAGCGAGCGGCGTTCCAGTGCGTGTCCGGCAAGGCGGAGGAGGGAGGCGGCCCGGTGTTGGCCGTCGACCGACGACAACGCCGCCGGGCGCGTGCTGGGGCGCCGCGCAGCCGGCGCCTTCGGATCGAGAGGCACGGTCTTAACCTCCGGGGAGGATGTTCGCGACGTACCAGACGTTGTCGACCAGCGTCAGGTAGACGATGACCTTGGGGCCGTCGGTGGTGACCTCGACGCGGGCCTCCCCGTCGGTCTGCTCGAGCACTTCCGCGGCGCCGACGACCTTGGTCGCCGGCACGGTCGCCGGGTCGGTGGTGCCCAGGGCCTGGGCGAGCGACTCGTCCGGGCGGGCCGCGTTGATCCCCTCCCACCACTGGTCGGTGGTCAGGTCGGGGCGGGCCCACGCGGCGACGAACTTGGTCGCCAGGGGCCGCGGGTCAGGGACCGGCGCCGGCGATCCGGTGGCGCCGGGGCTCTGCTCGGCCGTCGCCGAGCCCCGCTCGGGCTGCGCGGCCGGCTCGGCGTCGGGGGCGTCGCTCCACTGGGCGATGAGCCAGATGACGAAGACGATGCCGACGACCACCGAGAAGAACCGGAACGGCGACCGCATGGGCCACCTCAGCACCGGCGCGATGACCTCCCACAGCACACCACGCGTCGTTGTCGACCGCACTACCGGGCTCCTCCTTCAGCTGACCCCCAGCTGGAACCGTTGTCGACGGGCACCGAGCGGTTCCCGTTGGGCGAGTAGATGACGAAGACCGGGTTGCCGTCCGCGTCGTAGTCCACGTTGGCCTCCGCGACCGGTGAGTGGCGCGGCGGCTCCGGCTCACGGTCGGTGTAGGCGGTGTGGTCGACGGGGCTCGGCGCATCGGAGCGGCCGTCGGTGTAGACCTGGGCCGCGGGTCCGCGAGTCGGCTCGCCACGGTAGGGCGGCTCGTCGACCTCGGCGGAGCGCGAGTCGAACCACTGTCCGGCCACGCGCTCACCGTCGTTGCCGCTCATCGAGGACCCCAGGGCGTACGTCGGAGCGGCGCTCGCGCTCGACCCGGCACCCAGCGCTCCGGCGGCCGTCACCGGCGCCTGGTTGGGCACCTGCTCGGCGATCATGGTCGGCCGGTTGCCGGTCAGCTCGTGGCCAGGCATGTAGACCCCACCGGGGCTCGAGATCGCTCCGGTCCCGGCCGGGGCACCGCCCGTGGCGGGCGGCCGGTCGGCGGTCGCGTCGCGGACCCCGGCCTCGGTGCCCGTCCGGGCGCCGACGTACGAGGTGAGCATCGAGGTGAGCCGGCCCATGCCCGGCAGCGGGATCCCGTAGGCGGCGGGGCGGGTGAGTCGCCAGGCCAGCACGGTCAGCACCGCGATCAGCCCCAGCTTGAGCACGAACCACATCGTCGAGGTCAGGATCGCCGAGTCGAGCCGCAGCAGCAGCAACGCGACCAGGAAGTAGATCGGCCCCATCACCAACGGGCCCACCACCCGCTTCAGCATCGCCACCGCGGCGTCGCGGGTGTGGTCCAGCATGAACAGCACCCCGGCCGCCGGCGCGAACGGCACGATCAACCGGATCAACGCGAACGAGAGCAGGATCGCCAAGCCCGCGACCAGCAGGAACCCGCAGACCACCACGACCACCACGAGGTTCACCAGCGCGGTGGTCGCCCGCTGCGACCAGTGCTCGCCCTTGAAGTACTCGTACGCCACCGGGTCGGACTTCTTGACCGCCTCGGCGTGCTCCTTGAACGCGTCCTGCTTGGCCTCCAGGACCTTCTTGCCCTCGCCGTTGGGGTCCTTGCGGTAGGCGTCGTACTCCTGCCAGGAGAAGTGCGTCGACCGGAACACCCGCGGACCGTACGTCTTCGCCGTGGCCGAGTCGGGGTCACCGAACGCACCCGCCAACCAGGTGCGGTACTGCGTCGAACGCACCACCTCGTCCATCTGGCCGTCCACGGCCTTGACCGCGTCGGTCTCACCGAACTTGTCGTCACCGACGCCCGGGACCGTCCGGCCGTCGTTGAACCCGGTCGCGATCAACCCGGTCGCCGACCGCACCCCGTCATCGACCAACCGGGTCGACTCGACCGGATACTGGATCAGCCACGAGGTCACCACGAGCACACCCAGCGCCCAGCCAGCCGCCGTCACCGCACGCGCGAACCGGCCGTCCCGCGCCCGGATCATCACCGTCGCCGCGACCAGCAGGAGCACCACGCTCACCCAGGGCGCCCAGACGCCGTCGGTGACCGCCTTGCTCGCGGCCACGATCGGGTCGTCCAGCGCCTTCAGGAAGGAGTTCTCCCCGATCACCGCGTTCAGCAGCGCGTGCGACCAGTTCGGCAGGATCCCCGAGATCTCCAGCATGATGTTGCCGATCGAGGTGCCAGCCCCCGCCACGAACTGCCCCGTGCAGCCGTTGTCATAGGTCCACCACTGCGGAGACGTGCCATAGGCCGACTCCAGCGAGACCTCGTCCTTGTTGCGGAACGGGTCCAGCTCGTCGTCGATCTTCTCCGGATCGTTGAGCTCCGTGCCCGCCTTCGACGCCGCCCCCAGCGCCGTCATCCGCACGATGAACGAGCCGTCCCCGTAGGGAGAAGCCGGCATCGGCGCATCCAGGTTGTTGCACGCGTCGCTCACGCCCGAGAGCCCACCCGTCGGGTCGAACGGGATCGGGATGTCGATCCCCTTCGGACCCGCAGCCGTCGCCGGCCCGGCGACGGACAGAAGGGCAACCACGAGTACGACGAGGGCAGCCGCCCTACGGCGCCACCCGCCCCCGCTGGTCGAGCCGCCGGAGCCGCTAGGCGGAGGCGTGTCGAGACCAACACGGTTCCGTCGAGCGACGAGGGGGCTGTGTTGGTCTCGACACGCTCGCTGGCGCTCGCGGCTCGACCGACGGTGGGCGGGGCGCGGCGGCATCAGCCGATCCCGTCCCCGGAACGATCGGTCATGGCGCGGTCGACCGGCTCGCCGCCGATGGCCCGGCTGACGCGGCGGGTGGGGTCGGCGGTGGTGTTGAGCGCCTCCTGCAGACCCGGGTGGTGGTTGAGGGTGACCTTGATGATCTCCATGCCACCGTGGCCGGTGTCGCCACCGAGGCCGTCGCGGTAGATGAACTCGCGGTAGCCCAGCTGCTCGTCACCGCGCCGGGTGCGCGGCGAGAGCCGCGCCAGGATCGACTCGTAACCCAGACCCTCGGGCTTGCCGAGCAGCTTGAGCGCGTCGCGCTGGGCGGTCTCGTCCTGCGTACGTCCCACGAAGGCCGCGCCGACGAAGTTGTTGATGTCGGAGCCCAGGATCGCGGAGGCGTTCTGGGTGGAGACCAGCGCGGCACAGTTGTTCTTGCGGGAGTCGCTGGAGAGCTTGTGGACCAGCGCTCGCCCGGTGCCGCCGGAGGCCTGGGTGACCTCGTGGGCCTCGTCGAGCGCGAACAGCTTCCGCTCGTTGGGGTCGCTGCGGTAGATCAGGTGGAGCGCGGACCAGGCCGCGAGGGTCATGATCGGGCGCGCCATCTGCTCCTCGGCGCTCCACTCCTCGCGCGGCACGTGCTCGGGCGGGGTGTTGAGGCCCTTGAGGTTGTAGAAGGTGAACGGCGTGCCCTTCAGCTCCTCGTCGGACTGGAGGAAGTCGTTGCCGAAGAAGAGCCGGCCGAGCTCGCGCTCGCGGGCGGCGGCGAGCTCGCGGGCGATCTCCTGGTCGCCGCCGTCGCCCTCGAAGAGCATCTTGACGATCGTCGAGGTGTCGGCGCCACGGTCGGCCTGCGCCTCCATGACGCGGGCTCGGATGCGCTTGAGCACCTCTTCGTTGTTGGCCAGCCCGACCGGGAGGCAGGAGCGGAGCACGGAGACGGTGAGGTCGCGGCGCTGCTGCACGGCCGCCGACCGTTCGCGGTGGAGCCGCTCGGCGAACTCGTGGTCCGACATCGCCTCGGCCCGGATCAGCTCCGGGTTGGGGTCGGGCACGACCGCGTAGGGCGAGAGCGAGCCCGGCCGTCCGCCGAGGACGTCGACGCTGCGGGCACGGGCGGGCACCTGCTGGCCGTTGAACACCCCGCCGCCGATCTCGGGCAGCGTCATCAGCCGCTGCAGCCGGCCCGCCGGGTCCATCGCGACGCCGTGGATGCCGGACAGGATCGACATGTAGATGACGACGCCCATGAGCGTCGACTTTCCCGAACCCGGGGTGCCGACGAGCGGGATCAGGCCCGCCTGCTCCATGACCTCGGTCAGGTACCACGGGTCCATCAGCACCGCCCGCGACGCCATCGCCGAGGTCTCGCCGAGGTAGAAGCCGCGCTTGTCGCCGACCTCCGCGGTGACCGCCGGGAGCCCGGCGGCCACCTTGAGCACCGGGAACTTCCGGGCGTGGGCGGTCGAGGCGAGCGGCTCGCCCGGGACGAACTCGCGAGCCAGGTGGTACTGCCCCAGCTGGCGGGTGATCTTGATCTGCGGCCGGTAGAGGTCGACGACCTTCTGCGCCTTGTCGAGCGCCTCGGCCTCGGTGCGGCCGGTGACGGCGATGCGGTACCAGCCCCTGGTCCGGGTCGAGAGGCCGGTGAACTCCGAGCGCATCTCGTCCTCGACGTCGGCGGCCCGGCCGGCCTGGCGGGAGAGCTGCTTCGGCGGCCGCTTTCCGTGGTCCTCGGACCAGTGGCTGACCTGGCCGTCGATACGCCGGGTCAGGCTCGCCATCTCACGGGAGACGTCCTCGGGCGAGCGCGGCTCGACCCGGAAGGACCACTCCACCGGGAAGCCGAGCGCGTCGGTCTTCGCCATCCACGGCGCATGGGTCTCGGGGACCTCGATGTCGCCGATCCGGGAGACGGTCAGCACGCACACGTGGCTGGTCTCCTGGCGACCGCCGATGCTGCTGGTGACCTGCACCGTCGGGGCCAGCGGCTCGGCCGACCAGGCGACCGACTCGAACCACTCGGCCATGTCGTCGGTGTCGAGGAAGTTCTGCTGCGCCTCGCCCGGCTCCGGCACGGGGATCTTGGCCCCCAGCGAGAGCGAACGGGCGATCATCCACTCCATGTCGTGACCGACCGCCGGCCGCGCCGAGAAGCCCGGCCGCGACATCACCCGGTTGACCGTGTCGAGCCGCTCGCTGATCGCGGCCATCTCCCGTTCGGCGGCGCTGGCGGAGAACTTCGCCAGGGTGCGCACCGTCGCGTCGCGGCGGCCGAGGTCGACGCCGTAGTAGACGAGCTTGTCGGCCTGGCTGTGGGCGGCCATGTGGGCCTGGTTGCGCGCCATCATCTCCTCGAACCCGGGCTGCGGGTCGGGGGCGTTGGCGAACGCGGCATGCGCCCAGTGACGTACGGGATAGGGGCGGGTGGTGACCCGGCCGTGGATCGTGTTGCCGACCAGGTCGGCCAGCTGGCTGGCCTGGTCGGTGATCAGCGCCTCGAGGTCGGAGTGGGCACGGAACGACCAGGTCTGCGGCTCGGCGAGGTACCAGGCGATGATGCGGTCGCCGGTGAAGGTCAGGTGACCGCGCACCTCCTCCAGCGCCCACTTGTCACCTCTGGGCTCATGGACGCCCTTCGAGTCGTCGCCGCCCCGGCCGAAGACGCTCCTGCGTCCCGGCTTGGGCTTCTCGAAGCCAGGCCCGTAGGCCCGCTCCGTTCGCGGCCGCCTCATGCGGTTCCTCCGTCGTTGGGTGCGTCGTCGCCGTTGAGGCGCTTGCGATAGTCGTCCACGCTCTGCGGGCGCTCGTCGGTCGTCGCCCACTCGTCCTGATTGTCCCTGGGACGCGTACGTCCCGAGGGCGCATCGTCGAACTCGTCGAAGTCGTCGAACTCATCGAGGTCGTCGAGACCCGGCTCCGGCGCGATCACCACGGCCGGCCTGACCGCGTGCGACAGCGGCTGCCGGGCCGGCTTCGGAGCCTCCTGGCCGGTGGCCTCGTCCGCCGGCTTCGGGGCGGGCTGCTGGGCTGCAGGGGCCTGAGCGGGCGGGGGCGGAGGCGGAGACGACGGGGGCGGCGCAGCGGGTCGGGCCGGCGGAGCGACCGGGGTGGTCGGCGGAGTCGCCGACGGACTGGCGGGAGGGGCCGGAGTGGCAGGAGGGGCCGGAGGGGGCGGCGGCGCGGGAGAAGCGGCCGGAGGCGGGGGCGGCGCGGGCTGCTCACGCTCCTGGCGGGCCTGCCACGGCGCCCCGCCCTTCCACGGGACGTCACGGGGCTCACGCGGAGAGGAGGACGGCCGGCTGGACCAGCCGCCCTTCGCCGGACGTACGCCGGACTGGTGCTGGCGCGCAGGCTGACGCACCGGCTGGACCGCGGGCTGGACCTTGAGCTGGGCGGGAAGCGGCTCCTCGACGACCTTGGCCTCGATCACCGGTCGGACGGGCGCGGCCTTGCCGCGTACCGGCGGGGTGTGGGTGCGCGGCTTCGAGGCGACTACGGTCGCCTGCAGCATCTGCGGCTCCGGAGTGGCGCCGGGCTGCTGCGCGAACCGGCGGCCCGGTCGTCGCATCGCCTTGGCCCAGCCGCCCCGGGGGCTCGTGGCGTGGCGGAAGGCGACCGCCGCCCCGCCTGCGTACTGAACGCCCGTCTCCACGCGTGGCGTGGTCAGCTCGTGCCAGAAGGTCATCAGCCAGGCTCCGGCGGAGCTCTCCGAGCTGATGTAGTCGGAGGCCTTCATCGAGAGGTAGGAGGCGCCGATCAGCCACAGTCCCATGCTGAGCAGCGTCACCGGCATGCCGAGCTTGCGCAGCAGCACAAGCGTCACTGGTGCGATCACCAGGAACAGGAAGATGGTGCGATAACGCATCTCCCCGATGTAGCGACGAGGGGGACCGAGATAGGTCTGGTCGACCTCGTACAGCTCGTCGTCGTCAGGCAGCCTCATCCCCGAGATCCCTCCCTGGGTTAGCTAACGGGACCGGGATCACCCCTTGAAGAGACCAGCCATCCACGTGCCGAGATCCGTGGCGTTGTTGCCGACGGCCAGGCCGAGGACGCCGAGACCGATGATCAGGCCGCCGACGATCGTGACGGCCTTGGAGATGTTGCCGCTGCGGGCAGCCCACAGGACCGTGACGCCCAGGATCAGGACGACGAGGGTGATGATGTTGTCGGTGATCCACTCGGCCAGGCCACCGGTGCCGTACTCGGCGGCCTGGGTCGTACTTTGAATCAACTGGTGCGGTGCCATTGCTCTGCTCCCTTTCCCGAGGTGAGGTGTGGTTGCCGGACACGTCCGGAAGTATTCGATTGTCCCGTCCGGCGCAGCCCCATGCGGCACCGGTGGGTGGAGGCGTCTCGCCCCTCCCGCGCGCTGACGCAAACTCCCGGGCATCGGCATTTCTGGACAAACGCCACCGCCATGTGAGACGAGCGTAGTCGCCAGACCGCCTCGGCGCACCTCGTTCCACCTGACGACACGTCTTGTACCGCGCGCGTAGGGGCCGGCAGCGCACCCGGTTCACCCGGCGGTCATGCCGCCCACCGGACCGTTGGGCGCGACACTGTCCCGCTCAGTGGTCTCCTTCGGCGAATTCTTGCGAGGGGAGGCTAACTTCGGGGAACCTATATCCCGGTGCATCCTCGCGAATTTCGCGCGCTTGCGTCCGGATTCGCGAATTTACATTACATTCAATCGGATTTCTCGGGAGGACGAGCTCACATGGACAAGAAGAAGATCTTCATCGTCATCGGCGTTCTGTTCGTCGGGTTCTGGCTGTTCACCGATCCGCAGGGACTGACCAGCACGATCTCGGCCATCGCCGGTGGCATCTGGGGCGTCACCACCGACGTCTTCGGCGGCGTGATCGGCACGATCGAGGGCTCCACCCGCTGACCCCGGCCGCCACCTACGCCGACACACGGGTGCCGGCGCGATGGGCTCCTTTTTTCTCGCTGCCCGGTTTGGGGACCGAGCAGCACAGATAACTGTTTGACGTCGAACGAGGCGATGACAAGACTGCGCTTGTCTCGATGTCAAGATAGTTCGGAGTCGACGTGTCCCCTCACTTCATCCGGTTGAGGGACAAGGTCCTCTCCGACGACCCGCTCATCCGGGCGATGTCGTACCAGTCGGTGCTGTCGGCCTTCGCCGAAGGCACCTTTCTCACCGGTTCGGCGGTCTTCTTCACCCAGATCGTCGGCCTCTCCGCCGCACAGGTCGGCCTCGGTCTCACGATCGCGGGCGTCGCAACCTTCTTGTTCGCCGTCCCCCTGGGCCGACTCGCGGATCGTCTCGGCACCCGGTTCAGCTGGATCGCCGGTGCCGTTCTCCAGGCGCTGCTGTTCGGCGCCTGGGTGCTGGTCGGCAACTTCGCCGCGTACGTCGCCGTCGAGGTGCTCCTCGCGCTCGCCTCCTCCTGGCAGCGGTCGGGCCGCGACGCCTACCGGATCTCGGTCTTCCCCGCGGCGACCCGGGTGCGCTCGTTCGCCTACATGCGCGCCGCCCGCAACGTCGGCTACACGCTCGGCGCCCTCGCCAGCGGCCTCGCCTTGGCGGCCGACTCCAACACCCTGATCAAGGCCGTCCCGCTGATGACCGCCGTGGTGCTGCTGGTCAACGCCTACTGGATCTCGCGCCTCCCCCGCCTCGCCACGGCTGCCTCGCCCGGCGACCTGAAGAAGGACGTACGCGACCGCCTCGGCGCCCTGCGCAACCGCGCCTTCCTCGCGACGACGTTCTTCGACGGCGTGCTCGGGACTCACCAGGTCCTGCTCAACGTCGTCATCCCGCTGTGGCTGGTCCAGGAGACCGATGCCCCGCGAGTGCTGCTGGCGTGGCTGTTCGGCACCAACACCGTCATGGCCGTCGGTCTGCAGGTGATCGCCGCCCGCGGCGTGACCGACGTGACGACCTCGCTGCGTGCGCAGCGGCGGGGAGCGCTCTGCTTCCTGGCCTCCTGCGCCATCATCGCGGTCACCCACGACACCGCCGGGCTTCTCACGATCGCGCTCGTCTGGATCGGCCACGTGACCGTCACCGGCGCCGAGCTCTTCCAGTCCGCCGGCGAGTGGGGCCTCGTCGCCGACCTCTCCGACCCGGAGCACCGCGGCGACTACCAGGGCGCGGCCCAGGTCGGCTACACCCTCGGCACCGTCTGGGCCCCCGCGGCGTACACCTTCCTGGCCATGGAGCTCGGCCACCTCGGCTGGGCCGTCATCGCCGGGATCATCGTCGCCGCCGCGATCGGCGTCCACCCCTCCGCTCGCGCGGCCGAGCGCTATCTGGCAGGGCGGCGGAGGTCGGTGGCTGAGCTGGTGTAGGCGGTCGTGTAACACGTCGTTCGTAGTACTACTCGCCCTAAATGAACGACCGGATAGTGCTACGAACAGCGTGTTACACCTCGCCCAGTCCGCCGCGCCGGGCCACTCACCATCCACAGCACCGCCCCGCGGCGGCGTTATCCACAGCGCGGCGGCGGGCGCCTGCGGTTGTCCGTGGCAGGCAGCAGGGTGGTGACATGAACCCGCGCATCCAGGCGATCATGGCGGCCAACCACGGCCTCGTCACCCGCAACCAAGCGCTCGCGGCCGGCCTCGACCTCAACGCGATCCACCGGCACCTCAAGGAGGGCACGTGGACCGTCGTACGCCGGGGGGTCTACGCCGAAAGCACCTACGTCGAGAGCGTCAGGCTGCCCTCCGACAGGCAACGGCTCCTCGACCGGGCGGCGTGCGCCGCGATCACCGTCCCGTTCATCCGAAGTCACGACACTGCTGCACTGGAGCTCGACATGGGCATCCTCCTGCCCAGAAAGCCGCAGACCCACGTGACCCGCCAGCCCGTCGTCGGCACTCACAACAAGTGGGGCGTGAAGCACCACCTCGCGCCTTACCTCGACGCTCAAGTCGTTCAGGTGAACGGGTTCGAGGTCCTCGGCCTCGCCCGGACCGCGATCGACATCGCCCGCGAGCACGGCCGCCCGTACGGGGTCGTCGCCGTCGACTCTGCTCGAAGGATGGGGGTGTCCGTCGACGAGCTCTGGGAGGTCCTCGACCACATGAAACATTGGCCCAACCGCCGACTGGCGATCGAGGCCATCGACCTCTCTGACCCGGGCGCCGAGTCGGTCGGGGAGTCACTCACCCGCGACGTACTCGAAGAGCTCGGGCTGACGGGGATTGAGACGCAGTTCGAGATCACGGACGGCGTACGCACCGCCAGGTTCGACCTCCGGGCGGGCCGTCACCTCTTCGAGTTCGACGGCCGGAGCAAGTACGTCCCTGTCGCCGACGGAGGTCTGGCGCTCAGGTCGGTCGATGACATCCTGGCCGAGGAGAAGGCCCGACAGGACTGGGCTCACGGTTTCCATCTCGGCATGTCGCGCGTCGGGTGGGCCGACCTCTTCGGCCGCAACCGCGACGTCCTCAAGGGCCGCCTGACCCGCGAGTATCTGACCACCTGCCGAGCCTTCGGCACCGACATCTCAGACCTGGAGCGATTCCGCGTACATCGCCCGAAGGTGGCATGAGCCTGGGCTGCGGGAGATGTAACACGTCGTTCGTAGCACTACTCGCCCTATCAGAACGACCGGATAGTGCTGCGAACAGCGTGTTACACCGTTCGCAGGCGCTCAGACGAACAGCAGAGGTACGCCGACCAGCAGCCCCCACACGAGCGTGGCCAGCCCTGTCTGCTGGAGGACGGGGATGAGCCGCGGGCCGAGGTTGGCGCGGTCGAGGACGGTGCGTACGCCCTGGGCGGCGACCACGACGAACCCGAGACCCAGCAGCGCCCACCAGGAGGTCGCCAGGGCCACGAGCACGACCGAGACGGCGGCGACGGCCACGAGGGCGACGTAGAGCCAGCGGGTGCGCGCGTCGCCGAGGCGTACGGCGAGGGTGATCTTGCCCGACTCGGTGTCACCGGGGATGTCGCGGAGGTTGTTGGCGACGAGGAGGGCCGAGGTGATCGCGCCGATGCCGACGCCGGCCCACAGCGCGCCCCACTCCCAGGTCTGGGTCTGAACGAAGGTGGTGCCGACGACCGCGACGAGGCCGAAGAAGACGAAGACCATGACCTCGCCGAGGCCGGCGTAGCCGTAGGGGTGCGAGCCGCCGGTGTAGTACCAGGCCGCGATCATGCAGACCAGGCCCACGACGACCAGCCACCACGCGGAGGTCACCGCGAGCACCAGCCCCGCCACCGCGGCGACGCCGAAGGCGATGAACGCGGCCCGCTTGACCGAGGACGGCGCCGCGAGGCCCGAGCCGGTCAGCCGCAGCGGCCCGACGCGCTCGTCATCGGTCCCGCGGATCCCGTCGGAGTAGTCGTTGGCGTAGTTGACCGCGACCTGCAGCGCCAGCGCCACGACGAGCGCGAGCAGCGCCTTCCACCAGACCAACCCACCGGCGTACGCAGCCACTCCGGTGCCGGCGATGACCGGCGCGAGCGCCGCGGGGAGGGTGCGAGGACGGGCTCCCTGGAGCCACTGAGCGGTGTTTGCCACCCCGCTATTCAACACCGGTGGCTCGGAGTGGGTGCCGCGGGGATGTAACACGTCGTTCGTAGCACTATCCGGTCGTTCCAATAGGGCGAGTAGTACTACGAACAGCGTGTTACACGACCTCGCCCCGCCCACGAACCCCGACGACCCCTGCCCGGGGGGAGGACAGGGGTCGTGGGGTGGGGGAGGGAGGGATGGATCAGGTCTTCGGAGGGTCGTTGGAGTCGACGCTCAGCTCGGCCTCCATGGCCTCGATCTCCTCGGCCAGCTTGTCGGGCGGCGGAGCGCTGGGCTCGGCGGACTCGGCACCCGCGCCACCGGAGCCGGCGGTGCGGCGCTTGTTCCACACGTCGAAGGCGACGGCGAGCAGGAGCACGAGGCCCTTGATGGCCTGCTGCCAGTCGATGGAGACACCGAGCAGCGACATGCCGTTGTTGAGGACACCCATGACGAGACCACCGATGATCGCGCCGACGACGGTGCCGACACCGCCGGTGACGGCCGCGCCACCGATGAAGGCCGCGGCGATCGCGTCGAGCTCGAAGTTCACACCGGCCTTGGGGTTGGCCGCGGTCAGACGGGCGGTGGTGACCAGGCCCGCGAGACCGGAGAGCAGACCCATGTTCATCATGACCAGGAAGTCGACACGCTTGGTGTTGACGCCGGACATCGTCGCCGCGTCGACGTTGCCGCCGATCGCGTAGACGTGGCGGCCGAAGACGGTCCGGTTCATGATGAACGTGTAGACCACGATCAGGCCGCCCAGGATCAGGCCGACGATCGGCAGGCCGCGGGCGTCGGCGAGCAGGTAGGCGAAGTACATGATCACGATCGTCAGCAGCGCCAGCTTCACCACGAAGAGCGGGAAGGGCAGGACGTCGAAGTTGTAGGCGGCCTGAGCCGACCGGCGCCGCACCTCGAGCACGATGAGCACCGCGACGGCGGCGACGGCGATGATCAGCGTCAGGTTGTGGAACCCGGTGTCCGGCCCGATCTCGGGCAGGAAGCCGTTGCCGATCGCCTTGAACTGCTCGGGCAGACCACCGACGGTCGCACCCTTGAGCACGACCAGGGTCAGACCGCGGAAGAGCAGCATCGAGGCCAGCGTGACGATGAACGCCGGGATCCCGACGTACGCCACCCAGAAGCCGTGCCAGGCGCCGATCGCGGTGCCGATCAGCAGGCCGAGGAAGACGGCCAGCCACCACGGGAAGTCGTACTGGGTCATCATGATCGCCGAGGCGGCGCCCACGAAGGCGGCCACGGAGCCGACCGAGAGGTCGATGTGGCGCGCCACGATCACGATCACCATGCCGATGGCCAGGATCAGGATCTGAGCGTTCTGGACGACCAGGTTCGAGACGTTGAGCGGCTTGAGCAGCACGCCCTCGGTCGAGATCTGGAAGAGGATGACGATCGCCGCCAGAGCGATGATCATCCCGTACTGGCGGACGTTCCCGCGCAGCGTGTTGAGCAGGGCATTCATCGGGTGTTACTTCCTCGCGTCCGCGGTCATGTAGCGCATCAGGGACTCCTGGGTGGCCTCTGAGCGGTCGAACTCATGGGTGATCACGCCCTCGGCGAGCGTGTAGATGCGATCACACAGACCGAGCAGCTCGGGCAGCTCGGAGGAGATCACCAGTACGCCGCGACCGCTGCGGGCGAGCTCCTGGATGATCCCGTAGATCTCGTACTTGGCACCGACGTCGATGCCACGGGTCGGCTCGTCGAGGATCAGCAGCTTCGGGTCGGTGTACATCCACTTGGACAGCACCACCTTCTGCTGGTTGCCGCCGGAGAGCTTGCCGACCCCGGCGGTGATCGACGGCGCCTTGATGTTGAGGTTCTTGCGGTAGCCCTCGGCGACCACGACCTCCTTGTGCTCGTCGACGACCAGCCCGCGCCGCAGCTTGTTCAGCGCCGCCGCGGTGACCGAGGTCTTGATGTCGTCGATGAGGTTGAGCCCGAGGCCCTTGCGGTCCTCCGAGACGTACGCGATGCCGGCCTCGATCGCCTGGGTGACCGTGTTGAGCTGCAGCTCCTTGCCCTCCAGCACTAGCGAGCCGGACGTGCGGGAGCCGTAGGAGCGGCCGAAGATCGACCGCGCCAGCTCCGTACGTCCCGCACCCATCATCCCGGCGATGCCGACGATCTCGCCGGCTCGCACGGACAGGTTGGCCTGGCGGATGACCTCGCGGTGGCTGTCCTGCGGGTGCATGACGGTCCAGTCGCGCACCTCGAAGAGCACGTCCCCGATGGAGGGGGTGTGGTCGGGGAAGCGGTTCTCCAGGTCACGGCCGACCATCCCGCGGATGATCCGGTCCTCGTCGACACCGCCGGCGGCGACTGAGAGGGTCTCGATGCTCTGACCGTCGCGGATGATGGTGATCTCGTCGGCGATCTGCTCGATCTCGTTCAGCTTGTGGCTGATCATGATCGAGGTGATCCCTTTCTCCTTCAGCCCCTCCAGGAGCGCGAGGAGATGCTGGGAGTCGTCGTCGTTGAGGGCGGCGGTCGGCTCGTCAAGGATGAGCAGCTTGACCTCCTTCGAGAGCGCCTTGGCGATCTCGACGAGCTGCTGCTTGCCGATGCCGAGGTTCTTCACCGGCGTCAGCGGGTTCTCCCGCAGGCCGACCCGCGCGAGCAGGTCGATCGCCTCGCGGTTGGCGCGGCCCCAGTCGATGATGCCGCGCTTGGCGGTCTCGTTGCCGAGGAAGATGTTCTCCGCGATCGAGAGCTCGGGGATGAGGGCGAGCTCCTGGTGGATGATCACGATGCCGGCGGCTTCGCTCTGCCGGATGTTGGCGAACGTGGCGGTCTCGCCCTCGAAGACGATGTCGCCGCTGTAGGTGCCGTGGGGGTAGACCCCGCTGAGCACCTTCATCAGGGTGCTCTTGCCGGCGCCGTTCTCACCGCAGATCGCGTGGATGTCGCCACGGTTGACGACGAGGTTGACGTCGGAGAGCGCCTTGACGCCGGGGAACTCCTTGGTGATGCCGCGCATCTCCAGGATCGGTGAGCTCATGTGGTTCCTGCTATCTGGCAAGGGGCCGGCGTGGGCCCGGTCCGGAGGGACCCGGGCCCACGCCGCGTACGGGGTGCTACTTGATCTCGTCGGCGGTGTAGTACTCGGAGTCGACGAGCACCTTGGTGACGTCGTCCTTGGTGACCACGACCGGGTCGAGGAGGTAGGACGGAACGACCTTCTTGCCGTTGTCGTAGGTCTCGGTGTCGTTGACCTCGGGCTCCTCGCCCGCACCGACGGCGACGATCATGTCGACGGTCACCTTCGCGAGCTCGCGGGTGTCCTTGAAGATCGTGGAGTACTGCTCACCGGCGTTGATCGACTTCACCGACTGCACCTCGGCGTCCTGACCGGTCACGACCGGGAGGTCAGCGGTGGTGTAGCCGTTGCCCTTGAGCGCGGCGATGATGCCGAGCGAGAGGCCGTCGTAGGGCGAGAGCACGCCCTGGACCTTCTTGGAGGCGTACGTCTTGGTGAGGATGTCCTCCATGCGCTTCTGCGCGGTGGCGGGGTCCCAGCGCAGGATCGCGGCCTGCTTGAAGTCGGTCTGACCGGAGGGGATGACGATCTCGCCGGACTTGATCAGCGGCTCGAGCACCGACATGGCGCCGTCCCAGAAGAAGGTGGCGTTGTTGTCGTCGGGCGAACCACCGAAGAGCTCGACGTTGTAGGGGCCCTTGCCCTTGGCCTTCAGGCCCTCGACGAGCGAGGTGGCCTGCTGCACGCCGACCTGGAAGTTGTCGAAGGTCGAGTAGTAGTCGACGGCCTCGGTGTCGCGGATGAGGCGGTCGTAGCTGATGATCGGGATGTCCTGCGACTCCGCGGTCTCGAGCACGTCGCCGAGCGCGGTGCCGTCGATGGCCGCGACCACGAGGACGTCGACGCCCTTGGTGACCATGTTCTCGACCTGGGAGACCTGGGTCGGGATGTCGTCCTCGGCGTACTGGAGGTCGACCTTGTAGCCCTCGGCCTCGAGCTGCTTCTTGATGTTGTTGCCGTCTGCGATCCAGCGCTCCGAGGACTTGGTCGGCATGGCCACGCCGACGGTGCCCTTGTCGCCGCCCTCGCCGCCGTCGCCGCCACCGCATGCCGCCAGGCCGAGCGCAAGCGCCGCCGCGGTGATCGTGGTGAGTACCTTGCGCACTAACCTGCTCCATTTCATCTACGGCCACGCCGGTAGGCCGACGCGCCGCTGTCGGGGGTGCCGGAGACCGGCGCACAGGCCGGTTCCCGGGTGAGTCACATCACAGATGTGAACGCTCACATCGAGACAATGTGCCTCCTCACCTCCGAATGCGTCAAGTGCAGGACGAGGATGTTTCCGACTCGTGACTTAGTGGTGCCCCCGTTGATCACCTGAATCTCACAGCAGGCTCACAGACAGGACGGCAGGCCCGTCGCAACGGCGCCGAGTCGGCCTCTGCGATCAGCGGTGACGTACGCCCACCAGCGCCGCGTCACCGTCCGGCCAGGTGACCTGGATCGACTCCGTGCCGTCGGCGTCGGAGCCGTCGACGACGCGCTTGACGACGACCACGAAGCTGCCCACCTCGACGCGCGACTCGGCGCCGTGGGAGCGGATGGTGACACCGTCGAAGTGCGGCACCGCGTGGCGCGACCACGAGCCGGTGCCGGCCGCGGTCACGACCGTCTCGCGGCGCTCGACCAGACGGCCCTGGTCGTAGACGTCCATCGGCTCCTGGGTCGCGCCGGTGAGCGCGGCCGACAGCAGCGCCCGGACCGCGACCGGGTCGGCGCAGGCGTCGTAGACGTAGCGCGTCCCCAGCGCCGAGTGCTCGGTGGTCGCCATCAGGAAGTCCTCGGCGCCGTCGAGCGGCGCCTCCCGGTAGGAGACCGGGAGGTGGACGACGGAATCGCCGACCTCGAGGAGCACACACTCGATCCCGACCCTTCCGGCCGGATCGTCGAACCGGTAGGAACCGATCGTCCCGGTCAGGTCACCCTCGCACCACGACTGGGTGGCGAGCCAGGCGCCGAAGATCTCCTTCTTCGACGGGGTGAGCGTGGCCTTGTGAACGATCGACATGACCGTTATCTACCAGGTCAGGAGACCTTGTGGCTATCGCCTTCGCCGTTCGAGGGGGTGTCGGCCTCGGAGTCGATCTCGGAGTCGATCTCGGAGTCGATCTCGGCGTCCTCCTTGGCGCGCGCAGCCTCGACCGCCTTCGCGGCCCGGGCCTCGACCTTCTCGGCGAACGCCCGCCGCTGCGGGTCGAGCACGAAGAAGGAGAGAACGCCGCTGATCACGAACGCCACGATCACCGAGAGGAAGATGTCGACCTCGCCGGCGACGAGCGACCAGATGCCCGCCACGATGCCGAAGGTGGCGACCAGCGACAGCAGCCGCAGGCCGGTGTAGATCCAGAACTCTTTCATCGTGAGGCTCCCTCAGTGAGCTCGACAACAGCCGGGGCCGCGGGCGCTGCGTACGAATGCTGCGAGGTGGACGAGAAGTAGTTGATGCCGATGAAGTTGAACCACAGCGTGGCCAGGCCGATCAGCGCGACGATCGCGGCCTTCTTGCCCTTCCAGCCGGCGGTCGCGCGCGCGTGCAGGTAGCCCGCGTAGACGACCCAGGTGATGAACGCCCAGACCTCCTTGGGGTCCCAGTTCCAGTAGGAGCCCCAGGCCTCGTGGGCCCAGATCGGCCCGGAGATCAGCACGCCGAAGGTCCACACCGGGAACGCGAAGGCGTGGATCCGGTAGGAGACCCGGTCGAGGGCGTCCAACTCGGGCACCCGAGCCAGCAGGGCGGCGTCGGGGAAGCGCGACTTGAGCAGGTACGCCACCGCCGCGATGCCGCCCAGGGTGAACCCGCCGGTGGCGATGATGGCGGCGATGACGTGGATGACGAGCCAGTAGGAGTTGAGCGCCTCGGTCAGCGGCGCGACCGGCTCGTAGAGCCCGACGACGGCCAGCATCAGCACCACGACGGTGAAGCCGAGCACCCACGGCGCCATCCAGGCCAGCTTCAGGCGCCGGTGCAGGACGACGTACGCAGCGGCCACCACGAACGAGCCCGAGATCGTGAACTCGTACATGTTGCCCCACGGCACCCGGTTGGGGTCGGCGGCCATCCCGCGGGCGACCAGCGCCCCGAAGTGGCAGGCCACCGCGATCGCGGTCAGGAGCAGGCTGAGGCGGCCGAAGAGGGCGGCCCGCTGCTCACGTACGGCATCGGCGGCGTTCGGCTCGGCAGGGGTCTCGTCCGCCGGAGCACCGGCCCCGACGAGCTCCTTCGCCGCGACCGCGGACCTGGCCCGCGACTGCCAGGCGGACCACTCGACCAGCGCGCAGAGCAGCGCCAGGAAGTAGACGACCCCGGCGGCCGTGATGGCCTGGTTGCTGAGAACGCCCCAGGTGTGGTCAGACATCCTTCTCCTCCTGTGTTCGCACGCCTCGGAGGGCCTCGACGAGGCCGGTGACGACGGCGGCGGTGTCCCCGCCGCCGGAGCGGTCGAGCGCGGCGATCTCGACCAGTGTGCGCCCATCGACGCGGCGGGCGCGAACCCACACCCGTCGCGAGCGGATGAAGAGCGACCCGAGCAGACCCACCAGGGCGAGGGAGACCCCGAGCAGCGCCCACTCCTTGCCGGGCGACTTCGAGATCTGTACCCGGTTCCACTGCTGGACGTCGTCGAACGAGACCGAACCGAGCCCGTCGGGCAGTTCGACGGTCTCGCCCAGGCGCAGGTTGAACGCCTTCCCCGACTCGTCGGGCGACATCATGTTGGCCTTGGACGTGTCGAGCGCGTAGACCGACTGCGGCCCGGCGTCGAGGTTCAGGTCGCCCCGGAAACCCTGCAGCGAGAGCATCGCGTGCGAGCCGTCTCCGATGTCGCCCATCAGGTTGACCGGCTCACCGTCGACCGTGCCCTCGAACGGGTAGAACAGCCCTTGGAAGCCGAGCTCCTCGGGGGAGGCGTACGGCGCCTTCACGACCCCGAAGGAGAGCAGGTTCTGGCTCTGCGGGAGGAAGATCGTCGGGCCGGAGTAGGCCACGTTGCCCTCGCCGTCGCGCACCGTGATCACCGGCGCGTAGCCGTGGGCGAGCAGGAAGACGTCGGTGCCGCCGATGGTCAGCGGGTGGTTGACCTTCAGGTCGTAGGTCTTCTCCTCGTTCGTGCCCGCCGTGTAGCGGATCTTCGAGTTGAACCCGCGTGCGGTCCCGGCGCCCGCGCCGGTGGTCAGCCACTCCGCCTTGAAGTCGTCGATCTTGAAGCTGAAGTCGTCGAGATCCTCGGGGGCGAAGAGGGAGCCGGGCTTGAAGTCGTCGTACTGCGAGAGCTCGTTGGCGAAGCCGTACTCCTCCCCCACCAGCACGATCACGCCGCCCTTGTAGCCGAACAGGCTCCCGGTCGCGAACGCGACCAGCACGATGATCAGCGACATGTGGAAGATCAGGTTGCCGGCCTCGCGCAGATAGCCCTTCTCCGCCGAGACGGAATCACCGTCTGCCCCGGAGGACGACTCGGTCTTGCGGAGGCGGTAGCCGCGGAGCTGCTTGCGCGCGGCGGCGAGGACCTCCTCCGGCTCCTGATCGGTGACGTACGAGGCGGAGTCGGGCAGCCGGGTCAGCTTGGCCGGCGTCGCCGGCGGCTGAGCGCGCATGGCCTTCGCGTAGACCAGGCAGCGCGGGATGATGCAGCCGACGAGCGAGACCATCAGCAGCAGGTAGATGGCCGCGAACCACGGCGTCGAGTAGACGTTGAAGAGGCCGAGCTTCTCGTAGATCGGCGTCAGGGTCGTGTGCGCCTCGCGCCACTGGTCGGCCTTCAGCGAGTCGACGCCGTCCTGCGGGATCAGCGAGCCCGGGACGGCCGCGAGCGCGAGCAGCAGGAGCAGGATCAGCGCTGTACGCATCGAGGTCAGCTGGCGCCAGCCCCAGCGCGCCAGCTCACGGGCGTTCAGCTCCCCCGGGCGGCGTACGTCTTCGTTCTTCTCCTGGTCAGGAGCAGAGGTGGTGCTCACAGCGCGATGCCCTCCCAACGCTGGACGAGCTGGACCTGGAGCCACTGCACGCCGTTGTCCCACCAGCCGGTGAGCATGGCGACGCCGATCAGGATCATCAGCACGCCGCCGACGATCGTGATCGCCCGGGTGTGCCGGCGGAACCAGCTCAGCGCGACGGTGGCCTTGCGCCACATCACCGCGACGAGCACGAACGGGATACCGAGCCCGAGCGCGTAGACCGCGAGCAGCAGGCCGCCGCGGGCGGCGGTGCCCTGGTCCCAGGCGAGCCCGGCGATGACGCCGAGCGTCGGGCCGGTGCAGGGGGTCCAGGCCAGCCCGAAGAGGAAGCCGAGCAGCGGTGCGGCCGCCAGGCCGACCGCCGGCACCTTGTGGAACTTCAGGTCTCGCTGCAGCAGCGGGATGAAGCCCATGAACGCGACGCCCATGATGATCGAGAGGACGCCGAGAACCTTGGTGCCGGTCTGCTGGAACTCGAGCAGCTTGTAGGCGATCCCGCCGACGGTGATCCCCATCAGGACGAAGACCACGGAGAACCCGGCGACGAAGAGCAGGGACCCGGCGAGCATGCGGCCGCGGCGTACGTCACCGGAGGCGAGGTCGGCGCCGGACAGGCCGGTGGCGTAGGAGAGGTAGCCCGGCAGCATGGGCAGCGTGCAGGGCGAGATGAACGAGAGGAACCCGGCCAGCAGCGCGATCGGCACCGCCAGCAGCAGCGACCCGCTCCCGGCGGTGCTCGCGAACCAGTCCGTCATTCTTTGCCTGCCGAGGAGATGAGCTCGTCGAGCGTACGTGCCGAGGGGATCTCGCCGCGGATCAGCGCGGCCACGCGCCCCTCGGTGTCGAGGATCGCGGTGGCCGGGATGGCGCGAGGCGCCAGCGACCCCTTCAGCGCGAGGACGGCGGCACCGTCGGGCGAGTAGACCGACGGGTACTCGACGCCGTAGTGCCGCTCGAACGCCAGCCCCTGGGCGGCCGAGGCGTCGCGGGTGTTGAGCCCCACGAAGGCGACCTCGTCACCCAGCTCCTCGTAGGCCGCCTGGAGCATGGGCATCTCCTTGCGGCACGGCGCGCAGCCGGTCCACCACACGTTGAGCACCGTGACCTTGCCACGCGTGTCGGCGAGGTCGAACGGCTTGCCCTCGAGGGTCTCGCCGGTCAGCTCGACCGGCTCGCCGCGGTCGGCGACCGGGATCTCCTGGGTGCGGCCGTCACCGGAGATGTAGCCCGCCTCGTTCGTGCCGTTCTGCCCGCAGGCAGCCAGCAGCCCCACCATCACCACAGTGAGGACGAGGCCACCCAACTTCATACGCACGCGCAGGACTCTTCCTGACAAACCTGAGAGACCCGTTAATCTTCCGCGTCGCCGGCCGAGAACGGCGCGTACTTGTCCTTCGCCGGCAGCATGTCGCCGGCGGGCTCGCTGTAGGAGAGCGCGACGAACTCGTCGTCGACGAAGTGCAGCGAGGTCAGCGAGCAGAGCGCACACTGGCGGCGGCGCGGGTCGTGCAGGAAGCTGCGGCCCTCGATGTGCAGCCGGGTGGTCCAGATCGGCAGCTGGTGGGAGACGATGACCGCCTCGTGGCCCCGCGCCAGGTCCCGGGCGTCGTGGATCGCGGCCATCATCCGGGCCACGATCTCCAGGTAGGGCTCGCCCCACGACGGCCTGAACGGGTTGAGCAGCTTCGGCCAGACCTTCGGGTCCTTCAGCGGGCCCATGCCGTCCTTGAAGCTCTTGCCGACGAAGAGGTTCTCCGACTCGAGCACCCGCTCGTCGAGCGAGATGTCGAGGCCCAGCGCCTTCGCCAGCGGCCCCGCGGTCTGCCGGGCACGCTCCAGCGGGCTGGAGATCACGTGGGTGATGTCCTGCCCGCCGATCCGGTCGGCGACCCGCTCGGCCATCTGCAGGCCGAGGTCGGAGAGGTTGAACCCGGGCCGGCGCCCGTAGAGGATGCCCTCCGGGTTGTGCACCTCACCATGACGCAGCAGGTGAACCGTGGTCTCGATACTCATCCCTTCACCTTTCACAACAGTCTCTTTGCAGCAGCCTCGGCGGCGTACGGAAGCGCCTCCGTGATCCGGGAGATCGCCCGCTCGTCGTGGGCGGAGGACAGGAACCAGGCCTCGTAGGCGCTCGGCGGCAGGTAGACGCCCTGGTCGAGCATGGCGTGGAAGAAGGCCTTGTACGCCACCTCGTCGGTGGTCTTGGCCTCGTCGAAGTTGCGCACCGGCCTGTCGGTGAAGAAGACCGAGAACATCGTGCCGGTGGACTGGATGACGTGCGGGAGGCCGACCTTGGTGAAGCTCTCCTCGATCGCCTCCTTGACGGTCTCCGCGGCCTTCCCGATGTGGTCGTAGACCTCGTCGGTCGCCAGCCGCAGCGTGGTGAGGCCGGCGGTGGTCGCGACCGGGTTCCCGGAGAGCGTGCCGGCCTGGTAGACCGGCCCGTCGGGGCTGAGCGAGCCCATCACGTCGGCGCGGCCACCGAAGGCCGCCGCCGGGAAGCCGCCGCCCATCACCTTGCCGAAGGTGACCAGGTCGGGCGTCCAGCCCTCGTTCTTGCCGTCGATCCCCCACTGACCCTGCTTGCTGGCCCGGAACCCGGTCATCACCTCGTCGGAGATGAACAGGGCACCGTTGTCCTTGCACGTGGTCGCGAGGAACTCGTTGAAGCCGGGCTCCGGCGGCACGACGCCCATGTTGCCCGGCGAGGCCTCGGTGATCAGGCAGGCCACCCGGCCCCGGTACTCCTCGAACGCCGCGGTCACGGCGGCCCGGTCGTTGTAGGGCAGCACGACGGTGAGCTCGGTGCTGCTCTCGGGCACGCCCGGGGTGCCCGGGATGGCGTGGGTGACCAGGCCGGAGCCGGCGCTGGCGAGGAGCGAGTCCACATGGCCGTGGTAGTTGCCGGCGAACTTGAGGATCACGTCGCGTCCGGTGAACCCTCGCGCCAGCCGGATGGCCGACATCGTCGCCTCGGTGCCGCTGCTGACGAACCGCACCTTCTCGACCGGCGCCCGCTCGACGATCGCCTCGGCCAGCTCGACCTCGGGCGTCGTCGGGGTCCCGTAGGACGTGCCACGCGCGACAGCCGCCAGGACCGCTGCCTGGACCTCCGGGTGGGCGTGGCCCAGCAGCATCGGGCCCCAGGAGCAGATCAGGTCGACGTAGTCGTTCCCGTCGACGTCGGTCAGCCACGCCCCCTTCGCCTCGCGGATGAAACGCGGCGTGCCGCCGACCGCGTTGAAGGCGCGCACGGGTGAGTTCACGCCACCCGGCGTCACGGCCTTCGCGCGGGCGAAGAGCGCTTCGGATGCCGCTGCGGACAGGGGTGAGATGTCGTGAGGCACCGGCTCATTCTTCATCAACCCACCCGCAATCCCCATTCCGGGCTGCACTCCATGCACGGGCTGCCACGGAATCGAGTTACCGATGCGTACGAAATCCGACGTCTCGCGTCACGAACCGCCATAGCCTGCGTCTCATCGGTGCATGTCATCGGCGTCTCGTTTACTGGAACGCAATGTGCCAGTAAAACGTGACGTGCGTAACTTTGACGTGAGACGGTTCGTTGAGAACGTTGCGATTTGGGGAGCAAGACCCGGGACCTTAGGCCCTGGGGATTGAGAGGGAGATTCGATGTCCGCTACGCGCTACAACCGCCTTCAGAAGGCGACCGCGCTCGTCCCGCTCGCGCTGCTGAGCGCGGCCTGGACGGTCAACGTCACCGGTCTGACGCAGTCGAGTGCCACCGCATCAGGGACGAGATACGACGACGCGTTCAGCCTGCCCGACGGCACCTCGGTGCCGTCCGAGGCGATCGAGGCGCCGGCCAGCGTGTCCGCCTCGACCAACCAGGGCGACAAGTCGCTCCCGGGTACGGCCAGCGCCGCCGGCATCCCGTCCGCCGCCCTCGCCGCCTACCAGCGCGCCGCCACGGTCATCAACGCCGCGGACGCCGCCTGCCGGATCGACTGGCCGCTGATCGCCGCGATCGGCCGGGTCGAGTCCAACCACGGGCGCGCCAACGACAACCGACTCACCGCCGAGGGCGTCTCCACCCCGGGCATCTACGGGGTGCCGCTCAACGGCAAGGGCAACGTCTCCCAGATCACCGACACCGACGGTGGACAGTACGACGGCGACACCAGCTATGACCGCGCCGTCGGGCCGATGCAGTTCATCCCCTCGACCTGGGCGATGGTCGGCGTCGACGCCGACGGTGACGGCAAGCGCAACCCCCAGGACATCAACGACGCCGCGCTCGCCAGCGCCGTCTACCTCTGCTCCGGCAACGACGACCTCTCCACCGACCAGGGCGCACGGGCCGCGGTCTTCCGCTACAACCACAGCCAGACGTACGTCACGACGGTGCTCGGTATCGCCGAGGCCTACCGCTCCGGTGAGTTCACGTCGATCCCGAACAGCACGGTCCCGGTCGACTACGCCATCCCGCGGATGGACGCTCCCAAGTCCTCGAAGCAGAAGGGCCGCGAGCTCCGGGCGGGCGGCCAGCAGGCCGGCCCGCGCGGCGGTTCCTCGCAGTCCCCGTCCGGCCCGTCCAGCGAGGCTCCGTCCGGCGGCGAGACTCCTGGTGGGAGCACCGGCGGCGGTGGCACCGGTGGCGGCACCGGCGGCGACGGTGGGAGCACTGGCGGGTCCACGGAAGCAGTGACCGAGCCGCTGACGAACACGGTCGAGACGGTCGTCGCCACGCCCAGCCAGATTCTCGGCGCGTGCCAGAGGGAGCTGGCGAAGTACCCGCTCCTGAGCGCGAACCAGTCGGGCCAGGCGTTGACCCAGTGCGTGAACGCCATGGCCGGCAAGACGCTCGAGCAAGTCAACGCGACCGTCAGCAACGTCCTCACGCTGATCCTCAAGGGCATTCTCGGCAGCCTGTTCGGTGCGCTCACCGGCAACTGATCCGACAACCGAAGGGCCCCGCCGTCACGGCGGGGCCCTTCCTCGTTCTCGATGGTGCTCAGGCGGCGGGTTCGTCGTCCTCGTACTCGGTCACGAAGTCGCGGCCGGCCTCGCGGACGGCGGGCAGGGAGGACGCGTCGGCGAGGAGCGAGCTGAGGTGGTAGTCGGCGACCGACTCGGCCAGGGCGTCCGATCCCCCAGGGGCCCTCTCGTCCTCACGGCGGCCGTGCCAGAGCCGGTGCTGGGCGCCCTCGTTGAGCGAGAGCAGCATCAGCGCGGTGGCGGCCGGGTCGGTCTGGCGCAGCTCACCGCTGTCGACACCCAGCTCGAGGAGCTGGGCGGCCGCGGCGCGGAGCTTGTCGCCGTCCTCCTCGAAGCCCGCGAAGACCTGCGGCTGCGCCAGCGCGGCCACCTCGAGCTCGTAGAAGTCGAGCGGGGCGGTGCACAGCTGGCGTACGTCGGTGTAGAGGAAGGCGTAGAGCCGCGGGGCGACGGGACCGTCCTCCTCGAGAAGCTTCTCCGCGAGCGTCAGCGACTCGCGGTTCTTCTCCATCAAGGCGGAGAGGATCTCCTCCTTGGACTTGTAGTAGTAGTACATCGAGGACTGGCGCAGCCCGACGCACTCGGCGATCTGACTGATCGTGGTCGCGGCGACCCCTTGAGCGGTGAAGAGCCTGGATGCCTCTTTGAGGATCTCCTCGCGCGGATTCGCCGAATCACGTCCACTGTTGCGCGGCCGACCGGTGCGCTTGGGGCTGCCCAACTCTCGATTGGTCACGGTCTCGAGTCTACTCTCCGGATATGTTCCACGTCACAGAGCTGGGAGGGCTGTCAGGCGAGAACGTCAGCCTCGCAGCCAGCCAGCTGCTTCCGTGGCCCAGTAGGTCAGAATGACGTCCGCGCCCGCCCTCTTGAAGGCGGTGAGTGTCTCCAGGATCGCCGGTTCGCGGTCGATCCAGCCGTTCGCGGCCGCGGCTTCCAACATCGCGAACTCCCCTGAGATGTTGTAGGCAGCCACCGGAACATCGACAGACTCACGCACTCGCTGGAGAACGTCGAGATACGGGAGCCCGGGCTTGACCATCACGATATCGGCGCCTTCGGCCACGTCAAGGAGCGCCTCGCGGACACCCTCCAGTGCATTGGCCGGATCCTGCTGATAGGTGCGCCGATCGCCCTTGAGCGAGGAGTCGACGGCCTCGCGGAAGGGGCCGTAGAAGGCGGAGGCGTACTTCGCGGAGTAGGCGAGGATCGAGACGTCGGTGTGGCCGGCGCCGTCGAGGGCGTCGCGGGTGACCGCGACCTGGCCGTCCATCATCCCGGACGGGCCGACCATGTGGACGCCGGCCTCGGCGTGGGCGATCGCCATCTGGGCGTAGATCTCAAGGGTGGCGTCGTTGTCGACGGAGCCGTCCTCGGCCAGCACACCGCAGTGACCGTGGTCGGTGAACTCGTCCAGGCACAGGTCGCTCATCACGGTGAGCGTGTCGCCGACCTCGGAGACGACGTCGGCGATGGCCACGTTGAGGATGCCGTCGGGGTCCAGCGCACCGGAGCCGACCGCGTCCTTCGTCTCGGGGACACCGAAGAGCATGATCCCGCCGATACCGGCCGCCGCCGCCTCGGCCGCCGCCTTACGCAGCGACTCACGGGTGTGCTGGACCACGCCCGGCATGGTCGAGACCGGGACGGGCTCGCTGATCCCCTCGCGCACGAACGCGGGCAGGACCAGGTTGGCGGGACGTACGGCCGTCTCCGCGACCATCCGGCGCATGATCGGCGTGCGGCGCAGCCGGCGGGGACGGATCACGGGCTTCTCGATGCTCATCTGCACTCCATCGCAAAAGGGTACGTTCCACGGTAGTGCAACAGCCGCGTGCTCCCACACTCGGGAGCACGCCGCTGTCGGTTGGAACAGTCGGTTCAGGAAGTACGCGAACGACGGCGCGAGGCGGGGCGCCGGTCGGACGGCTTGGTGACCGGCAGGCCCTGCTCGACCAGCGAGGCCCGACGCGCGGCACCGAAGGCGGCGAGCGCCTCGGTGAGCGCCTCGATCGACGGCTCCGGCGACATCACGTCGACCCGCAGGCCGTGCTCCTCGGCGGTCTTGGCGGTGGCCGGACCGATCGCCGCGATCACCGTGGAGGTGTGCGGCTTGCCCGCGATGCCGACCAGGTTGCGGACCGTGGACGAGGAGGTGAAGACCACCGCGTCGAACTTGCCCGTCTTGATCGCGTCGCGGGTCGGCGCGGGCGGCGGAGCAGCCCGGACCGTGCGGTAGGCGGTCACGTCGTCGCACTCCCAGCCGAGGTCGACCAGGCCGGCGATGAGGTTCTCCGTGGCGATGTCGGCACGCGGGAGGAAGACCCGGTTGATCGGGTCGAGGTCTTCGTCGTACTCCGGCCACACCTCGAGCAGGCCGGCGGCCGACTGGTTGTCGGTGTGCGGCACCAGGTCGGGACGCAGGCCCCAGGCCTCCAGCGCCTGCGCGGTCTTCTCGCCGACGGCGGCGATCTTCAGACCGGAGAAGGCACGGCAGTCCAGGCCGTACTCGTCGAACTTCTCGCGCACGGCGCGCACCGCGTTGATCGAGGTGAAGGCGATCCAGTTGTAGCGACCCTCGACCAGGCCGCGTACGGCCTTGTCCATCTGCTGCGGGTTGCGCGGCGGCTCGACGGAGATCGTCGGGACCTCCTCGGGCACGGCGCCGAAGCCCTTCAGCTTCAGCGACAGCGCCGGCGCCTGCTCCTTGGTGCGCGGCACCAGGACGCGCCAGCCGAAGAGCGGCTTCGTCTCGAACCACGAGAGCGTCTCACGCAAGTTGACCACCTTGCCGATCACCACGATCGCCGGCGGCGCCATCCGTGCGGCACGAGCGTCGACGGCGATGTTCTCCAGCGTCGACTCTACCGTCGCCTGCTCGGTCGTGGTGCCGACGCGGGTGATCGCGACCGGGGTCTTGGCGGAACGGCCCGCGGCGACGAGCTCCTTGGCGATGTCGCCGATCATGCCGACACCGGAGAGAAGGACGAGCGTGCGGTTGTCCGCGTACTGGCTCCAGTCGATCTTCTCGTTGCAGGTCACGACCGCGACCTCTTGGTGGTCCTTGGTCGTCAGCGGGATGCCGGCGTAGGCCGGGACGGCCGACACCGACGAGACGCCGGGGACGATCTCGAAGCCGATGCCCGCCTTGGCGCAGGACTGCGCCTCCTCGGGGCCGGAGGCGTAGAGGAAGGGGTCGCCGGTCATGAGGCGCACGACGCGCTTGCCCAGCTTCGCCTGCTTGACGACGGCCTTGGCACGGGCGGCGTTGGCGAGCGGCTGGCCGTCCACGCCGAACCCGCCGTCGATGAACTCGGGTCCGACCGGTTCCGGGGTCTCTTCACCCTCGGCCGGCTCGACCGGCTCGGGGATGCCGAGTACGCCGCGCACCATCGAAGCGTGCTCGGGGGCCTCGGTCACGACAACATCGGCCTGCTTCAACAGGTCGATCGCCCGTACCGTCAGCAGCTCAGGGTCACCGGGACCGCTGCCGACGAAGGACACCCAGCCCAGTGGGGTGGTCGAGCTGTGCTCGGCCGTCTGCTCGGTGGTCTTTGCTCGGGTCATGCGTTGTGCACCTTGTCCTGCTCGGGAGCGGTCTGGGGGGAACCGCCCGTGTCCATGACAGCCTGGCCTGGGTCCGCGGGATCGTCGGTCAGGTCTGCTGCACCCTCGGCGAGCATCTCCTCGGCGAGCCGGCGGCCGACGCCTGCGGCGTCGTCGAGCGGCCCCGATGCGGAGAGTCGAACCGAGAGCGAGCCGTCGAGTGAGAGCGCCACTGCCCGCACCCACAGCTCTGGTCCTTCCTCACCCTCCACCACGTCGGCGAGGGTCCCGATGGGCGCGGCGCAGCCACCTTCGAGGGTGGCGAGCACTGCGCGTTCTGCCTCGACTGCCGCTCGGGTGGGCGCGTCGTCGAGGGAGGTCAGAATCTTGCGTACGTCGGCATCGGCGTCGCCCTCGCGACACTCGACCGCCAGGGCCCCCTGACCAGGAGCGGGCAGCACCTGGATCGGGTCGAGGACCTCGGTGACCTCGTCGAGCCGGTCGATGCGGGCCAGGCCGGCGCGCGCGAGGACGACCGCGTCGAACTCGCCGGAGCGGACCTTGCCGATGCGGGTGTCCACGTTGCCGCGGATGCCGGCGAGCTCCAGGCCGAGGCCGAGGGCCTTGATCTGGGCGACCCGCCGCGGCGAGCCGGTGCCGACCCGCGAGCCCGGCGGGAGCTCACCGAGGGTCAGGCCGTCGCGGGCGACGATCACGTCGCGCGGGTCCTCGCGCGGCAGGATCGCGACCAGCTCGATGCCCTCCTCGGGGTAGGTCGGCAGGTCCTTGAGCGAGTGGACCGCGAGGTCGATCTCCTTGGCGTGGAGCGCGTCGCGCAGCGCGCTGACGAAGACACCCGTCGAGTTCGCGCTGGTCAGCGGCGTGTTCGACGCCTGGGTGCGATCGCCGTCGGAGACGATCTCGACCAGCTCGACGATGTGGCCCTGGGCGCGGAGCATCTCCGCGACGAGGGTCGACTGCGTGACGGCGAGCTGGGAGCGGCGGGTTCCGAGACGGAGGGTCCTCATGAGAGATCACCAAGATTCCGGTGGTCGAGCTTGTCGAGTCCACCTGACGAAGGCACGTCGGCCCGGGTGACGGCCGAGACCGCGTTCTGGTCGAGCGCGAAGAGCTCGGCGAGAGCCGCGGCGTAGGACACCGCGCCGGTCTCGTTCGCGAGCTCCTTGACCCGGACGGTCGGCTCGTGGAGAAGCTTGTCGGCCACGCGGCGTACGGTCCGGAGGACCTCCGCCCTGGTGGCCTCGTCGAGGTCGGGGAGCTTGTTGTCGAGGCGCTCCATCTCGGCGTCGACGACGCCGGTGGCCATGCTCCGCAGCGCGACGACGGTCGGCGTGACGGCCGACTGCCGACGGGCGCTCAGGAAGGCCGCGACCTCCTGGGTGACGATGTCGCGGACCGCGAGCACCTCCTTGCCGGCGGGCGAGGCGTGCAGCTCGTCGGCGAGGGCGGCCAGGTCGATCAGCGTCACACCCGGGAGCGACGCCGCCTCCGGGTCGATGTCGTGGGGCAGGGCCAGATCGATCAGCGCGACCGGGTGGCCGCTGCGGTCGCCGACCATGTCCGCCGGGACGAGCAGCCCGCTGGCGCCCGCGCAGGTGATCACGATGTCGGCGGCCGCGACCTCCTCGGCCAGCTTGTCGAGGGAGGCGGCGCGTGCGGCGTACTCCTTGGCGAGGCGCTCGGCGTTGGCCGTGGTGCGGTTGACCACGACGACGTCGGCGGCCTCCATCCGGGAGACGGTCGCGGTGGCCAGCCCGGCCATCGCACCGGCGCCGACGACGGCGACCCGCTTGCCGCGTACGTCACCCACGGCTCGGGCCGCACGGACCAGCGACGCGGTCACCAGCGACGGCGCGGCCCGGTCGATGTCGGTCTCCGCGCGCGAGCGCTTGCCGACCCGGAGCGCCTGCTGGAACAGGCTGTTGAGCGCCGGTCCGACCGTGCCCATCTCCTGGCCGAGCTGCAGGGCGGCGCGGGCCTGACCGAGGATCTGCCCCTCGCCCACGGCCATCGAGTCGAGCCCGGCGGCCACCTTGAACAGGTGGGAGACGGCGCCGTCGTCGTAGTGGACGTAGAGGTGCGGCAGCATCGTCTCGAGCGTCTGGCCGGCGCCCTCGATGATGCGGCGGGAGAGCTCCTCGACGGAGCCGTGGAAGCGATCCACCTCGGTGTAGATCTCGAGGCGGTTGCAGGTCGCGATGACCGCTGCCTCGCTGACGTGCTCACAACCAGCCACGTCGGTGAGGAGCTTCTGCAGACCGTCCGCGTCCACCGACGCCGCCTCGAGCAGCGAGACCGGCGCAGAGTTGTGGGAGATTCCGACCACCAGAACACTCATGCGGTAATCCCTTCCTCGGAACCATTGTCCACCGTCTCGTCTGCCTCTGCAGCCTTGCGCGACTCGTGATACGCGAGGATCTGCAGCTCGATCGAGAGATCGACCTTGCGTACGTCGACACCCGGCGGCACGTTGAGCACCGCGGGCGCGAAGTTGAGGATGCTGCTGATGCCGGCTGCGACCATCGCGTCGGCGACGTCCTGGGCGGCGGTCGCCGGCACCGAGATGACCCCGATGGAGACCTGCTCGGCCGCGACGATCTCGGCCAGGTCGGCGAACGGCCGGACCTCGAGCCCGGCGACCGTGCGGCCCTGCATCTGCTCGGCGGCGTCCAGGAGCGCCACGGTGCGGAAGCCGCGGCTGCTGAAGCCGGAGAAGTTGGCCAGCGCCTGACCGAGGTTTCCGATACCGACGATGATGACCGGCCAGTCGTGGGTGACACCGATCTCACGGGCGATCTGGTAGCTCAGGTAGTCGACGTCGTAGCCGACCCCACGGGTGCCGTAGGAGCCCAGGTAGGAGAGGTCCTTGCGCAGCTTGGCCGAGTTGACCCCGGCGGCCGTCGCGAGCTCCTCGGAGGAGCACGAGGCGATGTTGCGCTCGGCGAGCGAGGTCAGTGCCCGGAGGTAGACCGGGAGCCGGGCGACTGTCGCCTCGGGGATGTCCCGGTGGGGGTCCTGGGCACCGCTGCCCTCGCCCGTATTCGTACTCCGTGCCGTCACGCTCTGCTCTTTCAATGCCGGCGCCACAGACGGGGGCTTTTTAGCCCGGGATCGCCCTGCGGCTCAGCCACCATACGGACTTTGTGACCGCGAGAACAAACTCGCAGAGCGTCGGCTAGCACACGTGTCTGTGGAGTTGTCAGAGGGGGGTTGTTCAGGGTATTGGGCCGATCGACAGTTATTCTGGGGAGCGCGCCAGCGCTGCCCTCAGCCGCTCCTCGGAGACACGCCAGAAGTCGTGCTGCTTCCCGTCGACGTACGTCACCGGGACCTCGTTCGTGAAGCGCTCGCGCAGCTCGGCGTCGGCGTCGATGTCGACCTCGGTGTAGTCGTCCCCGACCACCTTCTCGACGACCAGCCTCGCCTCGTCGCACAGATGGCAGCCCTGACGGGAGTAGAAGGTCACACGCGGTTCCATCCGACCATCTTGGCACCTGGGTCCCGCATCGGCTCCCGGACCACTACTGTTGGCGAAATGAGCAGCGCCAGCGACCGCCGCCGCGCCGAGCTGCGGCGAAAAGACCTCAAACGCCGCTCGGCTCTCGCCGGCGAGGCATCGGCCGCGGCCGCGGAGATCGAAGCCTGGCTCTACCCCGCAGGCGGAGACCCGACGGCGGCCGCCTTCTTCGACGTGGACAACACGATCATGCAGGGCGCGACGATCTTCCATCTCGCGCGCGGCCTGCATCGGCGCAAGTTCTTCCGTACGCGGGACATCGCCTCGGCCGCGTACAAGCAGGCCTACTTCCGGGTGGCAGGGGTCGAGGACCCGGCTCACATGGAGTCGGCGCGCTCGTCGGCGCTCTCGTTCATCCGCGGCCACCGCGCCGAGGAGGTCGAGAGCCTGATGGAGGAGATCTTCGACGAGGGCATGGCCCACCGGATCTGGCCCGGCACCCGGGCGCTCGCACAGACCCACATCGACCAGGGACAGCGGGTGTGGCTGGTGACCGCGGCGCCCGTCGAGGCCGCCCGGGTCATCGCCAAGCGGCTCGGGCTCACCGGCGCCCTCGGCACGGTGGCGGCCACCGAGGACGGTGTCTACACCGGCGAGCTGGTCGGCGAGATGCTGCACGGACCGGCCAAGGCGGAGGCGGTCAAGGCGATCGCCGCGCGCGAGAATCTCGACCTGTCTCGCTGTGCGGCCTACTCCGACTCCTACAACGATCTGCCGATGCTCTCGCTGGTCGGACACCCGTGCGCCATCAACCCGGACGCGCGCCTGCGCGCCCACGCGCGCGAGAAGGGCTGGCCGATCCGGGACTACCGCACCGGGCGCAAGGCCGCCCGTGCCGGCGTGGTGACCGCGGCGCTGGGTGGTGCCGCCACCGGGGCGATCGCGGTGGCGATCGCACTGCGCGGACGACGGGAGTGATCCGGCCGGTGGCGACCGGTATGCACGGGCGGGTATTCACCCCCGTGTCAGGAAATTGCCACCACACGCCGACACGACTTCGGCTCGGGACCTGACATCGGGATGCCCTAACCCGTAAGGTTGCTCTCGCTCAGGGGGAGTCTTCGGGAGGGACCCACATGTCGCGCCGCGCCAATGACGTCCATCGTCGCTTGGATGCGCTGCGTGCTGCGGTCGCACTCCTGATGAACGAGGGCTACGAACCCGCCTACGCGGGTGTGGCAGGTGCCACCGGTCCGTTCGCCGAGCCCGAGCGTCGCGGCTCGGGCGGCACCCACGAGACGAAGCCGCGCTCGGACAACGAGCCCGACGACGACACCGAGCTCGCCGCCTCCTCGGAGGAGACCGAGGCCGACCGCACCCGGCTGATCGCGCTGGTCGAGCTCGCCCGCAAGGGCGACAAGGAGGCGTTCGGCCTCCTCTACGACCACTACCACGGCGCGGTCTACCGGTTCCTCTTCTACCGGACCCGCTCCACCCAGGTCGCCGAGGACCTCACCTCGGAGACCTTCTTCCGGGCGCTGCGCTCGATGACCGGCTTCCGCTGGCAGGGCAAGGACTTCGGCGCCTGGCTGATGACCATCGCCCGCAACCTGGCCACCGATCACTTCAAGGCGGGACGTACGCGCCTGGAGATGACGACCGAGGACATGGGTCTGCACGACTCCGCGGCCGACGGTCCCGAGAAGATCGTGATGGCCGGGATCACCAACGAGATGCTGCTCGGCGCACTCTCCAAGCTTCCCGACGAGCAGCGCGACTGCATCATCATGCGTTTCCTCCAAGGGCTGTCCATTGCCGAGACAGCGGCTATCCTCGGACGCAGCGACGGAGCCGTGAAACAGCTCCAGCTGCGCGGGATCCGCAATCTCGCGAAGCAGATGCCTGACGGGATCCGCTGATGACTGTGTTCCGCACCACCTTGAATGCTCGACCGGTTGCCGTAACCCGCGGCCGGGGCGACTCGTTGTCCGACATGGCTGGCCCTTGTGCACAGCTGTTTCGACGAATCCCTCACTGCCGATACCGAGTAGGAACCATCCGATGAGCCCGGCGTTTCCGGCGCGAAAGCGCGCCGACGAGTTCGACCGAATGGTCGCGGCGTACTCCGCGACCGATCGGCGATCCTCGCATTCTGCCGACGAGCTTCGCGATCTGGCAGCCCTCGCTTCGTCGCTCTCCGCTCTCAGCGACTCCGCCGTGCCCCGCCGCGACTTCTCCGTCTCGCTCCGTGAGCGCCTCATGGAGGCTGCCGACACCGAGCTCGTGCCGGCGCCGCGCATGGAGAAGACCGTCGAGCGCAAGCTCACCGTCGGATCCGTACGCAGGCCGCGCCGGCAGCGCAACCTGGCCGTCGCCCTCGCCGCGATGGCGATCGTCGGTGGCACCGCAGGCGCCGCCGCGGCGTCGCAGACCGCTCTTCCGGGGGACTCGCTCTACCCGGTCAAGCGTGCCGTCGAGAACGTCTCCGCCGGATTCACGGTCAGCACCCAGGCCCGCGGCATCCGGATCCTCGAGGACGCCGGCACCCGCCTGCGCGAGGCCAAGTCGCTGGTCGCCGAGGCGCCGCTGACCGACTCCGAGCGGGTCACCACGACCCTCGAGACCTTCTCGCGACAGGCCGCCCACGGCTCCGACCTGCTGATCAGCGACTTCGAGAAGTCCCAGGACAACGACTCGCTCGCCCAGCTGCGTACGTTCGCGGCCGATGGCGTCGAGGAGCTGGCCGAGCTGAGCCCGCAGGTCCCCGAGGGCGCCGAGCCGGCGGTCTCCGACGCCGCCCAGACGCTCGTGCTGATCGACCAGGCCGCCGCCCAGCTCTGCCCCACTTGCGAGGGTGGCATCACCGAGCTCCCTGCGACGCTGGTCTCCAGCCTCACCTCCGAGATCGACGGGCTGCTTCCGGCCGACACCGTCGTCGAGGCCGAGGCGCTGCCGCCGCTCAGCCCGGACGACAACGCCCTCGACCTGCCCTCCATCGATCCCGACAAGATCGGTCCCGGCTCGGTGACCGACCCGAAGGACGAGAAGGACGACGACCAGGAGCAGCCCTCCGAGGCTCCCGAGGACGACGGCAGCATCCTGCCCACGCCGACGCCCTCCGACGGCGGTCCGTCCGAGGAGCCCGACACCGACACCGGCACCGTGACGGACCCCGTCACCGGCCTGGTCACCGGCGTCACCGGCCTGGTCGGCGACGTGCTCGCCGGCGCCACCGGCCTGCTCACCCCGTAGTCACCGAGGCGTCACGGGCGCTGGTCGAGCTGGCAGACGTCTGCCGTCTCGGCCGGCGCCGCTGACCTCTCGACCGGCGGGGGTGACGCCTCGGCCTGGGTGGGTCAGCCGAAGACGGAGGCGCGCTCGCCCAGCAGGCGGTAGAGGGTCTGCTGGATCGTCTCGCGCACCTGGTCGGTGACGTTGAAGACCAGCATCGGGTCGTCGGCCTCCGAGGCGTCGTACGCATCGGTGCGGATCGGCTCGCCGAACTCGATGAGCCACTTCGACGGGAGCGGGATGAGCCCCAGCGGCCCGAGAAGCGGGAAGAACGGCGTGATCGGCAGGTAGGGCACGCCGAGGACCTTGGCGAGGGCCGGGATGTTGCCGACGAGCGGGTAGATCTCCTCGGCGCCGACGACGGAGAGCGGGACGATCGGGACACCGGTGCGCAGCGCCGAGGACACGAAGCCGCCACGGCCGAAGCGCTGCAGCTTGTAGCGCTCGCTGTAGGGCTTGCCGATGCCCTTGAAGCCCTCCGGCCAGACGCCGACGAGCTCGCCGTTGCGGAGCATCCGCTCGGCGTCCTCGCTGCAGGCCAGGGTGGCACCCGCCTTGCGGGCGATGTTGCCGACGATCGGCATCCGGAAGACCAGATCGGCGCCGAGCGGCCGCAGGTTGCGTCCGAGCTCGTCATGGATGGAGACCATGGTCATCAGGCCGTCCATCGGGATCGTGCCGGAGTGGTTGGAGACGATCAGGGCGCCGCCGTCCGCCGGGATGTTCTCGATGCCGCGCACCTCGACCCGGAACCACTTCTCCTTGATCGGCCGCAGCACGGCCAGGAGGAAGCGCTGGGTGAGCTCGCGGTCGAAGCCGTATTCGTCGACCGAGTATTCGCCCGAGATCCGGCGCCGCAGGAACACGATGAACCGAGCCAGCTGCTCCTCCCACTCGGCCCCGAAGACCTCCTTGGCGGCGCTCTCCAGAGCCGCGGCCCAGTCGGCCGCAGGGATCGCCCGCAACGGGTGTCGCTCGCGTGTGGTGGCGCCGATGAAACCCTGGGCGGCGGACTCAGTCACCGGGCGCTCCTGTCAGTCGGCTCTCCAAGGCGGCCAGCGCGCGGTCGGCACGGTTGGCGGACGGCATCACGCTGTCCGCAAAGTCTACGACCGTCTCCTCGGTGGTGTATCGGGGTTCGAAGCCCAGCAGGGAGCGCATCCGCGAGGTGTCGACGCCGCGGCCGTAGGTCAGCAGCGCGCGCAGCTCGGCGGGATACTCGCCGCCGCCGAACCTCGCCAGGCCGAACAGCGGCTCGGGGATCGGCACGGTCATCCGCTGCAGTCGCCGGGCGACCTGGGAATGGGTCAGCACGCCGTCGCCGGCGACGTTGAAGGTGCCGGGCACCCCGGTGCGTACGGCATGCTCGAGGACGCCGTAGAGGTCCTGCTCGTGAAGGAACTGCAGGCGCGGGTCGAAGCCGAGCACGTTGGGCACGACCGTGCGCCGGAAGTGGGACGCGATCGGGCTGATCACCCGCGGTCCGAGGACGTTGGCGCAGCGCAGCACCGTGACGGCCACGTCGGGACGGCGCCGGGCGAAGCCGCGCACGTAGGACTCGATGTCGGCCACGTCGCGGGCATAGCCGGAGGACGGGGTGCGCCGCGGCTCCATCGACTCGGTGAACATCGCCGGGTCGCGGCTGCTCGCCCCGTAGACCTGGGTCGTCGACTTCACCACGACCTGGCGCAGGGACGGCGCGGTCTGGCACGCCGCGAGGAGCTGCATCGTCCCGATGACGTTGAGCTCCTTCATCGTCGAACGACCCCCGGTGGTGCCGGGGGTCGCGATGACGCTGAGGTGGACGACGGTGTCGACCTCCTCCTTGGCGATCACCTTGGCGATCACCGGGTTGCGGATGTCGGCTCGGACGAATCCGACCTTGCCGATGTCCCCGCGTGGCGGGGCGACATCGACGCCGATCACCCGCTCGACGTTCGGGTGGCGGGCGGCAGCGCGCGCGAAACGGCGCCCGAGGTCACGCGAGACCCCGGTGACCAGGAGGACCCGACCGGGTCCGGTGCGTTCCGCCACCTACGCCACGTACGTCACTTGCCGAGCTTGCGGCGCTGGACGCGAGTCTTCTTGAGCAGCTTGCGGTGCTTCTTCTTCGCCATGCGCTTGCGACGCTTCTTGATGACAGAACCCACGGGGAACCCTTCACGATCGTTGCAGAGAATGCCGGCCCGGTGCCGACGCGGCCACTCACCGCAGCGCGCGGCAAACAGACCTAGGGGGTAAGACTAACGAAGGCAGGGCACCCAGAGAGAATCGGTGACCCGGCGAGACGGGTGTTGCCCCCGCGCCCGTCGTGCTCGGGCGCGGGGTCCGACAACTAGCCCGCGTTGTAGAACGAGCTCTTGAGGTATTCGTTCGCGTCGTCCTCCCGAACTCGGAAGGAACGACCGACACGTACCGCAGGCAGCTCGCCCGAGTGAACCAACCGGTAGACCGTCATCTTGGAGACGCGCATCATCGACGCAACCTCGGCCACGGTCAGGAACTTGCTGTCAGAGATGTCTCCAGAAGGAGTAACCATCTGCTTCCACCGTTCTCTCTCGAGTGATCGCGACGCCAGCGGCTTCCCCACCGCTGGTCCAAAACGCGATCCCAAAGTGAGAATAGGGCCTGATGTGACTGATGGGGAAGGGGACACCCTTGACAATCTCACATACCACCGGCGTGTCGAGTTGCTTTTGGGCGCGACGATCTGCGGTTTCTAGACCAGCTCGAAACTAGGTGCCGGGGCTACGGCATCGGGTCCAGTCCGTGCAGCGGGAACACCGCTGTGCGAGTCGCGTGGACCTGCCGGTCCAGCCACGTGCCGGGGTCATACCCGCTTCCCCAGTCGCGGTAGGCCGGTTCACGCCCGTCCGTCATACGCAACGGTGCGACCCTCCCGAGGCGCGTCTGCACGTGCTCGCGCCAGCCACCTGGCACGTCGAGCGTCGGCTCCAAGGGATTACCCGAGACTAGCGCAAGAAGGTGGGTCCACGCGCGTGGCACCACGTCGACCACGGCATATCCGCCGCCGCCGAACGCCACCCACTTGCCCGCACACACCTCGTGGGCGAGCTCGTGCAGCGCGACGTACGCAGCCCGCTGGCCGTCCACGCTGAGGGCGAGGTCGGCGAGGGGGTCGTCGGTGTGGGAGTCGCAGCCCTGCTGGGTCACCAGGATCTCCGGCTGGAACTCCCGGATCAGGTCCGGCACGACGGCGTGGAAGGCGCGCAGCCAGCCGTGGTCGGCCGTTCCCGGCGGCAGCGCGACGTTGACGGCGCTCCCCTCGGCCTCGGGACCACCGACCTCCTCGGCGAAGCCGGTGCCGGGGAAGAGCAGCTGCCCGGTCTCGTGGAGCGAGATCGTCAGGACCCGCGGGTCGTTCCAGAAGGCCCGCTCGACCCCGTCCCCGTGGTGCACGTCCACGTCGACGTAGGCGACCTTCTTGACGCCCTGGTCGAGGAGCCACTGGATGCCGGCGGCGACGTCGTTGTAGATGCAGAACCCGGCCGCGCGTCCACGCATCGCGTGGTGGAGGCCGCCCATGATGTTGGCGCTGTGGAGGCTCTCGCCGGAGTAGACCTGGCGGCAGGCCTCGATGCTCGCGCCGACGATGTGGGCGCTGGCGTCGTGGATGTGCGGGAAGACCGGGTCGTCCTCCGTGCCCAGGCCGTGGGCGAGATCCGACTCACCGCTCCTGCCGGCCCGGATGACCGCCTCGATGTAGCTCTCGTCGTGGATCGTGAGCAGCTGCTCCGGGGTGCCCATCGGCGCCTCGACGACCTTCAGGTGGTCGAGCACTCCGAGCTCGCCGGCCAGGCGCATCGTCAGGTCCACCCGGATCGGCGCCATCGGGTGCGTCGGGCCGAAGTCGTAGTCGGCCAGGCTCTCGTCGTAGACGACCGTCGAGTGCCCCTGGCAGGTGTTGGGTCCTGCGGTCGGCGCAGCGGTCGGCGGAGTCGTCATGGGCCACACGGTATCCGTGACGTGTGCGACACTGGAGACGTGTTCAGCATTCGTTCCACCCAGTGGTGGTCCGCCTCCTAGGCGGTCCACCCGATTGTTGAGCACTCACATCAGGCCGCCCACGGGCGGCCTTTCTCGTTCGATCGTCGCTGACCCGTGGGCCTCACACCCGAAAGGTCCATCATGACCAAGCGACTCTCCCTCATCACTCCCTCCGGCCGGCTGACCCTCGGCAACCTGCTCGGAGCGCTGCGGCCCATGGCCGCCTCCGCCGACTCCTCGGCCTTCTACGGGCTCTCCGACCTGCACGCACTCACGCTGCCGCACGAACCGTCGGTGCTGCGTACGCGGACGGAGGAGATGGCCCTCCTCCTGATGGCCTCGGGGCTCGAACCGGCGACGTTGTTCATCCAGTCGCACGTCCCCGCGCACCGGTCGCTCAGCTATCTGCTCGAGTGCGTCGCGCACACCGGCGAGCTGGGGCGGATGATCCAGTTCAAGGAGAAGTCACGCCGCGTCGGGGCATCGGTGCGCGCCTCGCTGTTCACCTATCCGGTGCTGATGGCCGCCGACATCCTGCTCTACGGCGCGTCCGAGGTGCCGGTGGGCGACGACCAGCGTCAGCACGTCGAGCTCGCCCGCGACATCGCCGTGCGGTTCAACACGACGTACGGCCGGGTCTTCGCGGTCCCGCAGGCGGTGCATCCTGCGGCCGGGGCCCGGATCATGGATCTGGCCGACCCGACGCGCAAGATGTCGAAGTCGGCCGGCGACGAGCACCCGGGCTCGATCTTCCTGCTGGACGATCCCGATGCCGTACGCCGCAAGGTGGCTCGTGCGGTCACCGACTCAGCCGGGGACGTCTCCCGGGATCCGTCACGGCCGGGGGTGACCAATCTGATCGACATCCTCGAGGCGTGTGGCGGTTCCGCTGCCGGCCTGTCGGGCTACGGCGCTCTGAAGGCGGCGGTCACCGACGCCGTCGTCGCCGAGCTCGAGCCGATCCAGAAGCGCTACCGCGAGCTCGCCGCCGACCGGGCGTACGTCACGCAGGTCTACGCCGCGGGAGCCGAGCGGTGCCGCGAGGTGACCGCTCCGGTCCTGGCCGCCGCGGAGGCGGCTATCGGGCTGGCCTGAGGGCGGCCGGCCCGGGTAACACGCTGTTCGTAGGACAACTCGCCCTGTCTGAGCGGGCGAGAAGTCCTACGAACGACGTGTTACAGCCGGCCGGGCCGGGCCGGGTCAGATCCGCACGTCCGCCAGCTCACCGACCCGCGCACGCTGCGGGCGCAGGTAGACCATGAAGGTGACCAGGGCGCAGATGGCGTAGAAGATGGTGAAGGCGACGAACGCCGACTTGGTGGCGTCGAGTGGGTTGGTGACCCACGGGCTGTTGAAGGCGATCGGGATGAGGAAGCCGCCGACGGCGCCGACGGCGCCGATGATGCCGACCGCGGCGGAGGACTTCTTGGTCGCGCCGACGAGAGCGGCCTCGCGCTCGGCGGTGCCCGGCGTGGTGGCCATCTCGGCCTCACGACGGAAGATCGCCGGGATCATCTTGTAGGTCGACCCGTTGCCGATGCCGGTCGAGGCGAAGACCAGCATGAAGAAGCCCAGGAAGACCGGGAACCACGACTGGTTCTCGAACGCGATCGCCGGCGTGGCATCCGGGTTCGGGGTGAGCTGCATCAGGGTCCACAGCACCGCGAGGGTGAAGACGACCAACCCGATGAATGCGCCGAGCGTCACCTTCGCGCCGCCCCAGCGGTCGGCCAGCCATCCACCCAGCGGCCGGGTCGCGGAGCCGATCAGGGCGCCAAGGAAGGCGAAGTAGGCGAAGTAGATACCGGTGCCCAGGGGCGCGGGCTCGGGCACCCAGAAGTTGAGCTTGATCAGCAGCGGCATCGCGGCGGAGTAGCCGATGAAGGAGCCGAAGGTGCCGATGTAGAGGAAGGACATGATCCAGGTCTGCTTCGACTTCACGACCGAGAGCTGCTCACGTGTGGACGACTTCGCAGAGCTGAGGTTGTCCATGAAGAAGAAGGCCGCGAGGATCGCGATGACGGCCAGTGCCGCGTAGACGAAGGCGGCCCGCTCGAGGTGGATGCCGCCGTCGGAGGCCTTGATCAGCCCGAAGATGCCGGCACCGCCGACGATCACCGGCAGCAGGAACTGGATGAGCGCGACGCCGAGGTTGCCGCCGGCGGCGTTGAGACCGAGCGCGGCGCCCTTCTTGTCGGACGGGTAGAAGAAGTTGATGTTCGCCATCGAGGAGGCGAAGTTGCCGCCGCCGAGACCGGCCGTGGCGGCGATGAGGCAGAAGGCCCAGTAGGGCGTGGACGGCTGGGTCACGGCGTACGCGAAGCCGAGGGTCGGCACGAGCAGCAGCGCGGCCGACATCATCGTCCAGTTGCGGCCGCCGAACTTCGGCACCGCGAGGGTGTAGGGCACCCGCAGCAGCGATCCCACCAGGTTCGGGATCGCGATCAGGAAGAACAGCTGGCTCGGGGTGAAGTCGAAGCCCTGGGCGACCAGGAAGGCGGACGACACCGACCAGATCAGCCAGACCGAGAAGCCGAGGTGCTCGGCGAAGATCGACCAGATCAGGTTGCGGCGGGCGGTCTTCGCCCCGGTCTCCTCCCAGAAGGTGGCGTCCTCCGGACGCCAGTCGTCTATCCAGTAGCGGCGGCTCATGGTGGCTCCTCAGATACGGCAGTCGGCGAGATACCACCCACGATCGCCAGCCAACGTTTCAGCAGCCGCCAACCCTCGCGTGCGAGACCGTCAACTTCCGCTCACGACCTCACAGAACTCACAACCTCACGTCGGCCGGCCTCGACGGGGTCGGCCCGGAGAAGGTACGCGGCGGGCGGCCCGAGCCGCCCGCCGCGTACGTCGTGGCCTCTTGGGTCGCGGAGCCTCAGCCGAGGTAGCGCTCCCACGGGCCGGTGATGGCCAGCGTGTAGCCGGGGTCCTGCATGTTGACGAAGAGGACCTTGCCGTCGGGCGAGAAGCACGGGCCGCAGAACTCGGAGTCGTTGAGGTCGTTGCGGGCGATGGCGTACGCCGGGCCGCCGGGGAACGCACCGAGCACGTGCGAGGCGCCGCTGCCGTCCTCGGCGAGCACCAGCGAGCCCCACGGGGTGACGGTGACGTTGTCGGGACCGTCGAAGGTGAGGTCGCCGTACTTCGGCGCCGGAGCATCGTCCTCGGACTGCGTCTGGTGCGGGAAGTACGTCACCAGCTGGATGGTCTCGGCCTCGTAGTCGTAGAACCAGACCATGCCGTCGTGCGGCGAGGCGTCAGCGGGGAGATCGATGTCCTCCCAGGCGTAGGAGTTGACCACGTAGACGCCCTCGTCGGTGCCCCACACGCCCTCGAACTTGCGCCCGCGGGTGACCTCGCCGTCGGCGAACTGCTCCCGGCACGGCGTCTCCTGGGCGTCGCGCTCGGGGACGGTCTTCCACCTCACCGGGAAGGGCTGACCCATCTGCGCGGAGGTCAGGTAGGCCACGTCGGGCAGCACCGAGCCGTCGGGCAGGATGATCTGCATCGCGGCGAGCGTGCCGGCGTCGTCGACCAGCTCGGTGAGCACGCCCGGACCGAGCCTGACCCCGGCCGGAGCGGTCCAGCGGTAGAAGAGCCCGTTGGGCTCGTCGGCGTCCTCGGAGAGGAAGACCTTGGTGCGGGTCCGGTCGATCGCGAGGGCCTCGTGGTCGTAGCGACCGAACGCCTTGATCGGACGCGGGTCGGCCGAGCCGTCGGCCCAGACCTCGAAGACGTAGCCGTGGTCCTTCTCGTAGACACCCGTGCTGCCGTCCTCGCCCTCCCACTCCTCGCCGGCGTCGTTGACGGTCTCCTCGCAGGTCAGCCAGGTCCCCCACGGCGTCGGGCCGCCGGCGCAGTTGGTCGAGGTGCCGGAGATGGCGACGAACTCACCGAGGTTGGCGCCGCCCGCGTCGGTGGTGATCACGGTGCAGCCGCCCGAGGGGGCGCCGGCGTCGTAGACCGTCCCGGGCACCAGCGGGACCGGAATGCCCTCGCCGGGCTCGACCTCGTGGTTCTGGATCAGCGTGTAGCGCCCGCGCCGGCCGCCGAGCACCATCATCCCGTCGTGGTTGGACGGCGTCTTCTCCCCCGACTTCAGGGTCGTCTCACCGGCGGAGGTGACGATGGCGTAGGAGAACCCCTCGGCCAGCGCGAGGATGCCCTGGGGGTCGTCCACGAGCGGCGGGAACGGCTCGCGAGCGCGCTTGCGTCCTGGGGTGCCGGGCCGAGCGGGCTTCGCCTCGGCAAGGGCGGGAACGGCACCGGCGACGGCCAGGCCGACCCCGGCCACGGCTCCTCCGGTGAGCAGGGAGCGTCGAGTTGCGGACATGGGTTGGAACTCCTCGGAGCTTCGTAGGGGAACCCGTGACAGGTCTCGACCCTCTACCCAAGCCACTCCGCAACACCGGCGCGACCGCCCGAGGTGAACCTCAGGCGACGGCACCGTGAAACGTACGCCGGCAGCGCCTCAGGCAGCGCCGAACAGGCCGGACAGCCCGGCGATACGGGCGGTGCCGGAGCGACCGCTCTCCCACGCGTACCCACACCTGCAGCACATCAGCCGCCGGCGGCCCCCCGCCGAACGCGCGAGAACCCGGATCTCCTCGTCTTCGGTGCACTTGGCACACATAGCCGAAGTCATCGAGTGAACACCTCGCACTTCTACGTGAACAGAATCTGTACAACTCACCCCAGGGTGACACAGCCACGCGCCTGTCCCCCAGTTGAGAACTTCCTGTGGTCGAACTGTGAAGGTGCTATTGACCAGGAGGAACGTCGTCGGAGTTGGCCACGCCGTAGGGGATGTGGACCCCGGCGATCGAGCCGACCGCCTCGTCCAGGTGGGTCGTCTGGTCGTCGAAGAAGATCAGCGGGCGCAGGACCTCCAGCACGCGCCTCTTCTCCACCCCGCCGAGGAAGAAGGCCTCGTTGACGTAGACGTCCCAGGACTGCAGCGACCGGATCGCGCGCTCGTGAGCCGGGGCCCCGCGGGCGGTGACCAGCGCGATCCGCAGCCGCGGCTCGTAGCCCGGATCCTCCAGGCGGCGCTGCTCCTCGATCTGCTGGATCCGGTTGAGGTCGCGCAGCAGCGGCTGCAGCGGCCCGGGCTGGAGCGGCTCGGTCTTCCGGCTCGCCTCGTAGGCCCGATAGCTCCCGATGCCCTCCTCGCGGAAGATCCGTTCCGAGCCGTCGTCGGCGAGCACGCCGTCGAAGTCGAAGGCGACGACGACGGAGCGGTCGTTCTCGTCGTACGTCGCCGCCGACGGCAGCACGTGACCGGCCGGGAACCCCTCGCGGTTGGCCGCGATGACGTCGTCGCGGTTGCCGCTGAGGAACAGCGACATCCCGAGCGCGCCGATGTAGGGATGGGGCGAGCGGCCCTGGGTGAAGACGGCACGGGTCATCGGCAGGCCGTGGTGCTCGATCGAGCGCATCACCCGCAGCCCGGTGCTGGGGTCGTTGCGCGAGACCACGATCACCTCGACGAGACCGTCCTCGGCGTCCTCGGCCAGGTCGTTGAGGCTCAGCAGCCGCTTGATGAACGGGAACGCGACGCCGGGGCGGAGCTGGTCGTCGATGCGCTCGTCCTGATAGCGGCGGTAGGCCTCCTCGCCGTGCTCGCGGAAGTAGGCGTCCGACTCGGTCAGGTCGAAGAGCGCGCTCGACGCGATCCCGACGACCAACCGCCCGCTCAGCTCGTATCCCACGCTCCGCAACCTACCGCTCGCCTCCGACACCGGGCCGGGGCGTTTGGGTATGAGAAGCGGTGAATCGGGTACCGGGAACGTCGGTGAAGGAGGTAGTGATGCCGACGAGCGAGCGTGAGCACCACTCCGGGCGTCAAGGCGGCGAGATGCCGTCCGAGGTCGGAGACCATCTCGGGGTGTTCGACCGGTTCGCCACCCATGCGAGCAACTTCGTGTCGCGGGCGTGGTTCTTCATGATGTGCGTGCTGCTGGTGGTGATCTGGGCACCGTCCGTCTTCGTGCTGCCCGATGTGGACACCTGGCAGCTGATCATCAACACGGCCACGACGATCATCACGTTCCTGCTGGTGGCGCTCCTGCAGAACACCCAGAAACGTGCCGACGACGCCGTCCAGCAGAAGCTCAACGCCATCGCCGGAGGTCTCTCCGACATGATGGAGAGGCTCGCCCGTGACCATCCCGAGCTCCGTGATGACCGCGACGAGCTGCGCCAGGCGGTAGGCCTGGAGGAGCGGGAAAGCGCGGAATGACGCGCCTTGCCCTGGAGTCACGTCAGTACGTACGTGATCGCTTCTCGGCCGCGGCTCACGTGCTCTCCGGCGTGGCCGGTTCGGCGTGGGCCAGCGGGATCAGCATGATCGTCGTCGCAGGACTGCTGATCGCCGGCCTGCTCACCGGGTTCGCCACGTGGTGGCACAGCCTCGTGTACGCGACCGCCTCGATGGTCAGCCTGCTGGTGCTCTTCAGCATCCAGCACACGACCAACCGGCAGACGAAGGCCATCCTGCTCAAGCTCGACCAGCTGGTCGAGGGCGTCGAAGGCGCGGACAACGACGTCATCGCGATCGAGGACCGAGACCTGGAGGACCAGGAGGACATCCGTCACCGGCATCACCGGTGAGTCTCGCGGATAAATGGTGTGCATCCGACGTCTGGCCTGTCTAGCGTGGTCGGCATGCAGCAGCGACCGCTTCCGTTCCACCGCCACCCGTTCGAGGAGCGGCCGCTGACCTGAGCCTGCACTCAGGCGCAACCAGGCCGCTCCGAGGAGACTCCTCGTGGCGGCCTTCTCTGTCTGTGGACAACGGGTTGTAGGGAAGCGGCCATCCCTCCTGGTTTGGGTCCAGGCGATCGCGGGTTCGAGTCCCGCCAACCCGACGAGGTCTCAGTCGACCTTGGTGACGCGGAGGAACTCCTGGACGTCGAAGACGGCCCGGAAGACGCCCGCGGCCTTGGGCAGCAGCGGCGCGACCTCGGCGTAGGGGACGACCCGCGGGTCGGTGACGCGGTGCTCGATGCCGTCGTGGACGATCGTGGCCGAGTTGGCGGCCAGCACGTTCTGAACCCAGTCGACCTTGGAGGTGTAGGGCAGGTTGATGACGAAGCCGTCCGGGGTCGGGAACGGCGTGATCGGGGTGGCGTACTCCCGACCGCTCGCGCGGCCCACGTGGAGGACGACGCCGTTGGTGGCGCCTTCCCCGCCGGCGGTCTTCAGCGCCTCGGCGGCGAACCGCTTCGAGAAGGCGCGGATCCGGTCCTGCAGCCAGGGCGACTTGTTGCGCATGCCGATCACGAAGGCGGCGCCCGCGCCCGCTACACCGACGGCCAGCAGACCCGGGATCACTCGACTCAGTCGCATGCGCCAAACCTACCTCGCGACCCCGCAGCGGCTCGGGTGACAGATAACGTGGGCGCCATCACACTGGAGGTCGATGGAGCACCGGCGAGGAAGGAGCACGGATGCGGCGCTGGAAGCGAACCCACCTGGGCACAGAAGCCGATCGGGCGACCTTCCGCACCCTCCACAACGCATCGCTGGCCAGCCCGGCCCTGCGCGGCGGCCTGACCGTCGACAGCGCCGAGCGCGCCGCCCCGCATCTCCAGGCGCTCCTGGCCGCCCCTGCCCTCGCGATCACCGACACCGACGGCCTGCTCGCCTGGGAGGGCATCGGCACCCATCACCAGGAGCACGTGACCAAGCTGGCCGAGGGCACGCTGGAGCGCGGCGCGACCCGGTTCTACGACCGGGTCGACCTCGAGTGCGGCCAGGCCGGCTGCCCGATCCACTCCGCGGTGGTCAGCCCGCTGGTCGTCGACGACCATCTGGTCGGCACGCTGCAGGCCTACGCCCCGGACACTTCCGCGATGATGGTCCGCGCCACCGACGAGGTCGCGACCTGGGTCTCCGGGCAGCTCGAGCTCGCCGAGCTCGACGCGTCGCGGCGTCGGCTGATGGAGGCCGAGGTGCGCGCGCTGCGCGCTCAGATCAGCCCCCACTTCATCTACAACTCGCTGGGGGCGATCGCCAGCTTCGTACGCACGGATCCGGAGCGGGCGCGGGAGCTGCTCCTGGAGTTCGCGGACTTCACCCGCTACTCCTTCCGCACCCACGGCGAGTACACGACGCTGTCCGAGGAGCTCCGCTCCGTCGAGCGCTACCTGCTCCTGGAGCAGGCCCGGTTCGGCGAGCGGCTCTCGGTCAGGCTGTCGGTCGCGCCCGAGGTGCTGCCGATCGCGGTGCCGTTCCTGTGCCTGCAGCCGCTGGTCGAGAACGCCGTACGCCACGGCCTGGCCGACGCGCAGACCGGCCACATCTCCATCCGGGCCGCCGACAGCGGCACCGAGTGCGTCATCGAGGTCGAGGACGACGGCGCCGGCGAGGACCCGGAGAAGGTACGCAACGCACTGGCCGGCGGCGCCGACTCCGTCGGGCTCGGCAACGTCGACGCCCGGCTCCGCAACGCCTACGGCGACGACTACGGCCTGGTCGTCGAGACCGCCCGCGGCGCCGGCACGAAGGTCATCCTCAGAATCCCGAAGTTCGCCCCAGGAGTGCACACATGAACGGCCGTACGACGCAGGCCTTCGCCGCCAGACAAGGGGCGCCGGGTGGGCGATTGAGGATCCTGGTCGTCGACGACGAGCCGCCGGCGGCCGACGAGCTCTCCTACCTGCTGACCCAGGACGCACGGGTGGCGGAGGTGCGCACCTGCCTGAACGCGACCGACGGGCTGCAGCAGCTGCAGGGCTCGGGCGTCGACGCGGTGTTCCTCGACATCCAGATGCCGGGGCTCAACGGCCTCGAGCTGGCGCGGCTGCTGGCGCGCTTCAAGACGCCGCCGGCGGTCGTGTTCGTGACCGCCCACGAGGAGCACGCGCTCGAGGCGTTCGACCTGCGCGCGGTCGACTACGTGCTCAAGCCGGTGCGCGCCGAGCGGCTGGCCGAGACCGTGACCCGGCTGATGGGCAGCATGCCGGAGGAGGAGCCGAGCGGCGACATCCAGATCCCGGTCGAGCTCGGCGGGGTCACCCGCTTCGTGTGGCGCTCCCAGATCACCCACGTCGAGGCGCAGGGCGACTACGCCCGGCTGCACACCGCCGACGCCTCCCACCTGGTGCGGGTCCCGCTGACGCAGCTGGAGCAGGAGTGGGCATCCGCCCGGTTCGTACGCATCCACCGCTCCCTCCTCGTCAACCTCGCCCACGTGACCGAGGTCCGCTCCGAGGCCGGGCGCTGCTCGGTCGTCGTCGGCGGCGCGTCCCGTGGCACCGAGCTGCAGGTCAGCCGCCGCCACACGCGCCAGCTCAAGGACCTGCTCGCCCGACGCTCATGACCCGATCCGATGACTGAACCCCAACGCGTACGCGTCACCGGTCCGCCCCGGCGTCGCCCGGCCGTCCGCCGGGTCGATGTCGGCGAGGACACCCGCCTCGGCGAGGTCTACCTCGGCTCGCTGATGCGCGCCCAGCTCTCGATCGCCGTCCGCACCCTGGCCGTGCTCTTCCTCGGCGTCGGCTCGCTCCCGCTGCTCTTCTGGCTGGCTCCGGGGCTGGTCCACACCTCGCCGTTCGGCATCCCGCTCCCCTGGCTGCTCCTCGGGGTGCTGGTCTACCCGTTCCTGTTCCTCCTCGGTCGCTGGTACCTGCGCGGTGCGGAGCGCAACGAGGCCAGCTACGCCGACCTCCTGAAGTCGGACGACGAGACGCCATGACCTTCGACTCCGCCCCGGCGATCGTCGCGGTCACCCTGGTCACCCTGGCGACGCTGACGATCGGCACCTGGGGGCTGCGGTTCAGCCGGACCACGAGCGACTTCTACGTCGCCTCGCGGTCGGTGCGGCCCGGCCTCAACGCGAGCGCCATCGGCGGGGAGTATCTCTCCGCCGCCTCCTTCCTCGGTGTCGCCGGACTCGTCTTCACCTCCGGCGCCGAGATGCTCTGGTATCCGATCGGCTGGACCGCCGGGTATCTGGTGCTGCTGACCCTGGTCGCGGCACCTCTGCGCAGGTCAGGGGCGTATACGCTGCCCGACTTCGCCGAGGAGCGGCTCGCCTCGCGCGGCGTCCGGAGGCTCTGCTCGCTGCTGGTCGTGTCCATCGGCTGGCTCTATCTGCTGCCGCAGCTGCAGGGTGCCGGGCTGACCCTGGAGCTGGTCGCGGGCGCACCTCGCTGGGTGGGACCGGTGCTGGTCGGGACGGTGGTGCTGGTCAGCGTCTTCTCCGGCGGGATGCGCTCCATCACGTTCGTCCAGGCCTTCCAGTACTGGCTCAAGCTGACCGCCCTGCTGGTGCCGGTCGGGGTGCTGGTCGCGGTCTGGGGCAGCGACGGCGCGCCTCGGGCCACCGACCTCAGCCAGACCTGGTCGCTGCCGATGGGCACCGACGGTTCCGCCGGCCTCTACGCCACCTACTCGCTGATCGCGGCGACCTTCCTCGGCACCATGGGCCTGCCGCACGTGGGCGTCCGCTTCTACACCAACCCCGACGGCCGCGCCGCCCGCCGCACCACCCTGGTCGTGCTCGCACTGCTCGGCGTCTTCTACCTGCTGCCACCGATCCTCGGCCTCCTCGGACGCGTGTACGCAGCCACCCCCGCCTCCGCCGACACCCTGGTGCTCGAGCTCCCCCGTCTGATGGTCCCCGGCTGGGCAGGTGACGCCCTCACCGGGCTGGTCTGCGCGGGTGCCTTCGCCGCGTTCCTGTCGACGTCGTCGGGCCTGGCCATCGCCGTCTCCGGCGTGCTCTCCCAGGACGTGGTCGTGCCGCTGCTGCGCCGCCGGGGCAGCCGCTACGGCGGTGTCGCCGCCTTCCGGATCGCCTCCCTGGTCGCCGTCATCGTGCCGGTCGCCGGCGCCCTGCTGACCCCCAGCGTCGGCGTCGCCCGCGGCGTCGCGCTCGCCTTCGCCCTCGCCGCCGCCACCTTCTGCCCCCTGCTCCTGCTCGGTATCTGGTGGCGCCGGCTGACCGCCTACGGCGCCGCGACCGGCCTGGTCACCGGGCTCATCACCACCGGCACGGCCGTGGTGTTCACGATCAGTGGGTCGCGTACGGACACCTGGGCGGATGTCGCTCTCAGCCAGCCGGCCTTGTGGGCGGTGCCGCTGTCGTTCGCGGTCATGATCGTGGTCAGCCTCGCCACCGCCGCCCACGTCCCCGCCCACACCACGCGGCTTCTCGTCCGCCTCCACACCCCCGAACCGACGATCGAGCCCGCCGTCACGCCCGCGCTGCAGCGCTGACTCTCAGCAGACGGTGATCTCCACCTGAACCGAGGTGGTCCACCCATGACCGTCACCGCCGTGAATCACCAGCAGGTGCGAGCCGGGTGCGAGCGGCTCGACGACAGGGACGTCGAATCGCCGCGCTGACACGCCACCGCGGTTGCCAGCGACGAACCAAGCGCTTGATCCTTCCGGCGCATCGCCGCCTCGATACCCTCCCGCCGCCAGGTGAACGAAAATTTGTTCACCCATCACAGAGCGAACGAATTTTCGTTCGTCCCGGTGACCACCGGCCACGCAGGCGACGGCTCGAAACTCCGGCGAGATGGGCACTTCCATCGCTAACCGGCCCACAAACGCGGCTGCTGCTCGCCCGATCCGACCGCCGGGATCGCATCCCCATATTTGGGGACACGAGCCTGAGAGCACCCGTCGATGGACGTCGAGCGTCTTTACGATCTCGCGGTTCTCGGCACGTGTCGTCGGGACGTCGCAGCCCATCCCGAACGATGAATTCGAAAGGCACATGAAGAAGTTCGCAAGCCTCACCGCAGCGGCAATCGTCGTACCGCTGCTTGCGCTGGCCAGCCCGGCCAGCGCCGCCCCCGGAGACGTGACTGCCTCCGCTCGCAACGTCACCCTCCCTCCGGGAGCCTGTGACTACCACGGATACATCGAGGTCAAGGTCGAGAGGGACACGTACGACACTGGCGGATGGCTCTCCCTCGACATCATCGATCCTGCTGGCGCCGAGGTCACCGGAGTCTTCGAGCAGCCAATCAGCACGGATGGGAACGTCGACACCTACGCCAGCACGGTGTTCCTGTGCGATGACCGCCCGGGCACCTACACAGCTCGTGGGTCGGCCGACTACTACAACAGCCAGACCGGCAACGAAAGCTCGTACGGCGTCTCGACGACCTTCACTCTGAAGATCCAGGCGCCTTCCGTGTCGATCTCTGCCTCGAACGTGAAGGTCTGGAAGGACACCTGCGGCAACGTCGGAAATGTCGTCGTCAGTGGGATCAGCAACATCCCGGCCGGCTGGAATCTGTACTCGCGCAGTGGCTACACATACACCTACAACCAGGCAGGCTCGCTCGTCGATTCGAACGCGGGATCCTTCCGCTGGTGCAAGAGCACGACTGGGACCTACCGCGCGACCACCAGCCAGTACATCGAGCTCGTCAACCCGGCCACCGGCGACGTCACCTACGTGACACTGAACAGGTCGAGGACATTCAGCGTCTCGTACAACTCGCCGTACTGGTCGAGCGTGACCAAGTACGGCAGCACGGTCAAGGCAACCGACAAGCGGTGGAGAGTAACCGGCAAACTCGCCCGTCAAGGCGACGCCAGTTACGGCGGTCGACGGATCTACCTGCAACGTTGGACCGGCACCCAGTGGGCGACCGCCACGTCGTGCGTGACAGCTTCGACCGGGCAATGCTCCGTGGCGCTGCGACCGCCGAGGCGGTCCAGCTACAGGTGGTACGTCCCGGCGACAGCCCGGGTCAAGGCGGACACTTCGGCGACGTTCATCCTGACCCGTCGGGCATAGCTCCGCACGACATCCACGTAGCCGTCAGCTATGAGAGAGGGTCCGGCCTTGTGAATCGTTCACAAGGCCGGACCCTCGGTCGTAGCCGCTCCCGAGCCCTGGGGGCTCGGTGCCACTCGACGTACGAAACCGACCGCTCGTCGCGCGACCGCGCCGCCCACCGAGGGAGGGCGCATTACCCCGCGACGAGCGGGGCGAGCGAGCCCTAATGTGACTGCGATCACACGTCGCCCGTCCTTCACCCCCACGATGGACGGCCTCGTCAACGAAAGGGTTAACCGTGAGCGCTGAAGCACACGACCAAGCCCACCGGCACGACCCGGTCTACGACAGCCTGCACGCCACGGCGGAGTTTCGCGCTCTGCGGTCGGCGTACCGGAAGTTCGTCTTCCCGGCCACGGTGGCATTCCTGGCTTGGTACCTCCTCTACGTCGTCTGCTCGAACTGGGCTGAGGGCTTCATGAACACCAAGCTGGTCGGCAACATCAACGTCGCGCTGGTCTTCGGGCTCCTGCAGTTCGCGACCACGTTCGGTATCGCCTACCTCTACGCCAACTACTCCAACAAGCACCTCGACCCGCTGGCTCGGAAGCTCGACGAGGAATACGAGAGCCAGAAGAGGGAGGCCTGACATGGACGGTAGCCAGATCCTCACCACGGTCCTCTTCCTGACGGTCGTCGCGATCACGATCGGCATCACCTTCTGGGCGAGCCGGCAGACGAAGACCGCGGCCGATTACTACGCCGGCGGCCGCGGCTTCTCGGGCTTCCAGAACGGGCTCGCGATCGGCGGCGACTACATGTCGGCGGCCTCGTTCCTCGGTATCTCCGGCGCCATCGCGCTGTCGGGCTACGACGGCTTCCTCTACTCGATCGGCTTCCTCGTCGCCTGGCTGGTGGCGCTGCTGCTGGTCGCGGAGGTGCTGCGCAACTCGGGTCGCTACACGATGGCCGACCAGCTGGCGTACCGGATGAAGCAGCGCCCGGTCCGGATGGCGGCCGCGACCTCCACGGTCGTCGTGTCGATCTTCTACCTGCTGGCCCAGATGGTCGGTGCGGGCGCGCTGGTGGCCCTGCTGCTCGGCGTCGAGGACCAGGCGGTCAAGAATGTCGTGATCCTGTTCGTCGGTGCGCTGATGATCTTCTACGTCACCGTCGGCGGCATGAAGGGCACCACCTGGGTCCAGATCGTCAAGGCCGTCCTGCTGATGACCGGCTCGGCGCTGATCGTGATCCTGGTGCTCGCCCAGTTCGGCTTCAACCTCTCCGAGCTGCTCGGCTCCGCCGCCGACGCCTCGGGCAAGGGCGACGCCTTCCTCCAGCCCGGTCTGAAGTACGGCCTGAGCTTCACCAGCGAGCTGGACTTCGTCTCGCTCGGGCTCGCCCTGGTGCTCGGCACCGCCGGCCTGCCGCACATCCTGATCCGCTTCTACACCGTCCCGACCTCGGCGGATGCCCGCAAGTCGGTGCTGTGGGCGATCGGTCTGATCGGCGTCTTCTACCTGTTCACCCTGGTTCTGGGCTTCGGTGCGGCCGCGCTGGTCGACCCGACCACCCTGGACAAGGCCGGCAACCTGGCGGCGCCGCTGCTCGCCCAGGAGGTCGGTGGCGGTGAGGGCTCCATCGGCGGTGCCGTACTGCTGGCACTGATCGCGGCGGTCGCCTTCGCGACGATCCTCGCCGTGGTCGCGGGCCTGACGCTGACCTCCTCGGTCTCCGTCGCCCACGACATCTACAACTCGGTGATCAAGCGTGGCAAGGCCACCGAGAAGGAGGAGCTGAAGGTCTCGCGCTGGGCCGCGGCGGGCATCGGCCTGGTCGCGATCCTGCTGGCCATCCCGGCACAGTCGCTGAACATCGCGTTCCTGGTGGCGCTGGCCTTCGCGGTCGCCGCCTCGGCGAACCTGCCCGCGATCATCTACAACATGTTCTGGGCGCGGTTCAACACCCGCGGCGCGACCTGGTCGATCTACGGCGGCCTGATCTCCTGCGTCGGCCTGGTCTTCTTCTCGCCGGTCGTCTCCGGCAAGACGGCCGTGGACGCGGTGACCGGCGAGACGATCTCCGCCTCGCTGTTCCCGCTCGGCGTGGACTTCTCCTGGTTCCCGCTGGAGAACCCCGGCATCATCTCCATCCCGCTCGGCTTCTTCCTGGGCTGGCTGGGCACGGTGACGTCGAAGGAGCCGGAGACCGCAGAGCGGTACGTCGAGCTCGAGGTCCGCGCCCTCACCGGCGCCGGCTCGGAGAAGGCGATCACGCACTGATCTCCCAACGGCGGGCCGTCGTACATCTGCGGTTGTACGACGGCCCGCCATCATTCTTTCCCCCGCACTACCCTGTGGCTTGAGCCACACATTTTTCGTACGTAGGAGTCACTGTGACCGACGAGACCCTGTCCAACCTGCTGCACGAGAAGCGCCGGTTCGAGCCCCCTGCCGAGCTCGCCGCCGCAGCCAACGTCAAGGCCGACGCGTACGACGCCGCGACCGCGGACCGCGACGCCTTCTGGGCCGCCGCCGCGGAACGGCTCACCTGGGCCAAGCCGTTCGATCGCGTCCTCAACTGGGACAACCCGCCGTTCGCGAAGTGGTTCGAGGGCGGCGAGATCAACGTGGCGTACAACGCCGTCGACCGGCACGTGGAGGCCGGGCTCGGCGACCGGGTCGCGATCCACTGGGTCGGTGAGCCGGCCGACGACAAGCGGACGATCACCTATGCCGAGCTCAAGGACGAGGTCTCGCGGGCCGCGAACGCCTTCGAGGCGCTGGGGGTGTCGAAGGGCGACCGGGTCGCGATCTACATGCCCATGATCCCCGAGGCCGTCTTCGCGATGCTGGCCTGCGCCCGGATCGGCGCGATCCACACCGTCATCTTCGGTGGCTTCTCGGCCGAGGCGCTGGCCGCCCGGATCACCGACTGCAACGCCAAGCTCGTGGTCACCTCCGACGGCGGCTACCGCCGTGGTGCGCCGTCGGCGCTCAAGCCGGCCGTCGACGAGGCGCTGGGCAAGATCGACGCCGGGATCGTGGAGAACGTCGTCGTCGTCCGCCGCACCGGCCAGGACGTCGAGTGGAACGACTCCGTCGACACATGGTGGTCCGACGTCGTCGATGGCGCGTCGACCGAGCACGCCCCGGTCGCGCACGACGCCGAGCACCCGCTCTTCGTGATGTACACCTCCGGCACCACCGGGAAGCCGAAGGGCATCCTGCACACCACCGGTGGCTACCTCACCCAGGCGGCATTCACCCACTGGGAGGTCTTCGACCTCAAGCCGGAGACCGACGTCTACTGGTGCACCGCCGACATCGGCTGGATCACCGGCCACTCCTACATCGTCTACGGACCGCTGGCCAACGGCGCGACCCAGGTGCTCTACGAGGGCACCCCTGACTTCCCGGAGAAGGGCCGCTGGTGGCAGATCATCGAGGAGTACGGCGTCACCATCTTCTACACGGCGCCGACCGCGATCCGGACGTTCATGAAGCAGGGCCGCGCCATCCCCGACGCCCGCGACCTCTCCTCGGTCCGCCTGCTCGGGTCGGTCGGTGAGCCGATCAACCCCGAGGCCTACATCTGGTACCGCGACGTCATCGGCGGCTCGAAGGTGCCCGTCGTGGACACCTGGTGGCAGACCGAGACCGGCGCGATCATGATCTCGCCGCTCCCCGGGGTCACCCACGGCAAGCCGGGGTCGGCGATGAAGGCGCTGCCGGGTGTGGGCGCCGACGTGGTCGACGACAACGGCGTCCCCGTGCCGGACGGTGCCGGGGGCTACCTCGTGCTCACCCAGCCGTGGCCGTCGATGCTGCGTACGATCTGGGGGGACGACCAGCGCTACATCGACACCTACTGGTCGCGCTTCAAGGACCAGGGCTATTACTTCGCAGGCGACGGCGCGAAGAAGGACGAGGACGGCGACGTCTGGGTCCTGGGCCGCGTCGACGATGTGATGAACGTGTCCGGGCACCGGCTCTCCACCACCGAGATCGAGTCGGCGCTGGTCTCGCACGCCTACGTCGCGGAGGCGGCGGTCGTCGGTGCGACCGATCCCGACACGGGGCAGGCCGTGGTGGCGTACGTCATCCTGCGCGACGGGTCGCCCGAGGACTGCGAGAAGGAGCTCTCCGACCACGTCCGCAAGGAGATCGGCCCGATCGCCAAGCCGCGGCAGATCATGATCGTGCCCGAGCTGCCCAAGACGCGCTCGGGGAAGATCATGCGGCGGCTTCTGCGCGACCTCGCTGAGGGTCGCGGTGTCGGCGACACCACCACGCTCGCTGACCAGACGATCATGGATCTGATCGCCGCCGGGCAGGCGACCTCCACCGAGGACTGATCCACTCGGCATCGCGGCCCGGTCGCCCTCGTGGGCGACCGGGCCGCTGCGTACTCGCGATCGCGTCCACTTCACGGACGAGGCCGAGGACGCTTGCTAGGGTCGAGGTGAGGTGTGCCGGGAAGTCTGGTCGGCGTGAGTTCGTCGACCCCTGAGCCGCTGGAGGCCCACTCGTGACCGACACCCGCAACCGCCTGTTCACCCGTGGCTCCTGGCTGGAGACCTCGCGTACCGCCGAGATCCTGCGCGCCGAGACAACCGGCGGCATCCTCCTCATCATCGCCGCGGTGATCGCAGTCGTCCTGGCCAACAGCCCGTTGCAGGACGCGTACGAGGCGCTCCGGGACTTCCGCGTCGGGCCGGCCGCGCTCCATCTCGACCTGAGCATCGGGGCCTGGGCGGCCGACGGCCTGCTGGCGATCTTCTTCTTCGTCGCCGGCCTCGAGCTCAAGCGCGAGTTCGTCTCCGGCGACCTGCGTGACCCCCGCCGGGCCGCGCTGCCGATCGCGGCCGCGGTCGGCGGCATGGTCGTGCCGGCCCTGGTCTACGTGGCGGTCAACGTGATCGGCGACGGCTCGCTGGCCGGCTGGGCGACCCCGGTGGCCACCGACATCGCCTTCGCGGTCGCGATCCTGGCGGTCATCTCGACGCACCTGCCGGCAGGGCTGCGTACGTTCCTGCTGACGCTCGCCGTCGTCGACGACCTGCTCGGCATCATCGTCATCGCGATCTTCTTCACCTCCGAGCTGCACATCGGGATCCTGCTGCTGGCGCTCGTGCCGATCGGGCTGTTCGCGGTGCTCGTGCAGCGTCGGATCCGTAGCCCGTGGCTGTTGCTCCCGCTCGCCGCGATCGCCTGGGCGCTCGTCCACGCCAGCGGCGTCCACGCCACCGTCGCCGGCGTGCTGCTCGGCTTCACCGTGCCCGTCATCGCCCGCAACCCGGAGGCCAAGCGCGGCCTCGCCGAGCACTTCGAGCACCTGGTCCGGCCCATCTCCGCCGGTATCGCGGTGCCGATCTTCGCCTTCTTCGCGGCGGGCGTCTCGTTGGGAGGCTGGTCTGGGATCACCGGGGCGTTCCGCGACCCGATCACGTTGGGCATCATCCTCGGCCTGGTCGTCGGCAAGACCGTCGGCATCACCGGTTCGACCTGGCTGTTAGCCCGGTTCACCCGGGCCTCGCTCGACGACGACCTCGCCTGGACCGACGTCATCGGGATGGCGATGCTGGCCGGCATCGGGTTCACCGTGTCGCTGCTGATCGGCGAGCTGGCCTTCGGGTCGGATCCGTCCGCTCACGACCACATGAAGGTGGGCGTCCTGTTCGGCTCCGTGCTGGCCGCGCTGCTCGCCACGGTCGTGCTGCGCGCCCGCAACCGGGTCTACCGTCGCATCGAGCAGCTGGAGACGATCGACGCCAACAAGGACGGCGTGCCGGACGTGTTCGAGGATGATCAGGGTCGGGACCGGTAAGGTCGTGGACGCTCCCCAACACACGTTCAGCGAAGGGTTCCCATGGCAGTCGACATCGTGAAGTCCCCGGGCGGCGAGGACCCGACGATCGGGAAGCTCGTCGTCGACGCCACTCGTGACATCTCCGAGCTCGTCAACAAGGAGATCACGCTGGCCAAGCAGGAGCTCAAGGTCTCGGTGACCAACGCCGGCGTCGGCATCGGCCTCTTCGCCGCCGCCGCGTTCCTGCTCGTCCTGGCCGTGATCATGCTCTCCGTCTCGGTGGCCTACTTCATCCACTGGGCCGGCCTCGGCCTGCACTGGTCCTTCCTCATCGTCTTCGGCTTCTACGTCTTGTTGGCCGCGTTGCTCGGATTCATCGGCGTACTCAAGGTGAAGAAGGTCAAGGCCCCCGAGAAGGCCATCGCCCAGGGCAAGGAGATCCCCCGGGCGCTCAAGGGCCAGCGCTGACCCCTCCGCCGAATCGGTAGTTGTGGCAGCCGAATCGGTAGTTGTGGCGGCCGAGTAGGTCGTTCTGGCGACCTCGTCCGGGCCATTCACTGTCCACAGGCACGCCTCGCGCCGGAGTTATCCACAGCCGGCCGAAACTGCGATGAATTTCGTACGTCGCGAGCGCACAGTGGCTCGCATGAACCTGTCAGTTGTCGGCGCTGCCTCGGCTCTGCCAGCGCGCCCCTTTACCGCCAGCGAGCTCAACGAGCTCTCCATCAAGAGGTACGACCTCCGCGTTGCCGTCGAGCGCGGTGAGGTCTTGAGACCCTTCCGCGGTGTCTTCATCCCGTCCGGCGTCGAGGACACCGCGGAGACGCGTGCGGCAGCGGTCTCACGCGTCGTCACTCCCCACCACGTCGTCTCCGACCGCACCGCGGCATGGATCCACGGGGTCAACACCTACTCGCTCAGCGAACAGGCACAGATTCCGGCCATCGAGACCTGCGCTCGTCGTGGCTATGCGCCCACGCGCCTCGAAGGCGTCGATGGCCGCTCGCGTGACCTCCTCGACCGGGACATCATGACGATCAACGGGGTAAGGATCACCACCCCTGTGCGAACAGCGCTCGACCTCGGCTGCAATCTGAAGCGCCGCGAGGCGATGGCCGCCCTCAACGAGTTGGCCAGAGAGCACGGCATCACCCGATCCGACCTCTACCAGGAGCTTCCTCGCTTCAAGGGTCGCCGCGGCGTCGTCCAGCTGCGAGAACTCGTCCCGCTCCTCAACCGCCATGTCGAGTCGCAGCGGGAGTCGTGGACGTTGCTGGCGATCAGCGACGCTGGTCTGCCGCTTCCCGAGACGCAGGTCTGGGTCGATGTCGAAGGCATCCCGACCTATCGACTCGACTTCGCCTACCGTCTTGCCAAGGTCGCCGTCGAATACGACGGCGAAGACCATGACGACCCCGATCAGCGGATCTACGACGAGGAACGACGGGGTTGGCTCGTCGACCACGGCTGGATCGTCATCGTCGTGCGCCGAGGCGACTTCACGGGCGATCGTCTCGACGCCTGGCTCCGGGAGATCAAGGATGCGCTCACCCCGACGTACTCCTCCCGACGGTTCTGATCGCCGAATCCGCAGTTGTGGCGGCCGAGTCGGCGAAAAGTCAGCCGGCGCAGGCTCCGGTGTCGACGGCAGCGGTCTGCGAGCGAGCCTCGCGAGCGATGTCGATGACCTGGTCGGTGGTGAGGGCGTAGCCGGTCTCGGAGTCGGTGACCGAGGCGGCGAAGACGACGCCGACGACGTCTCCCTCGGAGTCGACGATGGGGCCTCCGGAGTTGCCGGGGCGGATGAGGCTGCGTACGGAGTAGACGTCTCGGATGACGGTGCCGACGCCGTAGATGTCGGGCGAGCGGAGGCGCTGCTCGGCACGGATACGGCCGGGCTGTACGTCGAAGGGGCCGTCCTGCGGATAGCCCAGGACCGCGATCGGGTCCTCGGCAGCGGCAGTGCGGTCGAACTCGAGACGGTCGAGGTTGCCGCCGCCCTTGAACTTCAGGACCGCGATGTCGATCTCTGGGTCGTAGTGGACGACCTTGGCGTCGTTGGCTCCGTCGCCGACGATCACGTTGGGGTCGTCGACGCCGGCCACGACGTGGGCGTTGGTCATCAGATAGCCGCGCCCGATGACGAAGCCGGTGCCCTCGACGCCCTTGCCACACTCGTTGGCGCCACGGATCTTGAGGACCGACTCCCCGGCGCGTACGACATCCGGGTCGGTGAGCATGCGGCGCGGGCCCGGCCCGACCTCGACGATCCGCTCGCGGGCGAACGGTTCCAGGTAGCGCGGGAAGAACGAGGTGCCGACGACGTCGTTGAACGCGCGCAGCGCACGGTCGGCGGGCGACGGCATGATCGAGTCGACCTTCGCCAGGATCGCCGACCCGCGTACGGCCGGGGTCAGCCCGTTGATCTGAGCCCCGGAGACCGCCACACCGAGCGCCCACGCGACCACCAGCACGGCAGCCGCGCTGAGCAGCGACCCGCCGAGCGCATCGACGATCCGAGCCGGCTGCCAGGTGATCTCGTCGCGCACCCGGACTCCGCCGTACTGCAGCACCGCCTGGCCGATGGATGCGCAGGCGATCACGACGAACAGCGCACCGAGCGATACCCACAACGACGGCGCCGCGCTGCCCAGCACCTTCGGCGCCAGCCAGATGCCGATGAAGCCACCGAGCAGCAGTCCACCGGTCGCGAAAGCGCCGGTGATGAAGCCCTGCCAGTAGCCCGAAAGCGCATAGGCGCCGACGAGGACGATCAGGATCCAATCAAGAAAGTTCACGGCCGATTCCGTTCGCGTCCCTGCAGCATGTATTCGGGCAACTCCTTGATCGGGGCGTCCGGAATCTCCGAGATCCACCCGAGATAGGTGAAGAAGCGGTTGATGATTCCACCTGTAAAGCCCCAGAGGATGACATCCTTCTCCGGTCCGATCAAGAACGCGGGCATCAGCCATCCCCCGCGCCCCGGCGAACCCACCTGGATCCGGTGGGCCGGATCCATGAGATCGGACAACGGCACCCGATAGACCGCGTGGACCTCCTCGACCGAGCGCGTCGTCACCGGCGACGGCTCCCGCCACCACGCGATGATCGGCACCACGGCATGGTTGGAGAACGGGATCCACAGCGCCGGCAACCGACCCACGACGTCGACACCTGTCGGATCGAGGCCGGTCTCCTCCCACGCCTCGCGGAGCGCGGCTTCCTCGGCGGTCTCCCCCGGATCGAGCCGGCCGCCCGGGAACGACACCTGGCCGGGGTGCGAGCGCATCGTGTGCGAGCGCTCGGTCAGCAACAGATCGGGGCCCTCGGGACCTTCACCGAAGAGCATGAGCACGGCCGACTCCCGCGCGCTGCCGTCCGCCGGCGGCAGGAACTGCGAGATGTCCTCGCCCTGGATCCGCTCGGCCGCGTCGACGATCTCGTCGAACCACTCCGGCCGCGCGAAGCCAGGACGGTCCGCCCGCTGAGGCTCGCTCACAGCGTGATCCCCAGCTTCTTCTCGACCAGCTGCTTCACCTGGGTCTCGCTGTCCATTCCGCCCATCTGAAGCAGCTCCACCTCACCCGAGGAGGACAGGACGTACGTCGTCGGCACCGCTCGCGCGGTGAGCGGGCCGCCCTGCAGCTCACCGCCGGGATCGGCGTACATCGGGAAGGTCACCCCGCGCGAGATCGCCTCTTCGAGCGCGACCCCGGGGACGGTGTCCAGGACGTCGATGCCGATCACCGGCACCTCGTCACCGTAGGTCTCGTAGAAGCGCTGCAGCGCGGGCATCTCCTCCTTGCAGGGCGCGCAGAAGCCCTGGAAGAGGTTGATCACCATCGGCCCCTCGAAGGAGGCGAGGTCGGCCGGCTCGCCACCACCGAGGCACGGCAGCTCGACCGACGGCAGACCACCGTCGCTCGCAGACCCCGGGCGGCACTCCTCCACGTCGGAAGCCTTCTTGGCAGCCACCATCTCGTCGGTGGCCACGTCGACGTTCGAGGAGGACGGTCCGTCGCCGAGCGGCGCGCCGGACTGCCCGCCACCGGCCGAGGACTCGGTGCCGCAACCGGCCAGGCTCGCCAGCAGCAGAGCGGCCATCGCCGCACCAACTCTACGAAGCATCAGTTGCGGCCCTCCGTGCGGACCAGCTTCGCGGCGGCGACCGGGTCGGTCGGTCCCTCACCGTACGCAGGGCACAGCTGCGACACCGGGCAGGCACCGCACGCCGGCTTCTGGGCGTGACAGATCCGCCGCCCGTGCCAGATCACGTGGTGGGACAGCATCGTCCAGTCCCGCTTCTCGAACAGTGCGCCGACCTCGTGCTCGACCTTGACCGGGTCCTTCTCCGTCGTCCAGCCGAAGCGGCGCGAGAGCCGGCCGAAATGGGTGTCGACGGTGATCCCCGGCTTGCCGAAGGCGTTGCCGAGCACCACGTTGGCAGTCTTGCGCCCGACACCGGGCAGCTTGACCAGCTGCTCCAGGCGGGAGGGCACCTCCCCGTCGTACTCCTCCACCAGCACGGCACTCAGCTTCAGCAGCGCGTCGGTCTTGGCGCGGAAGAACCCGAGCGGCCCGACGAGCTGCTCCAGGTGCTCCCGGGGCGCGGCGGCCATCTCCTTCGCGGTCGGGTAGGCCGCGAACAGGGCGGGCGAGGCCAGGTTGACCCGCTTGTCGGTCGTCTGTGCGCTCAGCACCGTGACGACCAGGCACTCGAACGGGTTGGTGAAGTCGAGCTCGGCCTTCGCATCCGGGTAGGTCTCACCGAGGATGCGGTCGATCCGACGGGCGCGACGCACCAGACCCAGGCGCGTCTCAGTCGCAAACTTCTGGGCAGGCACGCAGCAAGGCTACGCGGCCGCACCGACAATCCCGATCCGGCCCAGCAGACGACTAGCACAAATACGGCCACACACATGCACTTTCTGGGCTTATCGGTGGCTTATCGGTGGGGGATGTGCACCTGTGAGACGTTCCACAGATAGGATTCCCGGTGTAATACCCGCGGATGTGGGGAAAATCCAGGAGGAATGGCCGCAATGGACAACGACGTACTCCGTCAGGCACCGCTCTTCAGCGCACTCGACGACGAGTCGATGACGGCCCTGCACGCCTCGATGGCAGAGTCGAAGCTCCGCCGCGGAGAGGTGCTCTTTCACGAGGGTGACTCCGGCGACAAGCTGTACGTCGTGATCGACGGCAAGGTGAAGCTCGGCCGCACCTCGTCCGACGGCCGCGAGAACCTGCTCGCGATCATGGGCCCCGGCCAGATGTTCGGCGAGCTCTCGCTCTTCGACCCGGGCCCCCGCTCGGCCACCGTCACCGCGGTCACCGACTCCGCCTTCGCCAGCCTCTCGCACGAGGACCTCCTCAAGTGGCTCGAGGGCCGCCCGGTCGTCGCCCGCGGCCTGCTCGCCCAGCTGGCCGGCCGCCTCCGCAAGGCCAACGACGTCGTCGCCGACCTCGTCTTCTCCGACGTCCCCGGCCGCGTCGCGAAGGCCCTCCTCGACCTCGCCGACCGCTTCGGCCGCACCGCCGACGACGGCGTCCACGTCCACCACGACCTCACCCAGGAGGAGCTCGCCCAGCTCGTCGGCGCCTCCCGCGAGACGGTCAACAAGGCCCTGGCCGACTTCGCCAGCCGCGGCTGGCTCCGCCTCGAGCCGCGCAGCGTGGTCATCATGGATATTGAGCGCATGGCCCGCCGCGCCCGCTGAGTCTTTACCTTCCAACAGGCACCCGGCCTCCTTTCATCCGGCGTAGTAGCCGGTGAAAGGAGGCCGTGTCTTTGTTCTCCCCCACAGATCTCGATCGCGGGGCGTTCGAGCATTTCGTACGCTCCCGGGTCCCGGCGCTGTCCCGAACCGCCTACCTGCTCACCGGTGACGCGCATCTCGCCGAAGACCTCGTCCAGCAGGCGCTCCTCTCTGCCGCGAAGTCGTGGCATCGCATCCAGGGCGACCCCGAGCCGTACGTCCGGCGCATTCTCTACACCCAGAACATCTCCTGGTGGCGCCGACGTCGTCTTCAGGAGACTCCGATGGAGTCGTACGAGGCACCTTCTGCCCCGGCGAAGGACTCCGACCTCCGGCTGAGCCTCGAGCAGGCCCTCGCCGAGCTGACCCCGAGACAGCGCACGATCCTCGTGCTCAGATTCTTCGAAGATCTCACCGAGGTCCAGACCGCCCACGTCCTCGGGATCCACTCCGGCACGGTCAAGTCCACGACCCGCAAGGCTCTCGACCGCCTGCGCACCCTCGCACCTCATCTCGAGGAGCTCCTCCATGACTGACCAGCAGCTCCGCGAGGAGCTCCACCGCATCGCCGAGCGCGCCCCTGAGGTGTACGTTCCCACCGACACCTTCGCCCGCGGCCGCCGCGCCCATCGCCGCTCCGTCGTCATCGCCGTCAGTGCGATCTCGGCCGCCGTCGCCCTCATCGCCGGCTCCATCGCCCTCGCTCCGCACCGCGACTCGGCCGAGGTCGACCCCGCCCGAGGCGACACCGAGCTCGCCGTCCCCGACACGATCTATGCGGCGCCGACGTGGCTGGCCGAGACCGAAGACGGCCGCTATGTCAACGTCGGGAAGCTCGAACACGACCTGGCCATCGGCGCCGGCGCGATCGCGTACGCCCAACCGGCTCAGGACTCGAACGGCGCCGTCGCGATCGTCGTCGATGCGGACGACGGCGACTACCACCCGCTCGCCCTCGACGACTTCATCGGCCTCGATCCCTACTGGCAGAACTCATACGGCGACGACGGCGGGCACCGCCCGCTCGCCCTTTCACCGGACGGGACCCACCTGGCGTGGTCCTGGGGTCTGGGTCGTGACGCGGCGCCCGACAGTCAGCGCGTCTCGGGCGGCGTACGCATCGCCGACCTGACCACCGGCGAAATCTCCGAGTGGGACCTCAGCTACGACGGGAGCACCTACGTCACCGACGTGGAGTGGTCCGAGGGTGGCAACCAGCTGCTCTGGACCGGCCTCCAGATGGACCGCTGGGACTCCGAGGGGTACGTCCCAGGCGATGTCGTTGCGGGCGTCATCACCCACGCGTCGGCCGAGGTGACCACCTACTCCGGCGAGATCGGCGACGCGACAGACCTCAGCCTCTGGGCGGTCTCCGACGAGGGTGCGATCGCCTTCAACGGCACCCCCGATGATCAACTACATGTCCAGTCCGCCGAGGGGAAGCTCACCGCTCTGCGGCTTCCCGAGAAGGCTTCCGTCTACGTGCCGATCATGTTCCACGGCTCTGACCTCTACATCACCTCGGACGATGGGCTTGTCCCCGTGGACGGGGACGGCCAGACCTACGCCACCCCCTCCGATGGCATGTGGCGGCCAGTCGGTTGGTCGGGAGATGCGCCGCTGCTCAAACTCTACGGCGCCGACAACGTCTACTTCGGTCAGGTCTGGAACGTCGATGACGAGGCAGCGGACAAGGTCGCCGGTGGCAACTCGCTGATCGCACTCGACGGCAGCGCCGGGACGGTTGCGGACACGGTGAGCATCGCCTACGACCTCATCGACGCCGACTCGATCAAGCACCCGACGGTGCCTCGGAGCAAACCGTTCTTCTGGCCTCCGTGGATCGGCGGGGCGGTTTTCTGGCTGGTTGCTGCACTCGTGGTGGTCGTCGTCTGGCGGCGAGCGAGGCGCATGCTCCTGGTCGTCGCCGTCCTCGCTGCTCTGCTGATCCTCGCGGGCGCTCTCTTCCTCATCGATACGACCGGCGCCTTGTCGCGAGGTGACAACGTGGAGGGACCAGGCGGCGTGATCGAGATCGAGGCGCAAGGTGATTCGAACGCACCGAGTCGTGCTGTGATTCCCACCCAGATCCGCTGGAACGACCCGTTTCAGGAGGGCGCTCCCAACGTGCCCGTCAGCACCTCGTTCGACGTCGGCTGGGCCGTCGCCGCCTTCGAGGATCCCTACAGCCGGGAACAGATCCAAGCCGTGGTGATCACTGCGGCAGGCAGCTACCACAGGCTCGCCCTGCCGGACAGCGACGGAACCCGAGTGCTCTCCGACGAACCGACCGTGGAACTGTCACCCGACGGTTCTCGACTCGCGTATTCGACGTGGAAGGGGCCTGACGGAAGTCGCGTCAACATCGTCAACCTGCTCTCAGGGGATGTCGACACCTTCGTTCTCGGGATCACCGGCAATCACAACCGGGTGAGGAGCCTCGCCTGGTCACCCGATTCCACCTGGCTGGTGTGGTCCAGCGAGCAGGGAGGGTCTGAGGATGCAGGGAGGATCAACATCTCGGACGGCACGAGCCAACACCTTCCTGATGGCTCCTGGACCAACGCGGGCATCTCCGCCGACGGCACGGTCGGGATGCGTTCGAACGACCGTACGCGGGTATGGCCAGGCTATGAAGGTGACTTTCCGGGAGACGAGTCCACCACGGTGTCGACCTGGGTCGGATCCACGGTCGGCGACGACGGTCCGAGCATTGGTTCGGTCGGCTTCACCCGCACACGCACAGTGCTCAGCCTCGGACGGAAGCCTTCAGTTCGCAGCGTCGACGTCGACGGTCGGACCTTCGAAGGCGTCGCCGGCTGGGACCCCCATGGCACGGCGTTGATCGTGACCAGGAATGAGGACGACAGGGATCTCCGTACGGTCGCCTCCGATGGGTCGACCGACATCGTCGCTCACATCGACACCGGCGTACAGAACCTAAGCGTCGCAACGTCTTTGTCCCCTGACGTCGTGGTCTCGGTTCCGGAGACCGAGTGGGCCGAGCCCAGCCCGCTCCGCTGGCTGCCGCCCATCGGAGCCATCGGGGCGGTCGTGACCGGCTTCCTCATCTGGGGGCACATCAGACGAAAGAAGACCGAGACGGCCACCTGAACGGAGCTACTGAGGCCGGCGCTTCTGGGGATGGAGCGTCTCGTGCCGCGCCAGCATGGCGACGTACTCCTCGATCCTGCGCGCCCGGGCGGCCTCGGTCTTCAGTGCGGTGATGCGGTGATAGAGGGCGTAGCGGTTCTGCGAGGTGAGGACGTCGTACATCGCCTGCGCCTCGGGCACCGCGGCGATCGCGGCGAGGAGATCGGGAGGGGTCTCGGCGGTGGCCGGACCGGCGTACGCCGCCTCCCACCGCCCGTCCGCCTTCGCCGCCTCCACGGCCGCCCGTCCGGCGGCGGTCATCCGGCCCTCGGCCTCGAGCCGGGCGATGTGCTCGACGTTCCGCAGTGACCAGCGGCTCTTCGGCCCACGCGGCGTGAACCGCTGGAACGACGACTGTTCGTCGCGCCGCCGGGCCTGACCGTCGATCCAGCCGAAGCAGAGCGCTTCGTCGAGCGCGGTCTGCCAGGTCAACGTGGTCAGCGTGCCACCCTTCTTGGTCAGCACCAGCCAGACCGCGGGCGTGTCGGCATAGTGCTCCTCCAGCCAGGACCGCCACGCGGGCGGGTCGGGAAGCAGGAGCTCGGCTCCGGACAGGATCGGCATGAGCCGAACAGTAGGCCTCAGCGCCCAGCGAGGTAAGCCAATTGCGCTCGCACCGAGAGCTCGGCCGCACCCCACAGGACCTGATCGACGTCGGCGTACACGATCTCGACGATCGCCCTCGGGTCCGCCTCGACGGGCGTGGCGCCGAGCTCGGCGAGGGCGCCCTCGACCTGTCCGAGGCGCTCGCGGCGGTGGGCGATGTAGTAGTCGAGCGCTCCGAGAGCGTTCCCGATGACCGGGCCATGACCGGGCCAGACGCTGCCGACGCCGTGCTCGGAGGCGAGCGCGTGGAGGCGGTCGAGCGAGTCCAGATAGGCACCGAGCTCGCCGTCGGGGTGGGCGACCACGGTGGTCCCGCGCCCGAGGACAGTGTCTCCGGTGAGTACGGCTCCGTCTCCCGGCAGCCAGAACGACAGCGAGTCCGAGGTGTGCCCGGGTGTCCCGACGACGCGGATCTCCAGGCCGTCGACCTCGATCACGTCACCGTCGCCGAGCCCCTCGGTGCCGAGCCGGTACTCCGGATCGAGAGCACGTACGCCGGCCCCGACCCGCTCGGCGAAGGCCCGTGCCGCCTCGGAGTGGTCGTAGTGGTGATGGGTCAGCAGCACCGTCGCCACCTCGCCGGCGGCCTCCGCGACCGCATCGAGATGCCCCTCGTCGAGAGGGCCGGGGTCGATCACGACCGACCGGCGCGCTCCCGGCTCGCGCAGCACCCAGGTGTTGGTGCCGTCGAGCGACATGATGCCGGGGTTGGGCGCGAGGATGCACTGGCCGCGCTCCCCGAAGGTCCCACCTGACCAGGACTCGGTCATGAGCGTCCCCTTCCGGCGACGAGCGATGCGTGCAGCGGCATCATCGACAGGGCGTGGCCGCCGTCGACCTCCGTGACGGCCGGCGTGAACATGGTCAGCTCGCGCTCCGCGGCGGCGGCGAGCACGTCGTCCTCGGTGCCGATCGAGGCGATCTCGAGGCAGTTGAGGTAGGTCGGCGGCATCATCGCCAGCTCGCCGGCCTCGACCTGGTCGACCGCCTCGGCGGCGCTGAGCCAGTGCACCGAGGAGGACTCGCTCGACACGTCCCGGGTGACCTGCCCCTCGGGCAGCCGGGCGACGAAGAACCAGGTCGCGAAGCGCTTCGGCTCGAAGACCGGCGTCGTCCAGGCGGCCCACGGCCCCAACAGATCCGTACGCAGCACCAGCCCGCGCCGGGTCAGCAGCTCGGTCAACGACAGCGAGTGCGACTCCAGCGCGACCCGGTCCGCCTCCCAGTCCGAGCCCGAGACGTCGTCGACGACGGCATCGGCCGACGTCCCGGCGAGCAGTACGCCGCACTCCTCGAATGTCTCCCGCACCGCCGCGGCGACCAGCGCCCGCGCGCGGGCCTCGTCGACCCCGAGCCGGCGTGCCCACTCACCGGCCGACGGCCCGGCCCAGCAGGAGTCGGGCAGCTCGGCGTCGCGTACGTCCACACCACCGCCGGGGAAGACGGCCATCCCGGCGGCGAACCCCATCGTCAGCTGACGACGGAGCAGATAGACCTCCGGGCCGGAAGAGGACCCGGCATCTGAGCCCGGCCGCAGCAGCAGGACCGTCGCCGCGTCGCGCGGCTCGACCGGGGTGCGTACGCCCTCGGCGTACTCCCCGGCCAAGGCCACGATGTCGTCACCAAGCCGGACAGGAGGGATCGGGATGCGCACGCTCGTCACTGTAGCGACGCTCACACCCCGCGCCCCACCCCCATCCGAGACTCAGACCGAGGCTCAGATCTCGACGACGATCTCCACCTCGACAGGCGCGTCCAGCGGCAGGACGGGCACGCCGACGGCCGAGCGGGCGTGCCGGCCGGCGTCGCCGAAGACCTTGCCGAGCAGCTCGGAAGCACCGTTGGCGACACCCGGCTGGCCGGTGAAGTCGGGCGTGGAGGCGACGAAGCACAGCACCTTCACGACCCGCTTGACCTGCGAGAGGTCACCGATCTCGGCCTTGACCGCGGCCAGGGCGTTGAGCGCACACTGCTGCGCGGCTGCGTAGCCGTCCTCGGCCGTGACGTCCCCGCCGACCTTGCCGACCGAGAGCAGCGCACCGTCCTTCATCGGGAGCTGGCCCGAGGTGAAGACGTGGTTGCCCGAGCGCACCGCCGGGATGTATGCGGCCACCGGCGGCACCACGTCCGGGACGCTCAGCCCGAGCTCGGCGAGGACCTCCTCAGGGGCGGCGCTCACTCCGAGACCGCCCGCTTGAAGAATCCGACGTAGTTGCCCGTGCCGTTGTCGAGGATGGTGACGAGCTCCCACCCGTCGGCACCGAAGTTGTTGAGGATCTGCGCCGCTGCGTGATTGAGGACCGGCGCCACCTGGTATTCCCACTTGGTCATAGCCGCACCCTACTTCGCGAGGCCGGCACCGCTCCTCCCGATGACATGGTTGGATCTTCCAACCGAGCGACAGAGCCACTACCGTCGGCCCCGTGACTTCCACCGAGCAGCTGAAGACGTACGTCGACACCTGGTGGTCCTCGATCCAGGACCTCCTCGCGCTCCTGGAGGAGCTCTCCGAGTCCGACTGGGACCGGCCCACCGATCTGCCCGGCTGGGACGTCCGCGCCATCGCCTCCCACGTCGCTCACCTCGAGGGCCTGACCGCCGGTGCTCCGCGCGAGGAGGCGGAGGTCCCCGAGTCGGCCCACATCAGGTCGCCGATGGGCCAGTTCACCGAGGTCGGCGTGCTCACCCGCCGCGAGGCCGCACCGGCGAGCATCATCGACGAGATCCGCCGCTACTCCTCCGTACGCCATCAGGAGCTGCTCGCCTCCCCGCCCGATGACCCGGCGGCGCCCCCGCCCGGCGTCTTCGGTGCGATCGGGTGGAGCAACGGCAAGCTGCTCCGCAACCGGCCGCTCGACGTCTGGCTGCACGAGCAGGACATCCGCCGCGCGACCGGCCGCCCGGGCAACCTCGACACCGCCGGCGCCCTCCACACCGCCGACTACCTGCTCGAAGGCGTCGGGTTCGTGCTCGCCAAGAAGGCCGGCGCCGACCCCGGCTGCACGGTCGTGGTCGAGGCCGAGGGCCACGCTCCGTACGCCTTCACGGTCACCCGGGAGGGCAAGGGAGTCCCCGTCGTGGACCCGGTGGCCGAGCCCACCGTCACACTCTCCACCGACCGCGAGACGTACGTCCTCCTCGCCGGCGGCCGGGCCTCCGCCGACCCCGCCAAGGTGACGATCACCGGCGACACCACGCTCGGCAGCAAGATTGTCGAGAACCTCAACATCACCCCCTGACGGCACGTCCCCGTTAGAGTCACCCCATGAGTTCCGACTGGCCCCATGTGCAGCTGCACGTGGTGACCGGCAAGGGCGGCACGGGCAAGTCGACGGTGGCTGCGGCCCTGGCGCTCGGGCTGGCCTCCCACGGAAAGAACGTCCTGCTCTGCGAGGTCGAGGGCCGGCAGGGAGTGGCGCGGATGTTCGACGTCGACCCGCTGCCCTATGCCGAGACCCGCATCGCGACCGGGCTGCGGATGCGCTCCCGGTCCGGCGCCGACGCCGAGCCGGGCAACGTCTACGCCCTGCACATCGCTCCTGAGGAAGCGCTCCTCGAATACCTCAAGATGTACTACAAGCTCGGCCCGGCCGGCCGCGCCCTCGACCGCTTCGGCGTCATCGAGTTCGCGACCACGATCGCGCCCGGGGTCAGGGACGTCCTCCTGACCGGCAAGCTCTTCGAGGCCGTCCAGCGCAACAGCCGCAACAAGGGCGCCCGCACCTACGACGCCGTCGTGCTCGACGCTCCCCCGACCGGCCGGATCACGACCTTCCTGAACGTGTCCGAGTCCGTTGCGGGCCTGGCCAAGGTCGGTCCGATCAAGAACCAGGCCGACACGATGATGACGCTGTTCCGCTCCCGGCGGACCGCGGTGCATCTGGTCACCCTGCTCGAGGAGATGCCGGTCCAGGAGACCGCAGACGGCATCAGCGAGCTCCGTGCCGCCGGGCTCCCGGTCGGCGGCGTCATCGTCAACCAGGTGCGCCCTCGCGACCTCCCCGACGAGTCCCTCGCCGCCGCCCTCACCGGCTCGCTCGACGGCGAGACCATCGCCGAGGACCTCAAGCGCGCCGGCGTCGAGCCCGACCCGGCCCTGATCGCCGCGCTGACCACGGAGGCGAAGGAGTACGCCGAGCGCCGATCCCTCGAGGACGCCCAGCGTGACCTCGTCGCCGGTCTCGGTGTCCCGACCTACGAACTCAACCGGATCGCCGGCGGCATCGACATCGGCGGGCTCTACGAGCTCGCTGCCGAGCTGAAGGACCAGGGGCTCGCATGACGTCTCACCCACGCGTCGGCCCGCTGGCCGCCCACGCCGACCACACCCGGACCCTCGAGGTCGACCGGCTGCTCGACGATCGCAACACCCACATCATCGTCTGCTGCGGCAGCGGCGGTGTCGGCAAGACGACCACGTCGGCCGCACTCGCCCTGCGGGCGGCCGAGCGCGGCCGCAAGGTGGTCGTGCTGACGATCGACCCCGCCCGGCGCCTCGCCCAGTCGATGGGCATCGCCCAGCTCGACAACACCCCGCGCCCCGTACCCGGGGTCGGACCGGGCCGGCTCGACGCGATGATGCTCGACATGAAGCGCACCTTCGACGAGGTGGTCGAGTCCCAGGCCAGCCCCGAGAAGGCCCAGCAGATCCTCAACAACCAGTTCTACATCGCGCTGAGCTCCAGCTTCGCGGGCACGCAGGAATACATGGCGATGGAGAAGCTCGGCCAGCTCTACCGCGACTCGTTCGCCCACAACGGCGGCAACGGCGACTACGACCTGATCGTCGTCGACACGCCCCCGAGCCGGAGCGCCCTCGACTTCCTCGACGCACCCGAACGCCTCTCCAGCTTCCTCGACGGCCGGTTCCTGCGCCTGATGCTGGCGCCGGCGAAGGGACCGGTCCGGCTGATGTCGGCCGGGATCAGCATCGTGACCAACGCGCTCAAGAAGGTGCTCGGCGGGCAGATGCTCACCGACCTGCAGACCTTCGTCACCGCGCTCGACACCGTCTTCGGTGGCTTCCGGCAACGAGCACAGGAGACGTACGCACTGCTCCAGGCCGACGAGACCGCCTTCCTCGTCATCGCGGCGCCTGAGCCCGACGCACTGCGCGAGGCCGCCTACTTCGTCGAGCGGCTCTCCGGTGACCGGATGCCGCTCCAGGGGCTGGTCGTCAACCGGGCCACCCTGCCCGACGAGGCCTCGCTCACCGCCGCCGCGGCCGGTGCCGCCTCGGAGCGTCTCCCCGACGCACCGCTCACCGCCGGCCTGCTGCGGCTCCACGCCGACCGCGCCCTGCTGGTCGAGCGTCAGGACCAGCTGCGCGAGCGCTTCGCCGTCGCCCACCCGCACGTGCCGACCGCCGTGGTGCCGGCGCTGCCCGGTGACGTACACGATCTCGACGGGCTCCGCGAGATCGGCCGGTTGCTGGCCCAGGGCTGAGCACCTGGAAAAAGGGTCGAGCCAGGACGTACGTCACGTACGTCCTGGCTCAGACCAAGATCTTCAGCGATCCACTCGAGTAGGGGACGAGTGATCACTCCACCGAGGCACGGGTGCGTGCGGCCTCGAGCACGGCACGCCACGAGGCGTTGGGGCTGCGGCGGAGCAGCGCGCGACGCTCGCGCTCGGTCATGCCGCCCCAGACACCCCACTCGATCTGGTTGTCGAGCGCCTCGGCCAGGCACTCGGTGCGGACCGCGCAGCCGGAGCAGACCAGCTTGGCCTTGTTCTGCTCGGCGCCACGTACGAAGAGCTCGTCGGGCTCGTTCTCACGACAAGCGGCCTGTAGCGACCATTCATCAACCCACATTGTGTGCCATCCCTTCGTCGGAGCGCATCGCCCTCCCCAGTTGACGGCGTGGGCGCCCGTGCGGACTAAAGGTTAAGGACCCTGACCTGTCGAGTGACACACCCTTCTTACCCAAAGTACGTAGTCCGAAATGACTAGTAGGGGCCTCGGGACCCCTTTGTGGCCTCCCTGTCCGGCCCCGGTTGCGAATCATGTGCTATTAGCCGCGATCACCTACGATGACGAGCATGTCCTCGCCGTCGCTGCGCCCGCAGACCGTGCTCAAGCATCTCGCCGTCATGTGTGGAGTGGCAGCCGTCCTCGGGGTCGTCGCCGCAGGTCTGGCCATCCCCTTCGCCGGGGTGGCCGGGATCGCGGCCAAGGAGACGGCCGAGAAGATGGACTCGCTGCCGAAGGCCTTCGAGGTCGACGACATGTCCCAGACGACCAAGATCGTCGACCGCAAGGGCAACCTGATCACGACGCTCTACGACCAGAACCGCGTCTACCGCCCGCTCGACCAGATCTCGTCCAACATGACGAAGGCGCTCCTGGCGATCGAGGACTACCGCTTCTACCAACACGGCGCGATGGACCTCAAGGGCACGCTGCGCGCGCTGATCACCAACCAGGCCAGCGACTCGGTCCAGGGTGGCTCCTCGATCACCCAGCAGCTGGTGAAGACGACGCTGGTCTACTCCGCGAAGACCGAGGCCGAGCGCAAGGCGGCCATCGAGAAGTCGACCGCCCGCAAGATCCGCGAGCTGCGCTACGCGATCGCGCTGGAGGAGCAGCACTCGAAGGACTGGATCCTGGAGCGCTACCTCAACGCGGCCTACTTCGGTGACGGCGCCTACGGCGTCCAGGCGGCCGCGAAGCACTACTTCAACGTCAACGCCTCCGAGCTCAACTGGCAGCAGTCGGCGATGCTGGCCGGGATGGTGAAGAACCCCACCGGCTACGACCCGACCAACTACCCCGACGCCACCATCGCCCGCCGCAACGTCGTCATCGACCGGATGGCCGCGCTCAAGGTCGTCTCCCGTCCCGAGGCGGAGAAGCTGAAGGACGCCGGCCTCGGCCTCAACGTGCAGAAGCAGCGCAACGGCTGCCTCGGCTCGTCCGCGGAGTTCTTCTGCGACTACGTTCTCAACTGGCTGGTCAAGGATCCCTCCTTCGGCGAGACGGAGGCCGACCGACTGGCGCTGATCAGGTCCAGCGGCCTGACCATCAAGACCACGTTGGACCAGCGTTTCCAGGACGCGGCTCAGGCCTCGGTCGAAGACCACGTCAACGCCACGGACGACGCGATCGGCGCGCTTGCCATGGTCGAGCCCGGCACCGGCCGGGTGCGAGGGCTCGCCCAATCGCGGCCGATGGGCGACAAGCGGAAGAAGGGCCAGTCGTACCTCAACTACATGGTCCCGACCCAGTACGGTGACTCGGCCGGATTCCAGGCCGGATCCACCTTCAAACCGTTCGTCCTGACTGCCGCGATCGAGCAGGGCTTTCCGCTCAAGCAGAAGATCAACTCCCCTGAACAGCTGACGCTCGACCAGTCGTCGTTCGCGCCTTGCCCTGGCGACGGCAAGTTCAACGGCCCGTGGCCCGTCAGGAACTCGACGACCTCAGGGATGAAGGACGCCTACACCGGCACTCGTGAGTCGGTGAACACCTTCTACGCCCAGCTCACTCAGATCACTGGATTCTGTGCCCCCTACAAGATGGCCCAGAAGATGGGCGTTCAGCTCGACGCCCCCTTCGGGCGCGACAAGGAGACCGGAGCGGCTTGCAAGTCCGCCCAGACCGGCTGCACCAACGGTGAGCGAGTGCCGTCCTTCGCTCTCGGCGTCACGAGCGTGAGCCCCCTCGAGATGGCAGAGGCGTACGCAACCTTCGGCGCTCGCGGCAAGCACTGCGACTCGGTCCCGGTGAACGAGATCCTCGACGCCAACGACAAGGTGATCAAGACCTACAAGCCAACCTGCAAGCAGGTCATGGCCCAGGGCACCGCCGATGCTGTCAACGACATCCTTCGCGGTCTCATCGAAGGCGGCTTCGCAAGCAACCAGGCACTCTCGGTGCCGGCCGCCGGCAAGACCGGAACCATCAACAGCAACATGGCCGTCTGGTTCATGGGTTACACCCCGAAGCTGGCCACCGCCGCGATGGTCGCCGGCGCTAATTACGACGGCACGTGGAAGACCCTCAACGGCCAGTACGTCGGCGGGTCCTACATCGGCGAGGCCTCCGGCTCAGCCGTCGCGGCGCCGATGTGGGGCGACGCGATGAAGGTCATCGACAAGTACCTCAAGTGGGTGGACTTCCACGAAGTCGACCCGAAGGTGATCGCGGGTAACACGGTCGACGTCCCGTGGGTCGGTGGCATGACCGTCGAGAAGGCCACGAAGGTTCTGCGAGGCGCCGGTTTCCAGGTCCAGGTGGGCCCGGAGGCTTACTCGGAGTACGACCGCGGCCTGGTGGCCTTCACCACCCCGTCGGGCGACGCTGCCAAGGGGTCGCCGATCACGATCTACACCTCGCTGGGCCCGGAGCCGAAGCCCGAGCCGAAGAAGAAGAAAAAGCAGCCCGAGGAGTCGACGCCCCCGGAGGACGACGCCAAGCCGAAGCCGAGAGCCGATCCGAACGAGCCCGACTTCGGCTGGGAGTGGCCGACCGGCTGACGCCTGGCCCTGACGACGAGCGTGGCCCCCACCGATCCGGTGGGGGCCACGCTTCGTTCGGTGCTGCCGTCAGGCGAGCTGCTTGCGCACCTCAGCGGCCACGGCGCCGCCATCGGCCTTGCCCTTGGTCTGCGGGGTCAGGATGCCCATCACCTTGCCCATCGCGCGCATCCCCTCCTCGGCGGCACCGGTCTGGGCGATGGCCTTGCTGACCAGGTCGGAAATCTCCTCGGCGCTCAGCTGAGCGGGCAGATACTCCGTGATCACCGCCGCCTCCCCGGTCTCCTTCTCGGCCTGCTCGGTGCGGCCGCCCTCGGCGAAGGCGGTGGCCGCCTCGCGGCGCTTCTTGGCCTCACGGGTGAGGATCGTGATGATCTCGTCGTCGGTGAGCTCCTTGGCCTCCTTACCGGCGACCTCGGCCTCGCTGATCGCGGCCATGACCATCCGCAGCGTGCCGGCACGGTCCTTGTCCCGAGCCTTCATCGCGGAGGTCAGGTCGGTGCGAAGTCGGTCCTTCAAAGAGCTCATGGGACCCATTGTGGCAGGGTTGAGCCATGCGGCTCGCCTCAGTAATCGGCGCAACCCTCGCCACCGGGCTCGCCACCGGCGCGGCCCTGACGACGTACGCCCTGTGGGAGGCCCGTCAGTACACGCTGCGCGAGGTGACGCTGCCCGTGCTTCCGGAGGGCGCGGACCCGCTGCGGGTGCTGCACCTCTCCGACATGCACGTGGTCCCCTCGCAGCACAAGAAGCTCGACTGGATCGCCTCGCTGGCCGCGTTGAAGCCGGACCTGGTCGTCGACACCGGCGACAACCTCGCCCACCAGCGGGCGGTGCCGGCGATCGTCAACGCCCTCGGCACGCTGCTCGACGTGCCCGGGGTCTTCGTGCACGGGTCCAACGACTACTACGAGCCGCGGATGCGCAACCCGTTCGGCTACCTGCTGCCGGACAACGGCAAGCGGCGTACGAACGTGCCGGAGCTGCCCTGGCGCGACCTGTCCGCGTCCTTCACCAAGTCGGGCTGGCTCGATCTGACCAACACGCGCTCGTCGCTGACGGTCAACGGCATCGAGTTCGCCTTCGCCGGCGTCGACGACCCACACCTGGGACTCGACAACCTGCCCGCGGTCGCCGGGCCGGCGGACGCCGCTGCGGACGTACGCCTCGGGGTCGCGCACGCGCCTTATCTGCGGGTCCTGGACCAGTTCACCGCCGACGGCTACGACGCGATTCTGGCCGGTCACACCCACGGTGGTCAGGTCTGCCTGCCCGGCGGGCGGGCGCTGGCCACCAACTGCGACATCGACCCCGCCCGGGCGCGCGGCCTGCACACCCACACCCATGCCGGAAGGCAGGCCTGGCTGCACGTCTCGGCCGGCCTCGGCACCTCTCCCTACACCCGGATCCGCATCGCCTGCCGCCCCGAGGCCACCCTGCTGACGCTGACTCCGCGTGGTGCGTCTCGACGGTAGGGCTCGATTACGAGTCGGAGCAGTCTCTGGGCTATGCTCATTTCTCGTTGGACCGTTGATCGGTGCAGCATTCGGGTTGTAGCGCAGCTTGGTAGCGCACCTCGTTCGGGACGAGGGGGCCGCAGGTTCAAATCCTGTCAACCCGACATCGAGTTCAGGCTCGGAGATCGCAAGATCTCCGAGCCTGAGTTCATTTCCCGCCGGTAGTGTCGACGCCATGAGCTTCGACACTCGCAACGGCACCCGCGGCGCCAGGCAGCCCACCGCCAACCCCCTCCTGAAGCTGGGCAACAAGCTGATGATGCGCCGGGCCCGCAAGAGCGACTCCACGACGGCCGGGATGCGCCTGCTCGTGCTCACGACGATCGGCAAGAAGAGCGGCGAACCCCGTTCGTCGCCGCTGGCCTGGTTCCCCGGCGATGACGGCTCCTGGCTGATCGTCGCCTCCGCCGGCGGCGCGGCGAAGAACCCAGCGTGGTACTACAACCTCGCGGCCAACCCCGACCGCGTCACGATCGAGCTGGGCGGCGAGACCATCCCGGTGGTCGCCGAGCAGCTCCACGGTGAGGAGCGGGCGCAGGCCTGGGCGACGATCGTCGCGTCGGCTGCCAACTTCGGGAGCTACGAGAAGAAGACCGATCGCGAGATCCCGGTCATCCGTCTGACCCGCGCCTGAGTTCAAATGTGACGCGCGGCATGCGAAACTGCCCCTCATGAGCAACGACCCCGCCGACAAGCTCGCCGCGCCGTCGTTCGGCTTCAAGAAGAAGCGCGGGGGCACGAAGCCGACAAGCACCAAGCCGGAGAAGGCTCCCGCCGAGAAGACTCAGGTGCTGGAGACGGCGCCACCCGTCGTCGCTCCCGAGCCGCCTGCGGAGAAGTCCGCGGCGAAGCCTGCACCGAAACCTGCGAAGAAGCCTGCGCCGAAGCCTGCGCCCAAGCAGAAGGCCGAGAAGCCGGCCAAGCCCGCGAAGGAGCCGAAGGCACCCAAGGCTCCGCGAGAGCCGAAGGCCCCGAGGCAGCCGATGGACGCGATCCAGCGGCGCATCAACCTCGGCACCCCGTCGGGCTTGTCCGCGGCGGTCATGATCGGCGCCATCGTCGGCGCGGTCATGGCTCTGGCCGTCTGGTTCAGCGGCATGGTGAGCCAGTGGACGCGTGGCACCTCGTCGCTCGGCGACACCGGCGCGGTCGTCCTCATCGCCGTCTTCGTGCTCGCGGTCCTCGTCGGCGGCTACCTCCTCCGCCTGGCCAGCGCCCGCTCCCCCTTCACGATCAGCTTCCTCGGCTCGGCCCTTGTCGCCGTACTCTCGATGCTGTTCCTCACCGAGGTCTTCAACCACGCCTGGGGCGTGATCATCGTGGTGATCCTCACCGCCGCCGCGTATGCCCTCGCCTACTGGGTGACGACCAACTACATCGACTGACCACCCAGGCCGAGGCGTCACCTACGTCGGCCGAAGCGTCAACGCCGTCGGCCGAGGTGGCACCGTGGTGCCACCTCGGCCGACGTGGGTGACGTCTCGTCAGAGGGCGGCGGCGACCAGCTCGGCGAGCTGGACCGTGTTGAGCGCGGCGCCCTTGCGGAGGTTGTCGTTGGAGATGAACAGCGCGAGGCCGCGGTTGTCCGGGACACCCTCGTCCTGGCGGATCCGGCCGACGTAGGACGGGTCCTTGCCGGCGGCGTAGAGAGGCGTGGGTACGTCGCGGAGCTCGACGCCCGGGGCGTTCGCGAGGATCTCGGTGGCACGCTCGGGGGTCAGCGGCGAGGAGAACTCGGCGTTGACCGCGAGCGAGTGGCCCGTGACGACCGGGACGCGGACGCAGATGCCGGAGACCCGCAGGTCGGGCAGGGAGAGGATCTTGCGGGACTCGTTGCGGAGCTTCTGCTCCTCGTCGGTCTCGTTGAGGCCGTCCTCGACCAGCGACCCGGCGTAGGGAAGGACGTTGTAGGCGATCGTCTCGACGTACTTGTCCGGCTCGGGGAAGGCGATCGCGGAGCCGTCGTAGGCCAGCTCGCTCGCCTTGTCGCCCGCCGCAGCGATGCCGCGGACGAGCTCCTCGACACCGGCGACGCCGGAGCCGGAGACCGCCTGGTAGGTGGAGACGACGAGGCGCTCGAGGCCGGCCTCGTCGTGGAGCGCCTTGAGCACCGGCATCGCGGCCATCGTGGTGCAGTTCGGGTTGGCGATGATGCCCCGACGAGCCTCGATCACCCCGGCCATCGCGGACGGGTTGACCTCGGAGACGACCAGCGGGATCTCCGGGTCCTTGCGCCAGGCCGAGGAGTTGTCGATGACGATCACGCCGGCTTCGGCGAACTTCGGGGCCAGCGCCTTCGAGGTGGCGCCGCCGGCCGAGAAGATCGCGATGTCGAGCCCCGACGGGTCGGCGGTGGCGGCGTCCTCGACGACGATCGAACGCTCACCGAACTCGATGGTCTTGCCCGCCGAACGCGCGGAGGCGAAGAAACGGACCTCGCCGAGCGGGAAGTTCCGCTCGAGCAGGATCTGGCGTACGGCGACGCCCACCTGCCCGGTGGCTCCCACGATTCCCAGGTTGATGCTCATCGGCCGGTCCCTCCGTAGACGATGGCCTCTCCGTCGCTGTCGAGGCCGAATGCTCTGTGTGTGGCGCGCACTGCGCGGTCGAGGTCGTCGGCGCTGACGAGCACCGAGACGCGGATCTCCGAGGTCGAGACCATCCTGATCAGGACTCCCTCGGCGGCGAGCGCGGCGAAGAACTTCGCGGTGATCCCCGGATGCGTACGCATCCCGGCACCCACGATCGAGAGCTTGCCGATCTGCTCGTCGGTGACCGGGTCGGCGAAGCCGACCTCGGCCTGGATGTCGCCGAGCGCGGCACGCGCCTTCTTCACGTCCGCGCGCGGCAGCGTGAACGAGATGTCCGTACGCCGCGTCTCCTCGGCCGACACGTTCTGCACGATCATGTCGATGTTGATGCCGTTGTCGGCGAGGGTGTCGAAGATGCGGGCCGCCTCGCCGGGCTCGTCGGTGACGCCGGCGACGGTGATCTTGGCTTCGCCACGGTCGTGGGCGACGCCGACGATCTCGGGGGTGTCGCCATTGGCGTCGGCGCCGTAGGAGACCTTCTCGACCTCCACGTCGTTGAACCGCTCCGCCGCGGCCTGGACCGCGCGGTCGACCTCGTCGTCACCGACGACGACCGAGACCCGGACCTCCGAGGTGGAGATCATCTGGATGTTGACCCCGGCCTGAGCGATGGCGGAGAAGAAGTCGGCGATCTTCTTCGGCTGCGTACGCAGCCCGGCGCCGATCAGGGAGACCTTGCCCATCCGCGGCTCGGTGCTCACCCGCTCGAAGCCGAGCTCGTCACGCGCCAGCTCCAGCGCCTTCCCGGCCCGCTCGGCGTCGTCACGGGGCAGCGTGAAGGTGATGTCGGTGCGCTCGGCGGCCGCCGACGACGAGTCCTGGACCACCATGTCGACGTTGATGCCGACCCCGGCGATGATCTCGAAGACCTTTGCGGCGGCGCCCACCTGGTCGGGGGCGTTGACGACGGTGATCTTCGCCTGGCTGCGGTCGTAGGCGATGGCCGCGACGATCGGCGCCTCCATGCCGGCGTCCGCGCTCGGCTGGTGGTCGGCGCGCGGCGAGACCGCGTCGATGCTGCCCTTCACGACGGTGCCGTTGAGGGTGGAGAAGGAGGAGCGTACGTGGATCGGGAGGCTGTGGCGCCGGGCGAACTCCACCGAGCGCAGGTGGAGCACCTTGGCACCGGAGGCGGCCAGCTCGAGCATCTCCTCGAAGGCGACCTCGCTGAGCTTGCGGGCGGTCGGGACGATCCGCGGGTCGGCGGTGAAGACGCCGTCGACGTCGGTGTAGATCTCGCAGACGTCGGCGTTCAGCGCCACCGCCAGTGCGACCGCGGTGGTGTCGGTGCCGCCACGGCCCAGCGTGGTGATGTCCTTGGTGTCCTTGGAGACGCCCTGGAAGCCGGCCACGATCGCGATCGCACCGTCGGCGATCGCCGCCTGGATCCGCTCCGGGGTGATGCTGAGGATCTTGGCGCGACCGTGCTGCGCGTCGGTGATCAGACCGGCCTGCGACCCGGTGAACGACCGAGCCTCGTACGCCAGCCCGCGTTCGTTCGCGACGTCGTTGATCGCCATCGCGAGCAGTGCCATCGACTGCCGCTCCCCGGAGGTGAGCAGCATGTCGAACTCACGCGCGTGGGCGGTGGCGTCGGGCGAGACCTTGTTGGCCAGGTCGATCAGCTCGTCAGTGGTGTCGCCCATGGCGGACACGGCCACGACCACGTCGTGGCCCTGCTCTTTGGTCGCGACCACTCGCTGAGCTACACGCTTGATGCCTGCGGCATCCGCAACCGAGCTGCCACCGTACTTCTGAACGACGATTCCCACGTCGCAGAAGTCTACGTGGCCGTCGCGGCCGTCTTCTCCAGCATCTCATCAGCGGCCGCCAGGTCCTCGTCCTCACCGGTGAACGGCTCGGAGTCGAGGCGGTCGTGAGCGACCACCGTGAGCAACGCGTTGAGCACCGCGCCGGCCAGGTTGCCCCAGTTGTTGACGTAGCTGAACTGCCACCACCACAGCGCCTCGTCCACGTCGCCGAGACGGTAGTGCCGCAGGCCGTACTCCAGGTCGGTCACCAGGCTGGCGACGTCGTCGGAGATCTGGCTGTCGACCACGTCCGGGCTGTAAGGATCGAAGACGAAGCTGTAGGTGTCGATGTCGCCGAACATCTCGGCCAGCCCCATCCGGAGCTCGTCGACGTCGGCCTCCATGCCGACGTCGGGCTGGAACTCCTCCCGTGGCTCGAAGTCCTGCTGGGCGCCCAGTCGTGCGCCCGCCAGCAGGATCTGGCTCACTTCCAGCAGCAGCATCGGGACAGCGCTGCCGCCGTCGCCGTCTGCAGCGATCGCGCGCACCGAGAGCAGAAAGCTCTCCACCGAGTCGGCGATGCTGGTGGCGAAGTCCTTGCCGGTCAAGTCGTTCGTCATGACGGCCCCCTTCCCGAGGTCCCTTGAATCGTCAGGCTACCGCCGAAGCCGCGGCCTGACGAGGGTAAAGAGTCTGCTCTTAGGGACTACTCAGCCGCGCGGCGACCGGCGAACGCGCGCCCGAGAGTGACCTCGTCGGCGTACTCCAGGTCGCCGCCCACCGGAAGACCGCTGGCCAGACGGGTGACCTTCAGCCCGAGCGGGCTCAGCTGACGGGTCAGGTAGGTCGCCGTCGCCTCGCCCTCGAGGTTGGGGTCCGTGGCGAGGATCACCTCGGTGATCCCGGGGTCGTTGAGCCGCTGGACGAGCTCACGGATCCGGAGCTGGTCGGGACCGATCCCGTCGATCGGGCTGATCGCCCCACCGAGCACGTGGTAGCGCCCGCGGAACTCACGGGTGCGCTCGATCGCGACGACGTCCTTGTATTCCTCGACCACGCACAGCACCGACTGCTCGCGACGCGGATCGCGACAGATCCGGCACGTCTCCTCCTCGGAGACGTTGAAGCAGACCGAGCAGAACTTCACCTTCGCCTTGACCTCGTTGAGGATCGAGGCCAGCCGATGTACGTCGGCGGGATCAGCCTGGAGCAGATGGAAAGCGATCCGCTGGGCACTCTTCGGGCCTACGCCCGGGAGCCGTCCCAGCTCGTCGATGAGGTCTTGGACCACACCCTCGTACAACGCTGTTGCCTGTCCTTCTAGAAGCCGAGCTTGAACGGCGGCTCGTTGCCGCCGGGGGCACCCATACCGCCGCCGAGGCCGCCCGCGAGCGGGCCCATCGCCTCGCCGGCGAGGGCGTCTGCCTTGCCCTTCGCCTCGCGGTAGGCGGCGACGATCACGGCACCGAGGTCCTCGAGGTCGTCGGGGCTGCTGCCGTCGAACTCGCCCTGCTTGATCTCCACGCCGACCAGCTCGCCGGTGCCGGTGAGCTTGACGGTCACCGCACCGCCGGCGACGGTGCCGTCGACGATCGTCTCGGCGAGCTTCTCCTGGGCGTCGACGATCTGGCTCTGCAGCGCCTGCGCCTGCTGCATGATCGCGTTGAGGTCGAAGCCGCCCTCGCCGCCGAGGCCTTCGAGTGGGTTCGTCATCTGTGCCGTCCTAGTTGTGTGGAATCTCTTCGATCATGGTTGCACCCAGCTCCTGAGCGAGCAGCGCCTCGGCACCCATCGCGGCCGGACCGTCGTAGGCCTGGTCGTCGGGGTTCACCGCGGCGTCAGCCTCGGCCAGACGGGCCGCGGTGTCGTCGACCGGGGGCTCGTAGTCGGCCGCGCGCGTCGGCCGGATCGCCTCGCGCGCCAGCGCGATCGCTCCGGGATCGGCCGGCTGTGTCGCAGGCGGCTCCGGCGGAGCGGGCGGCTGGTCGGGCGGGGGCGGCTCGGCGGCCCAGTCGGGCGGCGGGGCCTGCTCGTTCCAGGACGCCTCCGGCGGCTGCTGCGGCTGGGTGGGCTCCTGCGGCTGGCTCGGCTGAGGCTGCGGCGGGGCCTGCCGCTGCGGGGCGCTCTGGCCACCGCCGGCGACGATCGCCTCGATCTTCGGCTGGATGCCGATCACGTTGACCAGCGCCTGCCCGAGGATCGGCTCGTGCCCGCCGGTCGCGAACCGGTCACGCAGCCCCGGCGAGGCGAACCCGAGGGTGAGCACGCCGTCGCGGAAGTCGATCACCTGCGCGTTCTGACCCACCAGGGACCAGGTCGCCCGGCGCAGGCCCTTGGTCTGGGCGATCACGTCGTCCCACAGGCGGCGGATGTCCACGTTTCCCATGCCACCCGGCTGTGCCGGCGCCTGGGGCTGGCTCGGCGGCTCCGGTGCGGGCGGTGCCGTCGGAGCCTGCTGCTGCGGAGGCATCTCGGCGGCCGGGGCGGGCTCGCGCGCGGGCTCGGGCGTCGGGTCGGGGGCGGGCTCGGGCTTCGGGGCGTACGTCTGGACGGGCTCGGGCGGCGGCGCGACCGTCTCGTGTCCCGGCGCACCGACGGACGGCTTGAGCACCGGCCGGTCCTGGGCCGGGGCGGGAGCCACCGGAGCAGCGGTCACCGTCGGCGTACCGCTGATCTCGATCCTCCGCTCGAGACGGTCCAGGCGCGCGGCGAGGCCGTCGGCACCATCGGCCGCGGGCAGCAGGACCCGGGCACAGATCAGCTCGAGCAGAAGTCGGGGAGCCGTGGCGCCGCGCATCTCGGTCAGACCGGTCGCGACCGCGTCGGCCGCCCGGGAGAGGTCGTGGGGTCCGAAGCGACCGGCCTGGGCGACCAGCCGCTCGCCACCGTCCTCGGAGACGTCGATGAGGCCGGTCGCGGGCGCATCCGGGACCGCCTTGACGATCACCAGGTCACGCAGCCTCCGGAGCAGGTCCTCGGTGAACCGCCGCGGGTCCTGGCCGGTCTCGATGATCTTGTCGATCACCCCGAAGACCGCGGCACCGTCGTGAGCCGCGAAGGCATCGACGACCTCGTCGAGCAGCGCGTCCGGGGTGTAGCCGAGTAGCCCGGCGGCCAGCTCGTAGGTCACGCCCTCAGGGCCGGCGCCACCGAGCAGCTGGTCCATCACCGAGAGGCTGTCGCGCATCGACCCGGCACCTGCGCGGGCGACCAGCGGCAGCGCGGCCGGCTCGACGTTGATGCCCTCCTTCTCGCACAGCGTCGCGATGTAGTCGGAGACCAGCTTCGGCGGGAAGAGACGGAACGGATAGTGGTGGGTGCGCGACCGGATCGTCGGGATGACCTTCTCCGGCTCCGTCGTCGCGAAGATGAACCGCAGGTGCTCCGGCGGCTCCTCGACGAGCTTGAGCAACGCGTTGAAGCCCTGCGTCGAGACCATGTGGGCCTCATCGATGATGTAGACCTTGTAGCGGCTCTTCACCGGCGCGAAGAACGCCTTCTCCCGCAGGTCACGGGCATCGTCGACACCGCCGTGGGACGCCGCGTCGATCTCGATCACGTCGATGCTGCCCGGACCGCCGCGCGCCAGGTCGCGGCACGAGTCGCACTCCCCGCACGGGTCCGCGATCGGCGCCTTCTCGCAGTTCAGCGCACGCGCCAGGATCCGCGCCGAGGTCGTCTTTCCGCAGCCGCGTGGGCCGGAGAAGAGGTACGCATGGTTGACCCGGTTGCCCGCCAGCGCATTGCGCAGCGGGCCGGTGACGTGATCTTGACCGATGACCTCGGCAAACGTCTCCGGCCGGTAGCGGCGGTAGAGAGCTAGCGGTGCGTCCACCCCATGAACCCTAACGACACCCACCGACAGTCGGTAGCCGCCGGGCGGCCCGGTCGTGGACGAACCCGCAAAGTGGGTCGTTCTGACCCATTCTCCTGCGCAGCCCTCCACCGGCGGACCAGCATTCGCCCAGGGCGCTTGTGGGCGTCGGACATTTCCGGAAGGACGATCGATGGACCATCACGACGACACGCTGTCGATGTTGCCGCACCAGCCCGTTCCCCAGCACCTGCCGGCTGTCCCGCGTGGTCTGGCGAAGGTCGTGATCGTCCTGGCCGTCGCCCTCACGGTGTTTCAGCTGGTCACCTACGCGATCCACTCGGTTCCTTCCCCTGCGCGGTGGGCTTGGGACGTACTCACGCTGATCTCGTTGGCTGCAATCGGGACCGTCATCGCCGTCTACCTGGTGGGCACCCTGTGGCTCCTGCGAAGCTACGACTTCGCGAAGCTGGTCGATCCGACGTTCCCCATGCGGCGCAGCCGATCATGGACGTGGCTCGGGTGGTGGGTTCCGATCGTGTCGCTCTGGTTTCCCTTCCAGATCGTCGACGACGTACGCCGCGCGACCGCGAAGGGCGAGACCCGTCCGAGTCCGGCCCTCTGGTGGGCAGCCTGGTTGATCGCCAACTGGGCGCCGCAGATCCCGATGAGAGACGACGGCGGGCTGCTGGTCACCAGCCGCGACGCGGTCTCCGTCGTCGCGATGGTGGTCGCGTGTGTCACGTGGATCTCGATCGTCCGCGGGATCACCCGCGACCAGGACGCCGCTCGCGGGTGACGTCAGGAAATAGAAAAGGCCCCCCACGTACCCAACAGAGCTCGCTTATCCTTGCTGCCTTCCGGCCCTGGGGAGGTTCGACAAGATGTCGCCACATGGGGGGTTGCCGATGAGTCTAGACGAGTCGCCGCGCCGATCCCAAAGGCGGCCCGCTGGCCCTGCGCCGATTTCCCCCAGGCTCGCGGATCCGCGTAGGATCCCTCACGGATCTGTCGCCTAGTGGCCTATGGCGCACGGCTGGAATCCGTGTTGGGTTAATAGCCCTCGGGGGTTCGAATCCCCCCAGATCCGCCAGCAGGAAACCCCGGTTGACCTGCAAGAACGCCGATCCGGACAGCGCAAGCTCCGGATCGGTGTTCTTCATTTTGCAGCGGTTCGGTCCAAGACGGCGTACGCCTCGGCATCCTGACGAGCTACATCGAGCCCTTGCGACGTGAGAACAGCGGCCGCAGGACCAGCCCGAGCCCGAGCGCGCCGCCACCGCCGATGCCCCACCAGACCGCGTTGTCACGGACAGAGGCCAGCGGGTCGACCTTCTCGCGGGCCATCGGGGCCTGCTCGACCTCCGGGGGCTCGGCGGCTTCCTTGACGGCCGGCCTCATGAGCGCGTCGTAGGCGTTCACGACTCCGGCGCCCCAGTATCTGCCGCCCTGGCCCTCACGGCCCGAGGTGGTGCTGTAGAGGCGGTCGATGACCTGGCTGGAGCTCCAGCCTGGGTTGGTCGACCAGATCAGCGCAAGGACCGCCGAGACCTCGGCGGAGGCGAAGGAGGTGGAGATCGTGTCGACCCAGCACGGGTGGCCGAAGAGGGTCTTAGACGGCGCCCCGTAAGTCGGAGCGGCGACGTCCGTGTTGGAGTTGGGCAGCACCGTGGAATCGGTGGGATCCGAGGCCCAGGTGCCGGAGGCGCTGACCGTCACCACCGAGTCGTTGGCGTTCGGAAAGACCTTGGGGCCGACGTCCCGGTCCGTATCGGTGGCGATGCCGGACCAGTCCGCGGCCATCACCACGATGGCCCCCTTCTTGATGAGCGTGTCGACCGCCGTCTGGAGACCCGACGCCCCCTGCGTCGCAGGCAGACCGATGTCGACGATCAGACCCTTGGCGTTGCCCTTGGCCAAGGAGTTGAGCTGAGCGACCATCTGCTTGGCGTCGATCGTCGACTTCTCCTGGCCGACCTTGAGGACCGGGTGGTCGCTGAGCTTCGCCTTCGGCGCGATCTGGGAGATCAGACCTGCTGCGACGGTGCCGCGATAGTCCTGCGCGCTGCGGCTGTAGCCGGAGTCGACCACCGCGACACGGATCCCCTGGCCCTGCTTGCTCACCTGCTGCGCCTGGGCGATCCGCATGATCGCGAACGGAGCCGCCTTCTCCGGCACCGGCGCCGTCCGCGTCTCTGGCTTCTGGGGTGTGCCACCACCGGTGTTCGTGGCGTAGGCCGAGCAAAACGGCCGCTCCTCCGCTGCGTACGCGGGGCTCGGGCTGCCGAGCAGGGCCAGCCCGCCGACGACGGCGGCGAGCGTGATACCGCCACGGACCAGTGTCACTGGGCCACGCACTTGCTCTCCTGCACCTCATCCGTGTTGGGCGGGCACAGCGCCAGCTCGGTCGACAGGGCAGCACCGCCGGGGAGCAGCCCCAGCCAGGTTCCGGGAACAATCGGGCCCGAGTCGGTCGTCAGGCCGAGCCGCGCGACCGTGAGCGGACCGTCCAGCGTGTTGACGGTGCCTCGAGCGTCGATCAGATAAGGCGTGGCACTCTGCTTCTGGACGTCCTCGTCATTGGCGGCGTACACGAAGGCTCCTCGGCCGGCGTCGACCTTGGCTGTGGTGAGGTTGTCGGCCGCCGGCGGCTCGTCCGGCCACGCTCGGCTCCCCGGCTCGACACCCAGACGAACCGTCGTCTTGTCCTCGGTCTCGAGCTTGGCGCACACGCCTCCGGTGCCGGGCTCGAGCGTCGACCTCGGCCAGAAGGTGGACTCCTCCAGACGCTCGCCATCGATGTTCGGCTGCGAGTCCAAGGACTGCAGGTTGGCCTTGCCACCAAAGGCGACGTCGTAGACCTCGCCGGCGAAGTCCTCGAGCCGCACCCAACCGGTCTCCGTCATGAGATAGTCCTTGGCCAGGTAGTGGCCCCTCGTACCGATCGGGTACTCCTCACCCTCGACCGTTTGACCCGCCTTGGTGAAAGCGCTGCCGAAGGACGCGCCGGTCAGCGCCCCGCCCGTGGGGAAGAGGTTGACCCAGGATTGAGGCACCGTGGGAGTCGAGACCGGGTCGTCGAAGACGCGGTCGGCGTACGTTTCCGCGTCACCTTCGACCTTGTAGCTGTAGGCCTGCGTGTAGCCGTCCAGGTTCTCGCTCTCCGCGATGAGATAGGTGCCCGCTTCGGTCTGCACCATGAAGCCGGTGTTGGCGGCCGCCTTCACGTCCGGCTTCTCGGAGATGTTCAGGTACGTCCCCGCCCCGTCGGCCGTGCATGCGGTCCAGCCGGTGTTGATGAAGTCGGACTTCAGCGGCAGCTCCTCCGGCACCTTGGGGCCGGAGAGGCCGATCGTCTGCTTCGGGAACTCCTTGTCGATCTCCTCCTGGTCGATGACCTTGGACTTCTTCTCCAGGTCGAGACCGAGGATGAGCTGAGCGCTGGCCAGGTTGGCGACCGGGTACAGCTCCTTGGCGTTGTCGGGGCCGGTGACGACGTACCGCGCCCCGCCCTTGGTCACGATCAGGCCGGGCTGGTCTGCCCAGCCCGTCGCGGGCCGGGGAGCGAGGAAGTGGGCGACAGCACCGCCGGCGATGAGCAGCACCGCGAGCACGACGCCACCGAAGACCGAGCGGCCCGGCCGGGCCGGCTCCACCTCACGCCCGCCGGGGGCACCGGAGAGGAACGCGGAGACGAGCCGGCGGCGGCTGAAGGCATGCGCCTCTACGAGGTCCTTCTTGCTGGCCATCAGAAACCAGCCACCGCGGCGCCGAAGAGGCCCGAGGCGAGCACCATCAGCGGCAGCATCGCGAGCAGGCAGATCGTCTCGGCGACGTCGGCGAGCCGACCGCGCCGGATCGACCCGACGTCGGGGACGAGCGTCAGCACCAGGAGGACGCCACCTGCGGCCGCCAGCACGACGGCGGTCGTCGGCCGCCAGGACTCGTGGTAGACCAGCAGGGCGGCACCGATCGCGAGCAGGCCGGCGATGCCGGAGACCAGCCCGACGAGCACCTCGGACCCCGTCCGGTACTGCCGGGTACGCAGCATCAGCACGACACACGCGGCGACGGCCAGCAGCGTGCCGAACAGCCCGAGACGCACCACGAACGGCGCGGTCAGCACGACCAGGACGCCGACGGAGAGCGAGATCGCGACCAGAATCTCGTGAGCGACCTTGGCGTCGACCCGGACCTGGTCCTTCCGGATCTCGTCCGGGTCGAGGTTGATGTCCTCGTCGGAGTAGAGCTGCGGGACGTCGGTCTTGGTCGTGCTCAGCGCGAGCCACGGGAAGAAGCTGCCGGCAAGCACGACCACGACCAGCACGATGCCGAGCACGACGCCGGCCTTCCAGCCGGTCGCGCTCAGCAGCAGGCCGGCCACGAGGAACACTCCGCCGACGAGCGCACCCGGCATCGCCAGCATCCGGGCCTCGCCCAGGCCGAGGAAACCGATGGCGGAGAGGAGCATCGCGCCCGCACCGGCGAACGCCAGCGGCATCCCCACGCCGCCGTCCAGGCCGAGGGCGGCCGCGCCGATCAGGAAGCCGGCGACCGCGCCGTAGACCTCACCGATCCAGACCGCGGCGATCGCGGCGTCGTTCTCCGCCTCGAGCCTGGAGAGCACGATCGCGCCTCCGGCGAGGACGATACCGATCACCGCGGCTGCGACGCCGGCGAGCATCGACGGCGCCTGGGTCCACAGCGCACCGGCGCCGAGGAGCAGGAGCAGTGCGGCGGCCAGCAGTGACGTACGACGTCCGGCTTCGGGCTCCCAGGGAGCCATCTCGCTCTCGACGACGTCGGTCATCGCCTCGACCACGTCGTCGTAGACCCGCGGCGGCTTGTCGTCGATCCCGGCGCTCACGGTGAGCACGCCACCGTCCTCGACGCCCTGCGGGATCAGGCCCAGGTCGCCGGCGAGCTTGCGTCCGTCGGCGAGCACGACGCGGTAGCCGGCGTAGGCCGTCTGCGGGTCGAGCAGCCCGACGCTTCGCGCGAGCTCCGGCACGAGCTCCGCCACCGGCACCGAACCCGGCAGGACCAGATCCATCCGACGGGTGCCGGAGGCGACCGTCACCCGGACCAGCCCAGTGGGCGCCACCTGCGCCTGCGTCATTTCACGAACTCCTCGCGTCGTGCCTGTGCCCGAGACGAACCGACCGAATGTCCCGGGAGTTGCGCCGAATGTCTGCTCGTGGCTCAGCCGACGAGCTTCAGCGCTGACTTTGCCATAAAACCAGTGACGAGGGGACCGGTGCCCCGCACCGGTCCCCTCGTGTTGCTTGTGTGCTGAAGAACTCAGCCGCCGAAGCCGCCGGCACCGCGCATGTCAGCCTCGTGCATCCGCGCCTGCGACTCGTTGACGAACTTGCTGCTGCGGTCAAGCGTGGCACTCAGCTCACGGATGGTCCCGTTCCACTTGGCCTGCGCCTGGTTGTAGGCGTTGGCCGCCTCACCGGTGAAGTTCTCCTGGAGGTTCAGGATGTACCTCTCGAGCTCGTCGAGGGCGCCGTCCATCTCCTTCACGCCCTTGAGCAGCACGTCCACGATCGAGCCCATGGCTCCGTGGTTAACGACAATCTCTTCGCCCATGACAGTTCCCTTTCAGTCTGTTGCGTCGGGTCAGAACGAGTACTTGGTGCCCTCGACCTGGCTGCTGATGGCGCTGGTCTGCCCCGCGACATCCTGGTCGGCGTCGGACCCCAGCTGGCGGGCCTTGGTGAGCCCCGCGGTGAGCTGGTCGAGCGCCGTGGTGATCTCGCGAGCCTTCTCGTTGTAGGTGTTCATGAGCTGCTGGAACGCGTTGCCACCAGCACCCTTCCACCCGGAGGACCCAGCAGACTGAGCCTCGGAGACCGTGCGGGAGTTGATGTTCTCCAGCTTGGCCTTCGTCTCCTCGATGAACTTGACGGCGGACTCGATCGCCTGCCCTTGCTTGATCTCACTGCTCATGGTGCTGTCCTTCCACCGGCGGAACCGGTTTCCTAGGTTTGATACCTGTCGGAGCCCGGCTCCCGATGGGCTCCCCCGAGGTCCGGACAATGTGTTCTTACCCCGTCCCCGGAGTTCTAAACACAAATCTCTGAACTTTTTTCAGCCCTGCTGTCTAGCCGTTGAAACCCGATTCCCACAGGTGTCGGAAGAACCCCGAGGAAACCACGAACGAGGCGATGACGGCGGCGCCGCACAGCGACTCCGACCAGTCGGCCCGAGCCGCCCACTTCGCCGAGCGCCACCCCCGGCCGGTCGCGATCGCCGCGATGATCACGGCGAACCCGATCAGCACGACCCCGAGACCGAACCAGGAGACCAGCTCCGGGTCCGCCCACCCTACGAAGGCCCGTACGCCGACCGCCAGCGCAATAACGCCTGCGACCCGCAGTACGCCGCGCGGCAGCCAGTAGCGGTAGCTGCGCGCCGAGAGCAGGATCACGAAGGCACCGGCCAGCATGATCAGCCAGGCGCCGACCCGGTCCACGTCGGCGGTCGCGGTCGCCACCAGCCCCGGCCCGCTCACCGCGACGACGCCGAGGATCGCCCAGGAGGCTGCCGCCAGCGTGCGCGCACCGCGCTCGGCCACCTCGGTGACCTCGTCGAACGGGACGGTCGCCTTGCCGGTGGTGGTCTTGGCACGTGCCGACCAGGCGGTCACCGACAACTTGGAGACGTCGAGGAGATAGGAGTCCGGCACGTCGACGGCGTACGACGGGACGATCCGCGCCGCAAGGGCGGCCGCGGCGAACAGGATCGACCACGGCACCTGCGGCGAGGTGCCGAGCAGGGCGCACAGCGCGGTCACCACGAAGACCGTGACGCCGGTCAGGGTCCAGACCTTGAGGGCGGCATCGACGGTGTCGACCAGCGAGCGCGAGACGGTCGCGACGACCGCGGCGGCCAGCCCGGCCACGCCGACCGCCAGCGGCAGCGTCTCCGGTTCGGGGGTGACGGTGGTGACGAACGCGGCGCCCGCGGCGAAGGCCGGGGCCGTGATCGCCCGGCGGGCTGCGTACGGTCCGGCGGGGATGATCCCGACCAGGGCACCGAGCGCGAGCAGGCCGGCGATCGCCAACCGCTGCCAGCCGTCGGCCTGGGCGCCGAAGACCGACGCCGCGACCGCCAGCAGGGTGGCCAGGCCGACCCAGTAGAAGGAGAAGCTGCCCGCGCGGACCGGCTCCGCCGTCTCGACGACCTCGCGCCGCGCGTAGGCCTGGGTGGGCGGCGAGTCCGCCGCGAGCAGGGCGCCCGAGGTGATCCCCCGCGAGGCGAGCGAGGCGTCCGGCTGGATCACCTCGCCACGCCGGTCGCGCAGCACCGGCGCAGCCGGAAGGCCGACGGCGGTGGCGTACTCCCGGGCCAGGTCCGAGGCGTGCGCATCGGACGGAACGACGATGTCGACCACTCCGGCGGTGCCGTGGACCGTGACCGCCAGGCCGCCTGCGGCGAGCGCCGGCGCAACGGCATCGGCCGTCTGAGTGGGCATGACACCTCCCGGATGCGTGATGACCCTGTGACAGAGTTCCACATCGGAAGCTCCACCGCCCGTTTTACCCGACCGGCACGGTTAAGGGTAGTAGCCGGGGTGTGGGCACTCTAAGATCCAGACCACCTGCGGCATCCGGGCCCGCGGGGCACTGAACCAGTCTCAGGGGGACACGTGACTATCGCTGCGACAGCCGGCGGTACCCGCACCGAGGAGCCGGAGGTCCCCGAGGGGGAGCTCGCACTCAACGCTCCACCGGCTATCGAAGAGGGCGAGGGTGTCGGCGGCGTTCTCATGAACGCGATCCCGATGCTCGGCAGTCTCGGTTCGATCGTGCTGGTCGCCACGATGCAGCCTGCGGGCGGCACCGGCGGCGGTGCCCCGATCCAGAAGTACCTGGCCGCGGGCATGTTCCTCTTCGCGACCCTCGGCTTCATCTTCGTGCAGATCGACCGCCAGCGGAAGCAGAAGCAGAAGCAGGTCGGCGGCCAGCGCACCGACTACCTGCGCTACCTGGCCGGCGTCCGGCAGTCGGCCCGCAAGGCCGGTGAGCAGCAGCGCAAGGCGCTGACCTGGCACTACCCGGCGCCGTCCTCGCTGCCGTCGATCGCGGAGGAGCGCAGCCGGCTGTGGGAGCGCCCGAACACCCACAAGCGCTTCCTCGATGTCCGTTACGGCGTCGCCCACCAGCCTCTGGCCCTGACCCTCGTGCCGCCGCAGCAGACCCCGATCGACCAGGTCGACCCGGCCTCGGCGAGCGCGCTGCACCGGCTGCTGACCGTCCACCGGGTCCAGCCCGACCTGCCGGCGGCGACCAACCTGCGCGGGTTCGACAAGATGGAGATCTGCGGCAACGAGGACCAGGCCCGGGCGCTCGCCCGGGCTCTGATCTGTGGGATGACGGCCTTCCACTCGCCGGAGCAGCTGATCGTCGCCGTGCTCACCTCCGAGCGCAACCTCGCCGAGTGGGACTGGGTCAAGTGGCTCCCGCACGCGCAGAGCGGCCGCGAGGTCGACGCCGTCGGGCCGCGCCGCATGGTGGTCACCAACATCAACGACCTCGCCGCGCTGCTCCCCACCGAGGTCGGTGAGCGCGCCCGCTGGGGCACCGACGACCGGATCCCCTCCCCGCAGGTCGTCGTCATCGTCGACGGCGGTTCCGTCCCGCCGGGCAACCACGTGCTCCCCGACGACGGCATCCAGGGCGTCACCGTCATCGACCTGCCGACCCACTGGGACGAGCTGTTCGACTCGAGCCGGGTGCGCTTCCTGATCGACGACGAGGAGCCCGACGAGAACAACACGGTTCCCGGCTACCAGGTCCGGGTACGCATGGACCCGGTCCGGCTGCGCGTGGACCAGATGAGCATGGCCGACGCGGAGGCCTACGCCCGCCGGCTGACCGCTCTCTACACGGTCGCGCCGGAGGGTTCGGACGCGGCCGCCGAGACCCCGCAGGACACCGAGATCGCGGCGCCGAAGGACTACATGGCGCTGCTCGGTCTGGGCGACGTACGCTCCTTCGACCCGGAGGTCGCCTGGCGTCCTCGCGCCAACCGCGACCGGCTGCGGGTGCCGGTCGGTGTCGGCGAGGCCGGCCAGCAGATCTACATGGACATCAAGGAGTCGGCCCAGCAGGGTATGGGTCCGCACGGCCTCGTCATCGGCGCGACCGGTTCCGGTAAGTCCGAGTTCCTCCGCACCCTCGTCCTCGGTCTGGTGCTCACCCACCCGCCGGAGGTCCTCAACCTGGTGCTGGTCGACTTCAAGGGTGGTGCGACCTTCGCCGGGATGGCGGGCATGCCGCACGTCTCCGCGGTGATCACCAACCTCGAGGGCGAGCTCACCCTCGTCGACCGTATGCAGGACGCGCTCTCCGGCGAGATGACCCGGCGTCAGGAGCTGCTGCGCGAGGCCGGCAACTTCTCCTCGCTGAAGGACTACGAGAAGGCTCGTACGCAGGACCCCTCGATGGATCCGCTGCCGTCGCTGTTCATCGTGGTCGACGAGTTCTCCGAGATGCTCTCGGCGAAGCCCGAGTTCATCGACCTGTTCGTCGCGATCGGTCGTCTGGGCCGATCCCTCGGCATCCACCTGCTGCTCGCCTCGCAGCGCCTCGAGGAGGGCCGCCTGCGCGGGCTCGACTCGCACCTGTCCTACCGCGTCGGCCTGCGTACGTTCTCCGCGCAGGAGTCGCGGACCGTGCTCGGTGTGCCGGACGCCTACGAGCTCCCGGCGGTCCCCGGCCTCGGTTACCTCAAGCCCGACCCGACCTCGATGCAGCGGTTCCGGGCGGCGTACGTCTCCGGGCCGCCGGCCGCGGGGTCGCGGATCCGGCGCGACGAGGGCGGCAAGCTGCAGGGCATCTTCCCGTTCTCGATCGCCGAGGTGAAGCAGCTGGCGATGCCGGTCGAGGAGGAAGAGCGTCCGGCGGCCCCCGTCGTGGGCGCGGACGGCGTCGAGAAGTCGATGCTCGACATCGCCGTCGAGCGGATGACCGGCCACGGCAGGCCCGCCCACCAGGTCTGGCTGCCGCCGCTCGACATCCCCGACACGCTCGACTCGCTGATGCCCGACCTGACCACCTCGCCCGAGCTCGGGCTGCACTCGCCGGCGTGGAAGCGTCTCGGCGGTCTGGTGGTGCCGCTCGGCATCGTCGACAAGCCGCGTGAGCAGCTGCGTGACACGCTCACCGTCGACCTGCGCGGGGCCGCCGGTCACGTCGCGGTCATCGGCGCGCCCCGCACCGGTAAGTCGACCACGCTGCGCACCATCGTCACCTCGATGTCGCTGACGATGACGCCGCAGGAGGTCCAGTTCTTCGTGCTCGACTTCGGTGGCGGCACGTTCGCACCGCTGGCAAAGCTCCCGCACGTCTCCGGCCTCGGCACCCGTTCCGAACCGGACGTCGTACGTCGCGTCCTGGCCGAGATCTCAGGCATCATCGACCGCCGCGAGGCCTACTTCCGGGCGCAGGGCATCGACTCGATCGAGACCTACCGCACCCGCCGCGCCCGCGGCCAGGCCGACGACGGCTGGGGCGACGTCTTCCTCGTCATCGACGGCTGGGGCACGCTGCGCGCCGACTTCGACGACCTCGAGTACGCCATCCAGGAGATCGCTCCGCGTGGCCTGACCTTCGGTGTCCACATCGTCGCCGCGGCCGGCCGCTGGGCCGAGTTCCGCTCCTCGATGCGCGACGTCTTCGGCACCAAGCTCGAGCTGCGTCTCGGTGACCCGATGGACTCCGAGCTCGACCGCAAGCTGGCCGCGCTGGTGCCGACCGGGCGCCCGGGTCGAGGCATCGTGAAGGAGAAGCTCCACTTCCTCAGCGCTCTGCCCCGCATGGACGGCGACGGTTCCGCGGCGACGCTCGGCGACGGCGTCGACGACCTGATCTCCCGGGTCTCCGCCGCCTGGCAGGGTCCTGCCGGCCCGAAGCTGCGGCTGCTGCCGGAGCAGATCACGATCGAGCGGATCCGGGAGCAGGCCGGGGTCACCGAGGAGAATCCCGGCAAGCGACTGCTTCTGGGCATCAACGAGAAGGAGCTGGCTCCGGTCGGCCTCGACCCCGACGCGGAACCGCACCTGCTCGTCTTCGGCGACGGGCAGTCCGGCAAGTCCACCCTGCTGCGTAACATCGCCCGCGAGATCATGCGGACGCACTCGCCGAAAGAGGCCCAGATCGCGGTGGTCGACTACCGGCGCTCGATGCTCGGCGAGATCCCGGACGACTACCTGGTCAGCTACCTCACCTCGGCCACGCAGGCGACACCCGCTCTGAGCGATCTGGCGGACTACCTGTCGAAGCGGATCCCGGGGCCGGACGTCACGCCCGAGCAGCTCCGCAACCGGTCCTGGTGGACGGGTGCGGACCTGTTCCTGCTGGTCGACGACTACGACCTGGTCGCCACGCAGCAGGGGTCGCCGGTCGCACCCCTGCAGCCGCTGATGGCTCAGGCACGCGACGTCGGCCTGCACGTGATCATCGCCCGCCGCTCGGGTGGAGCCTCCCGATCGCTCTACGAGTCGGTCATCCAGTCGATGCGCGACCTGGCCATGCCCGGCCTGCTGCTCTCCGGCAACCCCGACGAGGGCCCGCTCATCGGCAACCTGAAGCCGGTCCCGACGCGCCCGGGTCGTGGCCGCCTGGTCACCCGCGACCGCGGTATCGAGGTCGTCCAGCTGGCGTGGAGCGAGTCCTCGGTGTAGTTCGCCTCGTCCCGAGCGAGACAGAACGGCCCGCGACCTGATCCAGGTCGCGGGCCGTTCCAGTTGATCTCGAGGTTGATCTAGAGGGTCCCGGTCCCGTTGTTGTTGGACGCCTTGCGCAACGGGGGGTGGGGCTGGAACTGGTCGGCCCCCGGCATGTCCCAGGTCTCCACGGTGAACTGGTCCTTGCCAGAGATCAGGACCGAGGCCTTGTTGAGGTATTCGTAGTCCCCGTCCCCCGCACGCAGCGGGTTGACCAGGTCGTCGCGGCCGTCGCCGTTGACGTCGGACACTGCGGGAATCTGAGAACCGCTGACCGCGTCGTCGTTCCTGACCGGGTCGTCGATGTCCCACGACGGCTCGTGGACGAACTTCTTTCCCTCGGGGTCGAAGGAGTAGACCCGGAAGGCCCACTTCTGCTCCACGATCTCCTGGGTGATCATCTCGTCCTTCCCGTCACCGGTGAGGTCGGCGAAGATGGCGGTCCCTGCGGACCGGTCACCGTCGGGTCCGGGCAGCTCGAGCTCCGTCTTGGTGAGCTTCGATCCCTGGCTCATCAGCAGCACAGCTGCGGCCGGCGACCTCTCCCTGGCGCCCATGACGATGTCGGCCCGCTTGTCGCCGTCGAGGTCACCGACCTCGAAGTTGATGTCGAACGTGGTGCCATTCCAGGGCCCGGTATACCAGTCGGCGCTCTTGGCCCAGGTGTTGTCGGCCTTGCTCAGCATGACCGTGACGTGGGCCTGGAGGTCCTTGAGCTTCCCGAGCTCTGCGTCGTCCGCAGGCAGCTTGGTTCCGTTGCCGACGGAGATCATGCCGATGTCGTCGCGTCCGTCACCGTTGAAGTCGGCGCAGAACATGGCCAGGCGCTTGCCCGAGACAGGGACCTGGATGGAGCCGTCCGGTTGATCCTTGGCGTTCGACTCGACGCTGAAGGTCGACCCGACGCCGGACAGCTGAACAACGTCGACCCGACCGTCGGCATCCAGATCACCGAGCAGGTTGCCGAACCGGAGGTTCTTCTCGGTGCCTGTCTTGAACGCCTTGCCCGTCGAGGCGAACAGAGTGGCAGCCTCGCTGTCCGAGGCATAGCTCAAGCCGAGGAAAGGCGCACCGAGAACCACGTCACCCAACCGGTCTCCGGTGATGTCCCCGCTCACGGCCGGCTTGGGCTTGGCCGGGGTGTTCTCCGTGGTGGTGAGCGTGATCCCGAGCGCGGCACCACCTGCGACGAAGACCGCCGCTGCCGCGCCCGCGGCGACCCACCACTTGGTCTTGGCGCGCTTGAGCGTGACGGTCGCACCGGAGGCGAACCCCATCTGACGCCCCGCCATCGCCGCGAACCGGTCCCGGACCCGGACGGCATCGCTGGACCGCCCGGCCGGGTCCTTGGTGAGCAGGCCGCCCTGACCCGAGAGCAGGTCGTTGGCCTGCAGGGTGAAGTCGTCGCGGCCGGGCAGCGTGGGGATCGGCTGGGAGCTGTGGGCCATCGCGGTCTCGACGTCGTTCGCCCCGGTGAAGGGCACCGACCCGGTGACCAGCTCGTAGAAGAGGCAGCCCAGCGAGTAGAGGTCGGTCGCCGGGCTGGCCGGCGCTCCCATCGCGCGCTCGGGCGCCAGATAGTCCCAGGCGCCCGAGTGGATGCCGGGCCGGGCCGTCGCGGAGTCGTCGGCGCGCGCCGCCGCGAAGTCCGAGAGATAGGCGTACGGCGGGGTGTTGCCGTCACGCAGCAGGATGTTCGACGGCTTCACGTCGCCGTGCACCACCCCGACCTCGGGTGAATGGATCGCCGCCAGACCGTCAGCGATCTGCGCGCAGATGTCGGCGGCCATCGGCCCAGGGAGCCGGCCCCGAGCCTTCAGCAACGAGCCGAGGTCGCCGCCGTCGGCGAACTGGGAGACCAGATAGGGGGCGCCGTCGTTGGTCCGGCCGTTGGTGTAGACGCCCATGATGTGGGGCGAGTCGAGCTTGGCCATCAGGGTGGCCTGCTTGTCGAATCTCGACACGAACTCCGGGTCGCGGGCGCTCCGCCCGAGGAGCACCTTGATGGCGACCGCTCGGTTGAGGCGGGTGTCGGTGGCCCGGTAGACCACCGCGCTGTCGTTGGCCGCCACCTGCTGCTCGAGCCGGTAGGGCCCGATCATCCCAGGGGTGTCCTGCGGCGCAGCCGGTGGCGGCGGGGGCGGCGCTGATCCAGCCGGTCCCTGCGTCGGCGCCTGCGTCGGCGCCTGTGTCGGCACAGGCATCGAAGGCGGCGGAGGCGGAGGGGGTGGCGCCTGGGTCGAAGGGGGTGGGGGCGGCGGTGGCGGCGTACCGGTTGGCCCACCGGGTCGAGCGATCCGGGGCCGGATCGTGGTCTTGTCAGGGTCGTCGACGGCCGGACGCTCGAACGAGGGCTGAGGACCGCGAGGGCTGTCGTCGGGGATTCCGGTGGAATCGCTCATCCGATGGTTCCTCCCATGATGTTGTATCGACGCACGTCTTCGGGTGACGATTTCCATGTCGCCAGCTCATGGCCCTGGAACGAGCCTTCCTTCGCTGCCAGAGCCACATAGAACGTGTACGGGCTGTCGCTGGTGTCCTGGGAGGCCGCGATCACGTCGGTCAGCCCGTCCCCGTTCACGTCGGCGAGAGTGACGGGATACCTGCTGGTGGTCTTGAGGGTGTTGCGGGGTTTGGGAAGCTTTCCGCGAGTGGCGATCGAGAACTCGGCCAGGTCGTCGCTGAAGGTCCCGATCGTGATCGTCTGCCCCTCGCCCCGTCCGGACTCTCCGACGACGATCTCGTCCCGCCCGTCGCCATCGACGTCGCCGGCGACGATCGAGCTGATCCCCTTGTGCTTGAAGGAGAACGACTTGGCCTCGGCGATGGTGGCCCCGTCTCCCTGGTAGAGGTCCAGCTCCGAGGTTCCGGTCGTGAGCGTCTTGTCCTCGGGCTCACCTGCGGCTCGGTTCAGCACCACCAGATCGGCTTTCTCGTCACCGGTGAACTCACCCACCACGATCTGCTCCCTGGTGTCGGCCGGATAGGCCGCGAACTGCGTCGGCTCCGCAAACCCCGACCCGGTGCCGCGATAGACCCAGATGGCGCCGTCCCCGACGGTTCTGCCCTGTCTGTCGAGGTCCGGGTCCGGGTTGCCGAAGGTCGTGGCCATGAACAGGTCGGCGACACCGTCGCCGTCGAAATCGTCGGTGCCCAGGTCGTAGTAGAACGTCGACCCGGCCATCTTCTTGCCCTGCTCGACGACCCCCGCCGGCGCTTTGAGTGATCCCTCCAGGTCGCCGTGGAAGTTGAAGCCCTTCTCGCTCCGCACGAACGTGATCAGCGAGTTCTTCCCATCGCCGGTGAAGTCGGCGCAGAGCGGGAAGACCTCGCTCCCGTCGTTGTCCGCGGGGAGGGCGGGGTCGTCGTACGTGACGGCTTTCGACGGGGTCAGCGTGCGCCCGTCCGACTTCCAGGTGACCACGTCGACGCCCTTGCCGTCGGGGTTCTGGGTGTTGGTGACCACGTCCCCGAACTTGTCGCCGTTCACGTCCGCGTACGCAGCGCCCTTGACGGTCGGCACGATGGGCTCGGGGCCGTGCTCGACCCAGGGCTGGGTGATCGCCAGAGCTCCACCGACCCCGAGGGCGGCCACGCCGACCATCGCCGCACCGACCCGGAGCGGGGTGATCTTCGACGGCCGCGCGGCCTCCTCGATCAGGATGGCCTCGCTCTCGGACGGCGCCCGCACCGCCGCGACCAGGATCGGCAGTGGGTTCGGGTCGGTCATTGAGGGCGCCGGCACGATCTGTGCCGGGGCGGTGATCTCGCGCAGCTTCAGCAGGTCGTCCTTGAACACCGCGGCGCTCTGGTAGCGGTTGCGCCGGTCCTTCGCCATCGAGAGCTGCAGGATTCGGTTGGCTTCCCGGGTCCACTCGTCGGTGCCGACGAACTGCGGGATCGGCGCGTTCTGGTGCGCCATCGCCACCTGCACGGCCTCACCGGCGTACGGGATCCTGCCGGTCAGCGAGAACCACAGCATGCAGCCGGCGGCGTAGATGTCTCGCGACGGCTCCGGCATGATCGGGCGGCCCTGGGCGTCGCGCTCGTCGCGGATGTACTCCGGTGCCAGGTAGTTCCACGTGCCTGTGATCCCGCCGGCCGGCGAGTCCGAGGACGACGTCGCGATCCCGAAGTCGCACAGGAACGCGAACGGGTCGAGAGGGCTCGCCGGGTTGCGTACGAGCACGTTCGACGGCTTGACGTCCTGGTGGATGATCCCCACCTGGTGGGCGTCGTGGAGCGCCCCCGCGACCTGCGCGTTGACCAGGCAGGCCAGGTGAGGAGCCAACGGCCCCTTCGAGCGTACGAGGCCGGACAGGTCGCCACCCTTGATGAACTGGGTGACGATGAACGGGCTGCCCTGCTGCTCGCCGATGTCGTAGATCGCGATGATGTGGGGCGACCTGATCTGCGCGAGGGTCTGGCCTTCTCGGATGAACATGTCGATGAACTGCCGGTCGGCGAGATGGGCGTGCACCATCTTCAGCGCGACCTGGCGTTCGAGCCTGGTGTCGAATGCGTCGTAAACGACGCCCATTCCACCTTCGCCGAGAATGCGGTCCAGGCGGTAGTGTCCGAACACTGCCCCGGGATGAAGCGTCGTCATGCCCGCACCCTATGCAAGGGGCGACGGACCCAACCACTCAAAAAGTCGAAAAGTCCGCTACTTCTTGGTCGGCGCCCACTCGACGATGGTCGAGATGAGCGGCGCGACCTGACCGGACCGAGGTCGTACGCTGTCGACCTTCTTGTCGCTCACCGTCACCGTCGGGTTCATCACGATCGGCACCACGATCGAGTCCTGGACCAGCGTCTTCTCGATCTCGACGCGTACGTCGCGGGCCTCGTAGGGATCGGCGGTGCGGGCCAGCTCGCTGATGAGGCGGTCGCGTTCGCGGTCGCCGCCGCCGGTCGCGTTCTGGCTGCCCTTGCTGCCCCACTGCGCCGAGATCTCCTCCGGCGTCTGCGGGATCGGGATCCTGGCCAGGACGGCGTCCCACTTGTTGCCGGACATCACCTTGTCGGCCCCGGACGCACCACAGTCGGTGGTGGACCAGCCCTCGTCGTCGACGACGTTCGCGATGGTGTCGTAGGCGCCGGAGGCGAACGCGCTCGACTTGTCATAGGCGATGCACACCCGGGCGCCGCGCGGGGCCTTGGCGTCCTCGGAGGCTTTGAACTTCGTGGAGAACCCGGAGTCCTCGGTCGCGATCTGGTAGCCCTCACCACCCGGCGGGAACAGCACGACGTCGGTGGCTTCGTACGCCTCGGCCCACTCGCCCGCACCGCCCTCGGCGATGTCGCCACGCGGCACGGCACGGAGGTAGGCCGTGCGGGTCTCCTTGCGCTTGAACAGGCCGCGGTCGGTGCGGAGGATCAGCGCCCACATGGTGCCGTCGTTGGCCTCGGCGACGCCGTAGTCGCGACGCTCGAGGTCGCGCACCTGCTTCCGGTTGGCCTTGGTCGGGGTGACCTGGACGACGTCGACCTTCTCCCCGAGGCCGGACAGCGCGTCGGCGCTCGCCGGGGTGAGGCGTACCTGCTCGTAGGTCGGCCGGGCCTCGCCCGCGTACTCGGGGTTGGCCTCGAGGTCGACCTCCTGGCCGGTCTCGCCCGCCGCGATCTTCACGACCCGGTAGGGCCCGCTGGACAGCAGCGCCTCCTCGGACCCCGTGCCGTCCTCGGCGACCGTGAAGGCCGTCTTCCACGCCTCGGCGATCTTGGTCAGCTTCGCGGTGTCGGACTCCTCGATGGCGGTCTCGACGACCTCCTTGGCCTCGATCGGGTCCTCGATCTTCAGCGCCTTCTGCCCGACCACGTGCGCCGGGACGGCGACGTCCAGGGCCGTACGCCAGTCGACCACCGGCACCACCAGCGGCACCTCGATGGCCCGCGCGCCCTCGTCGACCTCGGGGATGTAGGCACTCTTGGTCAGCCCGGTCGGCACTCCGCCGAAGTCGACCTTGCCGTCGCTGCCCTTCTGGGCGGTGCCGAAGTAGCCCGACGTGGCCGCCCACGCGAGCATCAGGTCGGCCGTGTCGATCGGAACCCCGTCGGACCAGCTGGGCTCGGCCAGGTCGTAGCGCACCCGGGCCTGCTTGTCGCCCTCCATCGTGACCTTGCCGAACGTCTCGTCCATCTCGACCGTGTCGTCGACGAGAGTGCCGAACGCGCCGCGGGTCAGCGAGGCGATGTCGAGGTTTCCGTCGGTCACGCTCGCGGCGCTCGCCGGGTTGGTGCTCGTCAGGGACCCTTGCCACGCCACCGCGACCTCGGTGCCCTCCTCCACCGACGCCGGCAGATCACCCGAGCAGGCGGTTGCGACGAGCGCGAGACTGGCAACGGAAACGAGCCCCACGCGACGACGTGCCCCAGGATGCACCTTCAGTCCCCTCTCCGAGACAACGGACGCCCAGATCCTAACGAGCCGCGGCGGAGACCTGCCATCGACATAGCCGGTCTCCGCCGAACGGTCTGTGGTCACCTCACGAGGCGGGGATCTCCACCTGCTCCGTGAACTCGGCGATGGTCTTGTCCGAGCCGATCACCTTCGCTCCGTCCCGCTCGTACTCGATGAGGTACGTGTCGGCCTTCTCCTCCACCTGGAAGGCGATCCAGCCGGTGTGCTCACCGCCGTCGCGCCGCTGCACGTCCTCGAGCGGCGTACGCTTCGCGGCGGTCAGCTCCTCCGTCATCAGACGGGTGTCGGAGCTCTCGAAGTCACCGCCGTTGTCCCACGAGATCTCGAAGTTCCCCTCGGAGATCCGGCCGCCGTACTCCGTGCCGGGCTTGATCTTCACCTGGAGCAGCACGACCTCGCCGCCCTCGGCGATGAGGTCCGCCTCCTCCGTCGACGGGAAGTCGCGGACCGCCGAGACGACCTCGATCGTGTCGCCCATGTCGGGGTCCTTCAACGTCTTCCCGATCTTCACCTCGGTCTCGTCGCCGGCCGGCGCCGCAGCGGACGGGGACTCGGAGGCCGGTGCGCTGGACTCGACCTCGACCGCGGCGTCCGCGTCGGTCTCCTCGGAGCCGCACCCGGCCAACGTGAGCGCGACGCCGAGGCTGAGGCCGACGGCGGCCAGTCGACCGGTCCGGACGGTGGTGCGAGTACGCATGAAGAACCCTTTCAACAATGAATGTTCCCGAGATCGAGAGGTACGCGCGTCACCCTGGCAACCCGAGCCCCTGCAGCGCGTTCTTTACTTCGGCGTGTCGCGCGGTGACCTTCGCAACATCAGCATCGCAACCTCTCCGTGGTCAGCGAACCTGTTCGTCGCTCGCGTCGAACTCACGCCATCCGACGTGGCGATACTCCAGAACCCGCCGCCACTCCCGCTCGTCCAACCCGTCGAGCTCCGACCAGTAGCCCAGAGGCATCTCACGAAGCCGGATCTTGTCTCCTTCGTCCACCGTCACCAGCCGACGTTGGATGAGGATCTCCAGGAGCCTGTCGCGCGCCTTGCTCGCCCGCAACCGCTGGCTCGAACCTCGTGGCCCACGCGGCGGCGGCTTCCGGTTCTTCGCACCGCCCTCCGGCTTGGAGACCAGCTCGAGAACCAGACGTGCGGTTCCGAGAATCGCGGCGACGAGCGCCAACGCAGCCAGCCAGGCCATCTCAGGAAGATCGAGGATCAGGACCAAGACGTACGCCGCGCCCGCTCCGATCGCGGTGACAGCGGCGGTCGCCACCCCGTAGGCGCTTCGCCGACGCGTCCCCCACCACGTGGAGAGCTCCAGGCCGGCCATGATGATCGCGAGCCCGAAGGCGAGCCTGGCCAGCCACAGCAGCCCCTCCGCACCGGTGCTCTGCGCTGGGGCGAGCGCAACCAGAACGAGCCCGATCAAAGCGGCCCCGTAGAACGGGGCAGCGAGCAGAGCGAGGAAGCCCACGCCGACCAAGCCCACGAGCTTCAGCGCGAACATTCCCGGCAGCGGCGGATAGTCGCGATCGAGCACCGCGGCCTCCGCCTCCCCCCAGTTCAACGGCTGCGAGAACGGCGCCACGCGTGCCCAGCTGTCGACCGCCTCCCGAGCCCACACCTTCTCTGCTTCATCGGTCTTGCGCGCCCACGCCGCGAGCACCTTCGGCACCTCGGCCATCAGCTACTCCCCCCTCTTGGCCAGCCAGTCCGGGTTGATCGCCAGAGCAGTGACACTGGCGTCCTTGGTCGGGAAGTCGACGTCGTCCATGTCCACCTCCAACGCCAGGGACGGCTTCCCCGTGGCCAGATCCGTGCGTACCAGGCTCAACTCCGTCAGCTCTGTCCACACACGATCACTTCGACGCCTGGTGAAGCGCTTGTGCAGGTCGGTCTCGTTCGTGACCGTGTAGGCGGCGTTCGCCGAGTACGCCAGCACCTCCGCGTCGAGCCCGACGGAGCCCGGCAGGTAAACCACCTTGCGGGCACGAATCGGCGCAGCCTCGGTGGTCGGCACCGGTGCGCTCCACATCGTGTTGTCGACGACCCAGAAGAGCTGTCCGTCCGAGACCGTCACCCGATCAGGTCCGCCGATGCGTGATGAGTCGTCGTCCGCCGGGTAGACGATCTCGTGGTCGACGGCGACTCGCGCTGCGGGCGTTCCCTTGACGGTGTTCCAGACCCGTACGAGGTGCTGGTCAGCGTCGTTCTCCCACCCTTCGTAGACGATGCCGTCGACGCACGGCGACGTCGTGCCCGGGAAGGTCGAAGGCTCCAAGCTGCTCAAGATGTCCGTACCGTCATGCGGGTAGGCCGACGTCAGTGCGGCGCGGTCCAGCTGGTTCTCCGGGACGGACTCGCTGTCGTCCTCGAAGGCTTTGGTGTCGGTGCCCCGCCCAGAGGAGAACACGCGCTCACCACACACCGCCGCGGTCGACGTACCACCGTACGGAGACACTCGGGTCGTCGCCTCGCCCGTGTCATCGTCGATGTAGGTCACGAACGAATCCTTGGACGAGTCTGCGGGACTGAAGCCGACCAACGTCCCCTCGCCAACCTGCACGCGGTACCACTCCTGACTCGTCTCGAGAGACTCACCGCCACTCGTACGCTTGTGGTCGGTGAGCCCGGACTCGTCGATCACATAGTCGTGCTTCGGGTCGGAGGTCGTGATCCCATGCTCCGTCCAGGAGATCCCGGCGCCTTCGACACCGTCGAGCTCGATCGCTCGAGTCTTCCCCTCCGGTGAGACCAGAACGAGGTAACTGGAGTCCTCCCCGCCCTCGTGCACTCGCATCGCGAGGACCGCGTCCTCGATCGCGAAGTCCTTGGGCGGAGCACCAACGCTGCAACCCGAAACCAGGGCCGCCGTGGCCGCCGTCATCGCTGCGATTCCCCGAGTCACCGCTCACATCCCGTCATCTGTAGGTTCGCAAAGCCGGGGTAAGGCTAGCGATCCAAGACCTACGTCGCGTTCGTCGCCTCGTCGGACTTCCGCTGCCCGACCCCCGGAGGCCGGACGGGCCACCGCTCCCGAAGGAAGTTGCGGAACTCTCGCTCGCTCACTGCCTGCCACACGTGCAGTCCCATACAAACGAGAACGAGAAGCAGACTCGCGCCGATCACCCCGAGCGCAGGGGCCACGTACGCACCGAAGATCTGGTCGCTGCCGCGATAGATGTCAGCAACCCGCTCGTGCTATGCCCGCGGCGGCGACCAGCGAAGCGACGACGCGCACACGTCGAACGCCGTCTTCCAGCCGATGAACAACGGGTCTGTCGCCGACATCTCCGCGGGCCGCGCGACCGATGCCGTGAGCTGAAGACCGCGACGGTGCTTCGACCCAGGGATCGGTGTCACATAAACGATCGAGGTCATGACGATCGAGCCACCCTGGAGATCCTTCGTCGACTCTCGTTCGAAGCGGATGAACCGCTTGTCGCCGAAGAGCGGCTTGGCGTCGTACGCCTGGATCGCATGCGTCACGTATCCGTCGAGGCTCTCGCCGTTGGGCGCGCGCCGGATGGTGGCGAACATGGAACCCGGGATGTAGACGTCGCCGGTTGGCGCCCCGGTCGGCGCGAAGTAGGCGATCACGTTCTGCTGCTTCATCAGGGAGAACGCCTGATCCATCTGCATCCGAAGGTGCGCGTGCAGATCGGGCCGGTTGGCCTCCATGCAGCGCCGCTTCATCTCGGCGTCGATCGCCTCCCGGTCGGAGGCGTCCGGAACGTGGCGCTCCCACCCGTCGAGGAGCTTCAGGTGGAACTCCGGGTCCTTGGGCGCACCCAGCATCTCCCTCAACGAGCCTGCGCCGTTCACAGACATCTCAAGCCTTTCCGTCAGCACTCGCAGTCAGAGGACTGCGGTCAAGTGCATCGAATTCGTCGTAGGACACGATGGAACGCGAGCGGAGCGTGGTCAGCGCTTGACGCCGCAGGGCGAGAAGGACGTCGAGCTCGTCCGACGTCAACGCGTTGACGTCGACCGCCGGCGGCTTCTCCTTCGAGTAGAGACGGAACTCCGCGACGATCACCGCGATGCCGAGAACCAACAGCAACAGCGGTGCGATCACGAGGGGAACCCGGGGGTAGGCATCCGCGTCGCTCATGAAGATCAGGACCAGAAGCAGGACGGTCGAGACCAGTACGAAGACCGAGAACCCGAACAGGGATCGGTCCCACTGCCGGTGAGTCGACCAGACCCACGGCACGAAGTGGTAGAGCAGGGCCAGGAATCCGAGCGCACAGCCGATGTAGACGCACGGAACCTCGAAACCCGGCGAGAAGTCTTCGGAGAGCTTCCTCGTGCCTCCGCCGCTGGCAAAGATCGCCACGGAGAACAGCGGTCCCGCCAGACCGATGAGCGCGATCCAATACATCAACCTGGCAGCAAGGTTCGCCGCACCCGAGCGGCGACGCTTCCTCTCGGCTGCTTCCAGCTCGATCTGCGCGTAGTCCAGAACGACTCGATTCAGCTCGTTGATGTCGAAGCGATCGAAGTTGCTGTGCACCGTTGCCCAGTTACCCGGATCAATCGCTGCCGCCTTAGGCATTGGAAAGGTGCTCCCATTCGTCAACGTGGTTTCGTGTGAGACCCGGAACCGGGTCGGCTTCGAAGGTCCGACCATCCGGGTCGATGAGTGAAAGGCTCGAGAGGATGATCGGCATCTGAGTGATCGTGAGCTGGAAGGCCAAGGGCAGGCCGGACTCCACGATCAGCCCCACGCCGCCGGAGGCGCCGCTGAAGGCGTACACCGCGGTGGACAGGTGTAGATCCCGTCCGTCGATGCTCTCGTCCCGCGATGCGATGCACTTGATACCCGGGCCGATCGCCGCACCGATGCACTCGTCGACGTCGAACCCGGACTTCTCCCAGGCCTGGACGTCGAGGTCACCGGCCTCCGCGAGGACGAGTCTGACCCGGCTGACGATGGGGACAGTCATCGGCCAGTGAAGCATCGTGACCAGCCTGCCCGGCTCACCGATGGTGGCGAGAGAGTCCGTGAGGATGCGACGTACGTCCTCATCGGACTGCCGGCTCGCGTTGGTCCCGAACCACTCCCGCACTCGGGCACACTCGGTCGACACCCACGCTTCGGCGCCCTGTCCCAGGTCACTGGGAACAAAGGTCCATTCGCGTTGTGGGTGGATTCCTTCAGCCCGCCACGTTCCGACCACGGTCGTCCTCCGATTTGATTACAAGCTCCTAGCAGCACACATCATGCATGGAGGTCGACCACTCAGGCGAAGATGTCGACGGCCGAGTCGGGCAAGCCCTGGATCGTGTTCACCGTGCTGTAGAACGAGTTGGCCTGCTTCGCCAACGCACCCTGGATGTCACCGGCAGAGGCCCACATCTTGCTGTACGAGCTGATCCGCGTGAAGTCACCGACGTCGAGACCGGCGTGAAGACTGGTCATGATGTCCGGGAAGGCCTTGAGCTTGACGGCGTCTCCGACGCCACCCGCTGCCTTGTACCCAGCCGAGAACTTGGCGAACTTGGACGCGCCGGCGCCCAGATCAGTGATCGCATCGGCCATCTTCCCGAACTTGCCGAACGGCACGACGTCGAGAACCGCAAGGCCGAGGTCGACGAGCGAACACTTTCCGGCACAGAACTGGATGGACTTCGCAAGAAGCACCAGAGCCGACACCGCCATCGCGATCGCCGCCAGCGGTCCCGCGATGAACAGGCTCGCCACGAAGAGCACCATCGCAACGATCTCCAGGACGGCGATGATGTCGTCGAGGACCTCCCAGAAGCCGTCCTCGATCTTCCCAGACATCTCGTTACCGATGCCGCTGACGGCAGCGTCGTACGCGTCTTCCCAGGAGTCGTAGTAGCCGTCCCAGGTCTCGGCGGCGTTCTCCCAGTCCTTGCGGGCCTGTTCCTTGGCCTCGGCGGCGTCCTCCTCCTGCTGCGCTTCCGGGCTGCCTTCCTCCGGACCGGCGCCCGACGGGTGGTTCGGCGCACCTTCCATGCCGTCGTACTTGGCCCACAGGTCCTCGCAGGTGTCCACCTGCGACCTGATCAGCGGCTGCCACTGCTGCAGCTCTTCGCCGTACTTCGCGATGATCGGTCCGACCGGTCGATAGAGCTGGCTGGCTTCGCGGAGCGTCTGGTGGGAATCCCCGATCTTCTCCTGCAGCTTCTCCACTGCCTTGCCGTCCATCTCGCCGTTGGCAAGATCGTGGGCGGCGATCATCGCCAGCTCATCGGCGCAGGAGCTCATCATCTCGCCCAGTCGCTCGATGGCGTTCCCGCGCTCGATGATGCCGGAGGGGTTGCCCTCTACGGTCTTGATCTCTCTGCCCTTAGGGGACGAGTCCATGGTCTGTGCGCTCCTAGGTCCGAGCCGGTGTGTCGTGGATACGCGTCTTAGACGGCGGAGCCCGAAGGAGCACCGCCGGATGCCCCGGGGGCTTGGATCGAAGTATTCGACTGGAACTGGAGGGCAGTCTCGCTGTCCCAGTTCTCGAAGCCGTCGACTACCCCTTTGACGTGCTCTTGGAGCTCCTTCAGGCTCTCCTTGAGTTCGTCACGCTTGTCATCCCAGCGCTCCTCGAAGTCCTGTGCCTTGTCACGAAGGTCGCTTCGGCCGTAGGGGTTGCCGATGTCGGCCTCCAGCTCTTCGGACTGGCTTTCCGCTTTCTCGAACTCGTTGACGATCGAGTCCAGCTGCGACGCGATCTTCGCGAGAGTATCGATCTTGATCCTGACGTCCGCCACCGCACGTTCCCCTTCGATCTTCCGTCAATCTGCCCGGTCAAAGTGCCGAAATGCCGCCTCGGGCGGGGCGATCACTCGCGTGTCGCCCCGCCCAATCAAGCGAATGGATCAGCCGCCGGCGAGCTGGCTGTCCAGGTCCTGGATCGCCGTGGCCATGTCACGCAGAGCCTGCGCCATGTCCTCGACACCAGCAATGGCGTCCTTCAGACCCGTGGTCATCTCGGTGTAGCCGTCCTGGAACTTACCGGACGCCTTCTCCGTCTTGAACCCGTCCTGGACGAGCTCGTCGACGTAGCCCTGGCACTCGTCAAGCGCGGACTCAATGGTGTCCTTGCCCTGGTCGAGCTTGTCGGCGGTGCCGGTCATCTCGTCGTATGTTGCCCCGAAGTCAGTCATCGATCATTGCCTTTCCCGCGATTTCATTGCACAGCGCCCGATCTCGGGACACCGTGGGTCACCGTAGTCACGCCGCACAGGCTTGTGAAGCGTAAAAACGAATCCGTTGCGGCATCGGTTCAGAAGTTCACGTTCCGGCCTCCAACGGTGCCCGCAAGGCTACTGATACCACGTCAGACGGTCGTCGCTGGGTCGGCACCCTGCGCGTCCCACTTGGCCGGCGAGCGACTCGCATCCGACAGGGTGCGCGATCAAAGGCCGTATACGGCCAGAAGATTGCCACCGAGCTCGATCTCCGGCTCCTGATTCGGGTCGAGCCACGGAACCTGAGTCTTCTTCTTGAGGTAATGGTTAGTCACCGGCGACGCCGGCGCCGGAGCGCTACCGTCGAGCGCTGCTTGAACCGCTTCGACGAACTTCTTCAACGCTCGGTCGTTCATCGTTCCGTCCAAGAGCGCAGAAGGCGTTCGAGGGTCGGCACCGACCACGACGTGCATCTGTGAACCCGCACCGTCAGCGGTGACCCCGACGAGGACGAACTTCGGATTCGAGAACTTCGGCTTCTCGCGGACGACGAGCTTGCGTCCTTCATTGTGCACGGCCAAGATCTGTCGGCCCTTCGCACCTTGAACTACGCCGACTGCAGCTTCGAAAACCTCACCGGCATCCCGCGACACTCGGATGGAAACCTCTTTAGCCTGACGCACCGTGCACCTCAATCTTTGAATGGATCGCAACCAATTAGAGAGCTTCCGCACCGCAATACAACCACTCGCGGAAGACATAGACGACAGGAAGATCAAACGACCGCCAATGCACAACCGCGACGCACTGGCTGTCCACGGACGTCGCGTCGGTGTCCGTTCAGACTCCGAAGCCTCATGCCCATTCTCACCGGACTCTGAGCACACAGTATGATGTGCAGCCTCCGAAAACGTTGAGAGGGACAGTCATGGATACGGGATCAGTCACCGCACTTGTCATCGGCATCGCACTGCTGATCGCGCCTGTTTGCATGGCAATACTTTGGATTCGCCGCAGTATGCGCCGGGCCAGTTGGACCCGGACCGAGGCAACGGTCCGTTTCGTGAGACGAATTAAGCGAAGCACATCCGCCACCAGTTCGGTCGAGGCTGAGAAGGTGACTCAGACTCAGTACACATATACCGATTCGCAGGGTCGCCAGCACCAAGGTGAGTCGGAAGTCTTGAAGAACCCTGAGGTAGGCGACGTGGTCGAGGCGCTGTACGACCCGAACAACCCGGGATCGAGCGAACTTGTCGGCCCCAACTCACTTCTGGTCAATCTGCTGACCCGCGGCGCTGTGTTCATCGTTCTTGGAGCGTTGGGACTGTTCCTGGTCATCGCCGCCCTGGACGTCGTTTCAGTCTGAGTTCGCAATGATCCGTCACGTATCAGCGCCACTGCAGCGTTGAGACACAGGCATCGAACAGCAGTCGCACGGAGTTGATCGACTCCGAGTCAGCGTCGATATCAGGAGTCCTGGCGAAACCAGCCACCAGTGAAAGTGCGCGCCTTCGTTTGGCCCCCGGGATCGGGGTGAGATAAACGACGGAATGGTTGATGACAATCTCAGTCCCGACCCGGGTCGTCTTCTCCTTCTCCACCCGCAGGGTCCGATGATCGCCCAGTAGCGGCGTCGCCCCGTGGTCGCGAATAAGGGTTCGGACCAAGTTGTCGAGCGTCTGGCCCGGTTCGCCGCTCCGGATGGAGGCATTGATCGACGACGGGATCGCCAGAGTCCCATCACCAGGAGTCGTCGGAGCGAAGAAGGCAAAGACACCACCCTTACGCATCGACGCGAAGGCGGCCTCGAGTTGACCCTTCACCTCTGCGTACAGGTGGACGGCGTGCGCCTCCATGCACCGCTGCTTTGCGGCAGCGAGCATCGCTTCGAGCGAAGCGTCGTCCACGCCGTGACGCGCCCAGCCATCAGGTAGTTCGAGCTCGAACTCGGGCACGACGGGCACGCCCAATGCTTCCCGCAAGTTCATGACACCCCACCATCAGAGAGCACCCACTGCTCTTCGCGAACGTAGTCCGGCACCACCGTCGAGGTGAACGGCGTGCCGTCAGCCTTGACCACCTGCAATGCATCCTTCAGCCGGGTGAATCCGACCACCGCGTGCGCAATGAGCGTCGAGATGGACTCTTCCAAAGTCAGCATCAGTGCCACTTCGCCATCGTCGAAGACGAAGTGAACCGAGCTCAGATCGATCGGAGCCTCAGGGCCGTCGACCTGCCGGCGCGTCGAGTACTGAAGGCCGGGGCCGAGATATCGCGCGTCAGCCGCGTGAATCACTCCGTCGAGATCTCTCCAGTTTGGAAGGTCTTCGCTTGCCACGAAGTCGACGTGACACATCACTGCTGCAGGAGCGAGGACGGGCCAAACCTGATACATCGCATATGACGCCGACGTGGCGCGAGCAGCGAGACCCTCGGCGAGCACGGACCGAACCATTGTCTCGGTGCCACGAGCCTCGGTTGCCGGACCTGAGCCGATGACACCCCACAGAAGCTCTGTGGCCGAGTGCAGCCACAATTCCTGCTCGTCGCGTGCGAGCCCCTCCGGGAGGAAGAGCCAACCGGGCAGGTCGACATCCTCACCAAATCCTAGTGACCATCCCTCGAGCGAACTCAAGATCGGGTCCCCTTCCTATTGTTCGTACGCACGGGTCCCTTGGCGATCGCCTTAGAGCCCGCTACGTATGACGACCCCACTAGATGAACGCTCCGACAGGACCCGGAATGCTGATGTCGACTCCGCCGCTGCTGCTGATCGCCGTCGCCACGCTGCCGTAGTGACTGCTGAACGCGCCGACCCTGCTCGCCACAGAGTCGACTTTGGAGAGGTTACGCACCATCCCCAGGCCCGACTCCAGAGCTGAGCGGTTGCCGATGTAGAGGCCGATGTTTCCCTTGCGGATCGACTTGACGCCCTGACCAAGCAGCTTCTCACCGATCTCGGACTTGGTGAGGAGCCGGATCGGCTTGTTGTAGTTTTTCGCCAGCTCACGCAGCGGACCACCGCCCGTGGCTTTCCATGTGCGACTGATCGCGTTCATCATTCCACCCGCCTTGGCGAGCTTGGGAAACTGCGCGAACTTCGTCAGACTCGTGATCTTTCCGACGGGGAAAATCGCTAGTCCTGCCAGCAAGAGTTCGAGTCCGGAGGCCTTGCCATTGAGGTATTTGATGCCGGTCAGCAAGAAGGCAGCAATCGCCAAGCCGACTGCGAGCGCGACGATCCACCCGCCACAGAAGAGAGCTACCACGCCGACGATAAGCGCAGCCCAGCTGAGGATCTCGGTGAGAACCTCGATGACGTCGCCCCAGTTGTCCCAAAATCCATCTTCGATGGAGCCGGAAAGGCCGTCTGAGATACCCGTGACCGCTTCGTCGAACGCGTCCTCCCAAACGCCGTACCAGGTGTCGAACTGCTCAGCCTCATCTTCCCAGGCTTCGTACGCTTCCTTCTTGGCCTTGTTCTCGGCGGCCTCTTCCTTGTCTGTGTCGCCGATGCCCAGAAGACCACCGTCGTCCTCGGTGGTGCTGTCGTCCTTGTCTCCCGGAAGGCTCTCGTATGTAGCCCAGAGGTCGCTGCAGTTCCGCGCCGTGCTGTCGATCTGCGGCTTGTAGGTCTCCAGCATCTCGCCGTACTTCACCAGCACGGGGCCCACAGGCTTGTAGAGGTCAGCCGCCTCTTCGAGAGTCTTATAGGATTCACCAATGGTTTCCTGAAGCTTCTCGATCGCCTTTCCCTCTTGCTGACCACCAGCGAAACTGTTTTCCTTGATGCTCCGCAGCGTGTCGGCCGAGGTGTCCATCATCTTGCCGAGGCGCTCGATCTCCTTGCCTCGCTCGATGATCCCGGACGGAGTTCCCTCGACCGTCTTGATCTCGCGCCCCCTAGGGGAATCCGGCATGCCACCGAACATATGCTCTTCCTTTCACCAGCGCTTACGACGCGGGTCGGGCAACTTCTCTCTTGGGCTCGAACTGCAGCGCAGTTTCGCTGTCCCAGTTCTCGATCCCGTCGATGACGCCTTTGATGTGCTCGCTGACCTTCTTCAGGCTCTCTTTGAGCTCATCGCGCTTGTCATCCCAGCGCTCTTCGAACTCACAGGCCTTGTCCCGCAGTTCGCTTCTATCGAACGGGTCGCCGATGTCAGCCTCGAGGTCTTCGGAGCTACTCGTGGCGTTCTCGAACTCCTGGACAATCGAGTCCAATGAGGTCCTGACCGTCTCCAGCTCGGAGATCTTGATCAAAATGTCCGCCATGGCACGCACCTTTCACGTGGTTACAGAAGCGCGCCAGCGGGGGTCGTCACCGTAGGCGCGTGACCGAGAATGGAGGATGGTGGGCCGGCAGACGCCAGCCCACCATCCGACAAGCGTTGTGACTCAGCCGCCGGCGAGCTGCGAGTCCAGGTCCTGGATCGCCGTGGCCATGTCACGCAGGGCCTGCGCCATGTCCTCGACGCCAGCGATGGCGTCCTTGAGGCCCGTGGTCATCTCGGTGTAGCCGTCCTGGAACTTGCCCGACGCCTTCTCCGTCTTGAACCCGTCCTGGACGAGCTCGTCCACGTAGCCCTGGCACTCATCGAGGGCGGACTCGATCGTGTCCTTGCCCTGGTCGAGCTTGTCGGCAGTGCCGGTCATCTCGTCGTAGGTTGCCCCGAAGTCAGTCATCGATCATCGCCTTTCCCGCGATTTTCCCATTTCACGACACCCATTGCGGCGCCGTTCGTCACCTTCGCTCACGCATCACGTGTTCGTGGAGCGTGAACCCGACGAGCCGACACCGTCGTCCCGGGTGTGGTCCGAGATCCAGGCGATCAACGTCGTCGCGGTAGTCCTACCCGCTACGTCCAGTTCTAAACATCTTTGAAAGTAAAGTCTCTGCTGATTCTGGGGGGAGGTACCGGCGAGAGTCGACACCGCAGTACCTGTCCGAGAACGCTGATGGTGGGCCGGCGTAGGCCGGCCCACCATCTGGCAAGCGTTGCGGCTCAGCCGCCGGCGAGCTGCGAGTCCAGGTCCTGGATGGCGGTCGCCATGTCGCGCAGGGCCTGTGCCATGTCCTCGACACCTGCGATGGCGTCCTTGAGGCCCGTGGTCATCTCGGTGTAGCCGTCCTGGAACTTGCCCGACGCCTTCTCGGTCTTGAACCCGTCCTGGACGAGCTCGTCCACATAGCCCTGGCACTCGTCCAGAGCCGACTCGATCGTGTCCTTGCCCTGGTCGAGCTTGTCGGCGGTGCCGGTCATCTCGTCGTATGTTGCGCCGAAGTCACTCATCGATTGTTGCCTCTCCCGGGATTTTCATGAGGTGACGCCCGTACGAACGCCGCTGGCCACCGTAGGCCACTGTCTTCGCCCCTGTGAAGGGTAAAAACACCTTCGTTGTGCGATTTGTGCAGAGGTTCATGCAGAACCCTCGGATTCGCTCGCCAGAGGCATCTGCATGGTCACCGTGCGACCGGCCTGGACGAAGATTCCGCGACCCGCAGGGAAGTCGGTGCGCTTGAGCTTGCCGAACGGAACCTTGAACAGCGTGTCGCCGTCGTAGGTGTCCGGCTTGAGCACGATGCCCTGACGAGCGGCCTTCCACTCACCCATGACGCCCGAGCCGCCGCCGGCTCGAGTGACATCGGCGTCGCCGATGAAGAGGTGGTCGGAGTTGTTGATGGCCTGCAGCAGGGCGCGCATAGGACGGTCGGCGGGACCGTCGGCCAGGTGGGTCATGTCCTCGGCGACGATCATGATGCGGCCGGGGAAGGACTCGTCGGCGACGATCTCGGCGAGCTCGGTGACGAGCGCCTTCTCGTCGTCGGGGCGGGTGGCGCTGCGTACCCACGGGCGGAAGTCGCCGAGGGTGGCGCGACGGCTGCCGAGGTGGAACAGCTTGACCTCGGGGTCGAAGCGCTCCACGGACTCGACGAGCGCCTTGAGGGCGTTCGTCTTACCCGACTGCGGCGGGCCGGTGATGATGAACGAGCCGATCGGGTCGAAGCCGCGGGCGGACAGGGTGTCGTCGGCGATACCGAAGACGGGCTGTCCGTTGACCTGTGCCGGCATGGCCCGGCTGGAGATCTTCGTCGGCAGGGCGCCGATCTCCCCGACCTCAGGTACGCCCTGGGCACGCAGCTGGCTGACGAGCTCGTCGAGAGCCTTGGTCTGCTCGGCCACGTTGGTGGTGCCGCCGAGCACGGCCAGCTGGACCTCGGCCTTGTCGACGACGGCACGGCCGGGCACCGACTGCTCGTTGAGTACGTCCTTGGGTGCTCCGACCAGGACGTACTGGCTGGGGTCGGAGAGCCGCATGACGACACGGCGCGGGATGTTCGCGAAGACCGCCGTCGGGACGGACCCGGACCGGTCGGCGGTGATCACCGCGTGGATGCCGAGCGGGCGGCCCTCACCGAGGACACGCATGAAGGACTGGTAGAACGGCGCGCGACCGGCGGCGATCTCCCACTCCTTCTTGAACTCGGGGTAGTTGTCGATCAGCAGCAGGATGCGCGGCATCGAGGCGTCGGCGATCTCGCGGTACTCGGTGAGATTCGCGGCCGCAGCCTTGGAGAACAGCTCGGAGCGGCGGTCCATCTCCCGCTCGAGCGTACGCATCAGCCGCTGCAGACGCTCGGCGTCGTCGCCGTCGATGATCGAGCCGACGTGCGGGAGACGCTCGATCGCACCCAGCGCGCCGGAGGCGAAGTCGAGACCGTAGACGTGCACCGTGCCGAGCTCCGGACGGGCACCAGCGGCGGTCGCGATCGTCTTGAGCAGCGTCGACTTGCCGGAACCGGACGAGCCGAAGATGAGCAGCGAGCCGTCCCGGTCCGGGGAGAAGTAGACCGCGTTCTGCTGCTGACGCTCCGGGATGTCGGCGAGACCCAGCAGGATCTGACCATCGCCCTCCAGCGGCAGGTCGCGCATGTCGACCACGGGAGCCAGGTCGTCGAGCCACGGACGCCGCGGGGTCATCAGGCCGGCGGTGGCCGAGGCCTTGATCAGCGTGGCCACGATCCGCTTCTGGTCGTTGGGGCCGAGATCCTCGTCGTGCGAGTCGCTCTCCGGCGGACGCTCCGGCTCCCACTCGGTGATCGAACCGAACTTGAGCTCGGCCACCTTCACGTCAGCGGTGACCACCTCGTCCTCGCGGGTCCAACCACCGGCGTACGCGGACTGGAACGGCGTCAGGCGACCGGGACCGGTCTTCGCGATGCCGCGGCCGGGCAGGGATGGCGGGAACGATGCCGCCACCGGGTCGTCGACGACGTCCTTGGAATCGGTCTCGTCGGCCATCCGCAGCGCGACGCGGAGGTTGGTGTTGGCCCGCAGGTTGTCCTTGATGACACCCGCCGGGCGCTGGGTCGCCATGATCAGGTGGATGCCGAGCGAGCGGCCTCGCTGGGCGATGTCGACGACACCGTCGACGAACTCCGGGACCTCGCCGGCCAGAGCGGCGAACTCATCGATGACCAGCACCAACGCGGGCGGGCACTCGGGGTCCTGGCGCTTCTCCAGCTCGAGGAGATCCTTGGCCTTCTTCCGGTTGAACAGGTGCTCGCGGTAGTGCAGCTCGGCCTTGAGGCTCGTCAGCGCGCGGCGTACGAGGTGCGGGCTCAGGTCGGTCACCAGACCGACACAGTGCGGCAGGTCGATGCAGTCGGCGAAGGCCGAGCCGCCCTTGTAGTCGACGAAGAGGAACGTCACCCGGTCGGGCGAGTGCGCCGAGGCGATGCCCAGCACCCACGCCTGCAGGAACTCGGACTTACCGGCACCGGTGGTGCCGCCGACGAGGGCGTGCGGACCCTGTGTACGCAGGTCCAGAGTCATCGCGTCGGAGGCGCCCTGGCCGATGATGGCGCGCAGGTTTCCCGCCTTCTTCAAGCGCGGCCGGGGCCGGTCGGACCGGTCGATGATGGAGTTGTTCTGCGCCCAGCGCTCGACGACGGAGTGCGGGTCCTCGGCGACCTCGTTGCCGACCAAGGACAGGAAGCTGACCGAGTTCGGGAGGTCGGAGGAGTCGTGGACCACGGTGCTGGCGTCCACGACGGGCGCGAGGCGCTTGGCGAACATGTCCATGTAGGCGTTGGAGACGCCCTCGACGGTGACACCCTCGTAGAGGTCACCGTTGCGGACCAGTCCGACGGTGGCGCGCTCCAGGCCCTCGCTGACGTCCAGGTAGCTGCGGCAGACCGCCGGCAGCGCCTCGACGGTGGAGGACATGAAGACGGCGTGCACGCCGACATCGGCTCCACGCTCGAGCACCTGCACCAGCCGGGCACGGTCCACCGGAGCGTCGTTGGTGACGAAGACGATGATGGAGACCTGCACCCGCGCGTTGGTCTCCTCGCCGGCCCGAGCGACGTCGGTGCCGTACTGCATCGGGTTCCACTTCTCCGGGAACGGGCCGCGGTGCTCCGCGGTCCGCCCGGCGCGCATGATGTATTCCTCCAGCGCGCTGAGCAGGGCGTTGGCCGTCGGCGCGGAGTCGGCCAGCGGCATGTCCTTGAACCGGTTGGTCTCGGAGGTGGTGTGCGGCAGCCACTTGAGCCACTCGAACTCCTCGACCCAGTCGGGGTCGGCGAAGGCGACGGTGACGACCTCGTTGGGCGCGTGCAGACCGAAGAGCTGCACCGCGATCCCGCGCATCGCGTCGGCCGCCGGGCCGGCCGGCCCGGCGACACCCACGGAGCCCACCGCGGGCAGCGACTCCAGCAGCGGTACGTCGTCGACGTACTTGTAGCGCTCCTTCAGACGGTCGATCCGCTCGATGAACTCGGGCAGGCCGTTCTGGGTGTCGCGCTCCGCGATCGAGTTGCGCGAGAGCGCGCGGGTGGTGCCGAGACGTACGGCCAGGAAGTTCCAGTGCTCAGGACGCCTGGTCCACAGGCGCGGACCGAGCTGCATCGCCTGCTCGAAGACCTCCGCGACCGGCGGGACCTCCTCGTTGCGCGCCAGCTCCTCCTCGGGCTTGCTGCGGTAGAAGACCTCTTCCAGCTTCTCGAACTGCCGCTCGAAGAGCTCGATCTCGTGATCCTGCTTCGCGCCGGCCTGGCGGTGCTGGTTGATGAAGTTGCCGACCGCCATCATCGGCGTCATCACGACCAGCAGCAGCGCCCGGGCGCGACCGGTCATCGCGTAGATGGAGAGCGCCATGATGATCGGCGCGATCAGCACGAACCACGGGAACAGCTTCTTCTGCATCTCCGTGGGCATCCACGGCGGCGGGTGCTCGGTGCCCGGGTAGCGGACGTCGACCCGCGGGCTGCGGTTGAAGAGCAGGCCGCCACCGCGCTCGAGGACCGGGTCCTCGACCGTGTCGAGGAAGTCCTGGGAGAGCTGCATGACCAGCGTGGTGCTGCCGATGATGACGGGCGTGTCCGGCGCCAGACGTACGCGGGAGACCTGGGTGCCGTCGACGACGACGCCGTTGGCGGAGTTGAGGTCGACCAGCTCCACGGAGCGGTCCACCTCGATACGGGCGTGCCGCTTGGAGACCATCGGGTCGGCCAGCACGATCTCGTTCTCAGGTCCACGGCCGATCGAGGCGTGGCCGGTGACCAGCGGGAACGCCTGTCCCCGGACCGGACCGTCGATCGCGCGGAGCACGCCGACGCTCTTGCGCCGCGAGCCGGTCGCCTCGGCGTCCGGGCCGAGGTTCACCACCGCTGCGGCGAAGCCGGACCCGATCGGCGCCTCGCCGATGGGGATGTCGTGCTGGAGCGGCTCCATCCGGTCGGCGGTCGGCGGAGCGACCGCCAACGTCAAGACGTCGTGCTCACCCGCGATGATCGAACGAGCCGGGTCGGCGTCGGCGATGTGTCGGGCGACGTCACCCGCGGTGGCAGTGGAGTCAGCCGTGACGATCACATCCGCAGGCGCGACACCGGGCCGGTGCAGAGTGAGCTTGACCTTCATCCTTCGTTCCCCTCGTCAACGTGCTGAAAGACCATGCAGAAAGATCGTGCGGGCGGGAACGCGGTCACCCGCGTCGCACCAGGGCGGAGCGGTCGCCGAACCGGATCATCGCGCCGACGGGGGCCAGCACCGGCTCCCAGGCCTTCAGCCGGCGGGTGGCACCCTCGTGGATCACCACGGTGCCGTTGGTCGAGCCGCGGTCGGTGACCTCGACACCGTCACCGCTGGGCCGCAGCGAGAGGTGGGTCTTCGAGACCGACACGTCGATGATCGAGACCGTACGCGCCCCGAGCGTGTTCTCCGTCAAGGCGGGGTCACGACCGACCAGCACCAGGCCGGACACCGGGATCCGCTCGCCGGAGTCGACCTTGAGCATGATGCCGCGCGACTGTGCCGCGGGCTGGTGGGCGCCGGTGGTGGACGCCGGAGCCGGAGTCGGCGTCGGGGTCGGGGGCGGGGTCGGCGCGGGAGTCGGGATCGGCGCCGCCGTAGGGGCGGGCGCCGGAGTCGGGTGCGGAGTCGGGGCAGGCGTCGGGGTCGGGGGCGGCGGGGGCACGGTCTGGCCCTGGTTGGGCACCACACCGCGCGAGGGCGGGATCGACGGCATCACCGGCTTCGGCGCCACCGGTCCCGACGGCGGGGTCGCGAGCGCACCACCTGGGGAGGCACCGGGCTCCTCGCGCTTCGCCTTCGGACGGGACACCCCGAGCACGCCGGCGCTGACCCGCCCCGCGGGACGGTAGCTGCCGGCGTCGTGGTCGTTGGGCGTGCTGAGCGAGGGCAGCGACTTCCGCTCCGCGACGGGCGCGGCCGCGACCGTCTTGCGGGCGATGCGCATCCGCTTCTCGTCGTAGGGGTCGAGACCTTCGCGGACGTCGACCATCCAGGTCTCGGCGACCTTGTCGTGCCAGCCGCGGCCACGGTTCTCCTTGTCGAGCAGCGGCGAGGCGAGGAAGACGATCGGCGCGATCGGGACGATGCCGGACCCCCAGAGCACGAGAGCCCTGAGGAACGCGCGGCCGACGCCGGGGCGCTCGAGCGTCTTGACGTTGACCGATCGGACGCCGGCCATGGACTTGCCCAGCGTGACGCCGCGGCGGCCGTGGAAGACGATCTGGACGATGACGAAGATCAGCGACAGCAGCACGGTCGCGCCACCCGCGATCGCGGCCAGCGTGATGTCGGGGTGGCTCAGGAACCGGGCGAAGCCGAACTTTCCCTGGGCCAGCTTGAGCAGCAGCGGAAGGGTGAAGACGAGATACGGCACCTGGAGGACCAGGTAGCAGACGATGTCGACGGCCGCGGCGGCCGCCCGACGGCCCAGGGGCGCGTCCTTCAGCCCGAGCGAGGCAGCGTAGGCCGGGTCCGGTTTTCCGTCGGCGGTGAGACCTTCGATCCGGTCGTCATTTTCGGCGACCTCCCATATCTCCACCGCAAGAACTCCTCACGCCCGATGTCCGAGTATTTTCGGCGCTGACCCAACAACGCCAGAAGGCTACCGGAATCTCCCGGCTCGGGCGCGATGGTGTCTGGCAGGATCGACGTATGTCAACACCCTCCGGGCCATCCGGGAGCCCCGAGCGCATCGTCTTCTCCGACGGCAGCACCGCCGATCTCGTACGCAAGGAGGACGGCTGGGTCATCGAGATCAACGGTGTGGCGCAGTCCCACCTCGGTGACCCCGGGCAGCCGCCGAAGCTCGCCTCGATCCGGTGGATGCTGGCGGCGCTCGGCGACCGGGCGCCGCGGACGGCCGCCCACCTCGGCGGGGCGCTGCTCGCGCTGCCCCGCGCGGTCGCCCACCGGTGGCCGTCGACCACCCAGACGGTCGTGGAGCTGGAGCCCGCGCTCGTCGAGCTCACCGCGTCGCGGTTTCCCCTGCCCGCGGGGATCACCATGGAGACGGCCGACGCACGCTCGTGGCTGGAGGCGCACCCGGGGTCGGAGCACGATGCCGTCGTCATCGACATCTTCGTCGGCAACCGGATCCCGCCGGCGTTCACCTCGCTGGAGTGCATGACCGCGGCTCGCCGTGCGCTGAGCGAGGAGGGTCGGCTGGTGCTGAACTCCGTCGCCGGCCCCGAGCTGCTCTTCACCCGGCGCGAGCTCGCGACGCTGCGTACGGTCTTCGAGCATGTCGCGATGATCGTGCAGGGGTCCGCGCTGGCGGGAGCGCGGTTCGGCAACGCCACGCTGATCGCCTCGGCGTCCCCGATCGACTTCGACGCGATCCGCGCGGCGCTCGCCGGCGACGCGTCGAAGGGCGCGCTGGTGACCGACCTCGACCCGATCGTCGACGGGGCCGGCCCGATCCGCGACGCCGACCAGCTCTGGTCCCCGGAGCCGAACCTGCCCGACGCGAGCGCGGCGCTGCGGCTCCTCGAGCAGGCCCGCCGGGCCGTCGGCACGCTCAGAACCGCCGCCGACTGACCTTCCGTCCCCTTTGTCTAGCGAGATTCGGCCCTATCGCTCGGCAGATACCGCGACAGGCATCGACGGGCATTTCTTTTACCGAAACCGGCTTGTAACGTTCAAACAACCTGCTCGCGACTTGAGGGCGGGATGCTTGATGCGCAAGACAAACCACGATGCACACCATCTATCCGTTGTAGGGGGGACCTCGATGGAAACACTCACCGCGATCGAGCCTGAGGCCAGCAGCGCCGCTAAGCAGCGCAGCCTCAAGTTCCGCCACGCCAGCGCCCTGACCAAGCTCATGGAGGAGCGTCAGGACCTGCGTGGTGTTCACGTGTTCGCCGACTTCGTCGACGACTCGGTCCGCTGGTCCGCGTGACCAGCATCTGATTTGGGGGGATCCACGATCCCGATGCGTAAGGCCCGGCCAACGACGGCCGGGCCTTCGCAGTTCTCGAGGGGCGCCTAGGCCGTCCGGTGGGCGATCCGCCCGCCGACCACGGTCAGCACGACGCCGCCGTGGGCGATCGCGGCCAGGTCTCCGACCGAGGCCCGAAGCGGGTCGATGTCGAGCAGGGCCAGGTCGCCGCGAGATCCGGGAGCGACCGTCGGCTGGCCGTCCACCGAGGCCGTCAGCGCCTCCTGGACGGTCAGTGCCTGCTCCGGATGCCACGGCTCCTTGCCGTCTCGCGAGCGACCGACGGCCGAGGCGATCGCCAGCCACGGGTCGAGGGGCGCGACCGGGGCGTCCGAACCGAGCGCGATCCGCACCCCCTCCTCGAGCATCCAGCGGGTCGCGAAGCAGCGCTCCTCCCGCCCCGGCCAGACGTCCTCGGTCATCTCGCGGTCGTCGAGGATGTGGGCCGGCTGCACCGAGGCAGTGATCCCGAGCCGGGCCATCAGCGGCAGATCCTCGCGACGTACGAGCTGGGCGTGCTCGATGCTCCCGCGCGCACCCGTGGCCGCGTACGCCGCCAGAGCCTCCGACACCGCCCGGTCGCCGATCGCGTGGGTGGCCACCTCCAGGCCGGCCGCGCGGGCCTTCCCCAGCAGCCCGGTCAGCTCCTCGGGCGACTGGTTGGGGGCCCCGCAGCTGTCCGGGTCGTCGGCGTAGGGGTCGCAGCACCACGCGGTGCGAGTGCCCAGCGAGCCGTCGCTGATGATCTTCAGCGGTCCCATGGTGAGCCGGTCCTCGCCGGGGATCAGCGGGTCGCCGGTGCGAAGACCCGAGGCGATCGCCTCGTCGAGCTGGTCGGCGTACGTCGCGACCCGGATCCGGAGCAGGTCGCAGCCGGACGACCACCGTGACCGCCAGTCGTCGAGCCGGACGCCGACCTCGAAGTCGGTCATCCCGACCACCCCGAGCGCGGCCGTGCGGGTGAGCATCCGGCGGTAGGCCGCCGGAGTGCTTCCGCGGGTCTCGAAGAGCTCCGCCACCCGCGGATAGGCCTGGTACCACTCCGTCTCCTGCACCATGTCCTCACGGCGAGGAAGCTCCAGGGCGTCGAGGGCCGCGGTGTTCAGCCAGGCGTGGTGGAAGTCGTGGTTGACCAGGATCGCGGGGACGGGGCCGGTGACCGAGTCGAGCTCGGAGACGGTGCCCCAGCGGTCCCAGGTGCCGGCAGAGTGGCCCATCCCGACGATCGCCTCACCCGGCTGGATCTCACGTGCCGCCGCCGCGACCCGCGCCAGTGCCTCGGCGGGCGAACGGGTGCCGTGCAGGTCCAGCCGGCTGGCCCGCAGCGTCCACTGGCCGAGGTGGGTGTGGGCGTCCCACAGTCCCGGCACCAGCCAGCGGCCGCCCGCGTCGTACGCCTCGACGCCATCGGGCCGGGGCAGGCCTTCTCCGACCGCCGACACGAGACCGTCGGTGACGAGGACATCAACCACCCCGGCGGGCACGTCCGCCCGAGGTGAGAGCGGAACGATGCGTACGTTCCGGAGGAGAAGGTCGGGCATGAGCAGACGATAAGGAGTCTGCCCATGCCCGGGCCAATCAGATATCGAGGTGGCTCAGCGGCGCTTGAAGAGTCCCCTGACGAGCTCCCTCGCGGCGGTGCGCGCGGCCTGCTTGAACGCGGTCGACTTCACCACCGTCTCGATCATCGAGTCGTCGTCGTCCCGCGACCGCGAGCGCGATCCCGAGGACTTCTTCGGGGCGGTCTTCTGGGCAGCCTTCTTGGCCGCCTTCGCCTCGGCCTCGGCCGCCCGCGCGGCCGCCGCGGCGTCCGTCTTCGTCTTGAGCTGATCGACGGCGGACTCGACCTCGACGGCCGTGGAGTACTTCGCCGCGAGCGGTGAGCCCGCCACGGCTGCCGTCATCGCCGCGGCCTCCGCCGGACCCATGAGCGACTCGGGTGCCCGCAGCCGGGTCCAGGCGACCGGCGTCGGCGCGCCGCGCTCGTTCATGACGGTCACGATCGCCTCACCGATGCCGAGCGTCTGGATGACCGCGCCGAGGTCGTCGTAGGAGGAGGTCGGATAGGTGTTGACGCTGGCCTTGAGCGCCTTGGCGTCGTTGGGCGTCGCGACCCGCAGCTGGTGCTGGATGCGTGAGCCGAGCTGACCGAGCACGTCCTCGGGGACGTCGGTCGGCTTCTGGGTCACGAAGAAGACGCCGACTCCCTTGGACCGGATCAGCCGGACCGTGTTGGTGATCTGGTCGAGGAACGCGTCGGAGGCGTCGTTGAAGAGCAGGTGGGCCTCGTCGAAGAAGAAGACGAGCTTCGGCTTGTCGGCGTCGCCGACCTCGGGAAGCGCCCGGAAGAGCTCGGCGAGCAGCCACATCAGGAAAGTCGAGAAGATCGCCGGCCGGTCCTGCAGGTTGGGCAGCTCGAGCAGCGAGATGATCCCGGCCTCGCCGTCGTTGCGTACGAAATCCGTGACGGCGAAGGCCGGCTCACCGAAGAACTCGTCCGCACCCTGGTCGGCGAAGGCGATGAGCGTACGCAGGATCACCCCGGTCGTGGCGGAGGAGAGGCCACCCAGATCCTTGAGATCGACCTTGCCCTCGTCGGAGACCAGCCACTGCAGCACCGCCCGCAGGTCGTCGAGCCCGACGAGCTTGAGACCCTCCTTCTCGGCGTAGTGGAAGACGAGCCCGAGCGAGGACTCCTGGGTCTCGTTGAGGCCCAGCACCTTGGAGAGGAGCGTCGGGCCGAAGGCGTCGACCGTGACCCGGACCGGGATGCCGGTGCCCTCGCCGCCGAGCGCGAAGTATTCGACCGGGAACCCGCGCGCCTGCCAGGTCTGCCCGACGGAGGCCGCCCGCGCGGTCAGCTTCTCGCTCGACTCGCCCGGGGCGGACAGACCGGAGAGGTCGCCCTTGATGTCGGCGGCGAACACCGGGACCCCGGCCGCGGAGAGCTGCTCGGCCAGCAGCTGGAGGGTCTTCGTCTTTCCCGTGCCGGTCGCACCGGCGACCAGGCCATGCCTGTTCAGCATCCCCAAAGGAATGCGGATCGGCGTCTCCGTCAACGTCTCAGCGTCCGCCATCAGCCCCCCGAGCTCGAGGGCCGAGCCCTCGAATTGGTAGCCGGGCCCGACCGCTTCTGAGAGAGCAGCAGCATCCGTCATGACGAGGACTCTATGTTGGTATTTGGTTGCGGGGCGATACAGTCACGAGGGTGATCTTCAAGCGTGTCGGCGATTCTCGCCCCTACCCTGACCATGGTCTGACGACCAAGGGGTGGGCCGCGCTGCCTCCTCGGACGGTCCGCCTCGACGAGCTGGTGACCACCAAGGACACCCTCCAGCTGGTGGCTCTGCTCAACGAGGACTCGACGTTCTTCGGCGACCTCTTCGCCCATGTCGTGGAGTGGAACGGCGAGCTCTACCTCGAGGACGGGCTCCACCGGGCGCTCCGCGCGGCGCTCCAGCAGCGCAACGTGCTCCACGCCCGCGTGCACACGCTCGGCTAGAGATGCTGAGCGGTTAGGCTCGGCGTCATGCTCGACTCGGCCCTCACGGGACTTCGTACGTTCATCATCCTCGCCGTCCTCGCGGCTGCGGTCGCTCTGGCCGGTGCCTGGGGATGGAAGGCGATGACCGCACCCTTCCCGCAGAAGGTGGACGTCGGGCCGTGCGTGGACACGTCGGTCAAGAAGGGCTCGGAGGTCTACCCCTCGCAGGTGGTCGTGACCGTGCTCAACGCGAGCACGCGGGCCGGGCTCGCCACCCGGGCGATGACGGACCTCGTCGACGAGGGCTTCGTCAAGGGTCGGACCGGCAACGCGCCCAGCGGCACCCGGCTGAAGACCGTCGAGGTGTGGACGCCCGACAAGGACGCGCCCTCCGCCGCGCTGGTCGCGAGCTGGCTCGGCGACGCGAAGATCGTCGAGAAGAAGTACGACGTCCCCGGCATCGTGGTCGTCACCGGCGAGAACTTCCCGGAGGTCACCGGCGGCGACAAGACGGTCACCGCCAAGGCGGACGCCACGATCTGCAGTCCTCCGGTCGAGTAACCCTCAGCGCAGCCAGCCGGCGAGGCGGCCCTTCCGGCTGACCAGCTCGAGGCGCCGCTCGGCCTGCTCACGCTGGTGGCGGGGCACGACGACGAGGACCACGTCGCGGGCACGGAGCACCGTGGTGCTCTCCGGCACCAGGGTCTGTCCGCCGCGGATCAGCAGCGACACCGACGACCCCGAGGGCAGCCGGAGCTCGCCGACCTCGACACCGTGGAGGCGCGACTCGCGCGGGATCCGGAGCTGGATCAGGTCGGCCGCGATCTGCTCCAGCGGCGCGACGTCGAGATCGAGCGATCGGGGGTCGTCGGGCCGGGCGACGGCGAGCACCCGCGCGACCCAGGGCAGCGTCGGCCCGGTCAGCAGCGTGTAGACGACGACCATCACGAAGACCAGGTCGAAGAGCTCCTCGGCACCGTCGACGCCCTCGGCCAGGGGGATCGTCGTCAGCACGACCGGCACCGCCCCTCGCAGCCCGGCCCAGGAGACGAACACCGTCTCGCGCCACGACATCCGGGAGACCAGCGTGCTGACCAGCACGGACGCGGGCCGGGCGAGGAACGTCAGGATCAGCCCGGCGGCGAGCGCGAGGCCGATGGTCTGGAGGTCGATACGTCCCGGGGAGAGCAGCAGCCCGAGCATCACGAAGAGCCCGATCTGCGCCAGCCAGGCCACGCCCTCGGCGAAGGACCTGGTGGCGCCGCGGTGGGGCAGATCGGTGTTGCCGAGCACGAGCGCGGCCACGTAGATCGCCGCGAACCCGGATCCGTGCAGCCAGGACGACCCGCCGTAGGCGAGGAACGCCAGCGTCAGCACGGCCAGCGGGTAGAGACCGGCGGAGGGCAGCGCGGCCCTGCGCATCAGCCACGCACCACCGAAGCCGACGAGCAGGCCGATCACGATGCCCAGCAGCAGCTCGCCGATCACGATCCCGGCCACGACGACCGGATGGTTCTCCCCGATCGCACCGCTGGCGATCAGCGTCACGATCACCACGGTCGGGGCGTCGTTGAGCCCCGACTCGGACTCGAGCACACCGGTCAGCCGCTTGGGCAGCGGCACGACCCGCAGCACCGAGAACACCGCGGCCGCGTCGGTCGGCGACGTCACCGCCCCCAGCAGGAACGCCAGCTGCCAGGAGAGCCCGAGCAGGTAGTGCGCCCCCACGGCGACGATCCCGATCGAGACCACCACCCCGACCGTGGCCAGCATCAGGCCGAGACCGAAGGAGGGACGTACGTCCTTCCACGAGGTCGTCAGACCACCTTCGGCCAGAATCAGCGCCAGCGCGCCGAAGCCGATCGCGTGCGCCACCGCAGCGTCGTCGAAGCGGATCCCGAGCACCGACTCCCCGAGCAGGACCCCCATCAGCAGGTAGATCAGCAGCGACGGCAGGCCCGCCTTCGTCGAGACCCGCACCGCCAGGATCGCCAGGAGCGTGACCAGGGAGCCGATCAGCACGAACATGTCGAGCTGATGGACATCGAAGCTCATCTGCGTCGGGCCCCCCTCCGACCTCTGGAACTGCATCTTAGGGCGTGTCCGAGAATTGCCCGGCGGCATGCGCCGCCATGGCACGCGCTGGCCGGCGTTGCCGCTCCTCGAAAGACCCCGGTATGCCTTCGGAGCGGCGCCTTGGCCAGCACGCACCCTGACGACGCATGCCATCCGGGCCATTCTCAGCCACGCCCTAATGTTTGCCCCTATGGACCGCCTGACTGTTGCCCAACGCGCGAACGTGCCTCCTTTTCACGTGATGGACATGCTCGAGCGCGCGGCGCAGAGGCAGCGGACGTACGCCGACCTCATCTCGCTCACCTCGGGGCAGCCGTCCACCGGAGCACCCCAGGCGGTCACCGCCGAGGCGGTGCGGCTGCTGCAGAGCGGTGACCCGCTGGGCTATACGCCGGCGACCGGCATCCTGGAGCTGCGCCAGGCGATCGCGGGGCATCACCGGGCCTGGCACGGAATCGAGGTCTCCCCGGAGGACGTGATCGTCACGACCGGCGCCAGCGGCGGGTTCCTGGCCAGCTTCCTGGCCGCGTTCGACGTCGGCGACAAGGTGGCGATGGCCCGGCCGTCCTACCCCTGCTACCGCAACGTGCTCGCGGCCCTCGGGTGCGAGGTCGTGGAGATCCCGACGGGTGCGGCCGAGCGGTTCCAGCCGACCGTCGAGCAGGTGCAGGAGCTGCACGAGCGCGTCGGGCTGAAGGGCCTGGTCGTGGCCAGCCCGGCCAACCCGACCGGCACGATGCTGCGCCCCGAGGAGCTGGCCGGGCTGGCACGCTGCTGCGAGGAGGCCGGGATCCAGCTGATCTCCGACGAGATCTACCACGGGCTGACCTACGGTGGGGACGGCAGCCGTGGCCGCAGCGCCTGGGAGACCTCGCGCGACGCCGTCGTGTTCGGCTCGTTCTCCAAGTACTTCTCGATGACCGGCTGGCGCATCGGCTGGCTGCTCGCCCCGGCCCATCTACGGCGCGCGATCGACGTCCTGGTCGGCAACTTCACCATCTGCCCGCCGGCGCTCGCCCAGCACGCCGCCGTGGCCGCGTTCACCCCGGACGCCTACGCCGAGCTCGACAGCCACGTAACCCGCTACGCGACCAACCGCAGCGTGCTCCTCGACGGCCTGCGCTCCCTCGGGGTCACCGAGATGGCCCCCGCCGACGGCGCGTTCTACGTCTACGCCGACGTCAGCCGCTGGACCGACGACACCATGGCCTGGTGCCATCAGGTCCTCGACCGCACCGGTGTCGCGATGGCCCCGGGGATCGACTTCGATCCCGTCGACGGCCATCGCTTCGTACGTCTCTCCTTCGCCGGCTCCGCCGCCGAGATCGAGCAGGGCCTCGACCGCCTCTCCACCGTCCTTCGCTAGGGCGTCGCGGGCGGTTTTGAGAAAGTTCAGGATTTTACGTTTAGAACTCGCACAGCGGGGTAGGACCATCTCAGAGAACTGTCTGAGGAGGGATATGTACGGCGACAGCGACGTGATCCGCCGTCGGGTGAACCGTCTGCGTGAGCAGGCGGACGACATCCGCGCGAGTGCCGACAAGCTGGTGAGCCAGGCCGAGGCCGTGCCGTGGCACGGTCGTGCGGCCGAGTCCCTCCGCGGGCGGATGAAGGAGCGTGCCACCGCGCTGCGCATCGCCGCCGAGCAGCACGATCGGGCGGCCGACAGCCTGGCCAAGCACCTCAAGCAGGTCGACCTGCTCAAGGAACAGATCGCCGAGGCCGAGACGCGCGCGGAGACGCTGATCACCGACGGCAAGCTCAACGGATTCGAGGCCCCTGAGCCGGGCCACAAGGACTGGCTGGAGGTCACCGTTCGATGACCACGATCGACCTGGGACCCGCTCCGGCGGCACCGACCGAGCCGTGGGCAGGCGTGCCCCGGCGGGTCGGCCTGACCCTTCCCGAGCTCACCCACGCCTGCGAGACCATCGGGGCGCCGCTCCCCTTCGAGGTCGCGACGCACCGCGAGGAGGGGCTCGACGCCCGGCTAGGGCGTACGCGCTCGGCGGCCGAGGCCGAGGCCCTGGACCGCGCGCTCGCCGGCTTCGGCGAGGGCAGCACCTCGCTGCAGCGACGCGACCTCCTCGACGCCGACGGCACCCTCGACTCCGGGATCGCCGGTGCCCTCGGGCTCCTGGCGACCCCCGAGGTGGTCATCGACCTCGACGTCGTCGTCGACGGTCTGCACGGCCGTGCCTGGCACCGGCAGAAGGGCGACGCAGCCGCCTCGCTCGCCACCGTGGACGGGCTCGTCTTCGAGCTGTCCTGGTATCCCTCCGCGGCCTGGGTGGCCGAGCTCGGCCGCACCGCCACGCTGCCGGGCGACACCGCCCGGCTGACCTCCGCGGTGCCCGACAAGCTCGAGGTCCCGTTCGCGACGGCCGATGCCGTCTTCGAGGCGCTGCGCACCGGGCGCGGCGACCTGGTGCCCGTGCTGACCGGGGGCGACGTCGTCGTCTCGGCCGCCCTCGAGGCCCTGTCCACCGAGACCCACGGCCGGCTGCGCGCGGTCGTGGCGACGACCGCCGACCCGGAGCACCCGCTGATCGGCACCGTCTCCTGGACGCTGGTCAACGACGGTTGGCGTTCGATGCGTACGGTGTCGCTCGACGGTGAGCTGACGCTGCTGATCACCAGCGTCGAGCCGTCCGAGCTCGCCGCAGACCTTGCCCCTGTTCTCGCGGAGGTGGCCCGATGAACGAGGCCGGAAACAACGCAGCCAACGCTCCGGTCGACCGCCTGGGCCCGGTCCCGGGCGGCGCCGCCGACCCGGCACCGCCGCCGGCGGGGCCGGAGGACAAGTACGCGCAGATCCTCGGTCTGGCGAGCTCGATCGGCGACGCCGGCGCGCAGCTGCGCGAGTGGGCCGAGCTCGGTGCGGAGATCCTTGCCGACGACGACGTCACCGACTCGGCCGAGCTCTCCGCGAAGACCTGGGAGCCGGCCGAGGACGAGATCCGTGCCGCCGTCTCCGAGAAGGGTGGTGTCCTCGGCCTCGGGCAGGCGCTCGACGCCGACGCCGTCTCGGTGCGCGCGACGGTGCAGACCTATCGCTGGATCGACGAGCTCCAGGCAGCGGCCCGCCGCTCGTTGGGCGCGATCGCGGCCAACGCGCTCGACTACCTCGCACCCGAGGTCGAGCTCGGCGGGTCGCTGCTGTCCGCCGGACTCATCGAGACCGACGCGCTGGACCGTGAGGGCGTCACCGCCTACCTCGGCGAGCTCGCCCAGGGCCACCCCGAGCTGATGGACCACATCGCCACCGGCGGCGGGCTGCTCGAGTCGCTCGAGCTGCGCTCGCTGCTCACCGCCGACTTCCCGCGCGGCGACGACGCCGCGGCTGCCACCGCGGGCGCCCGGCGCGCCGCTGGCATCGACGCGTTCACGACCGACGCCGGTCACGCGCTGCGCGACGTCGGTGGGGCGCTGGCCACCACCGCCGAGGAGACAAAGGTCGGCGATGTCACCGCAGGCACCCCGGCGACCATCGAGGAGCTGATCCGCACCCTCGAGGCCACCGAGTCCGGTGTCGCGGTCCAGCAGACGGCACCCGGTCGCTACATCGCCTACCTCCCGGGTCCGTACGCCGGCAGCCGACGGCTGCGGCTCGTCTCCGGCGACCTCTCCGACTACATCGCCACCGCGTCGCGGACCATCGAGAAGACGGTCGAGGCTGGCTCGCACGTGATGCTCGTCGGCGCAGCGGCAGGGGGAACCGCGGCGGCCGCGATCGCGGCGTCAGCCGGGGCTGCGTACGTCGTGGACCAGGTGGTCACCGTCGGTGCTCCGGGCGCGGCAGCGCCGAGGGTCCCGGAGTCCACCCGGGTGCTGTCGCTGGAGGACCGCTCCGACCCGGTCGCGCTTCTCGGCGGGCTCATCAACGCGGGTGTCGGACACCGGTTCACGGTCGTCTACGACGGCACCGCCGCGGAGGAGAGCCACTACATCGCGGGCGGCCGGGCGGCCGACAACGCCAGCCACGACGAGCTGCGCGAGGAGATCGGGCGGATCCGCGGTCTGGGATATCTCGGTTAGCCGCCGCGGGGTTGCCTCGGGGATCTGAATCGATACGGTGTAGTTCGCCCCCTGCACCATCCCTGGCCAACCGGCGACCGTCACCGGCTGGTCGATTGCGGCGGGCACTCTGACGCCTACCGGATCGGTCCCTGTGAAGTCCATCGTCATCCACGCCGGCCTCCCCAAAACGGGCACCTCCGCGGTCCAGGCTTTCTTCAGCACCCATGCGGACGAGCTCGCGCGGGCCGGCATCTTCTACCCCCAGCACAGCGTCGACACCAACGGCATCAGCGCCGGCAACGCCGGGTCGCTCATGGAGCGCTCCGGGCATCTCTTCGTGGCCTCGCCCCGGGAGGTCGCCCGGACGCTCGGGGAGTTCGAGGCCAGCGGCTGCCACACGCTGCTGCTCTCCTCCGAGGCGTTCCTCCCCGAGCTCCCCGGGATCGCCGAGCTGCTGCCACCGGAGGCGCGGTTCGTCCTGTACGTCCGCGATCCCCTCGCGTTCCTCGAGTCCGACTACAACCAGCGGGTCAAGCGGCTCGCGCACGTCGATCCGTTCGAGCCGTCGCCGGGTGCGTACGGCGGGTGGCTGGGGCACGAGCACCTCTACCACGCGCTCGACTCCGAGACGGTGCGCTCCCGGCTCGTGCTCCGGCCCTACCTGCCGGAGCTCTTCGTCGGCGACAACCTGCTCACCGACCTGCTCGACACGGCCGGGATCGGCACGGCGGGGCTCGGCGACCTGTCCCTGCGGAAGGTCAACCTCTCCTACTCGCTGCACGCTCTCGAGATCAAGCGCGCGCTCAACGTCCTCCCGCTCGGGCCGCAGCTCCAGGAGCGCCTCGACATCCACCTCCAGTCCTGCCCCCTCGGGCCGACGACCTACACCCTGATCCCTCCCGCCGACCACGAACGGCTCCGGAAGGCCGCCGACGACGAGCTGCACGCGCTCGCGCTGCGCTACGACATCGACTCCCTCGAGCCCATGCGGGAGCTGTTGCGGGCCAAGCCGCAGAAGCCGTACCACCCGCAACAGCTCACCGACGACGAGGTCGACGCCGTCGTACGCCACATCGCCGGCGTCGGCAAGCGGCTCACCCGCCGCATCGCCCAGACCCTCGCGGAGCACCCCGAGATCGAGCTCGTCTACCCCTCCCTGCGCGACTCGTTCGCCGCCGCTGCCGCCGAGCTGGGAGATGAACCCGTGGCCACCGCGCGGCGGCGTTGGTGGCGGAGGCGCGGCTAGCCGCAGGGATACCCGGTTGACCGGGTATCCCTGCGAAGTCAGGCCAGATCGGCAACCACGATGGTGTGGTTGTCCGGCTCCCCTGCGGCGACCACAGCCGCGGCGACCGCGTCGGCGATCTCCTGCGGACCGGCCTCGGCGGTGATCAGCGCGGCCAAGTCGTCCACGTAGGAGTGGACGCCGTCGGTGCTCAGCACGAGTCGGTCGCCGGGCAGCAGGTCGAGCGTGATCTCGTCGGCGACGACCCCGGGCACGAGGGCGCGGTTGAGCAGTGCCCGGTGCTCGTGGGAGCGGGCCTCGTCGAGGGTCAGCTGGCCCGCCTCGACCATGGCGGCGACCACGGTGTGGTCATGGGTGACCTGACGTACGTCCCCGTCGCGTACGAGGTAGACCCTCGCGTCGCCGATGTGGGTGATCCGCGCGACCGAGCCGTGCAGGTCGATCGCGGTCAGGGTGGTGCCCGACTTCGGCACCTCGGCGAAGACCTCCTGGATCGCCGAGGTCAGCCCGCCCGCGGCGTACGCGGTCAGGACCGCCCCCGCGAGGTCATCACGATCCCCGAAACCGTCGGCGACGGCGATCAGCTCGGGGGTCACCAGGATGGCGTCCTGCTGGGTGGCGCGGCCACCCTGCTCGTGGCTGACGCCGAACTCCGCGTGCAGTCTTTCGGTGGTGGTTGTCATCGGTCGTGCCTCGTTCCTCATCGCGTGGACGAGGATGGAGACCATGGTGCGACGCGTGGCTGTGTCGGCCTCGACTTGCCGCCAGTACCTCTCGACCTCCGCCGCCGCGGCGGCGGCCGGCATGTCGAGGATCTCCCGGATCCGGGCCAGCGGCATCCCGACCAGGCGCAGCGTTGCCACCAGCCGGGCGAGTCCTACCTGGTCAGACGTGTAGCGACGGTAGCCCGAGTGGGGATCCACCTCCGCAGGCGGCAGCAGACCCAGGTCGTCGTACAACCTCAGTGCCTTCGGCGTCAGCCCGGTCGCCCGGGCGAAGTCGCCGATGTTCACAAGCCCCTTCAGGCCGCTCATGCTCACCATCCTCCCCGGTGAAGGTCACCGGTGTCAGCAGATTGGCGTCTGACCCTGGGGCAAGCTCAAGCCCCGGTCTGCTCGGCCCACTTCTCGAGCAGCCGGGCGAGCGAGCGGCGCTCGGTCGCGGTGAAGACGGCGAGCAGGCGGTGCTCGTTGGCGATGTGGTCGGTGAAGGCCGCGTCGATCAGCTCGCGTCCGCTCTCGGTCAGCGTGATCCGGCGCCCGCGACCGTCCTCGTCACGACGGCCCCGGCTGACCCAGCCCTGGGCCAGGCAGCGGTCGACCCGCTTGGTGACCGCGCCCGAGGAGACCATCGTCTGCTCGCCGAGCTCCTTCGGAGTCAGGGCGTACGGAGCGCCCTGCCGTCTCAGCGTCGCGAGCACGTCGAACTCCCCCTCACCCAGTCCGTGCTGGGCGTAGACCTGGACGAGCTCGTCGGTGAGTCGCAGCGCGAGGCGGTGCAGCCGGGCGATGACGGCCTGCGGGGTGATGTCGAGATCGGGGCGCTCGCGCTCCCACTGCGCCATCACGGTTGAGACATGGTCTGCCATGACTCTGGAATATATCTGACGCGGAAGATATTATCTCTTCCATGGAAAGTAGATTGGTCACCCTCGCACTGACCGCGATCGCCCCCGTGGCTTGGGGATCGGGCTACTTCGTCACGGCCACGTTCCTGCCGCCGGACCGCCCGTTGTTCGGTGCCGTGGTCCGGGCGCTCCCCTTCGGGCTGCTGCTCCTCGCGCTCCGGCCGGGCCTGGTCCACGGCTCCTGGTGGTGGCGCACGACAGCGCTCGGGCTGCTCAACTTCGCGGCGTTCTTCGCCCTCGTCTTCGTCGCCGCCTACCGGCTCCCCGGCGGCCTCGCCGCGACCCTGACCGCGGTCTCGCCGATCGTGGTGATGCTGCTGGCCTGGGCCTTCGCCGGGGAGCGACCACGCGCCGGGTCGCTCGCAGCCGGCGTCGTCGGCGCCGTCGGCGTGGCCCTGCTGGTGCTCCGCGGCGGCGCGAGCCTCGACCTGGTCGGCGTCCTGGCGGCCTTCGCCTCGGTGGCCGTGTTCTCCACCGGATTCATCCTGGTCAAGGTCTGGCAGCCGCCGGTCGGACTGCTCACGTTCACCGCCTGGCAGCTCGTCCTGGGCGGACTCGTGCTCGCCCCGGTGGCCCTCCTCGTCGAAGGCCCACCACCCACGCTCGACCTCCCGGCGGTCGGGGGCTACGCCTATATCGGCATCGTCGGCACGGTCGTCGCGTACGCGGTCTGGTTCCGCGGCGCCCGCCGGCTGCCCGCGGCCGCGGTGTCGCTGGTCGGTCTGCTCAACCCGGTCGCCGGCATCCTCATCGGCCTCGTCCTCGCGGGCGAGCACCTCACCCCGGTGAGCGCCCTCGGGATGGCGCTGGTGCTCGGTGGCGTACTGCTCGGACAGCCCGCCGTGCTCGACCGGATCCGGGCGCGACGTACCCCTCGACCGGGTCCGTGTGCGGACGTTGGAGTCGCCGGATAAGTTCACCTCCATGAAAATGCGTGCGCGTGCGCTCGAGCTCCTCGTCTTCACCGTCGGTGCCGGCACCCTGGGATCGGAGATGGCCGCGGCTCGCCTGCTCGCTCCGTGGTTCGGTGACTCGACGATCGTGTGGGCCAACACGATCGCGACGGTGCTGGTGGCGCTGGCGATCGGCTACTCCGTCGGCGGCCGGATCGCCGACCGGAACCCGCACCCCTCGGGCCTCGCCAAGATCGTGCTCGTCGCCGCCGCCCTCCTGGCCGCGGTGCCGTTCATCGCCGACCCGTTCCTCCCGCTCGCGGTCAAGGCGGTCGACCAGCTCAGCATCGCCACCTTCGCCGGCTCGCTGGTCGGGGTCGGCGTCCTGCTCGCGATCCCGCTGTTCCTGCTCGGCATCGTCAGCCCCTACGCGGTCCGCCTGAGCGTCGAGGCCGTCGAGGACGCCGGCCACGCGGCCGGGCGCCTCTACGCGATCTCGACGGTCGGCTCGCTGGTCGGCACCTTCGCCGCCTCGCTGTTCCTCATCCCGGTCGTCGGGACGCGGCGTACGTTCCTGATCTTCGCTCTCTGCATGGCGGTCTGCGCGATCCCGCACCTGGTCAAGCGCCGTCTGCCGGCCGCCGTCGTCCCGGTCGCGATCCTCGCCCTGATCGCGTTCCCGACCGGGTCGATCAAGACGCTGACCAGCAACGGCGGCGAGGTGATCTGGGAGAAGGAGACGGAGTACCAGTACGCCCGCGTGGTCGAGTACGACGACGGCACCCGCTACCTCGAGCTCAACGAGGGCCACGCGGTGCACTCGGTCTACACCGAGGGCGAGTGGCTCACCGGCGCCTACTGGGACGAGATGCTCTCGCTGTCGTACGCCGGTGCGGAGGCGCCGAAGTCGGTGGCGATCCTGGGCTCGGCCGCCGGGACGACCGCGCGCCAGTTCGGCCACTTCGCGCCCGAGACCCGGGTCGACGCCGTCGAGATCGACGAGGACGTCACCAAGGTCGGCCAGGAGCTCTTCGACCTCCAGGACCAGCCGAACCTCCACCTCCACACCGCCGACGCCCGCCCGTGGCTGCAGAAGCAGACCCGGAAGTACGACGCGATCATGGTCGACGCCTACCACCAGCCCTACATCCCCTTCTACCTGACGACGAAGGAGTTCTTCGCGCTGGCGAAGGCCCACCTCAACCCGGGCGGGGTGCTCGTCGTGAACTCAGCCCACCCGGAGGGCTCGACAGCGCTGGAGAAGGTCCTCACCGCAACGCTGCGCACCTCGTTCGGCGAAGCCGTCTGGCGCTCGGACTCCGGCCCGACCAACACCCACCTCGTCGCGACGGCCGACCCTGAGGCCGATCCCGCCGCCAACCTCACCGCCACCGCCGAGTCGCAGCCCGCCGACTTGGCCGGCGCCCTCACCGACTCCGCCTCCCGGCTCGAGCCGGGCCTCCGGGGCGGGACGGTCTACACCGATGACGTCGCGCCGGTCGAGTGGCTCACCGACCTGAGCCTGCTCGAGGTCGCCTGATCCGCTCGGGCGCTTCACCTCCCCGATCGGGGTCTTGCGCAGGCACCCGACGCACACCTGGTCGGGCGCGACCTTGCTGAGCCGGCGCGGCGGCAGCACGTGCCAGGTGCCGAGCCGGCGGCCGCACACGGTCAGGACGTACCCGTTGCTCTTCTTGGCCGAACGAAGGTGCCAGAAGCTGCCCCGGTCGGTCCGGTAGACCAGCGGGTCTTTGGCCAGGACCGGCGGTTTCCCGCTGGACCGCATGCTGAGTCTGTCGTCTACGAACACGAATTCCCCCCAAGGAATGTCGATGGCTCTCGTCGTTTGAGTGCCTCGAGACGCCGGTTCACGACTGGGCCATGCGCCCAACGCCCCGAGACGACTTCGACCATAAGTCCACTCATTGCAACGGGTCAAGGCGGAAAGGGTGGGGCTATGCGGCTATTCGGGATCTGTACGGCTCAGTAACGTGTTCTCCTATGAGCAACCCCCGTCCGCGCGGCCTGCCGAAATACCTCCACGTGGCCGACTATCTGCGGGCCCAGATCGACGACGGCACCTATCTGCCCGGCGAGCGTCTACCGACCGAGCCCGAGCTGATGGACACCTTCCCCTACGACCGCGCCACGATCCGGCGCGGCCTGGCGGTGCTGCGCAACGAGGGCCTCATCACCAGCGAGCAGGGTCGTGGCGTCTTCGTACGCGACGCCACCAAGACCCGCTACGACCTGATGAGCATGCTGATCACCGACCCGAGCCACCCCGCGAAGCCCGACGCGGCCTACCACCAGCCGCCGCGCGGACCGGACGATGGCATCTCCGTCGAGCACTCCTACGAGGTCATCCCGGCCGGCGAGAAGCTCGGGGAGGCCTTCGAGCTCGACCCGCGCAGCGAGCTGCTCAGCACCACCTACACGTTCTTCATCAGCGGCGACACCGCCGAATACCGCACCACGGCCTACATCCCGTATCCGCTGGTCATCGACACCCCGCTGGCCACGCCGAGCGACGACTGGCCGCAGCCGCCGATCAAGGACCTGCTGGCCACGGTCGGCGTGAAGGTCACCACCGTCGCCATGGACATCGAGTCCCGGATGCCGACGCCGCAGGAGACCTTCGACCTGCAGATCCCCGACGGCACACCCGTGTTGTCCGACCGGCGTCGCTTCCTCGCTGATGACCGGGTCGTGTGCATCACCGACTCCGTCGGCGTCGCCGACCGGATCGTCTACGGGCTGGACCTGAAGCTGCAATAGGGCCGAGGCGAACGAATTTTCGTTCACCGCGAGCGACTACCTCCGGAGGAGCGACTGCTTCCCGGCCACACTTGGGGCCGCCGACCACGAAGAAACAGTCCCCGACCAACCGTCAAGCTCCGCTCAGGCGAGGTCGTGGACGAACTCGGAGAGCTGGGTGAGGTTGCGGCACTCCCGCATCTCGATGATCGACCCGTAGCGGGTCGCCTCCGAGTCACCGGTGTCCCACTGCGTACGGACCTCGGGGTTGAGCCAGTAGGAGTGCCGCGCCGACTCGGCCATCGCGCGCAGCGAGCCGACGGCGAGGTCAGAGTAGTTGGACCGGGCATCGCCGAGGATCAGCAGCGAGGACTTCGGACCGAGGGCATCGGCGTGCCGTTCCTGGAAGAGCGAGAAGGCCCGGCCGTAGTTGGTGCGCCCCATCCGGGCCGCGTGCTCGGTCGCCTTGGTCAGCTCGGTCATCGTGTCGACCAGGTCGGCGCCGGGACGGAAGTAGGAGGTGACCTCGTGGATCTCGTCGACGAAGGTGAACGCGCGCACCTTGCCGAACTGCTCCCGCAGCGCGAAGACGAGCATCAGCGTGAAGGTCGCGAAGTTGGACACCGAGCCGGACACGTCGCACAGGATCACCAGCTCGGTGCGGTGCGGCCGCTTGGGCCGGTATCGCAGGTCGACGGGTACGCCGCCGGTGGACATCGAGGACCGCAGCGTACGTCGCAGGTCCACCGCTCCGCGCCGGCGAGCGTGGTGCTCCTGGGTGAGCCTGGTCGCCAGCCGGCGCGCCAACGGGTAGATCTCGCGTCGTAGCGCCTCCAGGTCGGCCCGCCGCGCGTGCAGGAAGTCGAGCTTCTCGATCGTCGGGCGGACGGCGATCTTGGCGATCTGCTCGGGACCCTTCTCCTCCGCGATCCGACGGCGGGCGTCAGCCTCGACGAGACCGCTGAAGCGATCCACGCGCCGGGTCCCGACGCGTGCCGCCTCCTCCTCGGTCCAGCCACCCTGCTGGAGGCCCTCGATGAGCCGCGAGGTGAGCTCGTCGGTCGAGAGCCGGCGCAGCGCGGTGTAGGAGGACCACGAGCTCAGCCCCGGGCCACGGCCGGGCATCGCGCCGAAGCGTGCCACCGCCTCGGCGGCCAGCTGGCGGAGCATCTCGGCGTCGTCGGCCTCCAGCGCCGCCGCCAGCCGCTCGGTGAACTCGGCGAGCGCCTCGGGTCCGTCCTTCACCGCCCCGGTGGCCTCGGTCTCGCCCGTCAGCGAGGGCGACGTGCCCGAGCCGACCATCCGCGGGAAGTAGAGCTCGAAGAGGCCGTCGAAGGTGGCCCGCTGGTTGGCGCGCTTGACCAGGGTCGCGGCGTACGCCTCCTTGACCTGGGTCCGGTCGTTCCAGCCGATCAGGCCGAGGGCGGTGACCGCGTCCAGGCCCTCGGAGAGCGACACCGGCAGCCCTGCTCCCCGAAGAGCTTCGAGGAACTCGATGTGCCGGTCGAGGAGGGTCACCGCTTCAACCGCAGCTCTCGGACCGCACGGTCGACGTCGGAGGAGTGCTTGAGCACGACGCCCAGGGTGTCGGCGACGGCCTTGTCGGAGAGGTCGGTGATCTCGAGCGCGATCAGGGTGCGCGCCCAGTCGACGGACTCGGCGATCGAGGGCGACTTCTTGAGCTCTAGCTCGCGCAGCCTGCCCACCACCGAGACCAGCTGGCGGGCGACCTTGTCGTCGAGCCCGGGCACCTGGGAGAGCACGATCTCGCGCTCCCGGTCGGCGTCGGGGTAGTCGAGGTGGAGGTAGAGGCAGCGTCGCTTGAGCGCCTCGGAGAGCTCGCGGGTGGCGTTGGAGGTGAGCACGACCAGCGGCCGGCGGGTCGAGGTCATCGTGCCGAGCTCGGGGATGGTCACCTGGAAGTCGGAGAGCACCTCGAGCAGCAGCCCCTCCACCTCGACGTCGGTCTTGTCGACCTCGTCGATGAGCAGCACCGTCGGCTCCTCGCGGCGGATCGCGGTCAGCAGCGGCCGGGTCAGCAGGAACTCTTCGGAGAAGATGTCGTCGTGGGTCTCCTCCCACGCCTGGCCGTCACCGGCGGCCTGGATGCGAAGCAGCTGCTTCTTGTAGTTCCACTCGTACAGCGCCCGCGCCTCGTCGAGGCCCTCGTAGCACTGCAGCCTGACCAGCTCGGCGCCGGTCGCGCGGGTGATGGCCTTGGCCAGCTCGGTCTTGCCCACCCCGGCAGGCCCCTCGATGAGCACCGGCTTCTCCAGCGCACCCGCGAGGTAGGTCGTCAACGCGGTCGAGGCGTCCGCCAGGTAGCCGACGTCTCCCAGACGGGTGACGGCCTCGGCGGGCGAGGAGAACCAGGACGACGTACGGGAAGGCATGACGCGACACTAGCGACTCTGCTCCGGCTCCGCTCCCGGTGTCCGGATGGGACTTTCGTCATAGTGTCGGAACGACCCGTCACCGGGACACCGATCAGTCGTTGGATACGCGTGCACTCGGACACCCCGCGACCTCTGACGCTGGTCGTCGTCGCCATGAAGGTATGCGCGCTGACGGCGCTGGCGGCCTTCTGTCTGGTGGCCATCACGACGCCGGCCGAGCCCCGGTCGCTGGCGAAGCGGGAGCAGCCCGAGCTCGCCGCGATGCTCGAGCAGCACCACTGCGTGGCTCCGCCGACGATCGCGCCGTGGCGCCGCGAGAGTGCCATCATCCGCTCCCCGCTCGGCGAGCTGAAGCACGTCACCCTCGAGGTGGGCCAGATGATCGAGCAGGGCAAGGCCCGGGGCGAGCTGGTCGCCTTCTGTGCCGATCCGGTCTCGCCGACCCCGTAGCCGCGGCATCCGCGGGCTCCGAACGGATCAGTCGAAGGCGACCTCGAGGACCGCGACCAGGTCGCCGCGCCAGGTGACGGTCATCGTCCCCGCTCCGCCCTCGTCCCACCGGAAGCGGACGCGGTCGGTCGCACCGTCGGTCGTGACCGAGTCGATCGTCATCGTGTCGTCCGGCGGCTGCTCCAAGTAGGCCGCGAGGATGGCCTCGCGTCCATGGAAGGGACCCGCCGGGACCCCGACGAACCTCATCTCGGCGTCCTCCGCGAACGTCGCCACGAAGTCGTCCCACCGTCCCGATCGCTGGCAGGTGTTGAACAGCGCGGCATGACGGTCGACCCGGTCAGGAATCGGCCTCTCCCGTGGAGCCGACGTCGTCAACTGGCCTCGGCGAGCGTGTTCGCGAACAGCCCTAGCACGCGGTCCAGCGCGGCGCGGTCACCCTCGACCCGGAGCCCGGCCTCGGCGATCGCCGCGTCCACCGGGAAGCCCATGAACACGACACCGGTCCAGGCCGTCGAGTCGCCGGCGACGGTGACGTCGGCGTCCTCGAGGGTGCCCTCGGCGAGGTCGAACTGGTTGCCCGTCCAGACCAGCCGGAACTGCTGCGGGTCGGCGTCCGGACGGCGTACGTCGGTGAGCTCCCAGGCCACGGTGATCGGCTCCGGGGTCGTCGCGCTGCCGGCGGGCACCATCGTGCGCATCGCCACCATCACGCCGCTCGGCGTCATCCCGGCGGTCATGATCGGGAAGCGGGACGAGCCGTGGGCCCAACGTCCGAGCGCCCCGAGGATCGTCTCGAGCTCGCGTCCCCACGGGGTGAGGGCGTAGGCCGTCGTCTTGGTGATGTAGCCGAGCTCGGTCTCGACGACGACGCCGGCGTGCTCGAGGAACTGCAGCCGGTCCTTCAGCTCGTCGGGACCGACCCCGATCACGGACGATTCCAGGTCACGCGCGGTGCGCGGCCCGAACATCAGCTCGCGCACGACGATGAGGCTCCACCTGTCGCCGATCAGGTCCAGCGCGTGCGCTGCTGCGCAGGCGTCTCCGAGGTCCCCGTAGGTCAGGTTCAGGGTCACGTCGATCCTCTCCGAGTCATTCGATCCCATCGAGGGTAGTGAGACCGAACTACACGTCGTCAGTGCCAGAGGTCCCGCCGCGTCCGTGAAATCCCGGGCCTACGCGATGGCCGCGTACGCAGCAGCGACCCGTTCCACGGCCCGCCGGTCGCCGTCGATGCCCATCGCGCCGACCGGCTCACCGGCGAAGACAACACCCGCCCACGCGGACGAGTCGCCGGCGACGGTCGCATCGGGCGCCTCGTCCGCACCCTCGGTCAGCTCGAAACGGTCCTCGTCCCAGTGCAGCCGGTAGCGGCGTACGCCCGCGGCGGGACGCCGCTCGTCGTACAGCTCGATGGCGATCCGGACCGGGCCGTCGCCCCACTCGGGCATCCTGGCGTACGCCGCCATCGTGCGCATCGCGACGATCACCCCGTCCGGGGTCATGCTCCCCTCCGGCACCGGGAACCCGGGCGAGCGTTGGGCCCAGCGGCCGAGGGAGCGCATCACGTCCTCCAGCTCCTGCCCCCATGCGGTGAGCCGGTAGACCCGGGTCTGGCCGAGGTCGTCGAGCTGTGCCTGCTCGACGACGCCGGTCTCCCGCAGCGCCTTGAGCCTGGCGGTGAGTACCGCGGGCGTGATCCCGACGACGGCCGAGGCCAGGTCGGCGAAGCGGCGCGGACCGAGCATCAGCTCGCGCGCGATCACGATGCTCCACCGGTCCCCGATGACGTCCATCGCGTGCGCGGTCGCGCAGGCATCACCCAGCTCGGCGTACGTCTGCTTCTTCGGCATCGATCCTCCTGACTCTCTTCACAAGAGTATCAACTATGTTTAACGTAGTCCGCATGACCACGACTCCGACCACTGCTGCCACTGAGGAGAACCCGATGCGTACGACGATCGCCCTGCCCACCCGCGACCGGCCTCGGTCGCACGTGTTCCTCCGGGACGGCCTCGGCCTCGAGACCCCGGGCGACCTCGCCCCCGACGGGGTCCCCGAGCCGCTCCGCGCGACCCTGTCGGAGACCTGCGAGGTGATGATGATCCCCACCGGCGGATTCAAGTGGGTCACCGGCCAGCTCGGGGACGAGCCGATGGATGCGGCGACGCTGCCTCCACCGGAGGGCCCGAAGCAGTGCCTGGTCACCATCGGGCTCGGCTCCCGCGACGACGTGGAGGCTCGTTATGCGGCCGCCACGGCGATCGGCCGCGCCGTGCTCGGGCCGGAGGCGGCACCGTGGGGTGAGTACCGCGCCGTCGTCGCGGACCCCGACGGCCACCTCTGGCAGCTGACGTCCCCCTGAGGTCACGGCGTGCCGCCCCTAGAATCTCCCTATGGCCGGAGACGACACACGGATGCTGCTGCTCGGAGCGGTGGCGCTGTTCGAGCCCGTCAACGGCTACCAGATCCGGCGCGAGCTGATGTCGTGGCAGGTCGACCAGTGGGCCAACATCAACCCGGGCTCGATCTACCACGCGCTGACCTCGCTCGCCGACAAGGGCCATCTGACCAGGCACGATCTGGTGGACAACGGGCGTACGGTCGCGGTCTACGAGATCAGCACCGGCGGCCGCGCGGAGCTGGAGCGCCTGATCACCCGGTCACTCGAGGCCGTCGACGCCTACAACGGGCTCTCGTTCTACGCCGCCTTCTCGCTCGTGCCGCTGCTGGAGCGGCCGGCCGCGGTCCAGCACCTGAGCGTCCGGCTGAAGAACCTCGAGCGCACGATCAAGGAGCTCGACGCCGCGGCCCGGGTGAATGCGCGCATGGCGCCGCCCCACACCGTGAGCGGCCTGCACCTCCAGATCGACAAGCTCCGCTCCGAGCGGTCCTGGCTGGTCGAGGTGCTGGACGACGTACGCAGCGGCAGGCTGTTCTTCGCCGGCGACGCACCCGGGTGGACGCCCGCCGACGACGACCCGGGGTGGCAGATGGACGCCGACCGGAAGCGCTATCGGGAGATGCTCCGGGGCTGAGCCTCCACCCTCACCGGGAGAATCGGTTTGACAACCCGGGTTCAAAATTGAACACTCGCGCTATTCAACTTTGAATACCCGGGAAAACCGGGTGATTGTTGTCCGTGGTCCGTGCTTGTCTGGACTCGCACGCACAAGGGAGTGACACATGATTCACGCACGCGGCCTGAGGCACACCTTCGCCTCCGGCCATGGCAAGCAGAAGAAAGAAGTCGTCGCGGTCGACGGGGTCGACCTCGACGTCGAAGAGGGCGAGGTGGTCGGCTTCCTGGGGCCCAACGGCGCCGGCAAGACCACCACCCTCCGCATCCTCACCACCCTCCTCAAGCCCACGGCCGGCACCGCCACGGTGGCCGGTTTCGACGTCGCCACGCAGTCCGTCGACGTCCGACGCAGCATCGGCTACTGCTCCCAGGTCGGATCGACCTTCTCCGGCGCCTACGCGGGCGACGAGGTCGTCGACCACGGGATGCTCTACGGGATGTCCAAGAAGGACGCCGTCGCCCACGGGCAGGCGCTCTTCGAGAGGCTTCAGCTCGAAGGCCTCTGGCGCCGCAAGCCGCGCAACATGTCCGGCGGCCAGAAGCGCCGCCTCGACATCGCGATGGCGCTGATCCATGCCCCCAAGCTGGTCTTCCTCGACGAGCCCACCACCGGGCTCGACCCGCAGGCGCGGGCCAACCTGTGGGACCACATCGCCTCGCTGCGTACGGACCACGGGGCGACGGTCTTCCTGACCACCCACTACCTCGACGAGGCCGACACCCTCGCCGACCGGGTGATGGTCATCGACCAGGGCCGCATCGTCGCCAACGACACCCCGGAGAACCTCAAGGCGGCGGTCTCCGGCGACCTGGTCTCCCTCGAGGTCGCCACCGACGAGCAGGTCGCGATCGCCCGCGAGAAGCTCGGCTCGATCTCGGAGAACGTCGAGGTCGACGAACGACTGGTCAGCGGCCGGGTGCCGCGGGCCGGGAAGGCCGTCCCCGGCCTGCTGCGCGACCTGGAGTCCAACGGCGTCTCGCTCGAGTCGATCGAGGTGGCCCGGCCCACCCTGGACGACGTCTTCCTGACGCTGACCGGGCGCTCGCTGCGCGACGCCGAGGAAGGCGCACCCGAGGCCGAAGAGGCTGAGCAGAATTCGGGGGCGAAGTGATGACCGAGTTCCAGCAGCCCGTCCTCAAGTCCGGCTTCCTGCGGGAGTCGTTCGTCGTCTTCAACCGGCAGCTGCGGATGAACCTCCGCAACCCGGCCTGGGTGCTCATCGGAGTGATGCAGCCGATCCTCTACCTGCTGCTCTTCGGGCCGCTGCTCGAGCCGCTGATCGAGCAGCTCGGCGGCAACGCCTACAACTGGTTCGTCCCCGGCATGCTCGTCCAGCTCGGCGTCTTCGGCGCGATGTTCGCCGGCTTCTCGCTCATCGGCGAGTGGCGCGAGGGCGTCATCGAGGCGGAGCGGGTCACCCCGGCCTCGCGCGGGGCACTGCTCTTCGGGCGCCTCTACCGTGACCTGCTGCAGATCCTGGTGCAGGCGATCATCCTGGTCGCGCTCGGCCTGGTGATGGGCATGGACTTCAAGCCGCTCGGCATCCTCGTCGGCATCGCGATCACGGTGCTGATCGGTGGCGCCGGGGCCGCCGCCTCCAACGCGTTCGCGCTGCTCGTCAAGAGCGAGGACGTGATGGCGCCGGTGACCAACATGCTGCTGATGCCGATCCTGCTCCTCTCGGGCATCTTCCTGCCGATGAGCTTCGGTGCCCAGTGGCTGGAGACGCTGGCCGACATCATCCCGACCAAGCACATCGTCGATGCGGTGCGAGCCTCGTTCTTCGGTGACCTCGGGATCGCCGACATCGGCTGGGGCGTCGGCTGGACCCTGGTCCTCTTCGTGCTCTCCGTCTGGTGGGGCATCTCCACGTTCCGCAAGGAGAACGCTTAGGAAGACACGCGCTGTCTCTCAGCGGCGCCTCAGCGAGGGGTGGCAGGGTAGGAGTGTGAACAGCCCTGCCACCCCCAGCGACGCTTCCGGCGACAAGCCGCACGTGCTGGTCGTCGACGACGACAAGGCCGTGCGCGAGTCCCTGCGCCGGTCCCTGGAGTTCAACGGCTACGTGGTCGCCCTGGCCGGCGACGGCGCCGAGGCGCTCGCCGGCATCGCCAACCACGGCCCCGACGTCGTCGTGATGGACGTGATGATGCCCCGGCTCGACGGCATCGAGGCCACCAAGGCGCTGCGGGCAGCGGGCAACGACGTACCCATCCTGGTGCTGACCGCCCGCGACGCGGTCGGTGACCGCGTCGACGGCCTGGACGCCGGCGCCGACGACTACCTCACCAAGCCGTTCGCGCTCGAGGAGCTGCTGGCCCGCCTGCGTGCGCTGCTGCGCCGGGCCGCGCCGATCGGCGAAGAGGACGAGGAGACGCTCTCCTTCGCCGACCTCACCATGAACACCACGACCCGCGAGGTCACCCGCGGCGATCGGGCCATCGAGCTCACCCGCACCGAGTTCACGCTCCTCGAGATGTTCCTGCGCCGGCCTCGCCGCGTACTCGACCGGTCCTTCATCCTCGAGGAGGTGTGGGGCTACGACTTCCCGACCACGGCCAACTCGCTGGAGGTCTACGTCGGCTACCTGCGCCGCAAGACCGAGGCCGAGGGCGAGGCCCGGCTGATCCACACCGTACGCGGCATCGGCTACGTGCTGAAGGAGCCGTGAGCAGCGCGATGACCATGACGGCCACCAGCTCGCGCTACCGCGGCTCCCTGGCGGGCCGGGTCACCCTGCTGACGACCCTCGCGGTCGCCGGCTCGATCGCGATGATCGCGATCGGGCTCTATTTCGTCGTACGCATCCAGCTGCAGGCCAACATGGACGAGTCGCTGCTGAAGCGGGCCAGTGTCGCTGCCGCGAACACCGCGTCCATCCAAGACACCCGGACCGGTGCAGCATTTCCGACCTGGGTGCTGAACGCCGGCGACATCCAGATCGCGGAGGTTGCCGACGCACACAACTACTGGTCGCCGACGTACGGCACGTTTCCACTGCCAGGGGAGCCTGAAGAGGCTGTAGCGAAGGGCCACGCGAAGCAGGCGGTCCGGACCGTACACACCCAGAGCGGTGTCTTCCGGGTGGTGAGCGTGCCCATCCCGGAGAGCGACACCGCGCTGATGCTGGCGCAGTCGCTGGAGCCGCAGCAGGCGATGTACAAGCGACTCGGCTTCGTCGTGCTCTTCTTCGGCGCGGCAGGGGTGGTTGCGGCGGCCTTCGCCGGGTGGGTCGTGGCGGCGGGCGGGCTGCGGCCGGTGCGGCGGCTGACGGCCTCGGTCGACCGGATCGCGACGACCGAGGATCTCACCCCGCTCCCGGTCGAGGGCGACGACGAGATCGCCCGGCTGGCGACCTCGTTCAACCGGATGCTGTCCGCGGTCTCCGCCTCCCGGGACCGGCAGCGGCAGCTGGTGGCGGACGCCTCGCACGAGCTGCGTACGCCGCTGACCTCGCTCCGCACCAACGTCGAGCTGCTCACCCAGGCAGACGCCTCGATCTCGGGCGAGCAGCGGGCCGACCTGCTCGGGGACATCCGCGCCCAGATCGAGGAGCTCACCAACCTGATCGGCGACCTCGTCGAGCTGGCCCGCGACGAGCCTGCCGAGCCGACGCTGGAGACGGTCGACCTCTCCGACGTGGTGGACCGGGCGCTCTCCCGGGTCCGTCTGCGCGCGCCGTCGGTGACCTTCACCGAGGAGATGTCGTCGTGGTGGGTCATGGGCGACGCCAGCTCGCTGGAGCGGGCGGTCACCAACCTGCTCGACAACGCCGCCAAGTGGTCCCCGGACTCCGGCACGGTGCACATCTCCCTGCACGCCGGCGTGCTCAACGTCGACGATGAGGGACCGGGCATCGCCGAGGACGACATCCCCTACGTCTTCGACCGGTTCTACCGCTCCACCGAGGCCCGTTCGATGCCGGGGTCGGGGCTCGGTCTCGCTATCGTCCGGCAGGTCGCCGAACGCACCGGCGGGTCGGTCTCCGCGGCCCGTTCCCCGTTCGGCGGCGCACGGATGACCCTGCGCCTGCCCGGCTCGGCCTCACCTCGACCGACCGAACCGCCTACGGCTGTGTTGAACAATGAAGGGCTGAATCGTTGAGATACGCCGTCCTGGCGCCCGCTCTGCTGGCGCTGCTCTCCCTCGCTGCCTGCGGAGCCGAGGATCCCGCGCCCTCCGCATCCGCATCGGCCTCTGCATCGGGCTCTGATCACTCCGCCAAGGAGACGTTCAACCCGTGCGACGGGCTCGACATCGCTCCCGTCGAGAAGGCGCTCGGCGCCCAGCTCCGCGTCGAGAAGGGCACCTCGGCGGCACCCCGCTGCGCACTGCTTCCCGAGAAGTCGGGTGGGACGGCGTACGAGCTGAACTACCTGCCCTTCAAGGGCACCCTCGCGGAAGCGTGGAAGACCATGGACGTGCAGTCGGGCAAGGTCAGCGAACCCGAGGTCGAGGGCGCCGACGACGCCAGGCTGGTGAAGCAGCAGGGCGTGAGCTCGTACGCCGTCACCGGCTTCGTCCAGAACGGCGCGCTCATCCAGAGCTTCAACTCCGTCGACCTGGAGCCCTACGACGGCGACGCGATGGACCAAGCCGCCCAGGCTCTGCTCGAGCAGCTCAGCGCCAACGCCCCGTAGCCGGGGCGTCGGCGCCGTCGGATGCCGCTTCGGCTAGTGCTTCTTCGTCTCGCGCCAGGAACGCTCGAAGGGGAGGCGCCAGGCGTGCGGCGCGATCAGCTGGTGGATCGAGTTGGGGCCCCAGGAGCCGGGAGCGTAGAGCCGGACCGGCGGCGGGTTGTCGAGGAGCGGCTGGGAGATCTCCCAGAGCGTCTCGATGCCCTCGGCGGTGGTGAAGAGGGTGTGGTCGCCGCGCATGGCGTCGTGGATGAGGCGTTCGTACGCCTCCAGGACGCCGGTCGAGGAACTCGTCTCCTGCGTGGCGAACTGCATGGAGAGCTTCTCCAGCTTCATCCCGGGCCCGGGACGCTTGCCGTAGAACGACAGTGACATCTTCGACTGGTCGGCGAGGTCGAAGGTGAGGTGGTCGGGGCCTTGGGTGCCGGCGCCGGAGTTGGCCGGGAACATCGTCAGCGGCGGCTCCTTGAACGCGATCGAGATGATCCGTGCGCCCTCGGCCAGCTTCTTGCCGGTGCGCAGGAAGAACGGCACGCCCGCCCAGCGCCAGTTGTCGATGATCACCTTCATCGCGATGAAGGTCTCGGTGTCGGAGTCGTCGGCGACCTCGTTCTTGCCGCGGTAGCCGGAGTATTGGCCACGCACCACGTTGCGCGGGTCGAGCGGCTGGATCGAGCGGAAGACCTTGTTCTTCTCCTCGCCGATCGGGTCGGGGGCCAGCGACGTCGGCGGCTCCATCGCCATGAACGCCAGCACCTGCATCAGGTGGGTCACGACCATGTCGCGGTAGGCGCCGGTGCCCTCGTAGAAGGCGGTGCGTCCCTCCAGGCCGAGCGTCTCGGGGATGTCGATCTGGACGTGGTCGATGAAGTTGCGGTTCCAGATCGGCTCGAAGAGCCCGTTGGCGAAGCGGAAGGCCAGGATGTTCTGCGCGGCCTCCTTGCCGAGGAAGTGGTCGATCCGGAAGATCTGCTCCTCGGTGAAGACCTCGTGGATCTTCGCGTTGAGCTCCTTGGCCGACTCGAGGTCGGTGCCGAAGGGCTTCTCCATGATGATCCGGGCGCGCTCGACGAGGTCGGCCTCCTCGAGCTGACGAATCACGTCCTGGGCGGCCTTGGGCGGGACGCTGAGGTAGTGGAGGCGGCGTACGTCGCTGCCGACCCCCTGCAGCTTCTTCTCGGCGAGCTTCACCGCGTCGGCGAGCGCGTGCGGTCCCTCCTTGGTCGAGACGTAGGAGAGCATCCCGCCGAAGGCCTCCCAACGCGCGTCGGTGATCTCGCCCTTGCCGAACTCCTCGCACGCCTCGCGGGCGAAGGCGACGAAGTCCTCGTCGGACATCTCCTCCAGCGAGGTGCCGACGATCTGGGCGTCCGTCATCAGCCCGGCCTCGTTGAGTCTGAGCAGGCCAGGCAGGAGTTTGCGGCGCGCCAGATCACCCGTCGCACCGAAGAGCACGATCACATGTGGCAGGGCTTTGTCATCGATGGTGGCCATGATGAGTCCACGGTAGTCCCCGTTTTATGAACGATCCAATAGACAACGGCCGCTGTCTCAACGTGTCGCCGTCTTTTCACCTGCTTGATCATCTGCCGAGGGAAGCGCGCACCCGGTCGGCCTTCAACCGCGCCTCGGCAGCCTCCTCGACGACGTCGGATCTGACGGTGATTCCCCCACCGGTGCCGATCTGCCAAGTGCGGGTGTCGTGGGTCGTCAGCGTGCGGATGACGACGCCGAGGTCGGCCGGTCCGTCACCGGAGATCCAGCCGAACGCACCGGCGTACGCCGCCCGCGGCCCGCCCAGATCGCGCTCGGCGCGCTCGATGACCTCCATCGTGCGCAGTTTGGGCGCGCCCGTCATCGAGCCGGCGGGGAAGAGCCTGCGCAACGCCTCGACCGTGGTGATCCCGTCGCTGAGATGTCCCCTGACCGTGGTGACGAGCTGGTGCACGGTCTCGTAGGACTCCACCTGCATCAGCCCCGGCACCTCCACGGTCCCCGGCTCGCACACCATCGCCAGGTCGTTGCGGAGCAGGTCGGTGATCATCAGGTTCTCGCTGCGGAGCTTGGGATCGGTCCGCAGCAGCTCCGCGTTGGCGGCGTCCTCCTGCTCGGTGGCTCCTCGCGGCGTCGTCCCCTTGATCGGTCGGGTCTCGATCACCCGATCCTCGCCGATGACCGCATAGCGCTCGGGGCTCGAGCTCAACAACCACACGTTGTGCCCGGCGACGTCGTGCTGGAGGAACCCTGCGTACGGGGCGGGGTTGATGCTCCTGAGCCGCAGGTAGGTCTCCACCGGGTCGGCCTCGGCTTCGACCGTGGTGCGGTAGGTCAGGTTGGCCTCGTAGGTGTCGCCGGCCCGGAGGGCTTCCTGGACCTGGTCGAAGGCAGCGCGGTAGGCGGATAGTCGGGGATCAAACGGTCGGTTACCGACGGGTAGAGCGACCGTTTGATCCCCGACTACCCCGAGCGGGTGGTCGAAGAGACGGACATGGGACGGGCGCATCCACACCGCGTCCGGCACGTCGAGAGAGGGGGTGGCCGGGAGATCCGTACGGCACGCGTAGCCGAGGTAGCCGAACCACTGCTCCCCGGGCCCGACCTCGCGCTCGAGAACCTCCCAGATGTCGTCGCCGACGACCTCGGAGCGGCCGCCGGCATGGCGCAGCACCTCTCGGCGCGCGGCGGAGTAGGTCAGCGAGACGTCGTCGTCCTCCAGCCAGCCGATCAGGGACCGGGTGCCGGACCACTCCCGCGCCCCGCCGCCGTCGAGCCAGACGCAGCGGGGGTGTGCGGCGGCCACCTCGGCGAAGAGGTCCTCGACGCTCACCGGTGCCTCACCGCTGCCTCAGACCTGCCGGTTCAGGAAGTTCGCGACCATCGCCGCGCCGTGCTGGGAGAGCACCGACTCGGGATGGAACTGCACGCCCTCGAGCGGCAGCTCACGATGACGTACGCCCATCACGACCCCGTCCTCGGAACGGGCCGTGACCTCGAGGACATCGGGCACGGAGACGGCCGCAAGGGAGTGGTAGCGCACCGCCTCGAGCGGCGAGGGAAGGCCCGCGAAGACCCCGCGACCGTCATGGGTCACCTGCGCGACCTCGCCGTGGGCCGGCTCGATCCGGTCGACGACGCCGCCGTAGGCGGTCACCAGGCCCTGCATCCCCAGGCAGACGCCGAGGACGGGCCGCCCCGCCGCCAGGAGTACGTCACGCCCGACCGCGAAGTCCGCCGGGTCGGCAGGATGGCCAGGCCCGGGCGAGAGCACCACGTGGGTGTAGCCGGCGAGGTCGCCGAGCTTCACCTCGTCGTGCTCGACGACGTCGGGCATCTCCCCGCTGACCTGCGCGATCATGTGGACGAGGCTCCACACATAGGAGTCGTGGTGATCGATCACCACCACGCGGTCGGTCATTGTGCGAGGAGGTCGCTGACGACATCGTGGATGAGGTCGTAGCCGCGCTCGGTGAGGACGGACTCCGCGTGGAACTGGATGCCGGCGTAGTGGGGCCCGGAGATGGCGTGGATGTCGCCGGTCTCGGGGTCGGCGTCCACCGACACCCCCGCGGGCAGCTCCGTGGAGCCGACCCGTCCGACGAAGGTGTTGTAGAAGCCGACGCGCTCGCGGCGCGGCCGCCCGCCGAACCCGAGGCCGACCCGGGTCTGGGTGCCCTGGAAGACGATGTCCTTGTAGTGGAGCCCGATCCCGAGCTGGTGGCACAGCGCCTGGTGACCGAGGCAGACCGCCAGGAACGGCTGCTCGCTCTCGAGCAGCGACGCGACGGCGGCCCGCAGCTTGGCCATCTTGGGGTCCTCGTCGTCGCGCGGGTCGCCGGGCCCGGGGCCGACGATGACGAGATCGGCACCCTCGAACGCACCCTCGGAGTAGTCCTCGTGGCGCACCACGGACGAGGTCATACCGAGCACCCGGAGCACGTGGCGCAGCATGCGCACGAAGTCGTCCTCGCCGTCGAGGATCACCGCGTGCTTGCCGGCGAGGTGGGCCGACGGCTCCTCGTCGGCCTGGTCGGTCAGCCAGAACGACGACAGCCGACGGTTGCGGGCGGCCAGGGTCAACAGCAGGTCCTCGTCGTTGACCAGCTCGGACACATCCTGTGCCAAAGCAGGCGCCGCCGGCACCAGGCCGAAGGCGGACAGGATGCCGCCGGCCTTGGCGTGCGTCTCGGCGACCTCGTAGTTCGGGTCGGAGTCGCGTACCAACGTTGCGCCCGCGCTCACCTTCAGCCGGCCATCGATGGAGACGTCCGCCGTGCGGATCACGATCGGCGAATCGACCGTCGGGGCGCCGGACTCGTCACGGCCGAGCAGCGCGAGGGCGGCGCCGTAGTAGCCACGGCCCTCCGGCTCGTACTTCTTGATCAGCCGGCAGGCGTTCTCCACCGGCGAGCCGGTCACGGTGGCGGCGTACATCGTGTCGCGCAGGATCTCGCGCGGGTCACGCCCGGAACGGCCGGCGAGCAGGTATTCGGTGTGGATCAGCCGCGACATCGGCTTCAGGAACGGCCCGAGCACCTGGCCGCCCTGGTCGCAGATGTCGCACATCATCTTGAGCTCCTCGTCGACCACCATGAAGAGCTCGTAGACCTCCTTCTGATCCGTCAGGAAGTCGGTCAGCTGCCCCTTGAGATCGTGGGCGATCTTCTCCGGCGTTCCCGCGAGGTCGCGCGGCAGCCGGAAGGTGCCGGAGATCGGGTTCATCCGGACGTCGCCGCCGTGGACGCTCACGTGGCGCTCCGGCGAGGCGCCGATGAGGTAGCGGTCGCCGGTGAAGAAGCAGTAGGTCCAGTACGCCCCGCGCTCGCGCTCCAGCAGACGACGCAGCACGGTGAGCGCGCGCTCGTGGTTCCAGTCGTCGAGCTGCGCCCGGTAGTGGCGGCCGATCACGAAGTTGGCGCCCTCGCCCTGGCCGATCTCGTCCTCGATGACGGTCTTGACCAGGTCGGCGTAGGTGTCGTCGTCGACGTCGAACCCGCCGCGGTCGGTGAACTCGACGGGGACGTCCGGCAGTGCGTCGATGACCTCGGCGACCGAGAACTCCCACTCGCGCTCCACGTCGACGACCACCAGCGGGGTGCCGTCGTCGTGGGCCTCGAAGCCTCGCTCGCTGACCTGCCGGAACGGCACCGCGAGCAGCCGGTCGGCGACCTTGCCGGGCTCTGGGGTGCCCTCCTCGAGAGGTACGTCGAGCAGCGACTCGACCACCGACCGGGTGCCTGCCAGCATGCCGACCGTGTCGCGGTCACCCGCTCGCGAGGAGCGCCGGATGATCGCCCACGCCTCGTGCCCCGTGATCTCCTCGATCGCGGTCTTGGCAGGGCTGTTGGTCGTCATGGGAGGAGCCTAATCCGCACGCTCGCGCGAGGCGCATTCGATTCGGATGGTGGGCCGCGTGCAACCCCGCGGTGCCCCCGATCCGTTGACAGTGCGTGAGACGTTCCCAAGACGCCGAATTCGAGGCCTTCGTACGCCGCCACCGAGCGCAGCTCGTCGGCACCGCCCGGCTGCTGACCGCCGGCGACGCCCACCTGGCCGAGGACCTGGTCCAGACGACCCTGGTCAAGGTCTACCTGGCCTGGGGGCGAGCCTCGCAGCAGCCCGCTGCGTACGCTCGCCGCACCCTGGTCAACTGCCTGACCGACCATCGCAGGCGCCCGTTCTTCCGACGGGAGCACGGCGCGGTGTCGCTGCCCGAGACCGCGGTCGAGGACCCGGCGATGGTCGATCCCGAGCTGGTCGCGGCACTGGCCGAGCTCCCGCCCCGGCAGCGCGCGGCCGTCGTGCTCCGACACGTCCACGACCTCTCGGTCGACGAGGTCGCCGACGCACTCAGCTGCTCGACCGGAACCGTGAAGTCCCAGACGGCACGCGGCCTGGACAAGCTCCGCGCGCTGCTCACCCCCACCCAACTGACAGGAGACTCCCGATGAACGACGTGATCGACCGCCTCGCCCGCCTGACCCCCTCCGCCCCTTCGGCCGACGATGCCGCCGCCGACCTCCGTCGTGGCCACCAGGCGCTCGCCCGGCGCCGGATCAAGCGCGCCGCCCTCGGTGGTGCCGCCCTGACCCTCGCGGTCGGCGGCGCCTTCGGCGGGATCGCCCTGACCTCCGACAACGGCGGCACGCCGACGGTCCAGGCCGCCGACACCGTCAAGCTGGTGGACTACAACGGCACCCAGATGCCCGGCTACACCGTGGCGAAGGTGCCCGAGGGGTTCGTGCTGCAGGGCTCCGACCAGTACGTCCTCGCCGTCGCCCGCCCCGACGACAAGTCGACCATCAGCGACTTCCGGGACAAGATCGTGGTGACCCTCGAGTCGCCCTCGGCGCCCGCCGAGGGCGCCACCGACACCACCGTCAACGGCCAGCCCGCCACCCTCGTCAAGACCCCCGACGGCGCGACCATGCTCAAGTACGCCTACCGCGACTTCACCGTCGTCATCCAGATGTGGAACTCCATCCACCTCACCGACAAGCAGCTCGTCGAGTTCGCCGAGGGCGTCGAGGTCACCGCCGACGCCAAGCCGTCCGTCGGCTGACCCCTCCCCAGCCCCGCTGGTCGAGCCGCGAGGCCGCCTGCTGCCGAGCGTGTCGAGACCAACACGGTCGAATCGAGCGCCGAGACGACTGTGTTGGTCTCGACACGGATTCGTTCGTCCCTCACGAATCCGGCTCGACCAGCGAGGGCTAGGAGACCGTGGTCAGGAGCTGCGTGGCGCGGGTGAGGACGACGTAGAGAGTGGCGCGGCCCGTGGCCGACTCACGCTCGATCTCGTCGGGGCTGACCACGACGATGCCGTCGAACTCGAGGCCCTTGGTGTCGAGGCCGGTGAGGACGACGATGCGGTCCTCGCCGGAGGGCACCGAGGTGGGGTCGGCGGCCGAGGCAGCAGCCGACGGAGCGTCGGCCGCGAACTCCGACCACGACGCCAGCCACGAGTTGACCTCGGAACGGCGGGCGACCGGAACCACGATGCCGACAGTGCCGCCGACCTGAGCGGCGATCTCGCCGACCGCCTCGCGGGTGGCCTTCTCCAGGTCGACCGCGTTCTCGATGACCTGCGGCTCGACGCCGGTCGAGCGGACCGCGGTGGGCAGGTCGGCGTCGAGGCCGACCCGCTCGGCGTACGCGGCGGCGAAGGCGTAGATCTCGGCCGAGTTGCGGTAGTTCGTGGACAGGTGGAACGCGTGGACCGGCTTGCCCTCCAGCGCCTTGGCCCGCGCCTCCTCCGCCTCCGATGCCACCGGCCACGAGGACTGGGCGGGGTCGCCGACGATGGTCCACGAGGCCGTACGTCCCCGGCGGCCGACCATCCGCCACTGCATCGGGGTGAGGTCCTGGGCCTCGTCGATGAGGATGTGGGCGAACGGGTCGTCGTCGATTCGGTAGGTCGGCGGGCGCCAGCCCCGGCCCGAGGAGAACTCGCGGTCGGAGGCGGTCATCAGCTCGGCGATGTCGATGCCGCTCTGGTCGGCGTCGCGCTCGTCGGCGGCCTGCTCGGGGATGTCGCCGATCGCGTAGCGGAGCTCGTCGAGCAGCGGGATGTCCTCGATGGCCAGGTCGGCGTCGGTCAGCCCGCGACCGGCCCACGACTTGAGGAGCAGCTGCTGCTCGTCGTGGGTCAGGATCCCCTCGGAGACGCGGGCCAGGAACTCGGGCTCACGCAGCCAGCCGAGCACCTCGCGCGCCTCCAACGCCGGCCACCAGGCGGCGGCGAACTCGAGGAAGGCGGGGTTGTCGAGCATCTCGTCGTTGAAGACCTCGCGGCCTCGCTCGCGGCCGCGCTCACCGCGTACCTGACGCCAGAGGATGTCGAGAAGCATCTGGGGTACGCGGCGCAGCTGCTGGTTGCGGCGGCCCTGGCTCATCAGCTGCCGGCGCAGCTCACCGAGCCGCTTGCCGTCGAGTCGCAGCGAGTCGTCGCGATAGAAGACCTTGAACTCGCGCGGGGACCCCGGCGCCTGCTGGCGTGAGGCCCGGCGCAGCACCTCGGCCATCCGGGCCGAGCCCTTCACGTCGGCGACGGCGGGGTCGTTGTGCCACGTCGCGCGTACGCCGTCGACGACCTCACCCAGCGACCGCAGCGCCACCGCGGTCTCACCGAGGCTCGGGAGGACGCGCTCGATGTAGCGCATGAAGACGCCCGACGGGCCCACGATGAGCACGCCGCCGGACTCGTAGCGGCGTCGCTCGGTGTAGAGCAGGTAGGCAGCCCGGTGCAGAGCCACCACGGTCTTGCCCACGCCCGGGCCGCCGGAGATGGTCGTGACGCCCTTGCCGGGCGCCCGGATGGCCTTGTCCTGCTCGGCCTGGATGGTCGCGACGATGGAGTGCATCGTGCGGTCGCGGGCGCGGCTGAGCTGGGCGATGAGGGCGCCCTCGCCGACGATCGGCAGCTCGGCGCCGGAACGCTCCAGAGCCTCGGCGTCGAGCAGCTCGTCCTCGACGCCGATGACGCTCTGCCCCTCGGAGCGGAGCACCCGGCGCCGGATCACCGACCTCGGCTCGACCGCGGTGGCCTGGTAGAACACCGCGGCCGCCGGCGCGCGCCAGTCGATCAGCAGCGAGTCGCGCTCGGCGTCGCGCAGGCCGATGCGGCCGACGTAGCGCGGTTCCGGGTCGACCGCGGGGTCGAGGTCGAGGCGGCCGAAGACCAGGCCCTCGTGAGCAGCGTCGAGCTGCGCGATCCGTCGCGCCGCCTGGAAGGCGAACGCGTCGCGCTCGACCAGCCCGCCCTCGTGCCCCAGGCGGCCACGGTCGCGGCCCTCGTTGGCCAGCTCCTGCGCAGCGCGCGCCGACTCCCCCAGCTGGAGGTAGACACGATCTACGAACCTCTGCTCCTGAGCGATCTCGCGCTCAGCCAGCTTGTCGTTCAACTGGATGTTCCCCCGTTACCAAAGATCCACACCCGCCGTGCGCCCCCCATGGCGCACGGCAAGGAGACAACTCTACCCCGACGTGGGGTAACGCGGGCACGGACGCCACCAGTCGACTGCCGGTGGCCAGGCGGCTATCCGCCGACCCAGCCCTCGACGTGGTCGATCACGGCCAGGTTGATCTCGATCGTGCCGTCAGCGGGGACGTACGGCGACCCGTCCTTGTGCAGAGCTCGAAGCGTGATCGAGTGTTTCCCGGGCCCGCCGAGGATGACCGACCCGCCCCCGCTGGCGAAGTGGTTGGCCCGCGGCTCGGTGCACCATTGGGCGCTCTCCTGGTCCCACCCGTCAGCCGAGAGGTAGACGTGAAGATCGCCCGGAATCTCGAAGTCGCAACCGAGCTCCGCCCGGAAGTCATCTCGCGTGGTGGTGAACTCGATCGTGTGGCCGGCCGGGTCGAGCAGCTCGTGTGCGTCCGCCGTCTCCCAGCTGATCACGACCTCGCTGTCATCCGGCAGCGCGGCCGACGGCACCGCCGAGGGCTCGACCGACACGTCTGGCTTCGCGTCCCACACCAGTCCGTCGTCCCCGAAAGGATCGATCACCCAGACGACCCCGGCGACGACAACGAGGCCGAGCAGACCTGACAGGACCTTGAGCATCCCCACCTCTTTCCCTCGGACCGAAGGGAGCATAGGGACACTCCGGGTCCCGCGCCTCCTACTTCTTCCGGGTCAGAAAGGCGGTCATCGCCTCGCGGGCCTCGTCGGAGCCGAAGAGGCGGGCGGAGAGGGCGGCCATCTCCTCGCCGCCGGCGTCGATGTGCTCGACCAGGCCACGGACCATGAGGCGCTTGGTCTCGCGCAGGCCCTGAGGGGAGCCTTCGAGGAGCGAGGAGGTGATGGCAGCGACCTCGTCGTCGAGCGACTCGGCGGGGACGGCGGCGGTCAGGATGCCGATGCGAGCGGCCTCGGCGGCGTCGAACTTGTCGCCGGTGAGGAAGTAGCGGGAGGCGGCGCGGGAGTCGATCCGCGGCAGGATCGAGAGCGAGATCGCGGCGGGGGCCAGGCCCAGCCGGACCTCGGTGAGCGCGAAGGAGACGGTGTCGGCGGCGATCGCGATGTCGGCGGCGGCGACGAGCCCGAGACCGCCGGCGCGCACCGGTCCTTGGACCTTCGCCACGACGGGCTTGGTCAGGGCGACGATGGTGCGCTGGAGACGTACGATCCCGCGGGTGCCCTCCTCCATCGGCACCGTCGCGGCCTCGGAGAGGTCGGCGCCGGAGCAGAAGACGGTGCCCGTGGCCTGAAGCACGACGGCCTTGACCGAGGCGTCCTTGTCGGCCGCGTGCAGCGCCTCGAACAGCTCGGTGACCAGCTGGCGCGAGAGCGCGTTGCGGTTGGCCGGCGAGTCGAGGGTGATGGTGGCGACGCCGTCGGCGACATCGAGGTGGACGAGCTCAGCGGTGGTTTCGGGCGACTCAGTCATGGGGCAGACCTTACGGTGCTTGACTGGGGGTGTGGACCCGGTCCTCGATGCATTTTCCGCCATCCCCCGGGAGGGTTTCCTCCCACCCGAGGAGCGTGACTTCGCGGGCTTCGACGAGCCGCTTCCCATCGGCCACGGGCAGACCAACTCGCAGCCGCGAACGGTCGCCGACATGCTGCACCTTCTCCAGGTCGCACCGGGCGACAAGGTGCTCGACGTCGGCTCCGGATCGGGCTGGACCACCGCACTGCTCGCCCATCTGACCGGCCCGGCGGGGAGCGTGGTCGGGGTCGAGCTGGAGCCGTCGCTGGTCCGGTTCGGCCGCCGGAACCTGGCGGCCACCCACCAGCCGTGGGCTCGCATCGAGAAGGCGAAGGCCGGGGTGCTCGGCTGGCCCCGGGAGGCTGCGTACGACCGCATCCTCGTCTCCGCCGAGGCCGAGGCGATGCCGAGCGAGCTGATGGACCAGCTCGCCGCGCCCGGCCGGATGGTGGTCCCGGTCGCCGGCCTGATGATGCTGGTCGAACGGAACGAGACCGGCACCGCGCGCCTGAGCAGCCACGGCTGGTATCGCTTCGTGCCGCTGCGGAAGGCCTAAGGACCCGTACGCCGCGGCCGCTCGCCCTCGTCAGGGTGCGGCACCGCGCGGAGCTTGCCCGGCGGCGCCGGGGGCGGCGGTGTGGTCGGGGGCAGCGGCCGGCTGAACTCGTCGCGGCGACGGATCCGACGGGCGGTCTTGCGGAGCCAGGAGGGGTCCATGACGATCTCGTGGGTGTTCCCGTCGGGACCGTCGAAGGTGACCGCGACGGTCTCGAAGCCCTTGTGACGCTGCATGAGGGCGTAGCTCGCGTAGGCGCGGCGGTCGGCCTCGGTCAGCTCGACGTCGTCGGTGAAGAGGGTGAGCAGCGCGCGCGGCCACAGGTGACGCGAGTAGACGACGTTGACCTCGATCGAGATCACCACCATCAGCGCCGCGATGTAGAGGAAGGCGACCAGACCGAGGACCAGCGCGAAGGTCTGGTTCATGCCTCGGGTGGCGGCGAGGACGTGCTGGACGAACTCCGCGCCGAAGTACTGCAGCACCTGCCACAGCATCGCGAACGTGATCGCGCCCGGCAGGGCGTGCGCGAGCGAGTGGTCACGGGTGGTGGCCATCCGGAAGACGACGCACAGCATGCCCGTGACGATCGCGACGGTGCCGAGGATCACCAGCCAGTAGCCGATATCGACCGCCTTGAACCCGAGGAAGTCGGTGTGGCTCAGCACCAGCGACAAGCCGGTGACCGAGAGGATGGCCAGGCCGCCGGCGGCGAGCATGAACAGCGACCGCACCCGCAGCAGGATCGGGTTGGGACGGCTGTTGCGCGGCACCGACCAGGCGGTGTTGACGGCATTCTGCATCGAGAGGCCGAGGCCGAGCGCACCGTAGAGGGCGGCCAGACCACCGACGATGATCGCGCCGGTCGACCCGGTGAGCTCCTTGCGGCCGAGCTGGTCGCCGATGATCGGGAACTGCGCCAGCGCCGTGTCGAGCACCGCCTCCTGCAGGCCCGGGTTGCCCTCCAGCACGAAGCCGAGGATCGAGGAGGCGAGCAGCAGGATCGGGAAGACCGCGACGAACGCGTAGTAGGTGATGATCGCGGCGAGGTTGTTGCCCTGGTCCTCGTAGAACTTGTAGACGACAGCGATCGGGAACGCGACCGGCGGGAACCGGCGCTGAGCCCGATCCATTGCCTTCGCCGCTCCAGCCATAAGGGTCAGGCTAACCCCTGCCTGACCCGATAGATTGAACGTCGGTCAGGTCAGCAGGTCTGCACACTCGAGGAGATGACCCACCAGATGTCCAACTTCGGCCCGCCGACCGGGCCGCCGCCAGGCGCCCCGCAGGACCCCGCTCGTGGACCGGGCGAGCAGCCCCAGGCCCCGCCCTGGGCACAGCAGTCGTACGTCCCGGCCGGGCCGCCGCTCGCGACCTGGGGCCGCCGGGTGGCCGGTGCGCTGATCGACGTCGCCCTGCTGCTGCCGTTCTACCTGGTCGCCGGTGTGGGCGGTGGGCTGTCGCAGGAGTCCGGCTTCTTCGTCACCGCGTTCGGCCTGCTGGTGACCGTGGCCGGCTGGATCGGCGGGCTCGCCTTCGCCGTGTGGAACCACGTCCTCAAGCAGGGCCGCACCGGCTACACCATCGGCAAGGGGGTCGTCGGGATCAAGCTGGTCCGACGGGACTCGCAGGCCACGACGGGCGTCCCGGTCGCGCTGGCGCGGCAGTTCCTCCACGTCCTCGACGGGTTCTGCATGATCGGCTACTTGTGGCCGCTGTGGGACGACAAGAGGCAGACCTTCGCCGACAAGATCGTCGGCACGCTGGTCGTCGTGGAGCCCCGCTCTTAGCCGCAGCGCCCAGGCGTGTGCGCTGACATTTACGTTGAGATGTGGCCATACTCGGCCCCATGTCTAACTACGGCCCGCCTCCTGGCGCCCCGCAGGACCCCTCCGGCCAGCCTCTGCCGCCGACTCCGCCGCCCGCACCGGCCTACGGTCAGCCCAGCGCTCCGCCGCCTCCTCCCGCGCCGGGATACGGCGCTCCTGCCGCTCCCGGCTACGGCGCCGCCCCCGCCGCACCCGGCTACGGCGCCGCCCCGGCCGGCTACGGCTATGGCGCCCCGACCCCGCCGTACGCCTCCTGGGGTGCACGCGTCGGCGCCGCGATCATCGACGGGCTCGTCGGCGCGGTGGCCATGATCCCGTTCTGGATCGGCTACGGCCTGCTCATCGCCGGGGCCGCCTCGGGCACCGCCTCGGAGTACGACCCGAACACCGGCATGTACACCCCCGGCGGGGAGCCCAACGGGGCGCTCATGGCCATCGGTGGGCTCCTCCTGTTCATCGGCTTCCTGGTGAGTCTCGCCTTCCTGTTCTGGAACTACGGCCTGAAGCAGGGCAAGACCGGCTACACGATCGGCAAGGGCGTCCTCGGCATCAAGGTGGTCAAGGAGGCCGACGGCCAGGTCCTCGGCACCTGGTTCTCGATCGGGCGCTTCTTCGTCCACTACCTCGACCAGCTCGCCTGCTACATCGGCTACCTGTGGCCGCTGTGGGACGAGAAGCGGCAGACCTTCGCCGACAAGATCCTCAGCACGATCGTCGTCTCCGAGCCGAAGAAGTAGACACAGACGTACGCAGCAGGGCCGGTCGCTCACACGACCGGCCCTGCGCCTATCTCCGCGTGCTCAGTAGGACTTCGGAAGCCCCAGGGTGTGCATGGCGATGTAGTTGAGGATCATCTCCCGACTGACCGGGGCGATCCGGCCCAGACGGGCGGCGACGAGCTGGTTGGCCAGCCCATACTCCACCGTCAGGCCGTTGCCGCCATGGGTGTGGACCGCGGCGTCGGTGGCGTTGCAGGCGACCTCGCCGGCGGCGTACTTGGCCATGTTGGCGTACTCCCCGGCACCGGCGTCGTCGCCGGCGTCGTAGAGGGCGGCGGCCTTCTGCCACAGCAGGCGGGCCTGCTCCAGCTCGATCTTGACCTTCGCCAGCGGGTGCGCGATGCCCTGGTGGGAGCCGATCGGGGCGTCCTTCCAGACCGAGCGGTTGGCGGCGTACTCCACCGCCTTCGCCAGGGCGTAGCGGGCCATCCCGCAGGAGAGCGCGGCGCCCATGATCCGCTCGGGGTTGAGGCCGGCGAAGAGCTGCCAGATGCCGCCGTCCTCGTCACCGACGAGGGCGTCGGCGGGGAGACGTACGTCGTCGATGAAGAGCGTGAACTGCTTCTCCGGCGCCTCCCAGGCCATCGGGATGACCTGCTTGGTGAAGCCCTCCGAGTCGGTCGGGACCACGAAGAGGGCGGGCTTGAGCTTGCCGGTCTTGGCGTCCTCGGTGCGGGCGACGATGAGGACCGAGTCGGCCTCGTCGACGCCCGAGATGAAGGTCTTCTGGCCGTTCAGGACCCACTCGTCGCCGTCGCGCTTGGCGGTGGTGGTGATCTTGTGGGAGTTGGAGCCGGCGTCGGCCTCGGTGATCCCGAAGGCCATCAGCAGGCTGCCGTCCGCGATGGCCGGAAGCCAGCGCTTCTTCTGCTCCTCGGTGCCGCAGCGGCCGATGATGCTGCCGCAGATCGCGGGGCTGACGACCATCATCAGCAGCGGGGCGCCGGCGGTCGCGGCCTCCTCGAGCACGGCGGCCAGGTCGCTCATCCCACCGCCACCGCCGCCGTACTCCTCGGCGATGTTGACGCCGAGGAAGCCGTTGTGGCCCATCTCGAGCCACATCTCGGTCATCTTGCCGCCCTCACGGGCCTGCTTGGCGACGAAGTCGTGACCGTACTTGCCGGCCAGCTTCGCGACCGCCTCGCGCAGCGCGGTCCGCTCCTCGGGCTCTGTGAACGCGGTGGTCATTCTGCCTCCTCTACGACGGCCAGCACCTCGCCGGCGGCGACCTGGGTTCCTGGTGTGACGTTGATCTGGGTGAGTACGCCGCCGGTCGGCGCGGTCACCGTGTGCTGCATCTTCATCGCCTCCAGGACCAGCAGCGGCTGGCCCTCGGTGACGTCGCTGCCGGCCTCGGCCAGGACGTCGACGACCGATCCCGGCATCGGTGCCAGCAGGCTTCCGGGCTGGGTCTGGGTGGCCGGGTCGGTGAACCTCGGCCGCTTCCGGAGCGCGGTGTGGCCGAACGAGGAGTCGAGGTCGATCCGGTCGCCCGCGATCGCGATCGCGTAGGTCGTGCGCAGGCCGTCCTTCTCGAGGACAACCCGCTCCTGACCTGCATCGATGACGTCGAAGCCATCGATGCGGTAGCCATCGCGGGTGCCGTACCACTCCACGGTGACACCGTCCTCGGAGCCGTCCTCAAAGACCGTCCGCTGGGGCTGGTTGACGACGTTGCGCCAGGCGACCGGGATCCCCGGCCGACGGGTCCGCTCGGCCAGGGCGATCGCGGCCGCGACGGGGGCACCGGGGTCCTCGGCCGATGAAAGAAGAGTTTCTTTCGCGAGCAGAGCGGTGGTGACCTCGCCGCTGCGGAACGCGTCCGAGCCGAGGATCCCGATCAGCTGCTCGCGGTTGGTCACCAGGCCGTGGATCTTGGCCGTACGCAGCACCGAGACCAGCCGCCGGATCGCCGCCTCGCGCGTGGGCGCGTGCACGATCACCTTCGCCAGCATCGCGTCGTAGAAGGTGCTGACCTCCGAGCCCGAGGTGTAGCCGGCGTCGATCCGGGCGTCGCTGGAGAACTCGAGCTTGGTCAGCGTCCCCGACTGCGGCTGATAGTCCGCCGACGGGTCCTCGGCGTAGAGCCGCACCTCGATCGCATGCCCGTTCACGTCGGTGGTCGAGCCTGCCGACACTGCCCCCGAGACACCCTCGGCGACAGCGATCTGCAGCTCCACCAGGTCGACGCCGTGCACCAGCTCGGTCACCGGGTGCTCGACCTGGAGCCGCGTGTTCATCTCCAGGAACCAGAACCGCTCCGAGGCGGCGTCGTAGAGGAACTCGACGGTGCCCGCCCCGCGGTAGTCGATCGCTGCGGCGGCGTTGCGGGCCGCCTCGTGGAGCGCCGACCGGACGGCATCGGGCAGCAGCGGGGCCGGGGACTCCTCGACGACCTTCTGGTGGCGGCGCTGCACCGAGCAGTCGCGCTCACCGAAGACGGCGACGTTGCCGGCACCGTCTCCGACGACCTGGACCTCGACGTGACGGCCGGCCTCGACGTACGGCTCGACGAAGACGGTCCCGTCCCCGAACGCCGAGGCGGCCTCGGCCTCGGCGGCAGCGATCTCGGCAGCGAGCGCGTCGAGCGACCGGACGATCCGCATCCCGCGCCCACCGCCGCCGGCGGAGGCCTTGACCAGCAGCGGCAGGTCGGCCTCGACCGGCGAGGCCGGCGCCTCCAGGACCGGGACCCCGGCCGCGGCCATGATCTTCTTGGCCTCGATCTTCGAGCCCATCTGCTCGATCGACTCGGGAGCGGGTCCGATCCAGACGAGCCCGGCCGCCTCGACGGCGCGGGCGAAGTCGGCGTTCTCGGACAGGAACCCGTAGCCCGGGTGGATCGCGTCGGCACCGGCCACCTTGGCCGCCTCGATGACCAGGTCGGCACGGAGGTAGGTCTCGGTGGGCGCGTTGCCCGGGAGACGTACGGCATGGTCCGCCTCGGCCACGAACGGCAGAGCCGCGTCGGCGTCGGAGTGCACCGCGACGGTCTCGATGCCGAGCCTGCGGGCGGTGCGGAAGACGCGCGAGGCGATCTCGGCGCGGTTGGCGACCAAGATTCGGTTGATCATGGGCATTCCCTTTCGCTGGTCGAGCCGCCGGAGCCGCTAGGCGGAGGCGTGTCGAGACCAACAGAGTCGACTGTGTTGGTCTCGACACCGCTCGCTTCGCTCGCGGGCTCGACCGACGGTGGCTGGTCACATCCGGAAGACACCAAAGTTCATCGCCCCCTCGATCTCCTTCGTCGCGATCGCCGACAGACAAAGGCCGAGGACGGTGCGGGTGTCGCGCGGGTCGATGACCCCGTCGTCGTAGCCGAGGCCGGAGAGGAACATCGGCAGCGACTGCTCCTCGACCATCCCCTCGACCATCTCCTTGACGCCCTTGAACCCCTCTGCGTCGAAGACCTCGCCCTTCTTCTCAGCGGACTCGCGGGCGACGATCTCCATCACCCCGGCGAGCTGGGCCGGTCCCATCACCGCTGACTTGGCCGAGGGCCAGGTGAAGAGGAATCTCGGGTCATAGGCTCGGCCGTTCATGCCGTAGTTCCCCGCGCCATAAGACGCGCCCATGATCACGGTCAGGTGCGGGACGGTCGAGTTGGAGACCGCGTTGATCATCAGGGCACCGTGCTTGATGATGCCGCCCTGCTCGTACTCCGTGCCGACCATGTAGCCGGTGGTGTTGTGCAGGAACAGCAGCGGGGTGTCCTTCTGGTTGGCGAGCTGGATGAACTGCGCCGCCTTCTGGGCCTCCTCGCTCATGAGGACGCCACGCGCGTTGGCGAGGATGCCGATCTCGTAGCCGTGCAGCCGCGCCCAGCCGACGCAGAGGCTCGGCCCGTAGAGGGGCTTGAACTCGTCGAACGCCACCTCGTTGTCGGGACCGGTCCCGTCGACGATCCGCAGGATCGCCTCGCGCGGGTCGAAGGGCTCCTTCAGGTCGGTCGGGATCAGGTCGAGCAGGCCGTCGGGGTCGAGGTCGGGCTCGTAGCTCGCCTTCGGCTGCGGGCCGCGCTTGCGCCAGTTGAGCCGGGCCACGACGCGTCGCGCCTGCCGGATGGCGTCGTGCTCGTCGACCGCGAGGAAGTCGGAGGAGCCGGAGATGCGCGAGTGCATCTCGGCGCCGCCCAGCGACTCGTCGTCGGTGTCCTCGCCGGTGGCCATCTTCACCAGCGGCGGGCCGGCCAGGAAGACCTTCGCGCCCTCCTTGACCATGATCACGTAGTCGCTCATGCCGGGGACGTACGCACCACCGGCCGTGGAGTTGCCGAAGACCACCGAGATGGTGGGCTGCTTGCGGGCGGAGGACCTGGTCAGATCGCGGAAGCCCTTGCCGCCCGGGATGAAGATGTCCTTCTGGGTGGGCAGGTCGGCGCCGCCGGACTCGGTCAGGTTGATCGTCGGGAGACCGTTCTTCTCCGCGATCTCGGCCGCCCGGAAGGAGCGCTTGAGGGAGTAGGGGTTGAGCGCCCCGCCTTTCACCGTCGGGTCGTTGGCGACGATCATGCACTCGACGCCCTCGACCAGACCGATGCCGGTGATGATCGAGCCACCGACCGGGAAGTCGCTGCCCCAGCCGATCAGCGGCTGGGTCTCCAGGAACGGGCTGCCCTCGTCCAGCAGCAGCTCGATCCGCTCGCGGGCGAGGAGCTTGCCGCGGGCCTTGTGGCGGGCGACGTACTTCTCGCCGCCGCCGGCCGCGGCTTTCGCGTGCTCGGCGTCGAGGGCCTCGATCTTCTCGAGGAGGGCTTCTCGGTTCCCGCTCATGAGGTGTAGCCCAACAGCTTGGCGGCCAGGTCGGTCATCACTTCGGTGGCTCCTCCTCCGATCGGCAGGATCCGGGCGTCGCGGTAGTGCCGCTCGACCTCGGTCCCGTGCATGTATCCCGTCCCGCCGTGAAGCTGGACGGCCTGGTCGACGACCCAGGTGCAGGCCTCGACCGCTGTCTGCTTGGCCAGCGCCGCCTCGGCGATCGTCTGTTGTGTCGAGCCCTCGCGGTCGTAGCGGGCGACCACGGCGTGGGTGTAGGCCTTGGCGACCTCGACCTGCCGGTGCATCTCGACGAGCTTGTGGCGTACGACCTGACGCTTGATCAACGGCTCACCGAACGTGGTGCGCTGGCGGCAGTAGTCGGCGGTGAGCGCCAGGCAGCGGGCGGCGGTGCCGTAGCCCTGGACGGCCAGCGCGATCCGCTCGGTCACGAACGCCTCGGCGATGTAGATGAAGCCCGCGTTCTCGTCGCCGACGAGGTTGGCGGCCGGGACGCGTACGTCCTCGAACGCGAGCTCAGCCGTGTCGGAGCACTTCCAGCCCATCTTCTCGAGCTTGCGCGTGACCGTGAAGCCAGGCGTGTCCTTGTCGATCACGAGCAGGCTGATGCCGCCGGCCCCCGGGCCGCCTGTGCGGACCGCGGTGGTGACGAAGTCGGCGCGAACGCCGCTGGTGATGAACGTCTTGGCGCCGTTGACGACGAGCTCGTCGCCGTCGCGGACCGCGGTCGTGCGGAGGTGGGAGACGTCGGACCCGCCGTCGGGCTCGGTGATGGCGAGGCTGCCGATCTTCTCCCCGGCCAGGGTCGGCTTCACGTACGTCTCGATCAGGTGGGGCGAGCCGTGCTTGGCGATGTGCGGCAGCGCGATCCCGTGGGTGAACAGGCCCGCGAGCAGGCCGGACGAGGCGCCCTCGGACATCATCCCCTCGGTCACCGCGACGGTGTCGGCCAGTCCGCCGCCCTCGCCGCCGGCCTCCTCGGGGAACCCGATCCCGAGCAGCCCCTGCTTCGCGGCGGCCAGGTGGGCCTCGCGCGGGATCTCCTGGTTGTCCTCCCAAACCTGGAGGTCAGGGAAGACTTCACGGCGGGCGAACTCGGCGCCCAGCTGGAACAGGTCGTCGCTCACAGGAGCTCCTCCGGGCCGAGTTCAACAGGTACGTCGACGATCCTGCTCCGGGCCCACTCGCCCAGGCCCTTCGCCTGCGGGTCGAACCTCGTCGAGGCCGCCACTCCTTCGCCGAGCAGGTCGTGGATGACGATGTTCACGCCACGCAGGTGAGGCAGCGGCGTGATGTCGATGGCCAGGTCCTCGGCCTCCGGCAGCAGCGCCCGTACCCACTCCGGCGTGACCGTGTCCAGCAGCCACTCGACGACCGCGTCCGGCCGCCACTGCGGCGCCCAGAGCCCGAGGTTGGCGTCGCCGCCCTTGTCCCCGGACCGCGCGTAGACCAGCTCGCCCAGCGCTCGCCGAGGCGTCGCCCCCACCGGCCGAGGCGTCGCTCCCGTCGGTCGAGGCGTCGCTCCCGTCGGTCGAGTGGTCCTCTCGCTCGACGCGCGTGACGTCTCGGCCGACGTACGTGACGCCTCGGCATAAGCGAGGGGCGACGGAACCTCGTAGGTCGAGCCGTCGGGGAGATGGACGGTCTCGGGGGCGCGGTCGCGCCGGACGTACGCAGCCTTGTAGATCCCGAACGGAGACGGCCGCCCCGGGGGCGCGGTGACGTGGAAGCCCGGGTAGGAGGCGAGCGCCAGCTCGATGGCCGGAGCGGTGAGGGCACGTCCGACGGCGTCGGCGTCGGCGGCCCGCGCGTTGAGCCGCAGGATGCAGGCGGCCCCCTCCTCGGTCGGGGAGTCGGGCGCGGGGATGCGGTAGGTCGACCAGGTGTAGTCGGGCCCGATCGGGAGCTCGGCGTCGAGCTGGTCACGCAGCCAGGCGGCCTTGGCGTCGATGTCGGGCCCGGTGAGCACGAACTCGGCGGAGTTGCGGTAGCCGCCGAGCGAGTTGACCGCGACCTTGAGCGTGGCCGGTGGCGGGGTGCCGGTCACGCCGGTGATGGCGACCCGGTCGATGCCGACCTCCTGGAGCCGGATCGAGGTGAGGTCGGTGGTGACGTCGGGACCGAGGTAGAGCGGCCCCTGGATCTCGTAGAGCAGCTGTGCGGTGACCGTGTCGACCGTGACGGTGCCGCCGGTCTCGTCCTGCTTGGTGATGATCGAGGAGCCGTCGACGGCGATCTCGGCGACCGGGAACCCCAGCGGACGCGCGCGGGCCTGCGGCGACATGGTCAGGAACCCGGAGAAGTTGCCGCCGGTGGCCTGGGTGCCGCACTCGATCACGTGGCCGGCGACCACGGCGCCGGCGAGCTCGTCGTAGGAGTCGCGCTTCCAGCTGTGGTGGGCGATCGCCGGCCCGACGACGACGCTCGCGTCGGTCACCCGGCCGGTCACGACGATGTCCGCGCCGGCGTCGAGCGCGTGCGCGATCCCGAAGGCACCGAGGTAGGCGTTGGCGGTCAACGCGTCGGGGTGGGAGTCGAGGCGTCCCCGGAGGTCGTCGCCGTCGACATAGGCCACCTTGGCGCCGGTCCCGAGCGCCTCGATGGCGGCAGCGAGGCCGGCGGGATTGAGGCCGCCGGCGTTGGAGACGATCTTGACGTCCCGCTGCAGGGCGAGGTCGAGGCAGTCCGCGACCTGACGCAGGAACGTCTTGGCGTAGCCCGTCGTCGGGTCCTTGAGGGTGTCCTTGCCGAGGATGAGCATGGTGAGCTCGGCGAGATAGTCGCCGGTCAGCACGTCGAGCCGACCGCCTTCGAGCATGTCGCGCATCGCCGAGAACCGGTCACCGTAGAAACCGGAGCAGTTGCCGATGGTGATCACTTCTTGGGCCTCCCGCCACCGGTGGGCCCGGCGAACGCCTGGGCGATGGTCAGCCACTTCTCGGCGTCGTCGCCGGTGGTCTCCAGCGCGGTGTCGTCGCGGTGGATGCGCTGGGTGACGAGACGCGCGAAGTCGTACGCCGGGCCCCGGACGCCCTGCGTCGCGTCCTCCGGCCCCCAGACCCACTGCTCGCCGGACGGGGCGGTGAGCTCCACGCGGAACGGGTCGGAAGGCGGGGTCAGGCCGTGGACGCCGTAGGAGAAGTCACGGGTGCGGGTGCCGAGATGGCACACGTGCTTGATGCGGTCGCTGGGCTCGTAGGTGTGGCCGAGCGCCTCACGTACGTCCAGCCCGTGGGCCCAGGTCTCCATGAACCGCGCGGTCGCCATCGAGGCCGGCGACATCAGCGGCCCGAACCAGGGCAGCTTCTTCCCGTCCGGGACGTTCGCGAGCGCACCGGCGAGCTCGCCGCGTACGCCGTCCCAGTGCTGCAGCAGCTCCGTCGCCGGCATCGTGGCCAGCGCCAGGGCGGACTCGTCGACGTAGCCCTCGGGGTTCTTGATGGCTTCATTGACCAACTCGTCCCAGGCGGTCGCGTCACCTGCCACCCACTCGGTCGCGGCGAGCGCGGCCTCGTCGGTCCAGGCCAGATGGGCGATCTGGGCGGCGACGTCCCACCCTTCGGCGGGCGTCGGCTCGCGCCAGCCCGCCTCGCTCAGCCCCGCCACCACCTGGCGCAGCTCGAACCCCTCCATGGAGAGGTCCTCGAGAAGTTCATCCAGCAGACTCATCGCAGCTCTCTTTCCAGAACCTCGGCCCAGTGGTCGAGGATCCGCTCGCGTCGGGCAGCGTCGTCGGTAATCGTGTCAGCCAGTGCCAGGCCGCGGACGAGATCGAGCGTGGCCTGCACGAGCTCGCGTACCCCCGGCTTCTTCTCGTCCACGTCGAGCAGCTCGACCGTGGCCCGGTGGAGCTCGCGGCCGATCCGCTGCTCGAGCGGACCCACCGCCGCGGCGAGCTGCTCGTCGGTGCGCGCCGCCACCCACAGCTCCAGGGCGGCGGCGAAGACGGGCGAGGTGACCTGCTCGGCCAGCATGGCGAGCACGTGCCGCGTACGCTGCCCGCCCTCCGGGAGCGCTCCGGCCGCCTCCTTCAACGCCTCGCCGCGAGCCTCGGTGATGTGCTCGACCGCCGCCACGACCAGGTCGTTCTTCGCCGGGAAGTGGTGCAGCTGCGCCCCGCGGGAGACCCCGGCACGCTGGGAGACGAGCGTGGTCGTGGTCCCGGCGAAGCCGCGCTCGGCCAGCAGCTCGACGGTGGCATCGAGGAGGCGCGCCCGCATCGCGCGGGTGCGCTCCTCCTGGGGTACGCGGGTGGCCTGGATCACAGGCAGGCACTCTTCCGCGCCAGAAACAAACAGTCAACCCTGACTGTATATTTCTGAGACGACGCCACGACAGGCGGAAGCCGAACGTCCGGAACCGGTCCTAACGTCGGACCCATGGCTATCGCACGCAATCCGCAATGGGTCATCGACTGCCCCGACCCGGCAGCCCTGGCCACCTTCTACGCAAAGCTGTTCGACTGGGAGACCAAGGTCGACGACGACGGCAGCTGGGCCGAGGCCTGGGGTGACGGAGGCGCCCTCAACTTCCAGGCCGTCGAGGACTACCGCGCGCCACAGTGGCCCTCGCAGGACGTACCCCAGCAGTCCCACCTCGACGTCTTCGTCGACGACCTCGACGTCGCCGAGGCGGCCACCATCGCCCTCGGCGCCACCAAGCACGAGGTCCAACCCGGCAAGACCTTCCGCGTCTTCCTCGACCCCGCCGGCCACCCGTTCTGCCTCTGCCAGGCCTGACAGGCCCCGCCGAGTCGGTAGAAGTGGCGAGCCGAGAATGTGGTTGTGGGCGACGAAACTCGAGTTTCGTCGCCCACAACTGAGGATTCGGCCCGCCAGAAGTCCCTATTCGACTCGGGCGACCATCGGGAGCCGGCCGCGGGTGGTGACCGCGACGATGAGCGCGATCAGCAGCGGCAGTCCGACGACCACGATCCCGACCAGATCCCAGGGGATCTCGAGGTAGTGGGAGGCGACGCTGTCGCGCTCCGGCCAGCCTTCGGTGGTGATCGGATAGCTGATCGCGATGCCGGGCACGAAGCCGATCAGCGCGCCCGGGATCGCCCCGAGCAGCGCCACGACCAGGGCGTACGAGGCAGCGACCCCGCGCCGCGTACGCGTCCTGGCACCGACCGCCGAGAGGGTCGCCAGGTCGGGGCGGGCGTCGTTGATCGCGAGGTGGGTCGCGGTCAGCGCGCCGCCGATCATCAGCACGGATCCCAGGGTGACCAGCAGGATCCAGACGATCACGACGGAGTCCCTCTCCACGTAGCCGCGCTCGACCAGGATCGTCGTGGAGAACTGGCCGGCGGCGAGGGCCTCGTCGAGATCGGTCTCGGCCTCGGCGCTGAGCCGTGCGTTCTCGACGTAGAGGCCCGTGACCTGCGGTTCGACACGGAGCTGCTCGGCCATCGCGGGCGTCACGACCGCGTACGCAGGCGCGGCCCGCTCACCGACGTCCAGATAGGTCGCCGGCACCTCGACGGTGGCGACGTCACGGTCCTCGCCGTCCTCCTCGGACCACTCCCTGACGACCAGGTGCGCGGACTGCGAGGACAGCAGCTTGTCGTCGGTGGTGAACACCACCGCTCCGGAAGACCGCAGCGTCTCGGCAGCGGTGGCGGTGTCCCGCTCGGACAGCGAGCGCGCCACCACCGGCGGGAGGCTCCCGTCGGCACCGGCGACGATGAGGTCGCCGAACTCGCCCAGGGTGGTGTCGAGCGAGACCATCGCGCCGTCGCTGCTCTCGACGGCGACGTAGCGTCCGTCGTCGTCGACCACCGCGCTGGACGTCGCTGTGGCCGTCGCCCCGGGGATGGCCTTCTCGACCTGCGCGGCGATGCTGTTCCACCGCGCCGCCGACTCCTCGGCATCGGTCTCGTCCTCGGTCTCGCTGTGTCGCGCATGCACCACGGCGTCGCCGATCGCGAAAGACGGCAGATAGCTCTCCTCGTTCTGCTCCCGATCGCTGCTGAACGCGATCCCGAGCGTGACCACGCCGACGACCGTCACCGCGATCGCCCCGGCGGCAGGCACCGTCCGGGTGCGGTGCCTGTCGGCGTCGCGCGTCGCGAAGCGGATGACGAGCGGCATCCGGGCGCTCGACCGAGCCGCCAGCGAGACGAGGACCGGCAGGATGAACAGCAGCCCGGCGACGCAGAGCAGCACGCCGAAGGCGATCGGGATGCCGCTGAGTGCGTTCCGGGTGCCGAACGCCGCGGCTGCGATCCCGGCTGCGATCAGCACGAGGCCGATGATCGGCGACCGCCGCGAGGGCAGGCTCTCGGAGCGCCGCCCGGCCAGCACGCTGACGACGTTCTGCCGCGAGGCGATCCAGGCCGGCACGATCGCCGCGCAGATCGCGGCCGCGAACCCGATGACGGCCACCGCCAGGACCTGCAGCCCCGGCACCTCGAACGGACCGAACCAGGCCGAGACCTGATCCTGGGCGAGCGGCTGGAGCAGCCGCGCCAGCCCGACCCCGAGCACGGCGCCGATGACCGCCGCCACCGCACCGATGACGATCGCCATCCCGAGCAGGACGCGGCGCGACTGACGCGCGGTCCCTCCCGAGGCGGCGATCAGGGCGAGGTCACGCGCCTGGCGCCGGGCCGCGACCGCGAACGCCGGTCCGGCCAGCAGGACCACCTCGAGGATCACCATGACCACGATGAGGACGATGACCACGACCTCGGAGGGGTCCGGGGCGCCCATCGGCGGACGGATGTCCTTGTCGGCCGCGAGTGCGGCGGGCGATGGGTCCAGGACGACCGAGCGCGAGAGCACGAAGGCGCCCGCCGCGTTCAGGTCCTCGATGTCGGACCAGGTCACCGGCGCCCCGCCGACGAGCCAGGTCGAGCGGTCACCGGCGTAGTCGACCGGAAGGTCCGGCCCGGCGACGAAGGCGTCGTTGCGTACGGTCGACGACTCGACGATGCCGACGACCTTGCGGACCTCGTCGATGTCGCCGTTCGGGATCTGCAGCTCCTCGCCGATGCCGGGTCCCCGGAAGGCAAGGGTCGAGTTGACCACGACCTCGTCCGGCCCCTGAGGCAGGCGGCCTTCGGTCAGCCGCGTCAGCCCGGCGGCGAGCGGGTCGTTCAGATCCGTCTCCAGACCGCTGACCCAGGTGACCCCCTTGTCCGTGCGTACGTCGAAGGTCCGGTCCATCACCTCGAGCATCGGGCGCTCCCCGATGACGGCCTTGACGCCCGCCGCGTCGAGCGGGTCGGCATCGGAGTCCTCGAGCCACTCGGACGCGTTCTCGGGGTCGATCCCCTGCCGGACCGCGCCGGCCGTCTGGACGTCGATGCTGGCCGCGGCCTCGGTGCCGAGGCGGCGATCGAGGCCTTCGACGGTGTCGACGTCATAGGTCTGGTACGTCACCGCGACCGCGGTCACGCCCGCCACCGGCAGCGCGATCATCAGGACGACCAGCAGGCTGCGCCACTTCGCTCGCCAGGCCTCGCGTTGCCCGATACGGAGCGCGAGGCGCCAGCCGCCGAGACCCGAGCTCATGCCTCCACCTCGTCCACGAACACCGTGCTCGGCGTCTCGCCGGCCTCGTCGACGACGAGCCCGTCGCGCACGTAGATGACCCGGTCGGCCCAGCTGGCGTAGCGCGGCTCGTGGGTGACGAGCACACCGGCCGCACCCGCGTCGCAGCGCGCGCGGATCAGCTTGAGGATGTCCTCGCCGGTCTCGGTGTCGAGGGCCCCGGTCGGCTCGTCGGCCAGGATCAGGCGGCGCTCGCCGACGATCGCCCGGGCGATCGCGATCCGCTGCCGCTGCCCGCCGGACATCTCGTCGGGGAACCGGTCGGCGAAGCCGTCGAGCCCGACCTCCTCGAGGGCCGTCCTCGCCGCAGCCCGCGCCGATCGGCGACCGGCGCCGTCGAGCTCCAACGGCAGCGCGACGTTCTCGGCGGCGGTCAGGGCCGGGATCAGGTTGAAGTCCTGGAAGACGTAGCCGATCGACGTACGCCGCAGCTTGGCGCGCCCGCTGATCCCGGCCTCGCCGAGATCCTGGCCGTCGACGGTCACCGACCCGGAGGTCGGCGAGTCGAGGCCACCGGCGATGGTGAGCAACGACGACTTCCCGGAGCCGCTCGGCCCCATGATGGCGACCAGCTCACCGGCGTACGCAGCGAGGCTGACGCCGCGCAGGGCGTGGACCTCGGCGGCGCCGGTGCCGTGGACGCGGCTCACGTCGGTGAGCCGGAGGACGGGTTCACTCATCGGTGGACTCCTTGGTCTGGGTGGTGCCTGCGGTGGCAGGCGATGTGTGGATGCGGCGGCTCAGCCGCTCGCGGGCGTCGGCGAGCCAGCGGTCCTGGTCGTGGCTGAGGCGGCGCAGGTCGTGGGCGAGGGCGGCGTTCATCGGTCCCCTCCTTCGACGGGTTCCGGCGCGGTGCTCGACGCGGCCGCCCGGCGGAGCCGGGCCTCGCAGTGGTCGAGCCAGCGGATCTCGGCCTCGGCCGCGAAGACGAGACGGTCGAGGACCAGCCCTCCGGCGAGGTCGTCCCCGGCACCGGACCGCGACTGGCGCCGGTACCCCTGGAGCGCCTGCATCGTCGCGTTGCGCTGCTGCTGGACGACCTTGCCGACGTCCACGCTCGGCACCGCGACCGCGACCGCGAGCTTGATCGCGAGCTCGTCGCGCTGTGGCTGCGTACGCTCCACGGGGGTGTCGAACCACCCCTTGACCTCGACCTTGCCGGCCTCGGTCAGCTGATAGAGGGACCGTCCCTCCGCGTCGGTCCCTCCGGCCTCGACGAGGCCGTCACGCTCGAGTCGCGACAGAGTCGTATAGACCTGCCCGACGTTCAGCGGCCAGCTCGCGCCGGTGCGCTGCTCGAACTCGGCGCGCAGCTCGTAGCCATAGCGCGGCTTCTCCAGCAGCGCCAGCAGTGCGTGCTTCACGGACACTCGATCACCTCCCTAGTTACTGAGTATGTATATACCGAGTATGCACTCGGTCGCAAGTCGCGAAAATACGGGCGACGGCACCTGCGCCTGCCTGGGAGACTGCTGGCCGCTGGTTCGGGCCGGCGGTCTTGTCGGCCCGTGAAACTCCTCCGGGCCGGTCCCACTCCCGAAGGAGTCGAAGTGTCAGCTCGTAGACGCGTCGTCGCCCTGACTGCGACCGCACTTGCCCTCGGCGGGCTGAGCGTCATCCCGATGGCCCCGCCCGCCTCCGCCGAACCCGACCCGGTCGCGACCTACCAGGACCGTGCCGACGTCCCACTCACCATCCATCGCACCACCGACGGGATCGCCGACTTCATCGGTTCGAAGACCGAAGCCGTCGATCCGCTGGGGGCCACCGTCAAGCCCGCGAAGGCGGCTCAGACCCACCTCGACCGCGCCGCGGAGGCGCTGGGCACCGACAAGAAGGACCTGCGCGAGGCGTCGACCAGCAAGGCCGTCGGCGGTGGGTCGGTGACCAGATACGAGCAGTACGTCGACGGCCTCCCCGTCCTCGGCGGCGAGGTGGTCATCGGACTGGACAAGGCCCGCGGCCTCACCTCCGCGGCCACCAGCCTCTCCGAAGCCACGGATGTCGCCGGGCCCGACGAGTCCGTGCGGACGAAGGCCGAGGACGCGGCCAGGGCCGTGGTCGCCAAGGCCAACCACGGAGCCACCGCCCTCACCGTGGACGACGAGGGCGCCTGGCTCTACGACGACGACCTGATCAGCGGGCCGCAGATCGGCGAGACCAGCGTCTTCCGGTTCTCGGTGACCAACGGCTCCACCATCCGTGAGACCGTGCTCGTTCACGCCGGCACCGGCCGCGTACTCATGCACATCAACGAGATCGCCCACGCCAACCGCCGCATCTGCGACAACGCCAACGTCCGCGCCGCAGCGACCGGCTGCGCCGACACGAGCCTCACGGTCAAGCGGCGCGAGGGCGACGCACCCTCCGGGATCGCCGACGTCGACACGGCGTACGACATGCTCGGCGCGACCTCCGACCTCTACGCCTCCCTCGGTCTGGACCTGACCGACGAGATCGGCTGGTCCAGCGGCGCCACCGCCAAGGCGATCACCGCCACGACCCGCTACTGCGAGCCGACAGAGCCGGGCTACACGCCGCCGTGCCCGATGGACAACGCGTTCTGGAACGGTCAGCAGATCTACCTCGGCCAGGGCCTGGTGGTCGACGACATCGTCGGCCACGAGCTGACCCACGGGGTGATCGAGAAGAGCTCGAACCTCTTCTACTGGCACGAGTCGGGCGCCATCAACGAGTCGATGGCCGACATCATGGGCGAGATCGTCGACCACCGCTACGCCACCGCCGGCGACTCCCCGACCGACTGGCGCGTCGGCGAGGACTCCTCCTTCGGCGCGATCCGCGACCTCGCCAACCCGACGGTGCACGACCAGCCCGACCGGATGACCAGCTCGCTGTGGGAGGCCGACGACCTCAGCTACTACGCCGACGGCGGCGGCGTGCACACCAACAGCGGGGTCGGCAACAAGACGGCCTACCTGATCTCCCAGGGCGGCACCTTCAACGGCCGTACCATCACCGGCATCGACGCCGGTGACCCGACCCTGCAGAAGACCGCGGCCCTCTACCTCTACACGATCCAGCACCTCGTCTCCGGAAGCCAGTACGCCGACCTGCGCCGCACCCTGGCCAACAGCTGCTCCGCGCTGGTGGCCGCCGGCACCGCCGGCTTCACCGCGGACGACTGCACCCAGGTCAATCTCGCCACCGACGCGACCGAGCTGGCGAAGTCGCCCACCAAGGCGGGCGCGACCCGGCCCGCGGAGGCGCCCAACACCTGCCCCGCAGGAAGCACCGGCAAGGCCGCGGTGGCGACCCCGTCGCTCAGCCGAGGTGTGCTGTGGAACCCGGCGCCCGACGCGGCGCAGGGCATCCCCGCGAACGACCGTGACGGCAACGGCTCCGACTTCGGCATGAACCCCGACCCGGAGACGTACGGCGACCCGACGGCCAGCGGCCTGACGACGGCCGCGATCAACGTGCCGGCCGGAAAGCGGACCTACCTCCGGTTCAGCCACTGGTACCTCTTCGAGTGGTACACCGGCAGCGACCCCGCCTACCCCACGCCCGAGTACTACGACGGCGGCGAGGCGCGGTTGCTGGTCAACGGCGTCGCGACCGCCATCCCGTCCACGGCCTGGGTGAACGGCCCGAAGCAGAAGCTGCTGCTCAACAGCCCCACCCGGCCGCTGACCGGCTTCGGCGGCGACTCCAACGGCTGGATGAGCTCTCGGGTCGACCTGTCCGCGTTCGCCGGCAAGACCGTCCAGTTCCAGTGGGTCGTACGCGGCGACAATGTCGGCTCGTTCATCGGCTGGTTCGTCGACGGGATCGAGCTCTACACCTGCAACCCGCTGACCATCGCGAGCACCGCGCCGCCGACGATCAGCGGCACCCCGCGGGTGGGCTACACCCTGACGGCGACGAAGGGCTCGTGGAGCCCGACGGCCACGAGCGTGAAGTACCAGTGGCTGCGGAACGGCGTCCCGATCTCGGGTGCCACCGCGTCGACCTACAAGCTCGCCGGCGCCGACCACACCAAGGAGATCCGGGTCCGGGTGACGGCGTACTCCTCGACCTGGCCGGCCGCCAACCCAGGTGTCCGGGCGAGCGCGGCGACCGCGAGGATCGCGGCCGGCTACCTCACCGCGGCCACGCCGACGATCGGCGGCACCCGCAGGGTCGGCTATCTGCTCACCGCCTACCCCGGCGCCTGGAAGCCCTCCGGGATCACGTTCAGCTACCAGTGGCTGCGCAACGGCGTCGCGATCTCGGGCGCGACGGGAAAGACGTACCGCCTCCGGTCCGTCGACCGCGGCGACCGCATCCGCGTCCGGGTGACCGGCCGCAAGGCGGGCTACTACACCAAGACCGCCACCTCGGCGGCCACCAGCACCATCCGATGATCCGGATCCGGCCCGACGACGGCGCGCTCAGTCGCCGTCGTCGGGTCGGCCGGGATGCAGCAGCAGGTCGACCTCGTCGATGACCACCTCGGTCACGACGCCGACGGCGAGGCCGTCGATCCGGGTGCCCGCCAAGGTGCCGCCGAGGCCATCCGGTCCGGTCAGCCGGGCCGCCGGCCGGGCGCGGACCGCCTCACCGAGCCGGCGCTCCAACGCCGTGTGCAGGACCGCACGCGGGTCGATGTACGCCGCACCGACCCGAGGCGGGTCGACATCGACGGAGAACGTGGCGAGGACACGTACGTCCTGGCCGTCCCCGGTCCGGGTCCGGACGACGACCGCGATCTCGATCTGCCCGGTCGGCCACTCGAGCACCTCGTGGAAGCCGGGGACCGCCACGGTCATCGAGTCGGAGGCGATCCGGACGATCCGCCGGTGCCGGGTCACGACCAGGCACTCGCCACGGCGGGCCCGCCGCAGCAGCGAGGCCACCACCAGGCCGGCCGCGACCACCGCGATCAGCAGAATCGTCGCCGTCTCCCCCATGGCCCGAGTCTTCTCGGCTCGGGCTCGATTCCGAATGGGCGCTGCCACCCATTCGTCCGAGCGTCCACGTCGCCGCAGATGTCAGTCGACGGCCTGTGCCCACGGGCTGATCCTCACCTCGGCCCCGTCGAGGATGTCGAGACCGCTCGGCCCGTCGGGTACCGCGACACCGAGCGTGGTGGGCGTGCTGCCGGGCATCGCGGTCACGAGCAGCTCGGTGGTGATGTCAGGGTCGTTCGCGGTGGACATCGCCTGCCAGTCGATCACCGCCATCACCGACTGCGCCGGAGGGACGACGACGCGCTCGGGCACCATCGAGGGTTCGTACGGCTCGACCATCACCTCGGTCTGCCGAGCACCGGCGGCGTTCAGGAACGCGACATCGGGTACGTCTTCGATCGCACAGGCCCGACGGCCGAGGTTGCGGGCCCGGAGCCACGCCTGCCGCGATCCCAGAGCCGCGTCCTGGCCGCCGAAGGTGACCTCGAGATCGGATGGCCGGCACGGCGGCGCGGCCGGGTCCGTGGGCCAGGGCGCACCGTCACCGAACGGCGGCATCGTCGTCGGCGCCGCAGTCTTTCCCCCGACCCAGCCCTCGACCTTGCCGCCGCGCGTCCCTTCGACCACGTACTCCAGCGGCTGCCCCGACCCCACGGGATAGCCCTGGTAGGCCGTCAGCCACCTGCTGACGTCGCCGATCACCCGGTCACCCTCGGCGGCCTCGACCAGGACGATCAGCGGTTCGTACGGAGCGGCCAGCTGGGCCGAGGTCACCGACCGCCGCTCGGAGGCAGCCACCACGAGCCTCACCGCCGCCGGATCGGGCACCTCGTTCGACCGGTACCACGCATCGCCACCGCGGAGATCCACCGGGCGCTGCCGGTCGCGGGCGACCGCGGCCAGTGCGGCCAGGCGGGCCTGCGGCGCCTCTACGTCAGCCTTGGCAGGAAGCCCCGTCTGCGGGTCGGCGACGGTCGACGACACCGACGTCGCCCCGGCGTCTCGCAGCGCGACGGCATCGGCGAGCGCATCACCCATGGCATCACCGGGGTTCAGACCACGCTCGCCCACGGTGATCCGGGGAGGGCCCATCGTGAACGAGACGCCGGTACGGTCAGGCCCCGCCTCCGGCGCACCTCGGGTGATCTCGGGGCGAACCAGCCGGAGCACCTCCTTGCTCGCCGCGGCCGCCTCGGCCCCCGTCAGATCGTCCTCCAGGGTCACCTCGACGCTGACCGAGTGCTCCTCACGGTCGGCCTCCCCGAAGTCCTCCCCCGGGACGCGCCGGGACTCGTCGACGGCCAGAACGTCGCGTACGCCGGGGACGGACCGCCACTCGTCGGAGATGTCGAGGATCCTCGACACCGACTCCGGTGTTCTCGTCCCGGCCGCCGACACAACGGGCCGGATCCAGAGCACCGCGACCGTGCACCCGACCACGACCAGCAGGACGAGCGCGACGGCCACGATCCCCACCCGGACCTCGCGCCTGTCAGCGCCGCCCGACATCGCCACGTACGTCCTCCTCGACCTCTGCGGAAGGCAAAGAGTCGCACAGGACGAACCCCGTCTGCCCCGCAAATAGCGAACCGGCACGGTTCCTTCACAGGATCCGTGCCGGTTCACCACATCGCCATGGATGGCTGGGTCAGGCCGGGAAGCCCTCACCCTTGGCCGCGAGGTCGCGGAGGTACTGCGTCGGGCGGAACCGCTCGCCGTACTTCTCGGCCAGCTCGTCGGCACGAGCCAGGAACGCCTCGATGCCGATCGAGCCGTCGGCGGCCTCGTAGCCGGTGATGAACTGGGCCGCACCACCGGTCTGCGGCGGGAAGCCGATGCCGAAGATGGAGCCGATGTTGGCGTGCGCGGCGGAGGTGATGACACCTTCCTCGAAGCACTTCGCGGTCTCCAGGGCCTCGATGAAGAGCATCCGCTCCTCGGCGTCCCGGATCGGGATCTGCTCCTCGGCGACCGGGAACACGGTCCCGAGGTCGGCCCAGATCGAGCCACGCTTGCCGTCGACGTAGTCGTAGAACCCGGCACCCTTGAGCTTGCCGGAGCGACCCGCCTCGATGAGCGGGTTGAGCACCCGCTCCGTGGTGGTCAGCTCCTCGATTCCGGCGGCCTCCCGCGTCGTACGAGCGATCTTGACCATGAGCTCGTGGTTGAGCTCGTCGGCGATCTGCAGCGGGCCGACCGGGAACCCGGCCTGGGTCGCGGCGCGCTCGAGCGAGTAGGGCGCGAAGCCCTCGGCGAGCAGCTCCAGACCCTCCTGGATCTGGGTGCCGATGACGCGCGAGGTGTAGAAGCCGCGGCTGTCGTTGACGACGATCGGGGTCTTCTTGATCTGCTGGACGATGTCGTAGGCCTTGGCCAGCGCGACGTCGCTCGTCTCGGAACCCTTGATGATCTCGACCAGCGGCATCTTGTCGACGGGCGAGAAGAAGTGCAGACCGATGAAGTCGGCCGGGCGGTCGATCCCCTTGGCGAGCTCGGTGATCGGCAGCGTCGAGGTGTTGGAGCAGAGCACCGCGTCCTTGTTGACGAACGGGGCGATCTCGTTGAAGACCTTCTGCTTCAGCGACACGTCCTCGAAGACCGCCTCGACGACGACGTCGACGCCGGCGAAGTCCTCCGGGGCGACAGTCGGGGTGATCCGGTCGAGGATCTCGTCGGCCTTCTCCTGGGTCAGCTTGCCGCGGGAGACGGCCTTCTCGTTGAGCTTGGCGGTGTAGGCCTTGCCCTTCTCGGCCGACTCGATGGCGACGTCCTTGAGGACGACCTCCGCACCCGCACGGGCGAAGGAGTACGCGATGCCCGCACCCATCATCCCGGCACCGAGCACGCCGACCTTGGTCGCGGTGAACTTCTCGACGCCGTCGGGACGCAGCGTGCCGGCGCCGATGGCGCCGAGGTCGAAGAAGAACGCCTGGATCATGTTCTTCGACTGCTGGCCGGTGACCAGCGAGGTGAAGTAGCGCGACTCGATCCGGGTGGCGGTGTCGAAGTCGACCATCGCACCCTCGACCGCGGCCGACAGGATCGCCTTCGGCGCACGCATGTCGGACTGCTTGAGCTGCTTGCGCAGGATCGGCGGGAACGCCGGCAGGAAACCGGCGAGAGCCGGGGAGGTCGGCTTGCCACCGGGCATCTTGTAGCCCGGCTTGTCCCACGGCTGCGCGATCTCGTCGGGGTTGGCCTTGATCCACGCCTTCGCGGCGGGCACGAGCTCATCGGGGGAGGAGACCAGCTCGTGGATCAGGCCCTTCTCGAGGGCAGCGGCGGGCTTGAACTTCGTGCCCTGGCCGAGGACGTCCATCAGGCCGGTCATGATGCCGAGGAGACGTACGACGCGGGTGACGCCACCGCCACCGGGCAGCAGGCCGAGGGAGACCTCGGGCAGACCGATGTCGTAGCGGGCGTCGAGGGCGATCCGGTGCTGGGCGGCCAGCGCGATCTCCAGACCGCCACCGAGGGCGGCGCCGTTGATCGCCGCGACGACCGGCTTGGGGAAGGTCTCCAGCTTGCGGAGGGTCGCCTTGATCGACTCGACCTCCTCGAAGACCTGGGCGGCGTTCTCCGGCCGCACCTGGATCATGTTCTTGAGGTCACCGCCGGCGAAGAAGGTCTTCTTCGCGGACGCGATGACGACGCCGGTGACGCCGTCCGCCTCGGCGTACAGCTTCTCGACGGCCTCCGCCATCGAGGTCTTGTACAGCTCGTTCATGGTGTTGGCCGACTGGTTCGGGTCGTCCAGGGTCAGCGTGACGATGCCGTCGGCATCCTTGTCGTACTTGACTGCGCTCATAGCTCTTCAGATTCCCTTTCAGACCAGCTCGACGATCGTCGCGATACCCATGCCGCCACCGACGCACAGCGTGGCGAGGCCGCGCTGCTTGCCCTGACGCTCGAGCTCGTCGACCAGGGTGCCGAGGATGATGGCCCCGGTCGCGCCCAGCGGGTGGCCCATGGCGATCGCGCCGCCGTTGACGTTGGTGATCGACTCGTCGATGCCCATGTCCTTCATGAACCGCATCGCGACCGCGGCGAACGCCTCGTTGATCTCGAACAGGTCGATGTCGTCGACGGTGAGACCGGCCTTGGCCAGCGCCTTGCGCGAGGCCGGCGCCGGCCCGGTGAGCATGATCGTGGGGTCGGCACCGGAGACGGCGGCCGAGACGATCCGGGCGCGCGGGGTGAGGCCGTTGGCCTTGCCGGCCTCCTCGGAGCCGATCAGCATCAGCGCGGAGCCGTCGACGATGCCGGAGGAGTTGCCGGCGTGGTGGACGTGGTCGATCTTCTCGACCCAGTGGTACTTGGCCAGCGCGACGTCGTCGAAGCCGGCCTCCTGGCCCTGCTGGAGGAAGGACGGCTTGAGGCCGGCCAGCGTCTCGGCGGTCGTGCCGGGGCGGATCAGCTCGTCATGGTCGAGCACGGTGAGACCGTTCTGGTCCACGACCGGGATGACGGCGTCCTTGAAGTAGCCGTTCTCCCAGGCGGCGGCAGCCCGGGCGTGCGACTGGGCGGCGTAGCGGTCGACGTCCGCGCGGCTGAAGCCCTCGAGGGTCGCGATCAGGTCGGCGCCGATGCCCTGCGGCACGAAGCCGGTCTTGAGGGCGGTGTCGGGGTCCTGCGCCCAGGCACCGCCGTCGCTGCCCATCGGCGCCTTGCTCATCGACTCCACGCCACCGGCGAGGATGAGGTCCTCGAAGCCGCCGCGTACGCGGGAGGCGGCCTGGTTCACGGCCTCCAGCCCGGAGGCGCAGAAGCGGTTGAGCTGCACACCCGCGGTCGTCTCGGGGAGACCGGCCTTGATGGCGGCGGTCTTGGCGATGTCACCGCCCTGCTCGCCGACGGGGGTGACGACGCCGAGGACGACGTCGTCGATCAGCGCCGGGTCGAGGTTGGGGTTGCGCTTGCGAGCCTCATCGATCAGGCCGACCACCAGGTCGATCGGCTTGACCTCGTGGAGCGCTCCGGTCTTCTTACCCTTCCCGCGCGGCGTGCGCAGGTGGTCATAGATGAATGCTTCAGCCATGCGCCGATTGTGACACTAAAACTGTCACAGTCAACAGGGTGTTGCCCAAAAGCTTCACGACAGATTGCGGGAGATCGTCCGGTTCACGGCGTCCTGGAAGCTCACCACGATCGCCTCGGTGGTCAGCTGCCGCAGCCGCGGGAGCACCTCCTCGAGGTGCTTGGCCTCCTCGGGGCTGTGGTGGGTGCGCCGGAACGGATCGACGACCTGGTCGCGCAGGATGACGTTGAGCTCGGCGGCGAGCTCGGCCATGAGACGCGAGGTCGCTGCGTACGCCGCCGCGAGGGCGTCGCGCGGCAGGCCCAGCGCGATCAGCTCGCGCCCGATCCTCGCCTGGATGTCCTCGGTCGGCTCCGTGGCCCACGAGGTGATCATCGCCCGCTGCATCGCGAGGTCCTCACGCGTGATGTCGGCGGGGAGCCGGGCGAGGTAGCGCTCGATCGCCTGCAGCGTGAACCCGTGCTCCTGGAGCGCCCTGACCAGGTCGAGCCGAGCACGGTGCTCGGGGCCGTAGTAGGCCACCCGCCCGCGACGGATCGGCGCCGGGATCAACCCGAGGCTCGCGTAGTAGCGCGTGGTGCGCACCGAAAGCCCCGTGGCGGTCGACAGCTCATCGATCGTCATCAGCTCATCGGTCGTCTCGGTCATGTCAGGGACCGTAGACCAAACCATTGCCACTTCGCCAGTGTTACTGTCACAGTTGCTCCGTCGCCCATCACGACAATGCGGTCTGCGTCACAGTGGTGAGGCATCATTAACCGGGTACGTCTACGGAGGAGAGTCATGCCCCAGAAGCCCACCATCTACGAAGCAGAGCACGAGGACTTCCGTGCCACCGCGAAGGCCTTCTTCGAGAAGGAGGTCGTGCCGTTCCACGACCAGTGGGAGAAGGACGGCATCGTCCCCCGCGAGCTGTGGAAGAAGGCCGGCGACACCGGGCTGCTCTGCTTCGACGTCGACGAGGAGTACGGCGGCCCCGGCATCAAGGACTTCCGGTTCAACTCGGTCCTCCACGAGGAGATGGCGAAGATCGGCGCCAGCGGGCCCGGCTTCTTCGTCCACACCGACATCATCGTCCCCTACATCTCCCACCTCGGCACCCCGGAGCAGAAGGCCCGCTGGCTGCCGGGCTGCGTCTCCGGCGACATCATCACCGCCGTCGCGATGACCGAGCCGGGCGCGGGCTCCGACCTCCAGGGCGTACGCACCACCGCGGTCGACAAGGGGGACCACTACCTCCTCAACGGCTCGAAGACGTTCATCTCCAACGGCATCAACGCCGACCTGGTCATCGTGGTCGCCAAGACCAACCCCGAGGCCGGCGCCCACGGCATCTCGCTGCTGGTGGTCGAGCGCGGCATGGAGGGCTTCGAGCGCGGCCGCAACCTCGACAAGGTCGGCATGAAGGCGCAGGACACCGCCGAGCTCTCCTTCACCGACGTGGTCGTGCCGAAGGAGAACCTCCTCGGCGAGGAGGGCTCCGGCTTCATCTCGCTGATGACCCTGCTGCCGCAGGAGCGCATCTCGGTCGCCTCGATCGCGGTCGCCGCGGTCGAGCAGGTCCTCGAGCTCTCCCTCGACTACGCCCGCACCCGCGAGGCCTTCGGCCGCCCGATCGGCCGCTTCCAGAACACCGCGTTCACCCTCGCCGAGATGGCCACCGAGGCCTACCTCGCCCGGCTGTTCCTCAACGACGCCGTCACCCAGCTCAACGCCGGCACGGCCGACACCGTCCTGGCCTCGATGGCGAAGTGGTGGACCACCGAGCTGCAGAAGAAGTTCGTCGACCAGGGCGTCCAGATCCACGGCGGCTACGGCTACATGATGGAATACCCGATCGCCAAGGCGTTCATCGACAGCCGCATCCAGACCATCTACGGCGGCACCACCGAGGTGCAGAAGCTGATCATCAGCCGCCACCTGGGCCTGTAGGTCACATCGGTCGGCCCGCGAGCTCAGCGGGTGGGTCGACCGAGGCAGCGCCGGGTCCTCACCGGGCCTGGCTCGACGTCGGCGCCGGACAGGTCCGTGTGCGAGTCTGTCCAGGTGTCGCACTCGATCGACCCGGACGCCATTCGTCTTGCCCCGATGACGCTGGAGCAGGCCGAAGACATCACGGGCTGGCGCTACCAGGCGCCTTACGACGTGTACGACATCCGGGATGGGACTACGACGAGTCCGCACTCGACACCGGGGGCGGAATGCGCCCCGAGCTCACGGGCCAGGGACTTGGCCGGGTCGTCATCGCGGCAGGTCTCGAGTTCGGTCGGAGCCGGTTCGCGCCCGCAGGGTTCAGAGTCACCGTCGCGTCGTTCAACGCCAGAGCGCTACGAACCGTGGAATCCCTGGGCTTCGAGCGAGTCGGGACCTTCAGAGCGACCCGCGGCAACCGCGACTTCCACGTCCTCGTCCGCGTCGAGCATCGACGACACGAGGGCCCAGCGCCGCATGCTTGACAGTCTCGACCCAAGCAGACGTCGAACGATCCGAGAAGTGGTCGATGTAGGCCCGCCGAGACGCTCCCCTCGGGCCCAGATCGACCACTTCTCGTCAGGAGAGCTCTTGGCTGCGTACGTAGGCGGCGCGGGTGGCCTCGAGGAAGGCCGCCCGCAGGCCGTTCTTCTCGAGCGCGCCGAGGGCGGCGGCGGTGGTGCCGCCCGGGGAGGTGACCTGCTCGCGGAGGACCGCGGGGTGAGTGCCGCTCTCGAGCAGCTTGGCGGAGCCGGTCAGCGTCTGGATGACGAGGGTGGTCGCGTCGTCCCTGGTCAGACCCAGGTGGACGCCGGCCTCGATCCAGGCCTCGGCGACCAGGAAGACGTAGGCCGGGCCGGAGCCGCTGATCGCGGTGACGGCGTCGATCTGCGACTCGGGGACGGTGACGACCTTGCCGACGGCACCCATCAGGTCGGCGGCGGTCTCGACCGCTTCCGGCGTCGCCTTGGCGCCGCCGGCGACGGCGGACATGCCCTCGCCGACCAGGGCCGGGGTGTTGGGCATGACCCGCACGACGGAGACCCCGTCGGGGACGGCGGGCTCCATGGCCGAGGTCGGCACGCCGGCGGCCAGCGAGACCACCGTGGTCCCCTCGCGCAGCGCGGACGCGATCGACTCCAGCACCGGCACGACGCCGTAGGGCTTCACGCCCAGCACCACGACGTCGGCCTCGGCGACGGCTTCGGCGGCCGGCAGCGTACGGATGCCGTGCTTCTCCCGCAGCGCCGCGGCCTGCTCCTCGCGCGCCTCGACGACGATGACGCTCTGCGGGGAGTGACCCGCCTCGAGCAGCCCGGCCAGCACGGCCCCACCCATGTTGCCTGCACCGATGATCGCGATCGTCATGCTCGCCAGTCTCTCAGAGCGGATGACCTGCGGGGATAACGCCCCACGGGACCCAAGCAACTGCTAGGTTGCGATACCCACACCCGTACATTCGCCGCTGGTCATCGGGAGGCCACATGCGCATCAGACGTACGTCCCTGCTTGCTGTGATCGCCCTCGCGGTGACCGTCGCGATGGTGGGTCCGCCCGCCTCCGGTGACGATGTGGAGCGGCGGCTTCCCTCGCCGGAGTCCGAGCTCAACGTGACCGGCGAGCCGTTCACCGGCACCGCTCCGGACGGCACCGTGCGCGGGCTGATCGACGCCCACAGCCACATGTTCATGCAGGACGGGATCGGCGGCGCGGCGGTCTGCGGGAAGGCGTGGTCGGCGAACGGGATCGCGGACGCGCTCAAGGACTGCCCCTCCCACGGCATCGCGGGTGAGACCGCGCTGCTGGAGAACCTGACCCGCTCGGGCAGCCCGCTCGGCTTCCACGACACCACCGGCTGGCCGTCGTTCAAGGACTGGCCGGCCTACGACTCGCTGACCCACCAGCAGATGTACTACCGCTGGGTCGAGCGTGCCTGGCGTGCCGGCCAGCGGATCCTGGTGGTGCAGCTGACCAGCAACAAGGCGCTGTGCGCGATCAACCCGGGCACCCACCAGTCCTGCGACGAGATGACCGCGGTGCGGAAGCAGGCCAAGGACGCGTACGACACCCAGGCCTTCATCGACGCGCAGTACGGCGGCGAGGGCCGTGGGTGGTACCGGATCGTCACCGATCCCGGCCAGGCGCGCGAGGTGATCGAGGACGGCAAGCTCGCCGTCGTGCTCGGCGTGGAGACCTCCGAGCCGTTCGGCTGCTCCCAGAAGCTGCGGCTGCCCTCGTGCACCCGCGCCAACATCGACGCGGGGCTCGACGAGCTGAAGTCGCTCGGGGTCTCGTCGATGTTCCTGTGCCACAAGTTCGACAACGCGCTGTGCGGGGTCCGTTACGACAAGGGCACGACCGGGCTGCTGATCAACGCCGGTCAGTTCCTCACCACCGGGACGTTCTGGACGCCGAAGGCCTGCGACCCCGGCCAGCCGCACGACAACAACCCGCGGCTGGTCGACCGTCCCGCCGAGCTCGCCTGGCTGCCACAGCCGCCGATCTACCCGGAGGGCACCGTCTGCAACCCGCATGGCCTCTCCGCCCTCGGCGAATACGCCCTCCGCGGGCTGATCAAGCGCGGCATGATGGTCGAGGTCGACCACATGAGCGCCAAGGCCGCCGGCCGCACCCTCGACATCCTCGAGGAGACCGACTACCCCGGCGCCCTCGCCAGCCACTCCTGGATGGACGAGCGCTACCTCGACCGGCTCTACGCCCTCGGCGGCTTCTCGACGATCTACGGCCACAGCACCGACCAGTTCCTGGCCGAGTACGCCCGCACCGCACCCGTCCGTGACCGTTACGGCGCCGGCATCGGGTTCGGCTTCGATATGAACGGCTTCGGCGGCACGCCTGGCCCGGCGAAGACGCGCGTCAGCTACCCGTTCCGCAGCTTCGACGGCGGCTCCGTCGTCGACCGCCAGATCACCGGCCAGCGGATCTGGGACTACAACACCGACGGCGTCGCCCACTACGGGATGATCCCCGACTACCTCGAGGACCTCCGCCTCACCGGCGGCCAGGACGTCATCGACGACATCGTCCGCGGCTCGGAGTCCTACCTGCGTACGTGGGCGGGGGCTCAGGCCGCCGCCCATTAGCCGCAGCCGCCATGAGGTCGGTGGGTTCAGTCGTCGTTTCTCGTACGTCTCAGCCAGCCGCCGCCGAACAGGGCCCAGACGACGAGCAAGGGTTGGAAGAACAGCCGGATCAGCCGCTTGCTGTCCGTGTCGAGACCGAACGCGTCGACGCCTTCTACATATTGCGCGATGTTGCCGGGGAAGATCGCCACGAAGAACGCGGCAAGCAGCGCTCCGACGAGACGTCGCTTACTCGGCAGCAAGACGAACGCCAGCCCGAGCCCGATCTCGACGACGCCCGAGCCGACCACCGTCAGGTCCTCGTCAACCGGGAACCAGTCGGGCACCTGCGCTCGGAACTCTTGTCGCTGGGTGGTCAGGTGCGCCACCCCGGCGCCCACCATGATCACGCCCAGCAGAATGCGCGCTGTAGTTCGCGCGGTCGAGGTCATCTCACCACTGTCGTCGATCTCGTCGGCGGCATGGCTGGGCTGGTCGACGTCGTTGCTCATGCCGGTTCCTTCGGATCCAATGCGAGGATCTCCAAGAGCACGTCGACGTGGCAGGGCAACTCGGGCGCGCAGTAGCAGGCGAGATCGTAGCCGGTGAGATCCTCACGGGCCTGGGCGACGAGCTCGGGGGGGGGGGGGGGGGCTCGGCCAGGTGTTCGCGGTAGGCCGCGTTCGCCTCCGGTGGCCGCTGGCCACTCGGTGGCCGGTACGGGTTGGCGAACTTGCTGGTGCCGGCGACGCTCTTGGCGCCGACTGGGAGGTGCCCACCCCGACGGCGGGACTGCTGCAGTCGCTTGCCGGCCACCCTGACCGCCTCCTCGCGGCTCGATTCCTACCCAAATGATGACATGATAATGACTCTTATCATGTCATCAACTGGCCGTGCTCCACGGCGAGTCGGCGGTCCCAGAGCCCGTTGGGGGCAACGGTCATCATCCGCCGTGTTCTACTGCATGTGTTATGGAACGAGTGATCGACTTCTGGCGTGATCGGCACATGCTGTGCCCGACCTGCCGTCACCGGTGGATCGTCGATCTGGACTGGATCGACCGATGGGAGCAGGCGCAGGAAGCTTGCCCTGGATGCGGTCTGACGTGCGAGCACGAGGATGCTCCGAGAGTGACCGTTGATCCCGGCGACCCGGCACTCCAAGACCGCCGCGTCGCGCAATTGGACTGGTACCACACCAGCACCCACCAGGACTGGCCTAGACGAGACTTCGACCCCGCGGCCGCCCTTGACCCCGAGACCCGAGCGCGGATGGGCGGTGACCACCGTGTCGCCGCATGGGCTGCACGCCAGCGCGCAAAGGCCCTCCACGTCGGCACGTACGAGTCCGCGATCCACAACATGCTGCGGCGGATCCGTGACCAGGCCGACCACGGCAGCCAGTTTCACCTCTATCGAGTGCACCTCGTGCCGACCGTCACGGTGAGGCAAGATTGGGTCTCCGACCCCAGTAACTGGGTCGGAGACGTGGACCTGGACACGGTCTGCCCTCCGGGAGTCGATATAGCCCGTTATCTCAACTACCACGAGGACCCTGGAGGACTCTCCCTCGCACTGGGTCGCGGCGCGATCGCCTGCGTTCAAGAAGTCGCCATTCCGATGGCCGAGGTCGGGGACGCCAACTGGATCCAAGATGCGGTTGACACTCTCAACCACGCCGCGAAGGCAAAGGTGTCCATCGCTCGACCGACTCGGGGTCTTGGCCGGCTTCGCCCACCGCCTTCTCCTCAGGTTATAGCCGCGCGTGACCTCGCCAAGGCTCTCGCCGATCGACTGCCGATCAATCTCCGGTGGCAGTTTACGTCCGCAACGGCGTTCGCCGATGGTGACGATCCGGTGCGTTGGGCCCGTCAAACGAGCGGCCTGCGCGAGTTGATCAAGGACCCGGCACAGGTGCTCGCCGCCCTTGACAGCCAAGAGTGCCGCCAAGTCTCTCTTCGAGGTTGAGGAGCGCCGCGTCCCGAGGTCGCGTGGCACATGCCGAGGGACCCTTGGTACAGATGACGACGAGGACGGCCCTGAAACCAGCGGGGCCTGCCCGAGCAATACGTTTGGGCGTATGGAAATCGAGCTCGCGGCACTCATCCTCTCCGCCGCCGCCTTCGTCCTCAGCGGCTGGGCTGCCTGGAACTCCCACCGCCAGGCCGAAGCGAGCAAGCGGCAAGCTGACACAGCAGAAGATCAACTCGCGATGATGCAGAAGCAGCAGGACACACTCGACGCTCGACCGTGGCAGCTCACGCATTTCAGTGGCAGCGTGTACCAGTTGACCAATGTCGGGTCCCTCCCCGCCTACGACATCAGCGTGGAGGGCGGGGCACGAGTCCAGTGGCGCACGGAGCCAAAAGACTCCAAGCTCGGCCCCGGCGAGAGCGCGACCCTTATCGTGACGCTGCAGTCCACCAAGAACAGGCGGATGACCATCCGTTGGGCTACCGAGCCCGGCGGCGAGACGAAGGAAACGACTCAGCTTCTCCCACCCAGGCCACCCAGTACCTAGCACCTAGCACCTAGCACCTAGCACCTAGCACCAGGTGACGCCTAGCCGACGTCCTAGAGGGGGTGGTCGTCTCCTCGGTCCGGCTCGCCAGCACCAGCGCCGGCGGCCGCGGCCCATTTCGCGTGAAGCGCAGCCCGACCCTTCTCGACCAGCTCCTCGACGACGGCGAGCACCTCAGGGTCGAGCCCGGGCTCGCTGGCCCGGGTACCCGGCCAACGTAGAAGCCTCCTAGATCACGAGCGAGATCGACACGTTCGGACGGTCCTCTGTGGTCACCGGCCTCTCGCCTTCTGACGTCACGACTCGGGATCCCGCTTGGTACGTTCCGGCGACCGCATCTCCCCGCACAGCCTGCGGCACACCTTCGTGGAGCGCCCCGTCAAGGGCGCGTGTACGACGTCGACTCAGAAAGGCTCTGAGCGAATTGATCGGCCCGCCAGGTTCACCCAGATACCCCGCGTTTGTGTCAGCGCCGATCTAAGCGAGGCGCTCGATCATTTGGCCGGGGCCTGGTAGCCGTCTAGCCCTGGTAGTCGGGGATGAGTGAGGTTGGTAGAATCAGCATGCTTATTATAGGTCGCGCGAAAGGTCTGCGGATGTCGATGTTCATCGTGAGATTCGAACACCCCAATGAGGAAGGCTGGCTCCAGTGGGTCCGGCCGCACGTGGAGTGGGTGCAGCATCACGTAGCTGAAGGCGTGATCGTCGCGTCGGGACCGTCGGTCGGAACTGACGTGCGCCAAGGGTGGCTGGTGATCCAAGCCGACGATGAGGCCAGCCTCCGCAAACTGCTCATGACCGACCCGTTCTGGGGACCGGGGATCATCGAGAACATGCTCATCGTCGAGTGGGATCCGATCTTCGGCGAGCTCGCCGAACTGTCGTCGGCTCCCGAAGGGTTCGACCTAAATGCGCTTCCGTGAGGGACTATTGAACGCACTGCCTGCATAATCTCAGCATGCTGACTACATCGACGCCGGATGATCCATCGAGAGCGAGTGGGCTCGACGCGACGATCCTGCAGGTGCGACGACTGCTCGATGCCTTGGGAGGTGCTGGCAACGCGGCCGATTGGGGAGCGGCGACGCATCTGCTGGGCCTGGCTGCCGACCTGTTCGGCCGAGCCCAGGTCGCCGAAGTAGAGCAGATCGTTGGTCGGCGATTCGATCTACCGGACCGTGGCCAAGCACTGACCCCGCGTCTCGAGCTGTGGCGCCTCGACTCCATGGGTGCCGTGGGCACTACGACGTTCGGTCGATTCCATCTCGGGAGCAACGGGGCTGCGCATGGCGGGTCGGTATCGCTGCTGTTCGACGAGCTGATGGGTCACATCATCGAAGCACGAGGGACGCGAGCGCGAACGGCGTACCTCACCACGCAGTACCGCTCGATCACACCGATCGACACAGCGCTCAACGTGGAGGCAACGGTCGACCACGTAGAACGTCGCAAGGTGTTCATCAGCGCAACGATCCGGCGAGATGAGGTGCTGTGCGCCGAAGCCGAGGCGCTGTTTGTGGAGCTGAGGCCGGGCCAGCCCTGAGGCAGTCCCGGCCTCAGCGACGGCGTCAGTGAGCCGACGCCGCAGACGGGGCCGTTTCGGAACCATGGCCCAGGGCTGTCGCTGTGGGCGTCGACCGCCAAGCGGTGAAGGCGCTGATCGCGGCAGCGGTCAGGATCAGCCACACTGGCGAGTGTGTATCGCCGGTGGTGTTGATCAGCCATTGCGCGACATAGGACGCCGTGCCGCCGAGCACTGTGATGGTGATGCCGTACGCCAGCGCGACCACGGTGCCACGGCGTGCGACACTCACGTGACGAACATAGGTGATCGGCGCAGCGCCACCATAGAGAGCGGGGCCGGCAGCCAGCCCGATGCTGGCGAACAGCACAACGATGAGGCTGTCGGCGCCGACCACGAGACTCCATAGCGGCCAACTCGACACCAACGTGATGAGTGACGCGGTGATGAGTACTGTGCGCGGGCCGAGACGATTCGACAGTTTGCCTCCCGCAACGACGAAGCCGATGCCGACGAGCAGTGCGCAACCGACGACGCTGGTCGCCTCGACGAGGGTGAAGCCGCGCTGCACGATCGTTGCCTGTACGAACGTAAAGGTCATGTAGAACCCGATCGCGTGCAGCACCGCGACACCTGCGATGCCAAGCATGCCCGGCCAGTTCGACCAGAAGGTGTCGGAGGGTGCGGGGCTTACGCCGGCATCGCGAGCGGCCTCGAACGCGGGCGTCTCCCCCAGGCGCGACCGAAGCAACAGCCCGAATGCGCCGAGTGGGATCGCAAGGAGGAACGGAACGCGCCAGCCCCACGACGCCATCTGCTCCGGGGTGAGCGACACACTCAGGCCGACCACGACGATCGCCGCCAGGAGCAGGCCGGCCAGGCTGCCCACCTGAACACGGCTCGCCATCTCCGGTGCACGATCCTCAGGAGACGACTCAGCCGCATAGATCACCGCAGCGGTGTACTCGCCGCCGGCCGAGAGACCCTGGCACAGCCGAAGCAGCACCAACCCGACGGTGGCGACCGGGCCCGCTGTCGCCACCGTCGGAAGCATACCGATCAGCGCCGTCGCGATCGCCATGCTGATCAAGGTGAGAACGAGGGCCGGTTGCCGGCCGATGCGGTCTGCGAGCATGCCGATCAGCACGCCACCGATGGGACGGAACAAGAACGCCGTGCCGAACACCGCGAACGTCGACAAGAGCGCCGTCGTCGGGCTCGAGTTCGGGAAGAAGATCCCCGCGAGCAGGGTGGCGAGGAAGCCGAAGACGGCGAACTCGTAGGTCTCGATGGTGTTGCCGATGCCGGCCGCGACGCTGTGCTGTCGCGTGGTGCGGCGATCGATCTCGGGTGGTGCGGATGTCATAGGGAACTCCTCGATTCAGGGCGCAGACGTGATGTGCGCCACATCAGCACTGAGACCGTAAGGCAGCGAGAAAGGAAAAAGCAAGCATGCTTATTCGGATGCTGATCTTGCGAGAGAACGTGGCCAGGGTTACATTCTCAGCATGCTTACTGATGTCACGGCGCAAGCCGATCAGGTCGAGGCGGTCGAGTTTCGACGCGTTCTTGGCCATTTCCCGAGCGGGGTCGTCGCGATCACCTCGCGTTCTGCTTCTGGCGCGCCGGCGGGCATGGTCGCCACGTCGTTCACGTCGGTGTCGCTCGACCCACCGCTGGTCGCATTCCTGCCGCAGAAGACGTCGTCAACCTTCGAAGCCATTCACGAAGCGGGCGTGTTCTGCGTCAACGTGCTGTCCTCAAAGCAGGAGGACGTCTGCCGAGCGCTGGCCCAGAAGGGTGGGGAAAAGTTCGCCGACGTGCAGTGGTCTCCTGCCACCACCGGATCGCCAATCGTCAGCGGCGCCGTCGCGTGGATCGACTGTTGCATCGAGACCATTCACGACGCGGGAGACCACTGGATCGTGCTCGGACGCGTCGTCGACCTCGCCGTCGCCGATCCAGCGGTACCGCTGCTCTTCTTCCAGGGCGGGTACGGACGGTTCCAGCCGCAGTCCGTCTCCGCTGTTGGCGCCCCGGACCTCGTCGAGCAGTTGCGTGTCGTCGACATCGTGCGGCCGGCAATGATCGACGCATCACGGCGCCTCGGGGTTGAGGTGCTCGCCACAGCGCAGCTTGGCAACGAGCTGGTTACCGTCGCCAGCAGCGGACATCCCGACCCCGAGCGTCTGCCGACCCGCATCGGCCAGCGCATGCCATACATCCCGCCGCTAGGCGTGTTGTTCGCCGCTGACACGGAGTCCGAGGAATGGATCGCTCGCGCCGGCCTGGACGAGGCCGGCTCGGCGCACGTTCGCGAGCTCGTCGACCGGGTCCGTGCCCGCGGATGGTCGGCCACGCTCGGCGCCACGACGACTCACGATCTCGAGCGCGCCCTCGCCCGGATGTCGACGCACGAGCCGACCGCCGAGCAGCGGCGCGCGGTCGAAGAGGCGATCGACCCGCTGGGCGGCGAGTTCGAGCCCGAGGATCTCGTCGCCGGTGTCGAGCACGCCCTGCGCACCGTGGCCGTCCCGCTCACCGACCGGTCGGGAGCGGTCCGGCTCGTGCTCACCGCCTACGGGCTGCCAGAGAGCTCGACACGCGATGACTTCTTGCGCTATCGCGACGAGCTCATCGCTCTCGCCGCATCCATCGACCTGCCGTCGGTTCCAACCGTCGCGGCCGCTTCCTGAGGAGACCCATGACTGAGCTTTTTACCGCCACCCAGCCGCTGACTGGCGGCGAGACCGATCTGACCGGTCTGCACCATCGCCTCGATGAGCTCGATGAGTCGCGGGCGATCGACCGCGTCCTGGTCGGATACTCCTCGATCTGGCCACACAACCACGCCACTGCGCCGTACATCCTCGGTCGTACGCAGCGGGTCGCGCCGATCCTCGCCCACCGTCCGGGCGTCATGGCGCCCACCCTGTTCGCACGCTACCTCGCCACCCTCGACGTGCTCGCCCAAGGCAGACTCGCCACGAACGTCGTCGTCGGAGGCTCTGACAAGGACCTCATGCGCGAGGGCGACGACCTACCCAAGGCCGACCGCTATCGTCGCGCCACCGAGTACCTCGACGTGGTGCGCCAGGCATGGACCAGCGAGGAGCCTTTCGACCACCACGGCGAGTTCTTCGACGTCGACGCCGTGCACCTACAGACGCGACCATTCCAGGGCCAGGTCCCGGTCTTCATGGGCGGCGAGAGTGACGACGCCGTGGAGTTCGGTGCGCGCCACGCCGACCTCTACATGCTCTGGGGCGAGCCGCTCGCCGGAACCAAGGAGCGCATCGACCGGGTCCACGCACGAGCCACCGAGTTGGGTCGCAAAATGAAGTTTTCCCTCAGCCTGCGCCTGTTCGTCGCAGACACCGACGACGCCGCATGGGCTGCCGCGCGAGCCGTCGAGCAGGAGGTGCACGACGCTCAGGGCACCGGCAGATTCCTGCGCTCGTCCAAGGGCGACACCTCGGTCGGTCGGCAGCGAGCGATGGCGCTCACCGACGACGAGCTCCATGACGACTGCTTCTGGACCGGGCTGACCAAACTGCTCGGTGGATTCGCCAACTCGCAGGCGCTTGTCGGTTCGTACGACCGGGTGCTCGCAACTCTCAAGGCCTACAGCGAACTCGGCATCGATGCATTTCTGGTCACGACCGGATCCGAGGCGGCTTGGGACCCGTCGCTCGAGGAGTTCCTTCTGCAGGTGAAGAAGGAACTCTGAGCCCGGTGAATCATCCCTCGAACTCGCGTAAGTCGCTCTCGATCATCGCAGCTGCCGCTCGCAGCATGCGGGTCAGCTCGGCACGCTCATCGCCGTTCAGTGCTCGGTCGAACGTGTCATCGATCTTGAGCACCTCCGCGTCCATCTCGCGAAGCGCCGCGACGCCGTCGTCGGTCAACGTCAATGCCATCGTGCGATCACTGTCCGGGTGGGTCGTGCGCTCAACGAACCCTCGCTGCTGGAGATTGGACACGATACGAGTCATCGTCTGGGGCCGCACATACGCCCGGCGGGACAACTGGGTCAACGACAAGCTGGGCTGGGTCTCGATGATGCGCATCGCGGCATAGGTCGACAACGTCATGCGCCACGGCATCAGTCGCTGATTACCGATACGCATCACGGCGCGTTCCACCCGGAACACGCCGTCCAGGAGAAGGGTGAGCTCGTCGGGGCGAACGTGGTCAATCGACGGCTTCGACACCATCGCAGCATAGCCGCCCGGCCACCAATAGTGAGCATGCTGAGAGATAGAAGGGCCGCATTTTTGCGGCGGAACAGGGAGTAAAGATCATGCACGAACGAGAATTGATGGACCTCGGCGGAGGAACGATCGGCGGGCTGATCGCACGTCGAGCGGCGAGTCTGCCCAACAAAGTCGCCTTGATCACCCCCGATGGAGAGCTCACCTACGCCGAGCTCGACGCGGCACGCCGGGGTGTGACCGCCGGCCTTCAGGGCCTCAACCTCCCCACCGGATCAGCGGTCGCGGTCATGATGGGGAACCGTGCCGAGTGGGTCACAGCCTGGCTTGGGACCGTCAGCGCCGGCTTGGTGTGCGTCCCGGTCAACACGGCCTACAAGGGCACGTTCCTCGAACACGCACTGACGCTCACCTCTGCCACGACGATCATCACCGAGCCGAAGTTCCTGCCGGCGCTGGCCGCGGTGGCGGACCAGACCGACCTGCGCCACGTCGTGGTCGTCGACGACGCCACGCAGGAAGTCCCGGGCGCTCGCGTCATGGGATTCGACGAGATCATCCTCAAAGGTGGCAGCGGCAGCGAAGAGCCGGTCGCCACCAAGCCGTCCGACACCGCAGTCGTCGCACTGACATCAGGCACCACCGGCAAGAGCAAGGGCGTTGTCACGTCCCACCTGATGCAGCTGGTCGCGGCCCGCGAGAACGCCGAATGCCTCCTGACGACCACCCGCGACACGCTCTATACCTGCTTGCCGATGTTCCACGGCGCCGCGCAGATCAACATCTGTCTGCACGGCTTCTACCTCGGCGCTACGGTGGTCCTGGCCGAGCGCTTCAGCGCAAGTCGCTTCTGGGACGACGTGCGCCGCCACGGCGTCACGGTCTTCAACGCCCTCGGTTCGGTGCTGCCGATGCTGCTGGCGCAACCGCCGAGGACCAACGACCGCGACAACAGGGTGCGAGTCGTCTTTGCAGCGCCAGCACCGCCCGAGGTCTTGCTGCCGTTCGAGGACCGATTCGGCGTCCACGTGGTCGAGGGTTACGGCCTCACCGAGATCAAGAACGTCACGTACAACCCGATCGACGCACGCCGAGTCGGGTCGATCGGCAAGCCCACTCGCACGACCGAACTGGCGATCCACGACGACGACGGCAACGCGCTCGGCCCCGGCGAGATCGGCGAGATTGTCTACCGTCCGAAGGTCGCGAACGTGATGTTCAACGAGTACCTGGGGAACCCCGAGTCGACCCTCGAGACGATGCGCGGACTGTGGTGGCACACTGGTGATCTCGGTTACGTGGACGCTGACGGGTTCTACTGGTTCGTCGACCGCAAGAAGGACGCGCTGCGCCGACGCGGCGAGAACATCTCGTCCTATGAGGTCGAGGCTGTGCTCCTCTCCTATCCGGGCATCCTTGCCGCGGCCGCCGTTGGCACGCCGTCGGAGCTCGGGGAGGACGAGGTGCTCGCCGTTGTCGAGGTCGATGACACATCGACCGTCGACTATCCGTCGTTGTTCCGTCACTGCGACGACCATCTGCCGCACTTCATGGTGCCGCGGTACTACCGCGCCGTCGAGGCGTTCCCGCGGACTCCGACTGGCAAGATCCAGAAGTCGGTGCTGCGCAGTGAGGGCGTCGACAACCACACGTGGGACGCGGACGCCGCCGGTCACGAAGCGACGAGGATCCGATGACCCGGGTCAGGATCAAGGACGTCGCGCCGCGCCTAGTAGGGCAGGCATTCGACGTCCCGACATCGGTCAAGATCGAGCTCGTCGATCGACTCACGGCCGCCGGCGTCCCCGCCGTCGAGGTCTCGTCGTTCGTCCGCCCCGACCTCGTGCCCGGCCTCGCCGACGCTGCTGACGTGTTCGATCGAGTCCAGCGTCGGCCCGGGATCGAGCTGACCTGCTGCGTCGGCAACGAGCGAGGACTACGCGCCGCGGTCGACGCCGGAGCCGACAGCGCCTGGTACCTGCTCTCGGTCGACCCGGGTTTCGCGGAGAACAACATCGGCCGCACGATCGAGGAGTCACTCGCCGACCTCGAACGCATGGCGGCGGTCGCCGCAGGAACGGGCACGCGGCTTGGCACCTACCTGATCTTCGCTTGGGGCGGACCTGCGGGAGGACCGCGTTCATCGGGGTCGGTCGTCGATATCGGACGCCGGATCCTCGAAGTCGGTGTCGACGAGTGGATCCTCGCCGACTCGAGCGGCTACGCGCCGCCCCCACGGATCGTCGAGACGATCGACGCCGCCGCACGACTCACCCCGCACGAGAAGATCAGCCTGCAGATCCATGACGCGCGAGGCATGGGTATCGCCGGCGCCGCCGCGGTGGCGGATCGTGAACTCGGGTCGATCGATACCTCGCTTGCCGGCGCAGGTGGACACCCAGCCATGCCCGGTGTGCCGGGCGGTTGCGTCTGCACTGAGGACCTCGTGCAGGCGCTCGACCTCATGGATGTCGAGACCGGCGTCGACCTGACCGCCGTGATCGACGCGTCGCGGTGGTTCGTTGAGCAGGTCGACGTGCCGGCGCCCGGCTTCGTCCGCCACGTCGGGGCCGTACCGCGCGGCGCCGCCGCTGACGCCCGTGGAACCTTCGATTGGAGTGCGCACTGATGACTGTCCAGCTGACGGTCGCCGAGGTCGGCGACCTGATCCGAGCCGTGCTGATATCGGTTGGCTTGACGCACGATGACGCCGTGACCGCGTCGGAGCACATCCTTGACTGCGAGCTCCGAGGGCTCTCGTACGGAGGGTTGCCCCGCACCCTTTCTGTGGCCGAACGGCTGCTTGCTTCGGGTGTGTCGCCCGGTTGGCGGCTCGAGCGTGAGACCCCTGTCTCGGTCACCCTCAACGGCGCCGACCAGCTCGGCTACATCGTGGCTCAGCGCGCGACGGAGTTCGCCATCGAGAAGGCGTCGATCTCGGGGATGTGTGTGGCCGCCGCCCACGACACCTGGTACACCGGCATGTTCTCCTGGTATCTCGAGCAGGTCACAGCTGCCGGTTTTGTCGGGGTCGCGGCCGGCAACGGCGGCGCCTTCGTCGCCCCGCACGGGGCCACCGAACCGCTGCTCGGAACCAACCCGATCGCGTTTGGCTTCCCGAGCCTCGGCGACCCGGTCATTTGGGACTCAGGCACGTCGTCACTCACGCACGCCGAGGTCGTTTTGAGCGGGCGTCTCGGCAACCCGTTGCCGCCGGGAACGGCGTTCGACGCAGACGGAGCACCCACCACCGATCCCGCGGCGGCGCTGGCCGGCGCGATCGCCGTTTGGGGCGGTCACCGCGGATCGGGCCTGTCGCTAGCGGTGCACCTGCTCGGCATGCTGACGAGCTCCCCTGCGATCCCGCGGCGCCCTATCGCCGACCTCGGGTTCCTCCTGATCGTCGTCGACCCTGAGATCATCACTGACGGACAGGCCTACCGGGCAGGAGTCTCGGAGCACGCCGACCGCATCCGAGCGGCACGTCCCGTCGAGCCCGGACGCCCCGTCCGAGTCCCGTTTGACCGGTCTCGCGCACAGCGCGCCGCGACCCTCAGCGCCGACCGTATTGAGGTCGAGCCGGCCGTGCTTGCCGCCCTGGAAGCGATTATGGAGTCTGCCGCAGCAGGCGCGCGACCGTGATCACTCAAGAATGGTCCATCGGTCCAAGTCGAACGGCGCAGATCCCAGGCTGCGGACGATCGCGTACTCGCTGGTCCGGATCCCCTGGACGCCCTACGAGTTTGGGAACCAGCGCTTCGTGGAGTTGGAGCGCCCCCTCTCCATCCGCAATCACCGTACGCTCACGATCAGCCGCAAAGGCAGAGCGCGGCGCGACGTCGTCGGCAACGGCTTGCGGGCCGAAGGCCGCCGCTACCTAGGACTCGACGTCCTGGCCAAGTCACAAACCATCGGTCAGCCCGCCGAGGAGGTGATCCCGCCCGAGCCACAGGCCCTCACAGCCTTACCCTGAGCACGACGAAGGAGAACCCCGTCGTACACCACTACTCAGGACTTGACCCTCCTGGGGATCAGTGGCTTGGTTGTTGCGGGTCGCGGCAGAGCCGGCGGCCGCGGTAACTGCGCCGCATCTGTGAGGATGCGCACCGCCTCGGCGAGCTTCTCGGCGTACGCCGCGCGGTAGTCCTCGACCGGGTCGTGCCCGGTTGCCGCGGTGGAGCCGGAGAGCTCGTCGTTGTTGTCTGGCGTGGTCATGGGATCGATCTCCTCGAGGGGGCTTGGTTTTGATTGTGTCTTGTCGCACCGACAACTTCTCGATTACTGGATGCCCAGAAGAGGAGCCGGCCTCTGGCCGGCCCCTCCCCCGGGGTCTTGGTGCCCGGGCTCAGAACGGCGGCTCGGTGGGCCGCGGTCCCAGCTGGGTGACGTTGTCCGCGGGCGCCGGCGCGTCGGGGTTGGTGGTCCTGCCACCGCGGTTCTTCTCGGCGCGGGCGGTGGCGAACTTGAGGCTGGTGGCGATCTCGCCGTACCGGTCGGAGATGACGACGACGTCCTTGTAGCGGTTCTCGCCGGTCTCCTTGTCAGTCCAGCTCTCGGTCTCGACCTGGCCGTGCACGAGCACGCGGTCCCCTCGGACCAGGCTCTCGACCAGGTTCTCGCCAGCAGATCCCCAGACCTTGACGTTGTGGAATGTCGGGGTGGCGTCGACCCACTCATCGTTCTTCTTGACGCGTCGGTTGACCGCGACGCGGAGGTTGGCGACCGCGGTGCCGCCGGTGGTGAAGTGCAGCTCCGGGTCCTCGGTGAGGTTGCCGGCGAAGGTGGTGATCGTGTTCATGGTTCTTCTCCCTTGGATGAGGTGCATGGATGGAAACGGAGAGCTGACCAGGTGACCCTCGGGATGTGACCCCTCGTGCCCCTTGCTCCCAACAACCAGCCCAAGATCGCGCGAGCGGTAGCGGGTCAAGGGCCGGCGGATGCCGGGCACTGCTTCCCTTGACCTGTGGAGCGAGCGATCACGATTGGGCGTTGTGGGAGCAAGGAACGAGACGCTTTGAACGGGTGAGACTGCCTCGGCCCGGAGGGCCGCGTCCTTGGCCGGCGGCCGGCGGCCCCGTGGGCGTCTGGATCCTTGGGTGGAGCTGCCCGGCGTACGCCGGTCGACCAGCTGGTGTTGGTGAGGCCGGCCCGGCGGGTCGTGCCGTTCGGGTGGGGTGTGGGGAGGGCGGAGTCCTCCCCACCGCCGGCCCCGGAGGGCCGGCGGTGCGTCCTGGTCGCTACTCGATGCGGTCGTGGATGGCGACGGCGCCGTAGAAGTCGTGGCCGGTCAGCTGGCTGACCAGGTCGTTGAAGCGGCTGTCGCCGGTGGCGTAGTTGCCGCCGGCCATGGTGCCGGGGACCGGGGTCCAGTTCTGGCCGTCGAAGTCGTAGACGGGCACGAGCGCGGCGATGGTGCCGGCGTACGTGTTGCGGATCTCGAGGGCGACGGGCCAGGAGGCGGTGGACGGGGTGAAGATCTGGCTGTCGTGCTCCAGGGCGGCGACGTAGTCGAGGGGCTGGGCGGGGTTGGTGATGTCGTGCCCGGTCCAGCCGACCAGGGTGATGCTGTCGTGACCGGGTGCGGAGATGCCGCCGTTGGTGCAGTCGATGCGGGCCATCGGGCCGCCGGCCGGGTGCAGCAGGCGCAGGCTGAGGCCGCGGATCTCGTCGAATGCGCCGGCGAGCGGGGTGCGGTTGCGGGTGGTGGCGATCGTGCTCATCGGTTGGTCTCCTTGGTGGTGTTGGTGGTGTTCTCGTCGACGGGCTCGTCGATGTCGTCGGGGGTGGCTCGTAGGTAGGCGGCGAAGTCGCCTTGGGCTTCGGCGAGGGTCTCGGCGTGGGTGGACCAGCCGGGCCCGGTGTTGCTGGCGACCTCGAGCTGATAGCCGGGCGCGTCGGTGGTGGTGCTGTTGCCCGGCGTGATGCAGGCGTTGAAGTGGGTGCCGTCTCGGCGGGCCTCGGCCAGGTAGACCGGACCGGTTTCGAGGTATCGGTCCGCGCCGGCGATGTAGATCCACTGCGGCTCGGCCGCCTCGGTCATGGCGATGGTGGTCATCGGGTCCTCCTCCTCAGGGAGTGGAGGGGAGGGCCGTGCGGCCCTCCCCTGGTGGGCCGGGGTCAGCTGGCTGCGGCGCAGAGGTCCCAGGCGCGTTCCTTGAGCCGGGTCGGCTCCTCGCTGGTGAGCAGGCGCGCGGCGCGGGCGGTGGCCTTCTCGTGCCTGGCCCGGACCGGGGCGTAGTGGTCGACGTACTCGACGATCACCTGGTAGCCGGCCCAGGCGGTGCCTCGGATGTTGGCCTGGGTGGCGGCGTCGCCCCACAGACGCTCCAGCTCGCGGGTCCGCTCGTACGCGGCGGTGCGGCTCCGGCGCGACCCGAGGGGGTCATGGGTGCCGTAGAGCTGCTCGACGATGCCGGCGAAGGCTGCGTCGGTCATGGTCTGCTGGATCATCTTCTCGGCCTCGGCCTCGAAGGCCTCGATGTAGCGGAAGGAGAGACCGAGGGCGTCACGGATGCGCGCGACCTGGATGCTCGCGTTGGTGGTGTGCCGGATGGAGACGCTCGCGGTGTGGTTGGCGATCGCGGCGGCCTGGGTGTTGGCGCACACGACCCGGACCGGGGTCACCAGCAGACGGAAGGCCTGCGTGCCGTCGTGGCTGTTGAGGGCGACGATGTTGGTGCGGATCTCGTCGGCGTCACCGACGCGCATGGTCTCGGGCAGTCGCAGCGATACGAAGACCTGGCGGCCGCCGCGCAGCGACCCGGCGGTGTCGAAGATCGCACCGGAGTCCTCGACCAGCTGGTTGAGGGTGTCGGCGTGCTCCTCGTTCTGGATGACGGCGTAGGAGGTGCCGACGACCCCGAGGGCCTCGGCCTGGCCGGTGAACGGGTTGGTGCGGACGGTGGCGAACCGGTCGGGGACGTCGACGAGGTTCGCGCCGTTCTCGTCCAGGTCGATGCCCTGCAGTGGGGTCTTGCGGACGTTCCATCCGCCGAGGTGACCGATGGTCATTGCCTCTTCGGCGGTGAAGACGTCCTCGAGGGTGGTGCCGAGGCGGTGCCAGGCGTCTTCGCGGGCGAAGACTGCGGCGGCCTGTCGGCCGTGGGTTTCGATCTCGTGAGCCATGAGTGCGCTCGCTTCCTGCGCGGGGATCGGGTGGCGGCTTCTGGGTTGCCGACCGTTTTTTCGCCCTCCCCGGGCAATGGAGATGGCGGCGGCCGGTGGAGCCGTGGAGGTCAACCACCGGGACCGGCCAGACCGGTAAGGAAATAAGCGAAGCGCCGTCCGGTTTGGCCGGCGCCCGTAGGGCGCGGTGGTTGACCGGAGCGGCGCGGCCGCCAGAATCGGAGGCCCGGGGAGGACGAAAAACTTCAAGTGAGCGCCGGCGTACGCCGGCTCGATCCCGGCGGAGCCGGGCCCTGGTCCTGTGGCCTGTATGTGCCTGGCGCACGGCCCTTGCCGGATGGGCCCGGGGGCTACGGTGGGCGATGACGAGCAGCTGCGTCCTCGGTCAGCTCTGTCGATACCCTAAAACGGAAAGTGGAGTCGTGGTTCCACCCACGACTCCACTCCGCTGAGAACCCTGACTGGATCCCTTGAGCGGGTCACCTCGCCGACGGGAGTCAGGACAACGCGGCTCCGGGTGTCCGCGCGCTCTACAGCTGGCAGGTCTCGTGGCGACCAGCGTCCAGGACACGCTATTCGCAACTGGCTGCTGCGATAGTTTCTGTGGCTAAGACGCCTTGCTGACCTGCGTGATAAGGACTCTACTGGACCGAGCGCGGAAACCTACGCTCAGATTGCCGCGTCTTTCACTGAGCGACTACCCAGGTTCGTCGTAGTAGAGTAGAGACCAAGGCAGTCTTAGCAATGATGCTCTAGCGATAAAAGACGAGATACTTCGTCGCGTTGTGGAGAAGTATGTAGGACTGCATAGATCCGGGTAGAGCATAGGAGCAACCGTGTCCGCCAAGAGCGTTCAAGTCGCTGCCACCGAGGCGCAGGAGACGGCCCTGGAGACCCTCCAGAGGGCCCCCGCGTGGTCGTTGAAGGCGGCCCAGGACCTGGCTGCTCGCACCCCCGCGCGCACGTCGATCCCGGTACGTCGAACGTTTGTGAACGCGGGCGAGACCGGCGGGCGTGCCCCTCTGGCCGAGCTGGTGGCGCGGCGTGGTCGCGGCGGTGTTGTTCCGTTGAAGCTGTACTTGGCTCTCATCTGGCGCTGCTCGGCACCACCGTTCTCCACTGACATCCAGGCCCGCTTGTGGGCCACGCTGCTTGGGCTGCCTGAGCCAGACACGCACGGCGCCCGACGGATTGCCAATGCCCTCGACGTCCTCGAGGCGATGAACCTGGTCAGTCTCGAGCGTCGACGCGGTGAGTCCACGGTGATCACCCTCCTGGAGGAGTCGGGCACCGGTGAGCCGTACTCGTTGCCGTCGGGCCCGAACACGTCTGGCTACACCTACTTCAAGGTGCCGATCGAACTTTGGACGGTGGAGGGCGATATCCAGGTGATGTCAGCGGCCGGGGTTGCGATGCTTCTAGCTCTCCTCGAGGGCCGCAATCTCGACGGCGAGCCGACGTGGTGGAGCACTGAGCGATTCCCTGCACGCTATGGGCTCACCCCGACGATCAGGTCACGCGGCACCAGCGAACTCGTCGAGCGCAGCCTCCTGTTTGTGAACAAGAGGGCCGTCTCGAAAACCTCCGGATTCAGTTCCCAGCGGGTCCGCAACACCTACCAGCTCCTCGGCCGTGCCGTGCCACGAGAGAAGACACCGGCGAAGTCTCCCCAGCAGAGCAGCATCTCGCAGCCGAAGGCCCCCGTTGGGTCTCACAGGGTCACGAAGATGACCTACGGGGGGAAGACGTCTGTGTCCGTGTCCGGGTTCACCGCTGGGGAGAACCAAGTCCTCGTGCACCTCGGCGAGGGGCTGACCAATCGCGAGATCGCGGCCGCCCTTGGCGTCTCGGAGAACACGGTCAGGAACCTGGTGTCCAGCGTCCTCTCGAAGCTCCACGTTCAGCGCCGCACACAAGCTGCCCTCATAGCGGCCCAGCTCGGGATCGTCCCGTCCGACTGAGTCGAACGGGACGAAGAGCGCTCGCCTGACGCTGAGGATCAGATCCTCACGACGAAGACGCCGGGCTCGATCTGCTCGACGCCGGCGTAGTCGCCGGTGGCAGTGGGGACGTCGGGGATGCCGTCCCAGGCGAGGTTCCACCGGTCGCAGAGGTTCCGGTACCAGTCGAAGAGCTCGACGGGCGACTTCTCGCCGGCCGGGTAGTCCGGCGCGGGGTCGATCAGCGCAACGGTGGCCTCGCCGTACCCGCCGTGCTGGACGTGGATCGGCTCGGTGATGCGGCCGGACCAGACGAAGCTCAGCTGGGCGTCGCGGATGTAGTAGGTCAGGTGGACCATCCCGTCGACGATCGGGGGTGCGGTCTCGATGGTGTAGTCGCTCATCGTCTTGACCTTCCTGCGCCGGGGCTTGGGGTGGTGGCTCTGGGTGCCTACCGTTCTTGGCCCTCCCCGGGCGTGGAGAGGTCAGGCAGCCGGTGGAGCCGGGTCGGTCAACCTCTGGGACCGGCGGGAGTCGCGAAAGCCAGTGAGGAAATAAGCGAAGCGCCGATCCGGGTTTCTTGACGTACGCCGGCGCCGCAGGTGCAAAGGGGTTGACCGACCCGGGCGCGGCCGCCAGATTCGTCGGCGCTGGGGAGGTCCCCAAGGACGGTCGGTCCGCATCCCGAGGCGCTCGCGCGGATTGGAGCCAAAGCGGCGCACCTAGACATCCCACGCGCTTAGCATCGATCTGGTTGGCCCTACCCAAGACGAGGACTATGACGAGGACTGTGGGGCCCGTCGAGGAGGTTGCGTTGGCTGAGTTCTCGATCGACCTGTCGACAGTCATACAGAAGGTCGCGGCTGATCACCCCGAGGAACCCTCACCACAGCGCATCGCAGCCCTGGTGCTGGAGTTGATCCCTGCCGAGCACTACGCCGGTCTCCTGGCCAAGCTCTTGCCTCAGTACGTCGGCCAGACACTCCGCCGCACCGAACACGTGCCGGCCACAAGCCCTCGGATCGACTGGGAAGACACGCTCGGCGAGCGGGTACCCACCCAGGACGGCTATCGCTTCCTGCGCGACTGCAGCGCAGAAGATGTCCGCGCTGGTGCCAAGCGTCGACGGACCAACGCGGAAGCGCTGAACCGACGCGCCGACCTGTACGACGCGATCGCGCAGCGCCTCGACGAGGGCGAACTCCACGTGCCATCGACGAAGGCGACCCCTGCCGACCTTGGTCCAGAGGTTGGCGCCGAGATCATCATTCGGCACAGCGGCTACCGGTGGCCGTGGGGTTCAGAGCCGGTCGACACACTCCCGCCAGAGCGGAAACCCACCATCAACGAGATCCTCGACGAGGTGGCATACGTTCCCAGCGACATCCTCGTCAGCCAGCTGCGCGAGAGGCTCGACCTGCTCGACAAGTTGGCGGTCGGCTCGGCGCGCGGCTGGACGAGCGCCGAGATCGACCAGATCCTGGAGTCCACCGAGCTGATCGAGCCCTTCTACCAGGCACTGCTACGCGTCCACTCGAATCTCAACGCCACGGCATCCATCAAACGACTCGAGCACGACGAGCGCACCCGCAAGCGCCTGGGCAAGGACATCCGAGCGGTGCGGGAGCGCCTCACCGCTGTCCACACCCTGCTCAAGAACATCCAACGGGCCGCTGTCAGGCCGACTGCAATCCGCGGACCGGACGAGAAGCGCTGGAGGGCGTGGTCTCGAGACCTGACGCGTCAGCACAAGGAGATGTTCGAGCGCGAGCTAGAAAGTCGCCTCGAGGCTGCCGGGCTGCCCGACCAAAAACACGTCGTCCCGATGCCCGCAGAGCCCGACCGTCTGCAATTCGCCCTAGACCACGGCCTGGTGGAACCCCTAACGAGCGGCACAACAACCCTCGCCGTGCACCGATACACCGACGCCGCCTTTAGCCGGTTGGTCGGCGAGGACATCGCCATGCAAGCGGACCCAGACGAAGGCGCTGCACTGCGGCATCCCATGAACCAGGACCGGTGGCAAGCTGCACTCAAGGCAGCCGCAGACACGCATCGGGAGCGCAACCCCAGTGACGAGTCGGCCCGAGTGCGCGCCGGCCGGTTCCACCAAGCGCTCATGCAGCGACAGGGGGAGGTGAAGCGGCTCCAGGCGGACCTCGTCCAGCGCATCCGCGCCTACCTGACCGACCTCAACCGCGTACCGGAACGTCGCCGGATCATCGACGACACCATCGTGTGGCTCGCACATCAGGTCGGTGAGGAGCCCCCCATCGCCTACGACCCGACATGGCTCGCACCCAAGGGATGAACCCCGACCACTGCCAGTGGCACTTAAGGAAGGGCAGAGCTGGGTTTCGGCTGAGTGTTCATCCTCAACGCAGGGACCGCTCGCCTCAACTGGTCGACTGGTTGGCGCGGTAGGCCGCTTGCCGGTGGGCTGTCGAGCAGAACTTCGGGGTGCGGCCGGGGGATGTCGGCGCGGGGATCCGGCGCCCGCAGTATCCGCAGGTGGGTGCGTTGGCCCATTCGTGGGCGAGCAGGGAGTAGGAGCGGGAGTCGCGCCAGGCGCCGTTGGTGAAGACGTGGTCGCGGATGGTGCCCTCGTAGGTGAACCAGAGGGACTTCACCAGCCGCTGGCTGGCTTCGTTGGCGGGACCGATGTTGGCGGTGAGGCGGTGCAGGCCGACCTTCTCGAAGGCGAACTCGATCATTGCGGCCGCGGCCTCGCGGGCGTAGCCCCTCCCCTGCCAGTCGGGTCGCAGGGCGTAGCCGAGGTCGGCGGCCTTATGTCCGCCGAGACCGAGTCGGATGAATCCGGCGACGGTAGCGGTGTCTTCGGCGGGGGTGATCGCGAGGTAGTACTCGGTACGTGGGCTCGCGTGCTGTCGCTCGAGGATGCCGTTGAGCATGGCTGCGGCCTCGTCGCGGGTGCGGCGGTCGAAGGAGAGCCAGACCGTCACCTGGTCGTCGCCGACCAGGCCGGCGACACCCTCGACGTCGTCGTCGACGAAGTCTCGCAGCACGAGCCTGCCGGTGTGGATCGCCACCGGTCCTTCCGCCGGTCCGGCTGCTGGCGCGATCATGGTGCCAGCACCAAGGGCGTGCGGGTGAACGCCTCGAGGGCGTCGGCGAGATCCCCGCGAGGGCCGCTGGTCGCAGCGGTGCCTAGCGCCGTGCCGACGCGCTGGACGCTCTTGATGATGCCGCCGATGCGGTGCTCGCGCGGGAGCGCGAGGACGCTGGCGAGGGTCCTGGACAGACGGCGAGGGGAAGCGCCGGTGGCGCGACACGGTCGTGGTCGACCATCTGGGCGAGACGGTCAAGGCAGCAGTAGCGGCCTGAGCAGCAGAGTCCGGCTTGGCCTGAGGGCCGCAGCTTCCCCCACGGGAGCTGCGGCCCTCAGAAGTTGTGGCGTCAGTCGTTGTCCGACTTACTGTTGTCGGATGTGATTCGTCGGACCGGGCGCCGCGTGGATGCTCGGCGCTCGCCGGTGAGGGACTCGTAGCGGTTCTCGAGCCGTCCGGGGTTGGCGAGACGTGGCTGAGGGCGCGGCCGCTCGGCCGGCGTCTCTTGAGGGCGCTTCTTGGATGACGCCGAGTCTTTCTTCTCATCGCTCATTGGTTCACCCCCTCCCAGAGCTTCCCGAGGAGGAGGAACGGGACTTCCACGAGGAGTGCGATGAGCACCGCCCCATGCCACTTCTGGAGCCGGCCGATGACCTTGGCGTTGGCCTCGGACTGCTGCTCCAGGTGTAGCGCGAGATCACGGACCTGGTCATCGGTCGAGGCGTTGTCGAGCTCGACCCACTGGACGAGGAGATGCGGCTTCTGGCCGGCCCACACCTTCTGGGGCCACGCGATGACGACGGTGCCGATGACAACGGTGGCGAAGCAGAGGAAGGCGAGAATGGACCAGACATAGGACCAGCAGTCTGCGCTCTTCGTGTCGACACCGATCACAGACAGGGCGAGAGCGCCGGCGGCGACGGTCCAGGTGCCACGGCCCCGTAGGTTCTCGAGCTGGGCAAGCTGCGCGTCGTAGCTACGTCGCGCCTCCTCGAGCGCAAGCTGGTACCTGGATCCCATCTCAGCCTCAGGCGATCCCGAGGGCTTGCGCGAGAGGAAGAGCCAACGCACCACCCAGAGCACCCGTGCCAGTTGCGGTGAGGAGCTTGTAGAGCCCGAAGGTCGCCTTCTGGGCGAGGCTGCGGTCGTCGGTCTGGATCTGGTCCAGGAGCGGAACGATCTCATCCTTGAGTTCCTCCAGCGCTGGCAGCGCCTCTCGAATGGCCTCGGAGTGGCTCTGCGCCTTCACGAGGTCGAAGTCGTCGATGTTTGCCTGGACTTCGTTGTGGGATCCCGCGGCCGAGGTGACGATGTTCCCGTCACCGGTGATGGTGATGTGCTGCACGACGCTGGGCGCCAGGGAAACCTCAGTGATCCCAGCTGCGCCGTTTCCTTCGTCGAGACGCTCTTGACCCGCACCGGTGATGTACGCCAGCAGATGATTGCGTCCGTAGTCGCCTCCGAGGGTCTTGATCAGGCCTTCGGTCACCAGGTGGTCGGCGGCCAGGTCGACCTCCTTCTCCGTGAACGCGACGCCGTCAGCGCCCCCGGCGAACTTCTCGAGCGACACACGGGTGCCCGCATCCTCGGCCTCGGTGGTCTTGTCGAGCCAGGCGAGCAGATCGTCACGACACTGGGTGCGTCGGTAACTCCGGTCTTCGCGGCGCTTAAGCATCGCGTCGACCTCGGCCCGCCCATCCACCGTGAGGTGATAGAACCCCTCGCTGCGGCTATCGCGCCGCAGGAGACCGATGTCCGCCAAGTGCTCGAGGTCGGCAATGAGATCGTCGCCCAGGTGGGTCTCGACGTCGCTGTAGTCGGCCTCCTGCTCGGGTCGACCGTGGATGTACTCGAGGATCTTCAGCTGAATGTCAGTGAGCGACGAATACCCCATGGGGATAATCGTAGAAGTTGGGACCGACAGTTTCGTCGGAGACTGTGAGTGTGTCGTGACCTGACGTTTGTACGCGCGGCGATGGTTGTCCACCTGGCTCGTCCTTCCGGTTTACGGTCCCCCGCTGCCTGGATGCTGCGGAGGTTCAGGACGTATAGGGCCACAGCTGACCGCACAGTGTCGCGGGGTGAACGGGACCCCTCGGCGCACACCTCGCCGAGGAGGGGCGACGGTGGACAACGACGAAACCCCCGGCCAACCGCTCTCCCAGATTGAGCGGCGGGCCGGGGGGCCTTGCGGTTGCCGACGACGAGTCCCAGATGTCCCGCCAGCGGCGGCGGAGGTGGCGAGCAACCCAGATGCTCACCTCCCCCGCAGATTTTTGATTTGCTTGAGAGGTTCGTCTTGTCAGCCGCAGGTCGCCTTCGGCACTCCGAGCAGGCCGCGGATCTCGTCCTCGGTCGTGGCGACGCCGCCGGCCAGGAGAGTGTCAGCCTCAGAGAGGAGCAGGTCGACGGCGACGCGGATGAGGGTGTTGTCTGTGAACCGCTCCCCCGCTCCCCCACGTCGCTTGTTGAGTCGGCGGGTCAGGACGGTGAGTCCGTCGAGCTGCTCGTCGGTGAACCGGGCCTCTTTGCGGGTCAGCTTGAGGTAGCGCGGGCCGTCGCCCTCGACGATCGGGGCGGCTTTCGCGGTCTTGGTCTTCGTGGCCGGCTTCGCGCTGTTCTGCTTCTTCGGCGCGGGCGCAGGCTTCGGCTCGGCCATCTCCACAACAACCGGCGTCTCGACAGGTGCCTCGCCTGCTGCGGATGGGACGCTCTGCAGCGCTGGCGCTGAGCCGGGGTCCTCTGCTGGCGTCTCGTCACCCGGCTCGGTCGAGGCTTCGACTGGATCGGGGGCGGTGTCCTCGAGGTTGGAGATGAGGTTGGTGAGCTTGGGCCGTGCCATCAGTTGACCGCCTTCAGGTTGGAGTCCCTCGTGACGGCGGCGGGGTTGTTGGCCCAGTGGGTCATCAGCTCGAGGGCGACCTTGCGGAAGTCCTCGGCGGCCCGGACGGCTTCGCGGTTGCTGCCGTACTGGGTGACGACCTTGCCCTCAATGTAGGAGAACGTGCAGAAGCCCGGCAGGGTCGACACCGCTGGTCGAGCCGCCGGAGCCCCTGGGCGGAGGCGTGCCGAGACCAACACAGTTCCCTCGGGCGCCGATAGGACTGTGTTGGTCTCGACACCGCTCGCTGGCGCTCGCGGTCTCGACCTGCGGCTAGAAAAGGTTCTCCACCAGCGGGGTCGGAGAGCCGAAGCGGTGAGCGGTGATCGACACGGCCTGCTCGCGCAGGAAGGTGAGCAGCTCGACCCGGCCGGCCTCGACCACGGGCTGGGCGTAGAGCGCGACGTCGACGCGGCCCTGGCTCGCTTCCGCGAAGGCTTCGCGCGACCCACCCAGGAGACGTACGCGGCTGGGAGCGTGCGGCCCGGAGAGGAACGACGCCCACGCGGCCTCGTCCTCGACGACATACGTCGCACCGGTCGCGCGGACCAGCGAGGCGGTCTCGTCGTCCAGCGCCGTGGCGACGGACACTGTGACCGGCGCCCCGGCGGCAACACCGGCGGCGAGGACGCGCAGCAGGTGGGCGATCGGAGTCATCGTCTCGGGCTCCGCTTCGACCGCACCACCCTCGTACCGGATCGTCACCGGCACCGGCGAGTAGCGCAGCACGTTGACCTCGGCGGTCAGTCGCGAGACGTCCCGGGCGGCGCCGAACTCGCGCTCCCAGGCGAGAGCGTCGGACCCGGCTCCACGCTTGAGCATGTCGATCTCGTCCAGCTGCAGCCGGGCGGCCCAGTCGACGAGCGACCGTACGGCAGGAGCCGGCGTCGCGAGCTCGGTGGCCGGAGCCGAGACCCAGTCACTGAGGCCGACCAGGTAGTTGGGCCCGCCGGCCTTCGTCCCGGCGCCGACCGCCGACTTCTTCCAGCCACCGAACGGCTGACGGCGCACGATCGCGCCGGTGATGCCGCGGTTGACGTAGGCGTTGCCGGCCTCGACGGAGTCGAGCCAGTGTGAGATCTCGGCGCGGTCGAGGCTGTGGATGCCGGCGGTGAGGCCGTAGTCCACCTCGTTCTGGATCTCGAGAGCCTCGTCGAGCGAGGAGGCCGAGATCAGGCCGAGGACGGGACCGAAGTACTCGGTCAGGTGGAACTCGGAGCCACGCTTGACGCCGGTCTTCACACCCGGCGACCAGAGCCGGCCGGTGTCGTCGAGCTGGCGCGGCTTCACCAGCCACGTCTCACCCGGCGCGAGCGTCGTCAGCGCCTTGAGCAGCTTGCCGGAGGCGGGCTCGATGACCGGGCCGACCTGCACCGTCGGGTCCGTCGGATAACCCACGCGAAGCGAGGTCACCGCGTCGATCAGCTGGTCGCGGAAGCGACGCGAGGTCGCCACGGAGCCGACCAGGATGCCCAGCGACGCGGCCGAGCACTTCTGCCCGGCGTGACCGAAGGCGGAGTAGACGAGGTCCTTGACGGCCAGGTCGAGGTCGGCGTCCGGGGTGACCACCAGCGAGTTCTTGCCGGAGGTCTCGGCCAGCAGCGGCAGGTCCGGGCGGAACGAGCGGAAGAGCTCGGCGGTGTCGAACGCGCCGGTCAGCACCAGTCGGTCGACCAGCGGGGAGGCGATCAGCGCACGACCGACCTCGTTCTCCGGCACGTGGACCAGCCGCAGCACCTCCTTCGGCACTCCCGCGGCCCACAGGGTCTCGACCAGCACCGAGCCGCAGCGCTGGGCCTGCGGAGCCGGCTTGATCACCACGGCCGACCCGGCCGCGAGCGCGGCCGCGACGCCGCCAGTCGGGATGGCGAGCGGGAAGTTCCAGGGCGGGGTGACCAGGGTGAGGCGCACGGGCACCTGGCGCGCACCGTCGACCGCGTCGAGCTCCTCGGCCAGGGTCGCGTAGTAGTTGAGGAAGTCGATCGCCTCGGAGACCTCGGGGTCACCCTGGTCGAGCGTCTTGCCACATTCGGAGGCGCCCACCTCGAGCCACTCGGCCCGGCGCCGCTCGACCTCGACCGCGGCGGCCCGCAGCACGGCGGCCCGCTCGGCGCCGGTCTTGCGGCCCCAGTCTGCCTGAGCGCCGACGGCACCCTCGAGCACCGACTCCACTGCCTCCACCGAGGTCAGCGTGTGGTCGGCGACGAGCTGGTCACCCAGCGTCGAGGAGCCCACCCGGGCGATGATCGCCTTGCCCCACTCCCGGTTGCCCGGCAGGTGCGGGTCGGTGTCGGGGGTGTTCTCGAACACGGTCTGGACGTCATCCGCGACCGGCGTACGGCGGTCCTGGGTCCGGTTGGGCGCCGGCACGGAGTCGTCGACAGCTGCGAGGGAGCGTACGAACCGCTCCTTCTCGCGCTGGTAGAGCGCCTCGGAGGAGTTGAGGTCGAAGACGGCCGACATGAAGTTCTCGGTGCTGGCGCCCTCCTCGAGGCGACGCACGAGGTAGGCGATCGCGACGTCGAAGTCCTTGGGGTGCACGACCGGCACGTAGAGCAGCAGTCCACCCACGGTCTCCCGGACCGCCTCGGCCTGACCCTCGGCCATGCCCAGCAGCATCTCGAACTCGACCGAGTCACGAACCTGCCGCTGACCAGCCAGGATCCAGGCGTACGCCACGTCGAACAGGTTGTGGCCGGCGACGCCGAGGCGCACGTTGGCCATCCGCTCGGGCGTCAGCGCCCAGGACAGCACCCGCTTGTAGTTGGTGTCGGAGTCCTGCTTGGTCGACCAGGTCGCGACCGGCCAGCCGTGCAATGACGCCTCGACGTGCTCCATCGGGAGGTTGGCGCCCTTGACCAGGCGCACCTTGATCGGCGCGCCCCCACGCGCACGCCGAGCAGCCGACCACTCCTGGAGCCGCATCATCGCCGCCATCGCGTCGGGCAGGTAGGCCTGCAGGACGATGCCCGCCTCCAGGTCGGCCAGCTCGGGACGGTCGAGCAGCCGCGTGAAGACGTCGATGGTCATGTCGAGGTCGCGGTACTCCTCCATGTCCAGGTTGATGAACTTCTTCGTCCCGGCGGCCGAGGACGTCGCGGCGTAGGTGTAGAGCGGGAGGAGCCGCTCGACGACGTGCTCGACGGCCTCGTCGTAGGCCCAGACCGCATGCGGCGCGACCGGCGAGGAGACCTTCACCGAGACGTAGTCGACGTCGTCGCGGGCCAGCAGCTTGCGGATGCCGGCCAGACGGCGGTCGGCCTCCTTCTGGCCGAGGACGGCCTCGCCGAGGAGGTTGATGTTCAGGGAGACGCCGCGCTCGCGGATCCGCTCGATCTGCTTGCCGAGCCGCGCGTCGGAGGCGTCGATCAGCAGGTGACCCACCATCTGCCGCAGCGCACGGCGCGCCACCGGGATGACGAACCAGGGCGCCACCAGCGACATCATCGCGCCGAGCTTCACGCCCAGCTTCAGGTGCCAGGGCAGGAACGAAGGTACGTTGCCGGCCAGCTCTCGAAGGCTGGCGGCCGCCACGCGTACGTCCTCGGGGCGGATCACCCGGTCCACGAACCCGACGGTGAAGTCGAGCCCGGACGGGTCCTTGAGGACGTCGGCGAGGCGCTGGGCGGCCGCAGCGGTGGGCTTGGTCGAAGCCTTCGCCAGCCAGCCGCGGACGAGGTGGTCGACCTCGGCGATGAGCGCGTCATTGGTGGTCATAGTGCCGAGTATGCGACCGGAGTCACGTAAGATAAAGCGATGTTTGTTGGAGATTATTCGTAAGGAAAACTGAAGGAAGGCCATGCTCGACGTCCGCCGCCTCCGACTCCTCGCCGAGCTCGCCGCGCGCGGGACGCTGGCCGAGGTCGCCGAGGCCCTCCACCAGAGCCCGTCGTCGGTCTCCCAGCAGCTCGGTCTGCTCGAGCGGGAGGTCGGTGTCCCCCTGCTTACTAAGGCGGGAAGACGGGTCCAGCTCACCGCCGCGGCCGAGGTGCTCGTCGAGCACACGACCGAGATCCTGGCCCGGCTCGAGGCCGCCGAGGCCGCGGTCACCGCGCTCGGCGACGAGACCGCCGGGACGGTGCGGGTCGCCGTCTTCCAGTCCGTGGCCCTCGCCTACATGCCGCAGGCGCTCGCCGACCTGACCCGGCGTCACCCGAGGCTGCGGGTCATGCTGTCGCAGCGTGCGCCCGAGCAGGCGCTCAACGACCTCGCCCTGCGCGAGCTCGACCTGGTGGTCGCCGAGCACTACCCCGACCACGGCGCACCGCACTTCGACGGTCTCGACCGCCAGCCGCTCACCACCGACCGGCTCCGGCTGGCCGTCCCGCCCGACGGCTCCGGAAGGATCTGGGACGCCATCACCTCGCTCGCCGACGCCGGCCGTGTCCCGTGGGCGATGGAGCCGCCGGGCACGGCGTCACGTCACTGGATCGAGGAGCAGTGTCGCCGGGCGGGCTTCGAGCCCGAGGTCCGCTACGAGACCGACGACGTCGAGGCCCACGTCGCGCTGGTCGAGTCCGGCAACGCGGTCGCCCTGCTCTCCGACCTGATGCGCGTGCGCCACCGGACCGCGGTGCGGCTGATCGAGCTGCCGGGGTCCCCGCGGCGTACGGTCTTCACCGCCACCCGCACCGCCATCGCCGACTCCCCAGGCATCATCGCGTGCCGGGCCGCGCTGGGCCGGGTGGTGCCGGCAGATCTCACACTGCCGACCTGACCCGGACCGGTCAGCCGAGGAGCTCCTCGAGCGGCTGGTCGTGGTCGATCGAGAGCCCGTACGCCATCGCGCGGGTGTCGATCATCGCCAGGACGGCCTCGGTGACGACCGAGGTCAGATGCTCGGCGTCGGGGATTCCCTCGCCGAGATGGACCCAGCGGCGTACGGCACCGAAGACCATCCCGATCAGGCCGTAGATCAGCGGGTCCACAGCCTTCTTGTCGACCTCGGAGATCGTCACGCCGCCCAGCTCGAACGCCGCCAGCATCAGCTCCTTGATCCGCTCCGCGACTCGGTCGAGGCCCTGCTGCAGCGGCCCGGTGCCGTTCGGCGCGGTGTCGACGTCGGCCACCTGGTGCAGGAGCGGGTGCTCGAGCGCCCAGTTGACGTAGGCACCGACGGTGCGGGAGATGATCTGCCGGATCGATCCGGTCAGCTCCATCGCCGGGAAGAGCTTGGCCCAGAGACCGGCGAGGATGTCGGCCTGGATGGCGAGGTCGAGCTCGCGACGGTCGGCGAAGTGACGGTAGACCACGGACCGGGAGAGCCCGGCGGCCTGGCCGATCGCCTGCAGGCTGACGTTGACGCCCTCGGTCTCGATCAGACCGATCGCGGCGTCGACGATGCGCTTTCGTCGGTCATCGTTGTGACGCTTCCAGCGAACTGCCCTGCCATCCATGGTGGGACCATCGTAGTCCCACGTACTTCACACCGGGCCTGGAATGCCTGTCACAGTAATCACAGGCCCGGCGTCAGCACGGCTCAGCCGAACCGGATGACCCCGTCGGCGACCTGCGCCCCGAGCGCCTTCATGTCCACGAGGTAGTTCTGCTTCGCGGCCCACGGCGCCCGGTCACCGGCCTTCGGCATGAGCTCCAGCGAGCGCTGGATGTAGCCGGAGGCCAGGTCCATGAACGGCCGCTCCTCGACGTTCGGGTCCCGCGAGACCGAGGCGACCTCGTAGCCGTTCTCACCCATGAAGTCGAGCAGCCGGATGACGTAGTCGGTGACCAGGTCGGCCTTGAGCGTCCACGACGCGTTGGTGTAGCCGATCGTGTAGGCGAAGTTGGGCATCCCGGTGATCATCAGGCCCTTGTAGGCCATCTGGTCGGGCAGGCTGACCGGCTCGCCGTCGACGGTGTAGTCGAGACCGCCGAAGAGCCGGAGGTTGAGACCGGTGGCGGAGATGACGATGTCGGCCTCGAGCGTCTCGCCGGACTCGAGCTCGATGCCCTTCGGCACGAACGTCTTGATCCGGTCGGTCACCACCGCGGCGTACCCCTCCCGGATCGACTTCATCATGTCGCCGTCGGGGACGAAGCAGATGCGCTGGTCCCAGGGGTTGTAGGGCGGGTTGAAGTGCTTGTCGACGTACGCGGTCGCCTCGTCCTTGGTCATCCCAGGACGGTCGCCGCGGGCGGTGAGGCCGTTGATCCACTGGTCGCGGATCACCTTCTTGACGACACCGGGCGCCCGGCGGGCCAGCTGGTAGGTGCCGACGGTGAGGACGATGTTCTCCCAGCGCACCGTCTCGTGGCCGATCTTCTCGCGCACGCGCTTGAAGGGCAGCTTGCCGAGCAGCTTGAACGGCGCGGTGTTCAGCAGCGAGGCGATCGCGTCCTGGCCCGGACGGGAGAGGATGTACGTCGGGGTGCGCTGCAGCATCGTGACCTTCTCGGCACGTTCGCTGCCGGCACCGGCCAGGTTGGGCAGCAGGGTCACCGCGGTCGCGCCGGAGCCGATGATCACGACCTTCTTGCCGGCGTAGTCGAGGTCCTCGGGCCAGTGCTGCGGGTGCACGAAGGTGCCCTCGTAGTCGTCGAGGCCGGCGAACTCGGGCTGGTAGCCGTTGGCGTAGTCGTAGTAGCCCGAGCAGTTCCACAGGAACCCGGCGGTGATCTCGGAGGGGCCGTCGGCGGTCTCGACGGAGACCGTCCACTGCTTGTCCTCGGTGCTCCACGCGGCACCGGTGACCTTGTGGCCGTAGTGGATCAGCTTGTCGACGCCGTAGTCCTTCGCCGTCTGGCGCAGGTAGTCACGGATCTGGTGACCGTCGGCCAGCGCCTGCGCACTCTCCCACGGTCGCCACTTGAACGCGAACGTGAACATGTCGGAGTCGGAGCGGATGCCCGGGTAGCGGAACAGGTCCCAGGTGCCGCCACTGGCATCGCGCTGCTCGAGGATCGCGAGCGTCTTCCCGGGGAGGCGCTCGCGGAGCTGTGCGGCGGCGCCGATGCCGGAGACACCGGCACCGATGATCAGTACGTCGACATGCATGTGGGTCACGTTACCCGGGAGTACGTGTTTGCGACACCCTGTCCCGCAAACTTTTGCAAGCAATTTGGATCTCAACTGGGAATCAACGACACGGCAAAACAACTGCCGCCCAACTTCCACATTCGCGCGCGAGGTCACTACGCTGCGGTCAGCAGCCGTGGGGGCGGCGAGCATCCACGGCGATTTCGGGGTCACTCACCCATCGCTTTCGGTGGCTGAGGCTGCATGCGGACCGCACGGTGCGGTCAAATGGTCTTCGAAAGGTTTTTCGAGTGTTGAGTTTCGTACGCGCCGGCGCGATTGTCGCGGGCGTCACCCTCGCCGGGCTCTCCGCGGCCCCGGCGTTCGCCACCGGTGGATCCGACCCGGCGGGCAACAACGGCACCGTCAAGATCGAGGAGTACCTCGCCCCTGACGACGCTCCCGACACCACGCCGAACAACGATCCCCACCAGGACTGCAAGTTCGACATCGAGTGGTACGGCTTCGACAAGGGCGACGACATCATCTCGAAGGTCTCCTTCGAGCTGCAGGCGCCGACCGTCGACGGTGAGCTCACCGTGGACGGCGACCTCGAGGTCTTCGTCGGCGAGGACGACGCGTCCGGCGCCGGCACCGAGGAGGGCCTGGACGGCCGCGAGACCTACGTCCTCCACTCGACCGGTGTCCCGCACCCCGAGCAGGGCTTCCACGTGAAGGTCACCGTCCACACCCCGGGCAGCCAGGGCAACGACACCAAGTCCAAGGTCTTCTGGTTCGAGAACTGCGGCGGCGACACGAACACCACGTCCCCGACGCCGACCCCGTCGCCGTCGGAGCCCGTGGAGTCCGAGTCGCCCTCCGAGGAGCCGTCGGAGGAGCCCTCCGAGTCCCCGTCCGAGTCCACCCCGGCCTCTGACGAGACCGAGCCGGCTTCCGACGAGTCCTCCGAGGCGCCGGTGACCGACTCCGAGGTCCCGACCAACATCGACGCCGGTCTCGCCGGCGAGAGCGACTCGCCCGTGCCCGCGATGTGGCCGCTGCTGGCCATGCTCGCCGGTGCTGCCGCCGCCGGCACCGCGCTCGTCGTGGTCCTGCGTCGCCGCGCTGCCGCTCTGGTCCACAAGGACTGAGCCGAACCGCGCCACTGAGAACGGCGCGGCGTACGACCTCCGGGTCGTACGCCGCGCCGTTTCTCTTTCTGCTCCGCGGTCCGCTCGTCAGTCCTGGAACGCGGCGCCCTTCTCGATCAGCGCGTCGGCGTCGTCGATGCCCCACGCGGCGAGGGCCTCGCGGGTGTGCTGACCCGCACTGGCCGCCGGTCCCGCACCCAAGGTGGAGGCGGTGCGGCTGAACCGCGGGGCGGGGGCGGGCTGGGTGACGCCGTGGTGGGTGACGTACGTCTGGCGGGCCTGCAGGTGCGGATGGGTCGCTGCCTCCGACGGGGTGAGGACGGGGGCGACGCAGGCGTCGGTGCCCTCGAAGAGCTCAGCCCACTCGGCCATCGTCTTCGACGCGAAGGTCTTGGCGAAGAGGTCGCGCATCTCGTCGTAGCGCTCCATCTCGTACTGGCCCGGGCAGACGCCGTCGAGCCCGAGCCGGGTGACCAGCTCGGCGAAGAACTTACCCTCCAGCGCGCCGACCGCGACCTGGCGGCCGTCGGCGGTGTCGTAGAGCGCGTAGAACGGCATCGCGCCGTCGAGCAGATTGCTCTGCCGCTGCTCGTGCCAGGCGCCGGAGGCGAGCATGCCGGAGATCATCGTGGCGAGGTGGGCGGTGCCGTCAACGATCGCGGCGTCGACGACCTGCCCCTGGCCGGTGGTCCTGGCCTCGACCAGTGCGGCGAGGATGCCCATGACCAGGTAGGTCGATCCGCCACCGAAGTCACCGAGCAGGTTGAGCGGGAAGTGGGGTCGGGCGCGGTCCTGGCCGAGGCCGTTGAGCACGCCGGTGGTGGCGATGTAGGTGAGGTCGTGGCCTGCGGACTGGGCGAGCGGTCCGTCCTGGCCCCAGCCGGTCATCCGGCCGTAGACGAGGCGCGGGTTGCGCTCCAGACAGGCGTCGGGCCCCAGCCCGAGGCGGTCGGTGACCCCCGGGCGCAGCCCTTCGATGAGCACGTCGGCGCCCTCCACCAGACGCAGGACGGTCTCGACGGCATCGGGGTTCTTCAGGTCCAGCGCGATGCTCGGGCGGCCCCGGGTGAGCAGGTCGCCGGCACCGCCGCCGAGCAGGTTGCCGCCCGGCCGGTCGACCCGGATCACGTCCGCCCCCATGTCCGCGAGGATGGTGCAGGCGTGCGGCCCCGGCCCGATCCCCGCCAGCTCGACGACCTTGACCCCGCGGAGGGGACCGGTGCCCTGGCCCAACGTCACTGTGGATTTCTCCGTCGACTCAGTCATGCCGGCCATCCTCGCAGGATCCGGCCTCCCGGAGTCCGGGTCCGGGGTCTGGATCCAGAGTCTGGAACCCTCCGCCCGGCCTGACCTGATCGCGGCGCTGAGTCCGCTACGCTCCGAGACACACTCGCCGGTGCACAGGAGCAGAGAAGTTGTCTCGGGAAATCCCCACATCCCCCCAGTCCCTCGCGTTCACCTCGGTCAGCCCGCTGACCGCGAACGATCCCCGCGAGATGGGTCCCTACGCACTGACCGGCCGCCTCGGCCACGGCGGCATGGGTGTCGTCTACCTGGGTGAGGACGCGGCGGGCATGCAGGCGGCGGTGAAGGCGATCCTTCCCGAGCTCACCTCCGACCCCGGCTTCCGCGCCCGGTTCGAGCGGGAGATCGCGGCCGCCAAGAAGGTGGAGAGCCGGTTCACCGCGCGGGTCCTCGACGCCGACCCCGATGCCGAGCAGCCCTGGATGGCGAGCCAGTACGTCGCAGACCCGCCCCTCAGCAAGCTGGTCAGCTCCGGTCAGCGTCTGCCCGAGATCGACGTACGCCAGCTGGTGGCCGGGGTCGCCGAGGCGCTCGCCGCGGTCCACCGTGTCGGGCTGGTCCACCGCGACATCAAGCCGGGCAACATCCTCTACGGCGCCACCGACCCGTGCGTGATCGACATGGGCATCGCCCGCTCCGTCGACGGCACCGCGCTGACCCAGACCGGCAAGGCGGTCGGCACCTACGGCTATCAGGCGCCCGAGCAGGTCCAGACCGGCACCTTCTCCAGCGCCGTCGACATCTGGGCGCTCGGTCTGGTTGCCTTCGTCGCCGCCACCGGGCGCTGGCCCTTCAGCGGCGAGATCGGCTCGATGGGGCATCTCCTCACGGGCGAGTCGCCCAACCTGAGCCTGTGCCCGGTCTACCTGCGCCCGCTCGTCGCCGCGTGCCTGGCCGAGTCGCCGGCCGCGCGGCCCTCCGCCGCCGACATCCTCGCCACCAACGGCGACTGGACCCTGCTGCCGGCCCCGGCCACCTCGGAGCAGGAGACCACCATCGGCGCGCCGCCGCCCGCGTTCACCGCAGGCGGGATCGCCCGTGCCCCGCGGCCTCCCGTGAGCCCCACCGACACCGCCGACCTGCCCACCCAGGCCCCCACGTTCGCCGAGCCCCAGCAGCCCTCCGGGCGTCGCTGGAAGATCGCCGGCCTCGCCGCCGCGGCGGTCGTCCTCGTGTCCGCCGGCGTGGCCGTCGCCGCCAACCCCGGCCTCCTGCCGGGCCAGGACGACACACCGAAGGTCGGCGAGGTGACCCCGTCCGCCGAGCCGACCACCGGCGAGAGCAGCACCGCGCCGACCACACCGGTCGGCGGCTCCGTGGAGACCGGGGACGATTCCGAGTTCGCCGAGCGGCCCGACAACGAGGACGCGGACGACGAGGGCGAGGTCGCTCCGAGCAGCGGTACGGACACCGGTGGCGACGTGACACCGTCCGAGACGACGGAGCCGACCGCGACGGTCCCCAGCGAAGAGGCCAGCGAGCCGGCCACCGAGACGCCGACCGCCGAGCCGACCGAGACCGCGACGGTCGAGCCGACCCCGGAGCCGACCGAGGAGCCGACGGCGACCGCCACTCCATGACGGCGTCTTCCGGCTCGTTCGGGGCCTGCTCGTAGAGGTTGGAGAGACCCCGGTCACACCCTGTCCGAGGTTGGATCGATCAAGGTGGCCGGGGCTGTCGCCATGCCGATAATCGAGCCTGGCGGGGTGTGCCGTCCCATCTTCCCGAGCAACCGAAAGTTGAGCTGTGAGCGACACCGACGAGACCTTCAACGACTGGCAGCACCGCGAGGAGCTCGCGGAGACGATGATCCCGATCATCGGCAAGCTCTACCGCGAGAAGGATGTCACCATCCTGGTCCACAGCCGGTCGTTGGTGAGCAAGTCCGACATCTCGATCCTCAAGGCGCACCGGTTCGCGCGCCAGATCGAGGGCGAGGAGCTCTCGGTCACCGACACGTTCCCGCTCCTCCAGGCGGTCGCCAAGCTCGACCTGGGCCCGTCGAAGATCGACCTGGGCCTGCTCGCGGTCCAGTACGCCGAGGACGACCGCGGCCTCTCGGTCGACGAGTTCGTGGCCGAGAAGCTGTCCGGTGCCACGGGTGACAACAAGCTCGAGCGCAACGGTGGCCAGGACGTCGTGCTCTACGGCTTCGGCCGGATCGGCCGGCTCGTCGCCCGGCTCCTCGTCGAGAAGGCGGGCTCGCGCCACGGCCTGCGACTGAAGGCTGTCGTCGTCCGCAAGGGCGGCGAGGACGACCTCATCAAGCGCGCCTCGCTCCTGCGCCGCGACTCGATCCACGGCCAGTTCGCCGGCACCATCACGGTGGACGAGAAAAACGGCGTGATCATCGCCAACGGCAACCCGATCCAGTTCATCTACTCCAACGACCCGACGACGGTCGACTACACGGCGTACGGCATCAAGGACGCCATCCTCATCGACAACACCGGCAAGTGGCGCGACCGCGAGGGGCTCTCGCAGCACCTGCGCCCGGGCATCAAGAAGGTCCTGCTGACCGCGCCGGGCAAGGGCGACGTCCCCAACATCGTCCACGGTGTCAACCACCAGACCCTCACCGGCGACGAGAAGGTCATCTCCTGCGCGTCCTGCACGACCAACGCGATCGTGCCGCCGCTGAAGCTGATGGAGGACCGCTTCGGGATCGTGCGCGGTCATGTCGAGACGGTGCACTCGTTCACCAACGACCAGAACCTGCTGGACAACTACCACAAGGCCGACCGCCGTGGTCGTTCCGCACCGCTCAACCTGGTGCTCACCGAGACGGGTGCGGCCTCTGCCGTCGCCAAGGCGCTCCCGGACCTGAAGGCGAAGATCACCGGCAACTCGATCCGCATCCCCACCCCGGACGTCTCGATCGCGATCCTGTCGCTCTCGCTCAAGGGTGAGACCTCGAAGGAAGAGGTCGTCGAGTACCTCCGCGAGGCCTCGCTGACCGGCGAGCTGCGTCGCCAGGTGGACTTCACCACCGCCCGCGACGCGGTCTCCTCCGACTTCATCGGCTCGCGCGCCGCCTCGATCATCGACGGCAACGCGACCATCGTCGACGGCGACTCCGCGATCCTCTACGTCTGGTACGACAACGAGTTCGGCTACTCCTGCCAGGTCGTCCGCACCGTGCAGTCGATCTCGGGTGTCGAGTACCCGACCTTCCCCGCCCCTGCTGCCGTCTGAGCGCCAACTCAATCCACCTCGCCCGTCTCGGCCGGTTTCCGGTCGGACGGGCGAGCTAGGTTGAGCACCATCTGAGTCCGAGCGGGCTCGCCGTATGGCCTCGGCCCACTTAAGCAGCGTTCAATCCTTACCGGTGTTCAATTTTTTTGTACATCCCCCGCCCATTGAACATCTGGCGTTTGGAGTGTTCAATGGGCGCCGGGTGTTCAATTTTTCTGAACAGCCGGGGTGATCGCGAGAGGGGAGTCCCAATGACCAACGTGTCCGCGTTGGAGTCCCGCCTCCATGACATGGGGGTGACAACCGAGACCCGTCTCTCCAAACGTCTCGCTGGCTACGGCGTTCGCGAGTGGACCCTGGCCCGCGGCAACTCCTCGAAAACCTACGCCCTTGTTTCAGGGGGAGCTTCCAATCTGTCGCTCCCGGCAGTAGCCAGCCTCATTGATATGGGTCTTCCACTCCTCGTCTGGGATGACTACGTTCACGACGAGTTGCAATCGACATTTCGACGCGCAGGCATTCAGTACGTCGATCTAGCCGGCAACGCTTGGATCGAGTTCGGTGATGTGCTCATCAGCATCTCTGGCCGCGAGGCCTCTCGTTCCAAGGGCAGCGGAGACCGGAAGACGACACGGAAGCCTTCCGAGGCACGTGGGGTTAATCCTTTCAGCGCTAACCGCAACCAAGTCATCTTCGCCCTGCTCTCGTGGCCAGACTTGTGGGATGCGAGCAGTCGGACACTCGCAGAGGTCTCCGGCGTTTCTGTCGGACTTGCCCACGAAACGGCCGCCCTACTCAAAGAGTCAGGACTGGCAGCAAAATCCACCCGCTACCGGCCAGGTGGTCTCTTGGACCGATGGGCGAATGGGTTCAGTGATGTCACTGTTCCGCGACTCGGTGTCTGGCACTTCTACGGTAATACCGACGTTGACCGCATCAAGAGCATAGGGCCGGTCTATGTGAGTGGAGAGGCTGCCGCGCAAGACCTCCTCAGACCGACCGAACTCATCGTCTATACGAGCGATCTACGCCCGGACCCAGACAAGCCTTCGTTGCCTGTGCTCAACCGGTGGCGGAGGGATGCACCCGCGTCGGCCGCGGCGCCCAACGTCATCGTGCGCCAGCAGTTCTGGACGCCAAGGGAAGACCTGGATGATGATGCCAGATTGGTGCGCGAGGCCCCTTGGCCCTTGGTGTACGCCGACCTGCTGGCCAGCAAGGATCCCCGGGTCCAAGAGGTGGCGCAGGATTGGCGGAGTTCCCATGTATGACCCTGCGATGGCTCCGGACGCGACCCTCGATCCGTTGCGATCCGTAGTGCGGGCGGTGCTGGACGTCGGATCCGGCCTTGCTCCAAGCGACCTCATGGTCGTCGGCGCCCGAGCCCGCGACATCATCCACGCTGCGCTCGGCCACACGACGCCAACGACAACAACGAGCGACCTCGACCTCGCCCTCGGCTTACGCTCGTGGACTGCGTACCAGCGCATCATCGCTGAGTTTCCCCCAACACCAGGCAACGCCAACGACATCCGTTACACGATCGCGGACTGTCCAACCGACTTGCTGGTCTTCGGTGCAGTGGAGGATCCACCGGGCAAAGCCACGCCGCCCCCACGCAAGGAGCCCATCGACGTATGGGCGTTCGAAGAGATCTATGACTCCTCCCTGGCGATCGATGTAGGTGGAGGAACTGAGATCCGGATCCCGACGGTCGCGGGATACACAGCTGCGAAGCTCGCTGCCTGGCTCGACCGCGGTGCACCCAACGACCTGTTCGTGTACAAGGACGCGAGCGACATCGCCCTTGCGATGCACTGGTACAGCTCATCTGACCTCGTGACCGACCTCCTGTACGACACTGCGGCCGGCGTACTCGAGGTTGAGGGCTACGACGTCACGAACGCCTCTTATCACCAACTCGGCCTCGACGTCGTAGAGACGGTCGGCATTGACCGCCATCGCGAACTGCTCGCTCGATGGACCGCAGACCAACTGGAGACGCTCGCCGAGCATCTTGCCCTTCCCAACGAGCGTCAGTCTGCGTCCCGGGAAGAGCGCCTCGCCCATCGTCGGGAAGCGCTCGGCGCCCTCACCAGAGGCCTCGCCGATCGGGCGTAGAAACCCACCTGCGCTACCTCCAGCAGGAGGTTCCCACCCTCTCGAGCAGGTTCTCAGGCCCAATCCACCATCACGCACCTTGTGGAGAAACCTGTGGATATCCGCCAATTTCACACTTCAGCAACGGACGCGAGCCAGGAAGGCGCGGGTGCGCTCCTCGACCGGGTCGCCGAAGAGCTGCTCCGGCGGACCCTGCTCCAGCACGCGACCGCCGTCGAGGAAACAGACCTTGGTGGCGACCTCGCGGGCGAAGGACATCTCGTGGGTGGCGAGGACGAGGGTCGTGCCCGCCTGCGCCTCGGCCCGGACGATCTCCAGCACCTCACCGACGAGCTCGGGGTCGAGGGCGGCGGTGATCTCGTCGAGGAGCAGCAGGCGCGGGCGTGTGCACATCGCCCGCACCAGCGCGACCCGCTGCTGCTGGCCCCCGGAGAGCGCGTCGGGATGGGCGTCGGCCTTGTCCGCGAGGCCGAACCGCGCCAACAGCTGCCGCGCTCGATCGGCCGCCTCGTCCTTGGCGACGCCGTGCACCCGCACCTGGGCCAAGGTGCAGTTGTCGAGCACGGACAGATGCGGAAAGAGGTTGTACGCCTGGAACACCATCCCGATCTCACGCCGGACCGAGCGCGGGTCGACGAGCGGGTCGGAGATCTCCCGGCCGTCGAAGGTGATCACCCCGTCGTCGATCGTCTCGAGCAGGTTGAGGCAGCGCAGCAGGGTCGACTTCCCCGACCCCGACGCCCCGATCAGGCAGACCACGTCGTGTTCCGCGACGGACAGGTCCAGGTCGTCCAGGACGACCTTCCCGCGATAGGCCTTCCGCAGCCCCTTCGCCTCCAGCAGGCCTGACATCGATGCCGTCATCGGCCTTGCTCCTTCTCGATCTGTCGCCGCATCAGCCAGTCGGTGAGCCGGGTGAGCGGCACCGCGACGACGAGGAAGTACGCAGCGGCGACGAGCAGCGGCGTGCCGTTGAAGTTGTAGCCCTGGTAGTCCTGGGCCGCCCGGAGCGCCTCGAAGACACCGACCGCCGAGATCAGCGCGGTGTCCTTCTGGAGCGAGACGAGGTCGTTCATGAGCGGCGGTACGACGCGACGTACGGCCTGCGGGAGGACCACGAAGCGCATCGTCTGGGCACGGGTCAGCGCCAGCGCCTCGGCCGAGGCGACCTGGGTGGGGTGGATCGCCAGGATGCCGGCGCGGAAGACCTCGGCGACGTAGGCCCCGTAGCAGAGCACGAGCGCGAACGTGGTGAGCCAGAACAGCGAGCTGGTCACCCCGGACAGCCCCAGCGCCGGGATCCCGATGCCGCAGATGACCACGACCATGATCGACGGCACCCCACGGAACAGGTCGGTGTAGCCGGTGGCGAGGAGCCGCAGCGGCGCCAGCCACGGGGAGGTGGTCTGGCGGGCGACGGCGACGAGGGCACCGAGGACGAGTACGCACGGCTCGGCGACCAGGAAGATCCGGATGTTGATCCAGAACCCCTCCCCGATCGCCGCGAACGAGTCGCGTGCGTGCGACCAGCTCAGGAAGTAGTCCCGGACCCGGTCCCACCCGGGCGAGGAGACGACCAGCAGCGCCAGTCCGACCGCGACCACGACGGTCACCACGGTGGCGATGGTGACCTGCTGGAGCCTCAGCCGGCGGCGTACGGCCTGCCTCTCGAGCTCCCGCTCACTCGGTGGTCGAGCCTGTCGAGACCCCTCCACAGAATGAATCGACGCTGTCACTTCAAGACCGGCACGGAGACGACGTCGGAGAGCCACTCCTTCTCGAGCGCGGCGAGGGTCCCGTCCTCCTCGAGCGCGGTCAGCGCCTCGTCGAGGCACGGCGCCAGGCCGCTGTCCTTCTCGGTCAGCAGGCCGAACTCCTCCGGCTTCTCGCTGCTCTCGAACTGCCCGGTGATGGTGCTGCCCTCGATCTCGGCGGCGGTGATGTAGAACGCCGTGGGCAGGTCGAAGACGAGCGCGTCGACCTGACCGTTGAGCAGCGCCTGCTTGGCCTGGTCGCTGGTGTCGAAGACCAGCGGGTCCGTGGTCGGCTGGACGTCCTCGCGGATCGCGGTCAGCGACGTGGTCGCGGTCTGGGCACCGAGCTTGAGGCCCTTCAGATCGGCGAGCGACGCCGCCTTGTCCGCGTCCTCCTCCATCGTCACGACCGCCTGCGAGGCCGTGTAGTAGCCCTGCGAGAAGTCGACGACGCCTGCTCGCTCGGGGGTGATGGAGATCTGGTTGATGTCGAAGTCGAACTTCTTCTCGCCCGGGGTGTAGGAGGTGTTGAACGCCTGCTTGACCCAGACGACGTCGTCCTTGGCGAACCCGAGCTGCTCGGCGACGGCGTAGGCGACCGCCGACTCGAAGCCCTTGCCGTTGCTGGGGTCGTCCTCGGAGAACCACGGCTCGTACGCCGGGGAGTCGGTGCCGATGGTCAGCTTGCCGTCCTGCTTGAGCGGCAGGTCCGCGGCCTTGCACGAGGCAGGTGCGCCGCCCGCGGCGCTGGTGTCGTCCTCGCTTCCGCACGCGGTCAGAGCGGCGGCCAGAGCGAGTGAGGCGACGAGAAGGGGAGTAAGGCGAGTGCGCATGTGCGGAATGCTAAATGGAACCAGCACTGGCCGCTTCTTATTACTCATGAGTAGCATACGTCCATGGCGTACGAATCCCTGCTCTCCCCGCTCACGATCGGGTCGCTCACCCTGCGCAACCGCGTGGTGATGGGGTCGATGCACACCGGCCTCGAGGACCACGCGTGGGACATCCCCAAGCTGGCGGCCTACTTCGCCGAGCGCGCACGCGGCGGCACCGGGCTGATCATCACCGGCGGCTACGCACCGAACAAGCGCGGCTGGCTCAAGCCGTTCGCGAGCGAGATGAGCTCCCGGCTGCACGCCGTCCAGCACCGCCGGGTCACCGGCGCGGTGCACGAGGAGGGCGGTGCGATCGCGATGCAGGTGCTGCACGCGGGCCGCTACGCCTACACGCCGTTCTCGGTCAGCGCCTCGGCCGTCAAGGCGCCGATCAACCCGTTCAAGCCCGCGGCCCTCTCCGACAAGGCCGTCGACGCGACCGTGAACGACTTCGCCAAGAGCATCTCGCTGGCGAAGAAGGCCGGCTACGACGCGGTGGAGATCATGGGGTCGGAGGGCTACCTGATCAACCAGTTCCTCGCCGAGCGCACCAACCAGCGCGAGGACCGCTGGGGCGGCACCGCGACCAACCGGATGCGGTTCCCGGTCGAGATCGTGCGGCGCTCGCGCGAGCTGGTCGGCGACGACTTTCCGATCATCTTCCGGCTCTCGATCCTCGACCTGGTCGAGGACGGCCAGACCTGGGAGGAGACGATCGAGCTCGCCTACGCCCTCCAGGACGCCGGGGTCTCGGTGTTCAACACCGGCATCGGCTGGCACGAGGCCCGGGTGCCCACGATCATCACCCAGGTCCCGCGCGGTGCCTGGCTCGACATGACCGCGCGCCTCAAGGCCGAGGTCTCGATCCCGGTCTGTGCCTCCAACCGGATCAACACCCCCGAGCTCGCCGAGTCGGCGATCGCCGAGGGCAAGGCCGACCTGGTCTCGATGGCTCGCCCGCTGCTGGCCGACCCGGAGTTCGCCAAGAAGACCGCCGAGGGCCGCACCGACGAGATCAACACCTGCATCGCCTGCAACCAGGCCTGCCTGGACCACGCCTTCGCCAACAAGGCCGCGTCCTGCCTGGTCAACCCGCGCGCCGCGCGCGAGACGACCCTGGTGCTCTCCCCGACCAAGCTCAAGCAGTCCGTGGCCGTCGTCGGCGCCGGCCCGGCCGGCCTCGCCGCCGCCACCTCGGCCGCCGAGCGCGGCTTCGCGGTGACCCTGTTCGAGAAGTCCCCGGAGATCGGTGGCCAGTTCCGCCTCGCGATGGCGGTGCCGGGCAAGGAGGACTTCAAGGACACCCTGCGCTACTTCGGCCGGCGCCTGGAGGTGCTGGGCGTCGACGTACGCCTCGACACCGAGGCCACCACCGCCGATCTGGAGCCCTTCGACCACGTCATCGTCTCCACCGGCGTCACCCCGCGGGTGCCGCAGATCGCCGGCTCCGAGGACGACCGGGTGGTGACGTACGCCGACGTGCTCGCCGGCCGGGTCGTCCCGGGCCGCCGGGTCGCGGTGATCGGCGCCGGAGGCATCGGCGTCGACGTCTCCGCCTGGCTGACCCACCAGCCCGAGACGCTCGAGGAGTGGAAGGCCCGCTGGGGCGTCGGCGACCCGGCGACCTTCCGCGGCGGCCTCACCACCCCGGTGCTCGAGGCCCCCGCCCGCCAGGTGACCCTGCTGCAGCGCAAGTCCACTCCGATCGGCATCGGCCTCGGGAAGACCTCCGGCTGGGCCCACCGAGCGCACCTGAAGCAGGACGGCGTCAAGCAGGTCCGCGGCGCGACCTACGACAAGATCGAGGCGGGCGACGACGCCGTCACCCTTCACTACGCCGTCGACGGTGAGCCGCACACGCTCGAGGTCGACCACGTGATCCTCTGCGCCGGCCAGGAGTCGGTGCGCGACCTGTGGACGGAGCGTGACAACTGGCACCTGATCGGTGGCGCCGACGTCGCGGCCGAACTGGACGCCAAGCGCGCGATCAAGCAGGGAACCGAGGTCGCCGCGGGCCTGTGACCCGATAGCCTCGGGGACATGAGCGATCCCGACTGCCTGTTCTGCAACATCGTCGCGGGCAACATCCCCTCGACGAAGGTCTACGAGGACGACGAGACGTACGCCTTCATGGACATCGCGCCCGCTGCCGAAGGGCACACCGTGGTGGTGCCGAAGACGCACACCAAGGACGTCCTGGAGGCCGACCCGGCGGTCTACGCCTCGACCGCGAAGGCCGCCCAGGCGGTCGCGCGGCGGGCGGTCGACGTGCTGCAGGCGGACGGGGTCAACGTGCTCAACAACTGCGGGCCGGCGGCGTGGCAGACCGTCTTCCATCTGCACTTCCACGTGATCCCGCGCTACACCGACAAGTCCAAGGACTCGCTCACGCTCCCCTGGGTGCCGCACCCGGGCGACCTGGACGCGATCCGCGCGATCGGCGAGAAGCTGGCCTTCTAGCCGGTGGGCGCGCCTTCGGCGTGGGCGGCGACCATGTCGGCGTACCACCCGAAGGACCGCTTCGGCGTACGCACCCCGGCGGAGTCGACGTGGACCAGGCCGTACTTCCCGCCGACGCCGTCCTCCCAGTCCTTGCCGGTGAACGGAGCCTCCCAGCCGTCGCGGTCGAGCAGGGTGTAGGCGTAGAAGCCGCGCACGTCGACGCCACGCTCGATCGCGGCCGAGACCGCCTCCAGGTGTGCCTCGAGGTAGTCGATCCGGGCCTGGTCGTCGACCTCGCCGTCCACCACCGGAGCGTCGTACGCAGCACCGCACTCGGTCACCACGATCGGCGGCATCGCGGCGCGATAACGGGACCGGGTGATGATCAGCCATTCCCGCAGGGCGGTCGGCACCACGCCCCAGCCGGTGTCGGTGGCGGGGTAGCCGACGAGCGGCACCATCCGGAACGGGATGTCGTCGCCCTCGGCGGAGGCGCCGATGCGCTGCGGGGCGAAGAAGTTGACCCCGTAGAAGTCGAGGGGCGAGCGGATCACGGCCATGTCGCCCGGCATCACGACCTCGTCGGCGAGACCGGCGAGGTCACGGGGGTAGCGGCCCAGCAGCATGGCCTCGAGCGGCACCGCGTTCCAGGCGAGATCGATGAGCTTGGCGGCGCCGACGTCGGCGGGATCCTCCGAGAGCGGCCAGATCGGCTCGTGGTGGTTCGCGCAGCCGACGGACCCGACCCCGGCGGCGCGCAGCACCTGCACGCCGCGGCCGTGAGCCAGCAGCAGGTGGTGCATCGCCGCGACGACGCCCCAGCCGGCCCGGCGGCCGGGCGCTATCGTGCCGAGGCCGTAGCCGAGGTAGCCGGCCACGTTGGGATCCTGGACCGGCACCCACTCCGGGACGCGGTCGCCGATCAGGTCGGCGACCGTCTGGGCGTACTCACCGAAGGCATCGACCGTGGCCCGGTTGAGCCAGCCGCCGTCGGCGGCCAGCGGCTCGGGCAGCTCGCCGGCGTAGAGCGTGGCCGACGGGCGCAGGCCGGCCTCGAGCAGCTCGTCGACCAGGCGGTCGTAGCGAGCGCGGGCATCGGGATCGAAGACACCGCGACCACCCGGCTGAAGCTCACGCCAGGAGACCGCGAACCGGTATCCCGGCGCACCGAGACGCATGAGCAGCGCAACATCCTGCTCGCCCCCCGGCCGGGTGGCGTCTGCAGTGCCGAACACGAAGCCAGTCGGGAACTTGGGAAACGCCACGGCACAATCATGACTGTGACTGCCCAGATCCGCCGAGGAACCGCCCGATTCACGGAACGTCCACCCGGCCTCAGGCCAGGAAAAATTACCTGGCACACCTACTCCTTCGGACCCCACTACGACCCCAGCAGGGTCGGCTTCGGCCCGATCGTGGCCTACGACGAGCACCTGCTGCGCAACGGTGAGGGCTTCGAGAACCACCACCATGCCGGAGTCACGATCGTCACCTGGCCGATCTCCGGCGAGGTGACCCACACCGACTCGACCGGCGCCACCGGGACCGTCGCCCGCGGCCAGGTCGGTGTCTTCACCACCGGCGACGGCGTCGACCACTCCGAGTTCGCCTCCGCCTCCGGCACCCGGTTCATCCAGGTCTGGGTGACGGGCAGCACCGGCGAGCCGGCGTACGCCGTCCACGACGTCACCCCGGTCGAGGGCGAGTGGGTCGAGGCGGTCCGCCTGGACCAGGGCTCGCTGCTGGTCGGCCATGTCGGCACCGCCGGCCCCGCCGAGATCACCCTCCCGGACGGTCGTCTCCGCCATCTCCACGTCGCTACCGGCGCCCTGCTGCGCAGCGGCATGGCCGAGCCGCTGACCGCCGGGGACGCCTTCGAGGTCACCGCCGGCGAGGATCTGCCGCCGGAGTTCACGGTCAGTGCGGGCGTACCGACGGAGCTTCTTCTCTGGACCTTCGAATAGGGCGGACAAGCCCCGGCTCGATGGATAAAGTCCGCACCAGACTGCTGCTCAGTGTGGAGACTCTGCCGAAAGGTTTGGTGTGACGACGTTCCTGATCATCGGAGCCGTCGGGCTGGGCCTCCTGCTGGTGTCGCTGGTGATCGGCGACCTCCTCGACGGCTTCCTCGGCGGCGCGCTCGATGCCGACTGGTTCTCGACCGCCGCGATCGGCGGATTCGTGTCCGCCTTCGGGTTCGGCGGCGCCCTCGCCGTCGGCCCGGTCGGCACGCTCCCGGCCATCGGGATCGGAGTCCTGGGCGGCGCCCTCTTCGCCTGGTTCGCGCTGTGGCTGACCCGCCTCCTGAAGGAGGAGAACACCGACGCGGCGCCTTCGGGCGACGCCGCCGTCGGGCTGGACGCCGCGGTGATCACCACGATCCCGGCCGGCGGGTTCGGCGTGGTGCGGGTCGCCCTCGGGGGCCACACGGTGACCTACAACGCCAAGGCTCCCGAGCTCGACGAGGCGATCACGCCCGGCACCCCCGTGCACGTGACCGGGGTCCTCTCACCGACGGCAGTCACCGTCGCGCCGACGTGGCGCGAGATCACCTCCTGACCTGAAGGGGTCCTCATGGAACTGCTGGTGCCGATCGCCGGCCTTGTCGTACTTCTCATCCTGCTCCTGCTGCTGGTCACCAGCCGCTACAAGGTCGCCGGTCCCAACCAGGCGTTCATCGTCACCGGCCGCAAGGGCAAGGCCGTCCTCAACCCGGAGACCGGCCAGCTCACCACCGACCTGTCCGGCCAGAAGGTCGTGCTCGGCGGCGGTGTCTTCGTGGTGCCGTTCGTCCAGAAGCTGGCGACGATGGACCTCTCCTCGCGCCGGATCTCGGTGCAGATCCGCGGCGCGGTCTCCGGCCAGGGCATCAAGCTCAACCTCGACGGCGTCGCGATCGTGAAGGTGGGCGGCAACGCCGACCAGATCCGGCTGGCTGCGCAGCGTTTCCTCTCCCAGCAGGAGGAGATCGAGCCGTTCACGCAGGAGGTGCTCGCCGGCGCGCTGCGCTCGATCGTCGGTGGTCTGACCGTCGAGCAGATCATCCGTGACCGGGCCGCCTTCGCCCAGCGGGTCGCCGACGAGTCCGAGTCCTCGCTCACCGGCCAGGGCCTGATCCTGGACACCTTCCAGATCCAGGACGTCACCGACGACGGCTCCTACCTCGCCAACCTCGGTCGCCCCGAGGCCGCCCGCATCACCCAGGCCGCCTCGATCGCCGAGGCGGAGGCACGTCGTGCCGCCGAGCAGGCGCGCATCAAGGCCGAGGAGGAGATCGCGATCGCTCAGCGCGCGCTCGCCCTCAAGCAGGCCGAGATCAAGGCCGAGACCGACGCGGCCGCCGCCAACGCCGCCGCCTCCGGCCCGCTCGCCCAGGCCGACCGCGACCAGGCCATCCTCACCGAGCAGGAGAAGGTCGCCGTACGCCAGGCGGCGCTGACCGAGCGCCAGCTCGAGACCCAGGTGCGCAAGCCCGCCGACGCCGAGCGCTACCGCGTCGAGCAGGAGGCGGAGGGTCGCCGTAACTCGGAGATCGCCGCCGCGGAGGCCCGCAAGGCGGCCACCATCGCCGCGGCCGAGGCGGACGCCGAGCAGGCGCGGCTCACCGGTGAGGCGGAGAAGGCCCGCCGTGCCGCGCTGGCCGAGGCCGAGGCCATCGAGGGTGCCAAGCGCGGTGAGGCGCAGAAGTCGCTGCGTCTGGCCGGCGCCGAGGCGACCCGGGCCGAGGGTGAGGCGAGCGCCGCCGCGACGCTGGCCGTGGGACAGGCCGAGGCCGAGGCGATGGACAAGCGCGCCTCGGCGTTCGCGTCCTACAACGACGCCGCCGTGCTGCAGATGCTGATCGAGGTCCTGCCGCGGATCGCCAAGGAGGTCGCCGCGCCGATCAGCGCGATCGACAGCCTCACCGTCCTCTCCACCGAGGGTGCCGGCGCCATCCCGAAGCAGGTCAACGACAACGTCGTCCAGACGCTCAACATGCTCAAGACCACCACGGGCGTCGACCTCGGCTCGATGCTCCGCAAGGCCGTGTCCACGACGAGCGAGAACGGCATCGCGGAGATCCCCGCCGACAGCGCTCCGCAGTGACCGGGCCACAGCTTGCCCACACTCGGTCAAGAACTCTGTAGAAAACGGGCATAAACGTGACAGCCAGAAACAAGTCTGGTTATGTATCCACGTCGACGTAGGGAGGGAGCACTCCAAACCTCGACCGGGCCTCGCGGCCGAAAGGCCGCCAGGCTCGCCCCTCGAGTCTCTCTACTGTTCCCCCCGTCGGTGGAGAGACACCGAGGGAAATCGATTGTGGCCCGGCCTCACGGCCGGGCCACAACGCATTTCGGGTGGCGCCTCAGCGCTCGTTGACCATCCGCAGGAAGGCCTCGACGAGCGGTCCCGAGGTGGCCGCCCCGTTCTCGCCCTCGTCGACGTAGACCGCCACGGCCAGGTCACCCTGCGCCGCGATCATCCAGGTGTGGGTGAGGCGCTTGCCGTTGCGGTCGAACTCCGCCGTGCCGGTCTTGGCGATCACCGGCTTGCCCGGCACGTCGGCCAGACCGCGACCGGTGCCGTCGGTGACCACACCCCGGAAGATCGTACGCAGCTCCGCGGCCTCGTCGGCGGCCAGCGGCTCCACGCCCGACGGCTTGGCGGCCTGGCCCTGGACGAGGTTCGGGACCACGGTGTGACCGGCCTGGATGGAACCGATGACGGTGGCCATCACGAGCGGCGAGGCGAGGACCTTGCCCTGTCCGATCAGGTCGGCGGCGTGCTCGGTGTCGCCCGTTGGCTCGGGGATCTGGCCGAAGTAGGAGGTGAAGCCGGCGTCGCGGTCGATGCCGAAGCCCAGGGAGGCGGCGGCCGAGGCGATCTCGGCGTGACCGACCTCGCCCGCCGCGCCGATCATGGCGGTGTTGCAGGACTCGGCGACGGCGTGGGCGAGCGTGATCTCCCCGAGTGCGGACTTCGGGTACCAGGAGTCGTTCTTGAACGTCTTGCCGTCGACGGTGGCCTTGGCGGGGCAGGTGACCCGGCTGTCGGCGTCGAGGCCCTTGCGCAGCAGCGCGAGCGTGGTCGCGGCCTTGAAGGTCGATCCCGGCGCCGCCTGGCCGTAGGTGGCCAGGTTCATCTTGTTGTCCTTGCCGTTGGCGGCGACCAGCACGGCGCCGTCGCTGGGCCGGATCGCGACCAGGGCGCTCTCGGGCTTGACCTCCTTCAAGATCTTCTCGGCGCTCTTCTGCATCCGCGCATCGAGGGTGATGGTCAGCGACTTCCCGTCGACCGGATCGGTGCTGTAGAGCTTCTTGAGCACCTCGCCCTCGTCCCCGAGCACCGAGACCTGCAGCCCGGGCTTGCCCCGCAGCTGGTCGTCGTAGCGTGCCTGCAGCCCGGAGAGCCCGGCGAGATCGCCGGGGAGGTAGGTCCCGGGCTTCTTCTTCATCATCTCGGCCGTCACCTCGCCGACGATGCCGACGACCGGCGAGGCGAACTCCTTGGTCGGGCCGAGCGGCAGCGTCCGGTTGAGCATCGCGGCGCCCTTGATCTTGGCGATCCTGGAGGCCTTGGCCTTCGTCATCATCGGCTTGCGGATCGAGAGGGCCTCGACGAACGCCTTGTCCCCGGCCGCCCTGACCCGCTTGGCGTAGCGCTTGGGGTTGATGCCGACGATCGCGGCGACGTCCCGGGCGGCAGCGGGCGCCGCGACCGGGTCGATCAGCGTCTTGTCGATGCCCACCGTGACGACCGGACGGTCGGCGACGAGGGTCTCGCCCGAGGTGCTCAGGATCTCGCCACGCTGCTGCTGGACGGTCTCGACGTGCAGGCTGCGTCCCTCGGCGAGCGTGGGCGCGACGACGGTCGGCTCCCAGACGAACTCCCACTTCTCACCGGTCTTGCGGAGCTCGACCTCCGACTCGTAGGTCCACCGGCCGCCCGGAAGGCCCCATGCCCAGGTGAGCGTCGACTTCGCGCTGTCGGTGCCGTGGCCGGTGAAGGTGGGCTTGGTCGCGGACACGTCCGGCGCCCCGAGCTTCCCGAACAGGTTGCCGGTGAGGTCGTGGTAGTCGGCCGCGACGGCAGCAGGATCGGTCTTCGCCACGAAGTCGACCTTCGTGAACGTGCCGCGCTCCAGGGCTGTGGTCAGGGTCGACATGCTCGGACCGGGGTCCTTGGCTCCACCACAGCCGGCAAGCAGCGGTAAGGCGACAGCAAGGGCCGCAATGCCCCGGGAGACTCGCATGGAACGGTTCTATCAGCCTTGCCCCCAAGATTGGGTTACACCCGTCCAACGCAGAGGTTGTGAAGCCGAGAGTGACCAGTGGGCCACGCTCGGCTTCACCACCGCTCGGATCAGTGCGTCGCCAGCCAGGCGTTCAGGTCGACCCCGCGCTGGTCGGCGAGCTTCTGCAGGCGCTCAAGGGTCGGCGGCTGGAACACCTTCGGCTCGATGTGGCGGTCGAGCGCGGCGTACTTCCTCTGCTTGGCGGCCTGTGCGGGACCGGTCGCCTCGGCAGCGGCGATGACCGCGGGGCCGGCGGTGAGGGTGGCTCCGGTGAGCGGCGAGCTCACCAGGGGCGTGTAGCCGTCACGGTGTCCGGCCGCGTTGGCGTGGTAGGACTCCTCGATCGGGTCGGAGAGCCCGTTGATCCACTCCACGTCGTCACAGACCGCGTGCCCGGTGAACCGGCTGATCGGGTTGACGTAGGTGAACCCGGCAGCGCTCGCGCGCGAGGCCGTGGTGTTGTTGAGGAGCACCGCGGTGTCGTTGAGGATCGCCTCGTCCTGCGGGCTGAACCAGGTGAAGGCGTTGCAGTCCTCCCCCATGAACAGCTTCGGGTAGCCGACGACCACCACCTTCGCGCTGGGCGCGGCCGAACGGATCCTCGAGTAGAGCGTCCCGAGGCTGCCCGGGAGCGTGTTGCGGATGTAGCTCTGCGCACCCGCGACCGCGCCCGAGCAGTCGCTCGCCCAGGCGGGCAGCGCGCACTCGGTGATCACGTCGGCGAAGCCCGCGTCGTTGCCGCCGACCGAGATGGTCACGTAGCGGGTCGAGGTGGACAGTGCGCTGAGCTGGCTGTTGGTGACGTCGGCGACGAGCGCTCCGGAGCAGGCGCGGAAGTTGAGGCTGTAGCCCTTCGCCGCGGCGACCAGGCTCGGGTACGCCAGGGTCGACCGCTTGCAGTTGCTGCCGTCGTTGATGTACGTGCGGGTGCCGACTCCCGAGGAGTAGGAGTCACCGAGCGCGACGTAAGGCTCCCCAGCCGCTGAGGCTGGGGAGCCGGGGGCGACGGCGAGGCCGGCGCCGAGAAGGGCGATGGAGGTGAGGGAGACCGCGAGGCGGACTGTGGACAGGCGGAAGATCACGTTCATGGCAACTCCCGAAAGCCGGGGACCGCTGGGGGTGCGGCCCTTCCCTTCGGTTGTACGCGCCCTTACGTCTCCCCGCAGGAAATTTGTTTCACGTCCAAGTAACTGTCCGGAACCCGCTTACCCGGGTTCATTCGACGTTCTGGAGACGCGGCAGGATCCGGTCGAGCCACCTCGGCAGCCACCACGCACCGGCACCGAGGATACGCATCACGGCGGGCACCACCAGGCACCGCACCACGACCGCGTCGAGCAGCACCGCCACCGCCATCACGAAGCCCATCTCCTGCAGCATCCGGTCCGGACTGAACCAGAAGGCTCCGAACACCACGACCATGATGGCACCGGCCGCGGTGATGACACCGCCGGTGTGCGCCAGGCCCTCCAGGACCGCCTCCTGCGCATCGCCGCTGCGCAGCCACTCCTCGCGCATCCGCGAGATCAGGAAGACCTCGTAGTCCATCGAGAGCCCGAAGACGATCGCGAAGGTCATCACCGGCAGGAACGCCTCGATCGGACCGGGCTCGACCCCGAGCAGCCCCTCCTGGAAGACGTACGTCATCGCCCCCATCGAGGCGCCGATCGAGATCAGGTTGAGGACGGCTGCCTTGATCGCCACCGCGACGGAGCGGAAGACGCACATCAGCAGCAGCGCGGAGAGCCCGACCACGAGGCCGATGAAGAGCGGCAGCTTCTTCCCGACCGCGTCGGAGTAGTCGATCAGCGCCGCGGTCGAGCCGCCGACCAGGGCGTCGTCGCCGAGGTCCGCTCGCAGGTCCTTGACCAGCTCGGTGGTCTCGGCGTCCTGCGGGCCGGTCTCCGGGAAGGCGATGGAGGTGAACACCGCGCCGTCGGCCGACGGCTGCGGGGGCGTCACGGCAGCCACGCCGTCGTACCCCTGGACCTTCTCGTACGCCGCGGCCGCCTGCCCCTGCGAGCCCTCGGTCATGATCACCAGGGGACCGTTGGCACCGGGACCGAACTTGTCGCTGACCAGGTCGTAGGCCTTCCGCGTGGTCGAGGAGGGGTCGTCGTTGCCGGCATCGGCGAAACCGAGCTGGAGGCCGAGGACCGGGGTGGCCAGCGCGCCGAGGGCGACCAGGGAGACGAGCAGTGCGGCCCACGGGTGCCGCTGGACGCCGGAGGCCCAGGACCGCCAGCGCTGACCGGGCTCGCGACGGGATCGGGCGGCGTGGCGGCGTACGGACTTCTCCAGGCGCTTGCCGAACAGGGTCAGCAGCGACGGGAGCAGGGTGACCGCGGCGATCATGGTCATCAGGACGGTGAGCGCGACGCCGAGCACGACCCCCTGGATCGAGGTCAGCCGCAGCACGTAGAGGCCGCAGAGCGCCAGGATCACGCTGACGCCGGCGAAGAGCACCGAGCGCCCGGCGGTGTCGATCGCGGTCGCGGTGGCGTCCTCGCGGGTGGCGCCGTGGAGCAGCTCGCTGCGGTAGCGCGAGAAGACCAGCAGCGCGTAGTCGATGCCCACACCGAGCCCCACGATCATGAGCATCGGGGCGGTGTAGTCCGGGATCGTGGTGAGGTGGGAGAGCAGCGTGACCACGCCGAAGGTGGTGCCGACCGCGAAGATCGCGGTGATCAGCGGCAGGCTCGCCGCCAGGAACGAGCCGAACATGAACAGCATGATCACCAGCGCGGCGAGCATGCCGATCCCCTCGGAGCTGCCGCCCTCGCCCTCGTTCACCTCGCGCATCGAGTCGCCGGCCATCTCGATCTGGAGATCGTCGGTCGCGGTCTCGTCCGCGATCTCGAGGAACGGCTCGTAGGCGCTGATCGGGAGCTCGCCGGGCTTGGCGTCCATCACGATGGTGACCAGCGCGGTCGTACCGTCCTCGCTCACCGACCCCCGCTGCGGGTCGGCGGCCTCGACGGCCTCCACGTGCGGCACCTCGGCGAGCTCCGCGAGCAGGTCGTCGACAGCCTGCTGGTCGGTGTTCCAGCCACGCTCGTCGTGGATCACCGCGCGGATCTCGTCGCCCGTCGACCCGCCGTGCTTCGCCTGCAGGTCGGCCATCTCCTGCGACTGCGTGCCCGGGATGTCGAAGGAGTTGCGGTAGTCGTCGCCGATGCCCTGCGCGGCCGTGGTCACGCCGACGAGCACCACCACCCACAGCAGCAGCGCGGTCCAGTGGTGGCGTTGGGAGAAGGACGCCAGCCGCCGCAGCGGACTGGGTCTCGTGGTCGTCTGGATGGTCATCATGTCTCCTTGTCGGTGTTTGTCTGGCTACCTGTAGACAGACAACATGTATGGAGACAATGTACGACGGACTGTGTAGGCTGTCTACATGAAAGCCGACGCCCTCCGTGGCCACCTCGACTCGCTGATCCTGGCCGTCGTCGAGAAGCAGCCCCTTCACGGCTACGCGATCATCGAGGCGCTCAGCGCTCGCAGCGGCGGTGAGCTCGACCTCCCCACCGGCACGATCTACCCGGCCCTGCGCCGCCTGGAGAAGGCCGGCTACCTCGACAGCTCATGGTCCGAGGTCGGCGGCCGCAAGCGCCGCACCTACGAGCTCTCCTCCGCCGGCCGCAACGCCCTCGCCGCCCACCGTCAGGAGTGGCGCACCTTCGCCAAGGTCGTCTCCGGCGTCCTCGGCGAAGCCTGACCCGCCGAGCCGTCACCCCGGTCGGCCGAGCCGTCACGTACGTCGGCCGAGTCGGCACTTCTGGGGACCGAAACAGCAGTTGTGGCGAACCATTCAGGGGGTTCCCTGATGTGGCCGAGGCCGCTGGGGACAGAAGATGGGGCGCATGAGCGCCGTCGACGTCTACCTAGCAGACCTGCGTGCCGCGATCCCCGGCCCGAGCTGGACCCGGCGCGACCTCCTGCGCGAGGCCGGTGACCATCTCGAGGACGCGACCGAGGCCTACACCGCGGCCGGCTACACGACCACCGAGGCGGAAGCCCTGGCGCTGCGCGACTTCGGCTCGGTCGACGACATCGCTCCCGGCTTCCGCGACACCGTCGCGATCGGTGCCGCGCGACGTACCGCCCTCATGCTCGTCCTCGTCATGATCCCGCAGGCGTTCCTGTGGGACGACGGGATCGACCTGGGTTCGAGCGGGCAGCTGGCGGCTCCCGATGCCGGCCTGTTCAACGTGCTGGACACGATCATCGAGTACGTCGGCACGATCGGCGCGCTGGGCGCCGCCATCGCACTCGTGGTCACCGCGATCGGTCAGCGGTGGCTCGCGGTCGGCCGGCGGACCGCACGCCTGGCCGCAGCCTGGGCCTTCGCCGTCGCGGTCGTGATCCCGGTCATCGGCCTCACGATGCTGGCCCTCACCGGCAGCCTCACCGTGATCGTCGGGCTGGCCGCGATCGCCTTCATGGTGACCCCGTTCGCGCTGGTCGCCGCCTCGGCCCAGCGCACCCTCGCCGCCTGCTGACCCACTGCCGAAGCGTCACTCAGGTCGGCCGAGACGTCACCGACGCGACCAGTCGGCCGACGCGCGTGACGCTTCGGCCGACGGGGGCGACGTCTCGGGTCAGTCGAACTTGCGCTTCTGGCGCGGCTTGCGGGGCCGGTCACCGGCCTCGGGCGCACCGCGGCGCGACCCCTGGCTCCGGTCGAAGCGACCACCCGAGCGACGCACGGGGCCGCCACCGGAGTCCTCGGAGAGCTCGATGAGCTTGCCGGAGATGCGGGTCGACTCGAGGGCCTTCCAGGTCTCGGGAGCCAGGTCCGCGGGCAGCTCGACGAGCGAGAAGTCGTTGCGGATGGAGATGTTGCCGAAGTCGGCGCGGCGCAGGCCACCCTCGTTGGCGATGGCGCCGACGATCTGGCGCGGCTCGACGCGGTGACGCTTGCCCACCTGGATCTTGTACGTCGCCAGCGGCTGCCCGTTGCCACGCGACCGCGACGTCTCGCGACGCTCACCGCCTCGCTCGCCCCCGCGGTCGTCGCGGTCGCGACGGCCCCGGCGCTCCTCGTAGGCAGGCTTCTCGGGCTCCGGCTCCAGGAGCAGCGGCTCCTCGCCGTGGAGCACCGCGGCCAGCGCGGCGGCGACGTCGACCTCGGGGACGTCGTGCTCGTCGACGTAGTGACGCACCACGTCGCGGAAGAACTCGATCTTCTCGCCCTCCTGGAGCGCGGCGGTGATGCCGTCGTCGAAGCGGGAGAGGCGGGTCGCGTTGACCTCGTCGACCGAGGGCAGCTGCATCTGCACCGGCTGGGCCTTGGTGTGCTTCTCGATCGCACGCAGCAGCCACCGCTCGCGCGGGGTGACGAAGGAGATCGCGTCACCGGTGCGGCCGGCGCGGCCGGTGCGACCGATGCGGTGGACGTAGGCCTCGACGTCGGTCGGCAGGTCGTAGTTGACGACGTGCGAGATCCGCTCGACGTCCAGACCACGGGCCGCGACGTCGGTCGCGACCAGGATGTCGAGCGAGCCGTCCTTGAGCTGGTTGACGGTCTTCTCGCGCTGGGCCTGGGCGATGTCGCCGTTGATCGCGGTCGCGGCGAAGCCACGCGCACGCAGCTTCTCGGCCAGCGACTCGGTCTCGGACTTCGTGCGCGTGAAGACGATCATGCCCTCGAAGTTCTCGACCTCGAGGATGCGCGTGAGCGCGTCGACCTTCTGGGGGTAGGACACCATCAGGTAGCGCTGGGTGATGTTGGTGTTGGTCTGCGTCTTCGCCTTGACCGAGATCTCCTCGGCGTCGCGCAGGTACTTCTTCGAGAGCCGGCGGATCTGGGCCGGCATGGTCGCGGAGAAGAGCGCGACCTGCTTGTCCTCGGGGGTCTCGGCGAGGATCGTCTCGACGTCCTCCGCGAAGCCCATGTTGAGCATCTCGTCGGCCTCGTCGAGCACCAGGAAGCGCAGCTGGGACAGGTCCAGCGTGCCCTTCTCCAGGTGGTCCATGATCCGGCCGGGGGTGCCGACGACGACGTGGACGCCGCGGCGGAGCGCGGTCAGCTGCGGGCCGTAGCCCTGGCCGCCGTAGACCGGCAGGATGCGTACGCCGTCGAGGTTGGACGCGTAGCGCTCGAACGCCTCGCACACCTGCAGGGCGAGCTCACGCGTCGGCGCGAGCACCAGCGCCTGCGGCGCATTCTGGTAGACGTCGAGGTTGGAGAGCACCGGCAGCGCGAACGCGGCGGTCTTCCCGGTGCCGGTCTGTGCGAGACCGACGACGTCACGCCCCTGGAGCAGCGTGGGGATGGTCGCGGCCTGGATCGCGCTCGGCGTCTCGTAACCGAGGGCCTTCACGGCCTCGAGAACGCCCGCGGACAGACCGAGTGAGTCGAAGGTCGGACCCTGATCTGCCTCCACGATCGGCTCCTCGGTCGCGGGAGTGGTGGATACGGCAGAATCAGCGTCGGTGCTCACCATCCAACGGTAGGCCCTTATAGCACGATCTCGACATTCCTCGGCGCGGTGGTCCCCGTCACTCAGGAGACGATGACCTCGTCGCCGACCGCGATCTCACCGGGGTGGACGACGCCGAGGTGCACCGCCGCCCAGGTCTTGCCGTCCCACCTCCGATGGACCGCGAGCGTACGCAGCGGCTCCTTGCTCTTCTCCAGCGTCACCGGATCGATGGTGGTCATCACGCATCGCGGGACCGCCGAGACCACCCGGAACCGGACCGGTCCGATGGCGATCTCCTTCCACCCGTCCTCCGCGAACGCCTCCTCGGCACCCTCGACCAGGAGACTGGGCCGGAACCGCTGCGCGGTGATCCTCACCTCGCTCCAGGAGTCGATCGCGGCGACCGAGGCGTCCGTGATCAGCGAGACCGCGGAGTCGTCCTGGAAGGCGGCGTGGTCGGAGGCACCGAACCCGTCCTCGGCGTCGAGCACTCGGCGGAACGGGTCGTGGCACCACACCAGCGACAGGTCGTCGCGGCCGAGGACGCGGCGCAGCCACGTATCGGCCTCCGGACCGGCCGGACGCACACGCATCCTCGGACGGTTGAACATCTGCACGTCGCGTACGCCCTCGCTCGGGAGCGCGAGCTCGATCGCCTCGTGCCCGGGCGCGCTCAGCCGCAGATCTGCCCCGCCGCCCGTCGCCGGGGTGTCGGCGACGACGGTGAAGAGCTCGCGGACCTCCCGCGCGGAGACGAGCTTCCCCTCACCGTCGACGACCATCCACTCCCGGTCCCCGACGAGCCCCGCCCTGCCGACGTACGCCTCCTGCACCGGCCTGATCGCCGTCGACTTCACCGGATGGAGATTGATACCCGCCAGACGCATGGCCCGATTCAACCGCTCCCCACTACTCAACGGTTACCGATTTTGCGAGGTTGCGCGGCTTGTCGACATCGTGGCCGAGGGCCTTGGCGGCATGGAAGGCGATCAGCTGGAGCGGGATGGTCAGCAGGATCGGGTCGAGCTCGACCTCGTTCTTCGGTACGTCGACCCGCAGTGCGTCGAGCTCGCCGAGGTCGACCTCGGGGTGGGTGACGACGACCAGCGGCCCGCGGCGGGCGCTGATCTCGTGCAGGGCGGCGACGTTGCGGTCGGTCAGCTCGTCCTGGGGGACGATCGCGACCGTCGGCACGGACTCCGAGATCAGCGCGAGCGGGCCGTGCTTGAGCTCCGAGGTCTGGTACGCCTCGGCGTGCCGGTAGGAGATCTCCTTCAGCTTCTGCGCGCCTTCGCGGGCGACCGGGTAGCCGCGTACGCGACCGACGAAGAACATCGACTCGGCCTCGGCCAGGCGCGCCGCGACCTCCTCGAGGTGGGACTCGCTCTTCAGGATCTCCTCGATCTGGGTCGGCAGTGCCTGCAGGCCGGCGATGAGCCGCTTCCCGTCCGCGATCGAGAGGTCGCGAACCCGGCCGAGCTGGAGCGCCAGCAGGGAGAACGCGACGTACATGTTGGTCAGGGCCTTGGTCGAGGCGACCGCGATCTCCGGGCCGGCGTGCAGGTAGATGCCGCCGTCGACGGCGCGCGCGATCGCCGAGCCGACGACGTTGACGACGCCCAGCACCCGGCCGCCCTTGCGCTTGATCTCCTGGACGGCGAGCAGGGTGTCGATGGTCTCGCCGGACTGGGAGACGACGACATAGAGGGTGTCGGGCTCGATGATCGGGTTGCGGTAGCGGAACTCCGACGCCGCCTCGGCGTCGGCGGGGATCCGGGCCAGCTCCTCGATCAGCCCCGCGCCCATCTGACCGACGTAGTAGGCCGAACCGCAGCCGAGGATCTTCACCCGGCGGATCGCGCGCAGCTCGCGGGGATCGAGGTTGAGCCCGCCGAGGTGAGCCGTCCCGAACCGCTCGTCGAGCCGGCCGCGGAGCGCGCGCTCGACCGAGGACGGCTGCTCGAGGATCTCGGTGAACATCCGCGGCTCGTCGGCGAGCTCGCCGTACTCGTACGCCGACGGGTCCACGTCGACCTCACGGGCCGTCGTGGTGGTCGTCGTGAGGTCCTGGCGGAAGGTCGTGAAGCCGGTCGCGGTGACGGTCGCCAGCTCGCCGTCGTCGAGGTGGGCGACGGTGGTGGTGTGGCGTACGACCGCGGCCAGATCGGACGCGACGTACATCTCCCCGTCGCCGACACCCACGATCAGCGGCGAGCCGTTGCGAGCCACGACCATGCGGTCGGGGAAGTCGGCGTGCACGACGGCCAGCCCCCAGGTGCCCTCCACCTGGGAGAGCGCGTCGACGACCTTCGCCTCCAGATTGTCTGCAGTCGACAATCCGATGAGGTGCGCGAAGACCTCGGTGTCGGTGTCGCTGACCAGCTCGACGCCCGCCTCGGTGAGGCGCTCCCGCAACGAGGCGGCGTTGTCGACAATCCCGTTGTGGACAACCGCCACCCGCCCGTCGGCGGAGACGTGCGGGTGAGCGTTGGTGTCGTTGGCGGGGCCATGGGTGGCCCACCGGGTGTGCCCGATCCCGACCTTGCCGGCGAACCGCTTCGGGAGGGCATCGACCAGGTCGCGTACGCGCCCGGCCTTCTTCACCACCTGCAGCCTGCTGCCCAGCACCGCGACGCCCGCCGAGTCATACCCGCGGTGCTCGAGCCGGGCCAACCCCTCGGTGAGCAGGCCGGCAGCCTGCTGGGGTCCGATGTAGCCGACGATTCCGCACATGTGTCCTTGTCCGTCCTATCCGTAGATGAGCCGTCGCAGCTGCCGCTCGGTCAGCCGCGGCGCGGCAACGACCCGCGCCCGCAGCTCCTCGGCCAGCTGCGCGAAGATCGCGTCGTTCTTCGCGCCGTAGGTCTTCAGCTGCGCATGCCGGCGGCGTACGTACGTCTCGACCGGTTCGTCGAAGTACGCCACCACGTCCTCGACCACCCGCGCCGCCTCCGCGGACGAGAGCCCGGTGGTCGCGACCAGGTGGTCGATCAGGGGTTCCTCGGCACTCACCCCACCAACTGTGGGGCACACCCGAGACAACGAGCAAGTTTCTGCCCGATTTCGGGCAGAAACAGGCGATTGGTCATCAGGTGGGGCGGCGGTCGCTCAGATCGCCCATTCCGATGCCCCCAGGTGGAGCGGGCCACACCATCTGGCGGACTACTTGGACATCGGGGTGGAGGTGCGGTACCTTAGGTGAACACAAGGTGAACAGGAGGTGTCTGATGAACGGAAATAAAGTGACTGGCAAGCTCGAGCTTCGCTGGCTCCCTGTCGTCGACCGCCGCGGCCGCAAGCACATGGAGGCCCGCTGGGTCGAAGTCAGTGCACCCGCGACCACCCGTCACGCTGCCTGACAACCGCACAACGCTTCCGAGGCCCGCTCCCGACAGGGGAGCGGGCCTCGTGCGTTTAGGGATAGCGTTGTCACTGCAACCAATCTTCCGCCGCCGTCAGAAACACGCACGAGAGCGGGAACATTGGGCGAGATTCCCCCGTTATGATGCTTGCAGTTTCAACCAATTCTTCCAGGAGCACATCCGCCATGGGCATTTTCAGCAAGAAGGACACGGCCCCCGCCGCGACCGAGTTCGACACCCCGACCGCCGCCATCGAGGACATCTCGGGTGACTACACCCTCGACGTCGCCCACACCCGCCTGGGCTTCTCGGCCCGCCACGCGATGGTGACCACCGTCCGCGGCTCCTTCAAGGAGTTCGAGGGCACCGCGACGATCGACACCGCCGAGCCGGCCAAGTCCAAGGTCTCGCTCACGATCAAGGCCGACTCCGTCGACACCGGCAACGCCGACCGCGACGCTCACCTGCTCTCGGGCGACTTCTTCGAGAACGAGGCCCACCCCAACATCACCTTCGAGTCGACCGAGGTCGAGTTCGACGGCGAGACCTGGAACATCACCGGCGACCTGACCATCAAGGGCACCACCAAGTCGGTCACCGTCCCGTTCGAGCAGACCGGCTCCGCCAAGGACCCGTTCGGCAACACCCGCGTCGGCTTCGAGGGTGCCGTGGCGATCAACCGCACCGACTGGGGCCTCTCCTTCAACGCCGCTCTCGAGACCGGCGGCGTGCTCGTCTCCGAGAAGATCAAGCTCGAGTTCGACATCTCCGCGATCAAGACGGAGGCCTGAGGAGACACCGACCACCGTCGGTGAAACCACAGCGGGGCCACCGGGAAACCTCCCGGTGGCCCCGACGCGTCTCCCGGCGTCAACTGACGCGCTCAGTACCCGTTCGGGACGTTGTAGTGCTTCTCCACCCCGACCCGAGCCGTGCCGACGGCATCGACGGACGAGGAGTCGCCCGTGACTCCCCCGGCGAAACCCAGCTGATCCGTGCCGAGACCGACGTCGCGGCCGGTGCCGAGCGGCGAGGCGGGTCCCTCGTCGTGGTGGACGACACCACCCCCGGCCTGGTCGACAGGAGACTCGAGGTGCGCGCGGCCACTGGCCACGACCGTCGTCCCGTCCGTCGTCACCGTCACCGCTGCGTCGTTCCCGGATTGCGCTCCCGAGACCGTAACCGGGCCGACCGGCCCTCGATCCGGAGCCTTGATCGGCTTCGACGCGGCCACCGATGCGGCCCGGCCGTCAGCGTGTTCTACGGACTGCGAGTCGGCGCAGGCGACCCCGGCGCCGGCGGCCACGAGGCCACCGGCCACGAGGGTCGCCGCCACGGTCTTCCGAAGTGCCCCGAGGACCTTCGAGCTCATCGCGTTCTCCTGACTTGAGTTGCACGGCATGGGACACGGGACCCCGTCAGCGCCTACTCCCGGCGCCCGAGCGCACGGGGATCGCGGTGGCACCGACGGGGTCCCGCCGGGTGGAGCGAGCGCGGTTCTGGTCGTGCTCGTAGCCCCACCCATCGGACCGGGCGGATCGGCAGTCCCGAGGATCTGCCACTGTCACGCCCGGTGGTAGATCCACACAGACGACGCCCCCCGGCGCCCAATCGCCTGCATGGATCCGTTGCTCGACATCACTCTCGGTCGCGGCCATCGAGGCATGGCGAGCCGTCACGGCCCGACACATGTCGCCTCGACTGCTCGTCGAGGCCGTCACTGCCTCATTGCCCCACATGGACGCTCCCGAGATCGGTCCGGATCAGACCCTTTCGATACCTGTTACGTACTTCCGTGCGTTGACGTTGCAGTTACATCGGAAATATGAGAAAAGTCCCGCAAACCCGCCACTGGGACGCGTTTGCGGGACTTTGCCCGGGATCGCTCAGCGCACCTCGGTCGTCGAGCTCAGCTCGTCGACGACACCCTCGTCGCCGGCGTCGACCGAGTAGTCCGACGCCACCGTGGCGTCCTCACCGTCGGACACCTTGAGCGCCCTCAGGATCGGAGTCAGCACGACAACCACGACGATGTTGAGCAGGAACGCGGTGAGCGCGATGTAGATCGGGGTCTCCGTGCCCGGGAACGGCGCCAGCGGGCCGCCGAAGTGCTCCTGCGTGGGCGAGGAGACGCCGTAGGCGACGTACGTCCCGTACGCCATCCCGACCGCCCAGCCGGCCAGGACCGCCCAGCGGTGGAACCACCGGGTGTAGAGCCCGACGACGATCGCCGGCAGCGTCTGCAGGATCCAGACGCCCCCGAGCAGCTGCAGGTTGATGGCGTACGACTTCGACAGCGCCAGCACGAAGAGCAGCGCCCCGAACTTCACGATCAGGGACACGATCTTGGCCTGCTTGGCCTCGTCCTGCGGGGTCGCGTCGGGCCTGAGGTAGGCCTTGTAGATGTTGCGCGTCCACAGGTTCGCCGCCGCGATCGACATGATCGCCGCCGGCACCAGGGCACCGATGATGATCGCGGCGTACGCGACGCCGGCGAACCACGCCGGGAACTGGTCCTCGAAGAGCTGCGGGATCGCCAGCTGCGGGTTCGGCGGGTCACCGACCATGACGCCGGCGGCGAGGGCGACGAACCCGAGCAGCGCCAGGAGCCCCAGCAGGAACGAGTACGCCGGCAGCAGCGAGGCGTTGCGACGGATCACGTTGCGGCTGCGCGTGGAGAGGACGCCGGTGATCGAGTGCGGATACATGAACAGCGCCAGCGCGGAGCCGAGGGCGAGCGAGGCGTAGGCCCACTGGCCGGCGGCCTGCGACGGGAAGAGCGCCTTCGGTGCCGCCTCGCCGGCGGCGATCGCGTCGGCGTTCTCGGTGTTGAAGGTGTCGAAGCTGCCCTGCACCGTCTCGAAGATGTTGCCCCAGCCACCGAGCTGCGACGGGATGTAGATGATGGCCACGATGATCACGATGTAGATCAGCGAGTCCTTCACGAACGCGATCAGCGCCGGCGCCCGCAACCCGGAGGAGTACGTGTAGGCGGCCAGCACCGCGAACGCGATGAAGAGCGGCAGGTCACGGATGAACCAGTTCGACGAGTCGCTCTGCAGGCCCATCACCTCGAGCACGACCTCCATGCCGACCAGCTGCAGGGCGATGTAGGGCATCGTGGCGAGCAGGCCGGTCAGCGCGACCGCGAGACCGAGGGACTTGGACCCGTAGCGGCCGGTGACGAAGTCGGCCGGGGTGACGTACCCGTGCTTGTGCGAGACCGACCACAGCTTCGGCAGGAACGCGAAGATGATCGGGTAGACGAGGATCGTGTAGGGCACGGCGAAGAAGCCGACGGCGGCGCCGGCGAACAGCGTCGCGGGGACCGCGATGAAGGTGTAGGCCGTGTAGAGGTCGCCGCCGATGAGGAACCAGGCCACGAACGTACCGAACCCACGGCCACCGAGGCCCCACTCGTCGAGGTTGTCCATCGACTTCGCGCGGCGCCAGCGCGCGGCGGAGAAGCCGAGGATCGTGACCAGCAGGAAGAGGAAGGCGAAGACCGAGACCGCTACGGCGCTCACTGGCCGCCCTCCTTCCACGGGCGCCCGGCGGCGGCACGGTCACGCCGGAACGCGGCCTTGGCGACGAAGTAGGCGACGGTCGTGAACAGGACCGAGCAGGGGATGAGGACGAGCTGGAACCAGAAGTAGAACGGGAATCCGGCGAACGTCGGGTCCTCCTTCGCGTACAGCGGCACCGCGAGTGACGGGGCTGCTGCCGCGACCAGGAGGACCCCGACGAGGATCCACGAGCCCTTGGACGAGGACGGCATGGGTCACCTCCGAGATCTGTCGAAGTGGGTTGGGGCGATCTGTGACCTTGGTCACATTCACCTGCGGTGTCCAGCCCCACCCGATCAGCACGACGACGAACGGTCGATCTGCCGCGACGAGCGGTCGAATCGCCTGCCGCGCGACGCCTTCAGGGCTAGCCTGCAAGGTGATCTCCCCCTCGGCACAGGAGCGCCCATGAGCACTGAAGTCCCCAGGATCGACCGGCGCCGCCTGCTCGGCGCTGCCGTGGCCGGCGCCGCGGCGACTCCGCTCCTCACCGGATCGGCCGGATCGGCCGGCTCGGCGAGCGCGGCGGAGGCGGCGGACGCGGCAGCCGATCCGCTCGGGCGCGGCGAGGCCGTCCGGCCGGGCGCCGACCGGGCCGCTGCCGACGGCTGGGCGGTGCTGTCCGGCGAGCGGGTCGGCATCATCACCAACCCCACCGGCGTCCTGCGCAACCTGCGCAACATCGTCGACGAGATGCACGAGTCGGGGGCCGTGAGCATCGCCGGAGTGTTCGGACCGGAGCACGGCTTCCGCGGCACGGCCCAGGCGGGCGGCTCGGAGGGGACGTTCGTCGACGAGCGCACCGGGCTGACGGTCTACGACGCCTACGGCGCGAACGTGGCGAAGATGAGGGAGCTGTTCACCGCGGCCGACGTCGAGACGGTCGTCTTCGACATCCAGGACGTCGGCTCCCGGTTCTACACCTACATCTGGACGATGTGGACGGCGATGCAGGCGGCCGTCGCGACCGGCAAGCGCTTCGTGGTCCTCGACCGCCCCAACCCCGTGGGCGGGACCGCCCGTGGACCGATGATGACGGCGGCGTACACCTCGGGCGTCGGCGCCCGCGAGATCGTCCAGCAGCACGGGATGTCGGTCGGCGAGCTGGCTCGGTTCTTCGACGGCGAGTTCCTCGAGGAGCACGCCGGCGGGCGCCTGGACCAGCTCGACATCGTGCAGGTCTCCGGGTGGCGACGGATGATGCTGTACGCCGACACCGGCCTCGACTTCGTCCTGCCGAGCCCCAACATGCCGACGCCGGACACGGCGCTCGCCTACCCCGGCACCTGCATGTTCGAGGGCACCAACCTCTCCGAGGGACGCGGCACGACCAAGCCGTTCGAGCTGGTCGGGGCGCCCTTCGTCGACCACCGCTGGGCCGCGGCGCTGGAGGAGGCGAACCTGCCCGGTGTGACGTTCCGGGAGGCCTACTTCAACCCCTCGGTCAACAAGTTCGCCGGCCAGGTCTGCGGAGGCGTGCAGGTCACGATCCAGGACCGCGACCGGTTCGATCCCGTCCGTACCGGGGTCGAGATGCTGGTCACCGCGAAGGCGCTCTATCCCGAGTTCGCCTGGCGCCAGGACTCGTGGGACACCGCCCGTCCGTTCTGGATCGACAAGCTCACCGGATCGACGAGACTGCGTACGCAGATCGACGCCGGCGCCACCGGCGACGAGGTCGAGACGGCCTGGCGCGAGGAGCTGGCCGCCTTCGACGCGACCCGCCGCCAGTACCTGCTCTACCGCTAGCCCGCCGACCCGGCGCATCAGTCCCGCGCAGGCGGGACAGTTGCGCCGACTCGGCGGGTCTTTCCGGGACAGTAGCGCCGGGTCAGCGGAGGGCGGCGGTGGCGGCCGCGAGCGCGGTGACGCGGTCCCAGTCGCCGGAGGCGAGCGCGTCGGCGGGGGTGAGCCAGGAGCCGCCGACGCAGCCGACGTTGCGGAGGCCGAGGTAGCTGGGCGCCGTCGCGAGCGAGATGCCGCCGGTGGGGCAGAAGCGTGCGTCGGGGAGCACCGAGGGCAGCGAGCCCAGGAACTTGGCGCCGCCCGAGGCCTCGGCCGGGAAGAACTTCATCGCGGTGTGGCCGGTCTCGAGGACCGCGAGGGCCTCGGAGACGGTGGCGGTGCCGGGCAGGAACGGCAGACCGGTGTCGCGCATCGCGCCGAGCAGGGTCGGGGTCGCTCCCGGCGAGACGAGGAACTGGGCCCCGGCCGCGGCGGCCTCCTTGGCGAGCAGCGGCGTGGTCACGGTGCCGGCGCCGATCAGGACCTCCGGCACCTCGGCCGCGATGGCCCGGATGGCGTCCAGCGCCACCGGCGTACGCAGCGTCAGCTCGACCACGGGCACGCCACCCTCGGCGAGGGCGCGAGCCACCGGCACCGCCTGGTCGACGGCGTCGACGACGACGACCGGGATCACCGGGGAGAGGTCGAGCAGGTCGGTGGACTTCAGGTCAGACATGGACGGGGCTCTCCTGGGACGATGCGGCGCTCTGCTGGATGGGAGCGAAGGGGAAAACGGAGGCGCCGGTGTCGGCAGAGCCGACGGTGGCACGGAAGGCAGCGAAGAGCTCACGGCCGGTGCCGCGCCACTCCGCGTCGAGCGGCGCGCGGCCGGTGGTCGGCCGGTGCGCGAACTCGTCGGGGTCGACCCCGATGCTCAGGGTGCCGGCGACGGCGTCGACGGTGATCAGGTCGCCGTCCTGCACGCGGGCGAGCGGTCCGCCGAGCGCGGCCTCGGGCGTGAGGTGGATGGCGGCGGGCACCTTGCCGGAAGCGCCGGACATCCGGCCGTCGGTGACGATGGCGACGTGCTGACCGCGGTCCTGCATCACGCCGAGCGCCGGGGTGAGCTTGTGCAGCTCGGGCATGCCGTTGGCCGCGGGGCCCTGGTAGCGGATCACCGCGACGAAGTCGCGACCGTCGAGGCGCTTCTCGGAGAAGGCGGTGAGGAAGTCGGCCTGGTCGTCGAAGACCACCGCCGGGGCGGAGACCACCCGGTGCTCGGGCGCCACCGCGGAGGTCTTGATGACAGCGGTGCCGAGGTCGCCGGTCAGGACCCGCAGGCCGCCGTCGGGGGAGAACGGGTCGTCGGCCGGGCGCAGCACGTCGAGGTCGCCGGAAGTGGGCGCACCCTCGACCAGCTCGATCTCACCGTCGCGGGTGAGCCGGGACTCCTGGGTGTAGGCCGACAGCCCCGGGCCGAGGATCGTGGTGACGTCCTCGTGAAGCAGCCCGGCCTCGAGCAGGGTGCGGATCAGGAAGCTCACGCCACCCGCGGCGTGGAAGTGGTTCACGTCGGCGGAGCCGTTGGGGTACATCCGGGTGAGCAGCGGCACGACCGGCGACAGGTCGGAGAGGTCGCCCCAGGTCAGCTGGATCCCGGCGGCGCGGGCGATCGCGACCAGGTGCATGGTGTGGTTGGTCGAGCCACCCGAGGCGAGCAGCGCGACGCAGGCGTTGATGATCGACTTCTCGTCGATCATCTCGCCGATGCCGGGACCACCCGTGAGCGCCAGCTCGGTGGCGCGCTCGGCGGCGGCGCGGTTGAGCGCGGCGCGCAGGAGAGTGTCCGGCGAGGCGAACGAGGAGCCCGGCAGGTGCAGGCCGAGCACCTCCATCAGCAGCTGGTTGGAGTTGGCGGTGCCGTAGAAGGTGCAGGTGCCGCGGGAGTGATAGCTGGCGGCCTCGGCCTCGAGCAGCTCCTCGCGGGTGGCCTCGCCGGCTGCGTACCGCTGGCGGACGCGGGCCTTCTCCTTGTTGGGGAGGCCGGAGGACATCGGGCCGGCCGGGACGAAGACGGTCGGCAGGTGGCCGAACGAGAGGGCGCCGATCAGCAGCCCCGGCACGATCTTGTCGCACACGCCCAGCATCAGCGCCGCGTCGAACATGTCGTGCGAGAGGGCGATCCCGGCCGACATCGCGATCACGTCGCGGGAGAAGAGGGAGACCTGCATGCCGTCGCGGCCCTGGGTGATGCCGTCGCACATGGCGGGTACGCCGCCCGCGACCTGCGCCAGCCCGCCGGCCCGCATGACCGCGGCCTTGAGGAGCGGCGGGTAGGTCTCGTAGGGCGCGTGCGCCGAGAGCATGTCGTTGTAGGAGGTCACGATCGCGACGTTGGGCTTGGCCGCGGGGGTGATCACCTTGAGCTCGGCCTTCGTCGGCGCGGTGGAGGCCGCGAAACCGTGGGCCAGGTTGCTGCACGCGAGCCGGCCGCGGGCGGGCCCGGCAACACGGGCTGCCGCGATGCGGGCCAGGTAGTCGGCCCGGGTGGCGGCGGAGCGCTCGATGAGGCGCGCGGTCACGTCGGCGACGGTGGGGGAAACGGCAGTCACGGGTCCTCCAAAGACAGTGTGCTTTGGCACACAATGACATGATCTTTGGATCGATACAAGTAAATCTTTGGTACGACGAAGACATAAGTAGCGTACGCTCACCTCATGCCCGAGATGACAACCGCCGCCGACGTACTCGATCTGGTGCGCTCCGGACGCGCCGTGACCCGCAGCGATCTGCAGAAGACGACCGGCCTGTCGCGTACGGCCGTGGTCTCCCGGGTCTCGGCCCTCGTCGACGCCGGGCTGATCCTCACCGGCGAGGAGCTCGCCTCCACCGGTGGCCGGCCGCCGGGATCGCTCACCTTCAACGCCGACGCCGGCGTCGTCCTGGCCGTCGCGATCGGGCGCTCCCGCAGCCAGCTCGCCGTCTTCGACCTCGACGGCCGAGAGCTCGCCGGCGACACCCGTGACCACGAGGTCGGCATCGCGGCCGACGACCTGATGCCCGACGTGACCGACCGGCTGGAGCGGCTCCTCGAGGGCATCGCCCCGCCGGTCCTGGGCGTCGGGATGAGCCTGCCGGGTGTCGTCGACCCCGTCCGCCTGGTCTCGGTCGACTCACCGGTGATGCGGGGCTGGGACGGCGTCGCGCTCGCCCCCTACTTCGAGCGGCTCACCGACGGGCCGTTGGTGCTCGTCAACGACACCGACGCACTGGCCACGGCCGAGCTCTTCGGGAGCGGGCTGCACCCGCGTGACGCGCTCGTCGTGAAGGCGTCGACCGGCCTCGGTCTGGCCGTCATCGCCGACGGCAAGGTGCTGCGCGGCCACGCCGGCGCCGTCGGCGAGATCGGGCACACCCGGGTCGAGTCCGCCGGCGAGCGCCCCTGCCGCTGCGGCGCGACCGGCTGCCTCGAGACCGTCGCCGCGGGCTGGGCGCTGACCCAGGGGCTGGTCGACTCCGGCGTCTCCGCCGGCCACATCCGCGACCTCGTCGCCGCCGCACTGGCCGGCGACGCCATCGCCCGGGGTCTGCTGCGCGAGGCCGGCCGCCAGCTCGGCGAGGTGCTGGCGATCGCGATCAACCTGCTCAACCCCGAGGTCGTGGTCATCGGCGGCGACATGGCCGCCGCGTTCGACCTGTTCACCGCGGGGGTACGCGAGACCGTCTACTCGCGCTCCACCGCCCTGGCCACCCGCGACCTGACCTTCGTGCCCTCCACCCACGCCGACTCGACCGGCATGGTCGGTTGCGCAGCGGTGGCGATCAACCACCTGCTCTCCCCCGAGCGCCTCGACGCCCACCTGGGCGCCGGCACCAGGTAGCCCTGGCCGGGTCGACCAAAGGTCAGGGCGTCGCGACCGTGAAGGCGGCCTCGACCTCGGCGTAGACGGTGATGTCGTCGGGGTCGAAGGCCAGGTCGGGGGCCGCCGACCCAGCGTCCGCGAACTTGGCGGCGGCCGGCATGGCCATGGCCGCCGACTCGTACGCCACCTCGCGGCTGACCCCGACGTCGTTGATGCTCCGGACCGCGACCGGGCCGAGGTCGAGGGCATCGGCGTAGTCCTGCGCACGCACCTTGGCCTGGCGCACCGCCTCCTGACGTACGTCCCGCTCGACCTTCAGCCGACTGTCCTTGGTGAGCCGCCAGGAGACCTCGTGGACCTGGAGGCCTTCGTCACCGGCCGAACCGCCGACCCAGGTCGCCAGGGCCGTGAAGTCGACGAACTCGACCGCGAGACCCACGGACGCACGGTGCACGAGCGGCAGCCGCTTGCCGTCCTGGTTCCAGGGCCGCTCGGCCGAGGTGCGCACCCGCTGGACCAGGAACCGCTCGACCGCGCCCTCCTGCTCGAGCCGCTCGAGCTCCATACGCACGCCGTGCAGCCCGCGCTGCAGCCGCTCCATCACCGGCTCGGGCGAGGCGCCCTCGAACCGGATCTCGGCCGAGACCACCCCACGCTCCGGAGCCACCTCGACACTGTGTGACCCACGCACCTTGATCAGGATCTCGCTCATGCCAGGAAACGTACGCCGTCAGGACCTATCCTCACCAGCGTGAATGAAACGAGCCGCCTGCGCCAGATGACAGGACGCGACCCGTACGAGGAGCATCGGGCCGCGACACCCTTGGAGCTGCTCTTCGATCTCACCTTCGTCGTGGCCTTCGGGGTGAGCGGCAACGAGCTGGCCCATCAGCTCGCGGAAGGCCACGTGGCGGCCGGGATCGTCGCGTTCTGCTTCGCGTCGTTCGCGATCTGCTGGGCGTGGATCAACTACTCCTGGATGGCCTCGGCCTACGACACCGACGACTGGGCGTTCCGGCTGCTCACGATGGTGCAGATGGTCGGCGTGATCATCATGGCGCTCGGCCTGCCGGAGATGTTCGAGAGCGTCTACGAGGGCGAGCGGCTCCACAACGAGATCCTCATCGCCGGGTACGTCGTGATGCGGGTCGCCCTCTGCGGCCAGTGGATGCGCGCCTGGCGCCAGGATCCCGCCCGGCGCGGCGCGCACCGGGTCTACCTGATCACGATCCTCACGGCTCAGGTGCTCTGGTGCGTCATCGCCGTCCTGCCGCTCGACGTGGCGACCGCCTTCGCCGCGGCAGCGGTGCCACTGGTCATCGAGCTGGTCGGCCCGTTCATCGCCGAGCGCCACTTCGGCGGCACGCCCTGGCACGCCCACCACATCGCCGAGCGCTACGGCCTGCTGACGATCATCACGCTGGGCGAGGGCGTGATCGGCACCGTCGCGGTGCTGTCGGTGATCGTCCACGACCCGGAGATCGGCTGGACCCTCGAAGCGATCCTCCTGCTCGCGGCCGGGATCGGCCTGACCTTCGGCCAGTGGTGGACCTACTTCATGATCCCCTGGGCCGAGGTGCTCCACCGCCGCCGCGACCGCTCGTTCCTGTGGGGCTACGGACACATCCTGATCTTCGCCTCGATCGCGGCCACCGGCGCCGGCCTCCACGTCGCCGCCTACCTGATGCAGGGCGAGTCCACGCTGGGTGAGGTCGGCACGGTCGCGTCGGTGACCATCCCGGTCGCGGCGTACGCCCTGCTCCTCTACGTCCTCTACAACTCGTTCCTGCACGTGATCGACCCGTTCCACATCCTCCTTGTCGCGCTCACCGGTGTCGTGCTGGTCGCGAGCGTGGTGATGGCGGCCGCAGGAGTGCCGGTGTCGTGGTGCCTCATCGTCGTCGCGCTGGCGCCCGTGGTGACCATCGTCGGCTACGAAGCCGTCGGGCACCGCCACCTGGCCGCCCACCTCGAGGCACTCTGACCCGGCCTGCGGATACCTGATGTGTGGGGATGCCGGTGGGCCAGCTGCTGTCCACAGGTTCCCCACGCTCCGGAGCGTGGGGAACCTACCTGCGGGTGGGGACCTCTCCCCACGGGTGGGTCATCAGGCCTTCGGCTCGGGGCCGGGGTCGCCGTCCTCCGTCTCCTCGGCATCGTCGATCTGCTCGGCGGTGACTGCCCCTTCACCAGGAACGGTCTCGTCGTCGCCGGCCGCGAGGAGGCCGTAGAGCTTGCGGCGGGTGTCGGCGAGGATGTCGGCCGCGGCCTGGCGCTGGGCGTCGGTGCCGGAGGTGGCGAGCTGCCAGACGGCGGGGAGCACCTGGGCGAGCTCGCCGCCGAGGATGCCGAAGCCGGCGAGGTCGCCAACGCCCTGTCCGCGGCCACCACGGCCACCGGCCCGGGCGTTGTCGACGGCCTTGTCGAACGGCTTCCACACCGCGGCCAGCTCGTCCTTGTGCTCGGCGGCGTAGGTCTTGCCGGCCTCGGTCAGCCGGATCGCGCGGCGGCCGTGCTCGTCGTCGGACTCCACGAGGCCCTCGTCCTCGAGCTGCTGGATGGTCGGGTAGACCGAGCCGGGGCTCGGCCGCCACTCACCCGAGCTGCGCTCGGAGATCTGCTGGATCACCTGGTAGCCGTTGATGACCTGGCCCTGCTCGGCCGCTTCGGCCATCACGTAGATGATCGCGGACCGTACGTCACCACGACGGACCCGGGGACCGGGCCGCTGCGGGGGCTGGTTGTCGAAGCCGAGCAGTGCCGCGATCCACGGTGGCGGACCGGCCGGTCCGCGACCGCGACCGTGGTGGCCGCCCTGCCAACCTGGGCCGCCGGGGCCGCCCCATCCGGGACCGCCCCAACCGGGACCACCCTGCCAGCCATGGGAGCGGCGCGGGCCGCCCTTGCCGAACTCTCGACCCATCTGGTCGATCCACTCACCCCAAGGGTTGTTGCTGTAGCTCATCAGTTTCTCTCTCATTCGGAAGACCGGATCGCGTTCCTTCGCGATATATCGTGATCGTACGCCGCTCACGATGCCCGTTCAAGCCAAATGAAGGGAGCCCCCGAAGATCCGGGGGCTCCCTGAGTCAGACCCTGAGGGTCGTCGCTCCGATCAGACGCCAGGCGTCGGCGGCGGAGTCGGGGTCTGCGCGGTCGGCGCGGCCGCACGCGAGGCAGCACTCTCGGCCTGGAGCCGCTCCAGCTGCCGGGCGGCAGCGTCGCGACCACCGAGGCCGAAGGCGAGCGCCGCGGCAGCGGCACCACCGACGACCACGGCACCGAAGCCGAGGTTGATGATCGAGTCGGCCAGACCCATGAACTTCAGCCCGATCGCGACGAACAGCACGATCGTGGCGTACTTCAGGATCTGCGAGGCCGACCCGGGCACCAGCTTGGCGATGACACCGGCGATCACGACACCGGCGGCGATGATCGCGCCACCGAAGATGACCTTGCCACCCAGCTCGAGCACCTCGCTGATGAACGCGGTGATCTGCGGGAACTCCAGCATCTGCGCCGCCATCACGGCGAAGAAGAGCACGATGCCGATCTGGATCACCTTGGTGATCGCCGGAGTCGCGCTCTGGCCGGCGGGCAGCACGTCCATCGAACGGAGCGCGTTGTCGAAGCCGAGCCCGTCGATGATCTGGCCCAGGATGTCGGCGGCGAAGCGGGCGATGAGCACCCCGATGCCGAGCAGGATCGCAGCGGCGATGAGCTTCGGGATCGCCGCCAGGATCATGTTGAGCATGCCCTCGGCAGGCTCCGAGATCGAGCTGATCCCGAGGATCTGCAGAGCGGCGATGGCCACCACGATCATGATGATGGCGTAGAGCACGAGACCAATGACCTTGACGATCTGCGCAGCAGTGCCCGCGGGCACAGCCGGTGCGTCGTACGGGTCGGCGGTGTCGTCGACACCCACCGTCGAGTCAACGCGGCCGGAGAGCTTGCTGCCACTGCCGATCCACTTGTCGAACGGGACCGCACCGAGCGCGGTCTCGACGAGCTGGCGGACGACCTTGGCGACGAGCGCGCCGACAATGAAGACGAAGACCGCGCCGATGAGGTTGGGCAGGAAGCCCAGCACCCCGTCGAGCAGGCCCTGGATCGGCGTCAGCACGTTGCTGAGCTCGAACAGGTCCAGCAGCGCGATCAGGCCGAAGAGCCACACCAGCAAGCCGGCTACAGAGCCGAGGCTCTTGCCGATGGTGTCCCCGTCATTTCCAGCCTTCTGGAGCACCGGGATCTTCGAGGTCAGCTTCGCGAACGCCCAGGCGACGATCTTCGCGATGATCCACGTGACCAGGATGATGACGATCGCGGCGAGCACTTTGCTCCCGAGAGCCACCCAGTCGATGTCCTTCACGGCATCCATTTGTCTCCCCCCTCAATAGGGTTCTTGAGAAGGTGCCTGAGATCGACGAGCAGCCCGAGTGATGCGCGCAACAGGCACCTCTGCTTCCAGAGACGTTCGTCCAGATGGAGCCATGAAGCAAGTTTGGCGCTCCAGCGGACGCAAATAAGCCAATGATTTACATTTCCGGGCTTACTGTCGCGAACGCGGCGAAACGTGCCCTAGGAGACCAACCAGGCCGCGTACGCATCGAAGGAGTAGGGCCGGCCGAGGAAGTCCGCCACCAGGTCGGCGGCGTCCTTCTCGCCTCCGCGGGCCAGCACGAGGTCGCGGTAGCGGCCGGCCACCTCGGGAGCGAACAGGTCGTCCCGGTCGAAGGCGCTGAACAGGTCCTTCGCGATGACCAGCGACCACATGTAGGTGTAGTAGGCCGAGGAGTAGCCGCCCAGGTGGCCGAAGTTGGCGAAGAAGTGGGTGCCGTCGAGGTAGGGATAGGGCGAGTACGCCGCCTGCAGCTCCTGCAGCCGCTTGGTGAGGTCCTCGGGCTGCTCCTTGTGGAACCAGTAGGAGATGGCGGCGTAGAACATCTGCTGCCGCGCGTGGTAGCCCTTGCCGAAGTCGTCCGCGGCCCGCATCCGCGCCACCAGGTCGGCCGGGATCGGCTCGCCGGCCTCGTTGGTGGCGAAGGTCTGCAGCACGTCGGCGTCCCAGGCCCACTCCTCGAGCATCTGACTGGGCGCCTCGACGAAGTCCCACTCCGTCGCGACACCGGAGAACCGCGCCCACTCGCCCTGTCCACCGAGCACGTGGTGGATCAGGTGGCCGAACTCGTGGAAGAGGGTCACCACGTGGTCGTGCTCCATCAGGCCTCGGGAGAAGTTGCAGACCAGCACGCCCTCGGGAAGCTGCCGGCCGGCCACGCCCGGGGCCAGATCGAACTGTGCGGCGTGCTTGTACTTGCCCTCGCGGGGGTGCAGGTCGAGATAGATGCGGCCGAGACGCTCGGCACCGTCGCGCGGGTAGACGTCGAAGACGCTCACGTCCTCGTGCCAGGTGACCACGTCGGCGACCGGCTCGTAGCGCAGCCCGAAGAGCCGCCCGGTGACGTCCAGCAGGCCCTGGTGCACCTTCGCGAAGTCGAAGTAGGTGCGCACCACCTGGCTGTCGACGTCGTACTTCTCCTGCCGCACCAGCTCCTCGTAGTAGAGCGCGTCGGCCGCGGACACCGCGCTGGCCCCCGGGACGTCGCGCTCGTAGCGGTCGAGGAGCACCTCGAGGTCGCGCTTCATCCGTCCTTCGGCGGCACCGGCGATCTTGTCGATGAACTCCGGGATCGCCGGCCCGTCGCCGATCATCTTCACCGCGGCGTCAAAGGCCGGCCAGTCCTCGTAGCCGACCAGGTTGGCCAGCTCGTGGCGCAGCGCGAACATCTCCTTGAGGACCGCGTCGTTGTGCGGCCAGCCGCGCTCGAGCCCGGCGACCGTGACGGCGCGACGGATCGCCGGGTCCTTCACGAACATCCGCGCGGGCAGCGCGTCGGGGTAGTCGGTGGTGATCTCGACGAGCCCCTTGTCGTTGACCGGGTGGGCCTCCAGCCAGTCGGCCGGCATCCCGTCCAGCTGCTCGGGCGTGGCCGTGGTGATGCGTACGTCGTCCCTGGTCACGCGGGAGAACTCGAGGTTGAGCTCGGTGAGCCGTTCGTTGATCTCGGTGAGCCGGGCCCGGGTGGCCTCGTCACGGTCGACACCGGCGCGGGTGAAGTCCTGCAGCGTCTTCTCCAGCAGCCGGGCGGCGAGCGGGTCGAGCGCCGCGGTCTGATCCTCCGGGAGCTCGGCGAAGACGCGGTAGAGCGCCTGGTCCTGGGTGAGCTCGGTGCGCAGCCGGTCGACCTCCACCTCGGTGTCCTCGCACGCAGTGCGGACCGCCTCGACGGGGTGGACGTTGGCGAGCAGGCCGGCCATCCCGCCGAGCGAGCCGAGCTCGAGCGAGAGCTGGTCCCAGGCCTTCAGCACCTCGATCGCCCGGCTCGGCGGCGCGGTCCGCAGCTGTTCGGCCAGCTCGCGCACGTGGGTCAGCGTCGCTGACGTACGCTCCTTGACCCAGCCCTCCGCGGCCTCGGTGTCGGGCAGGACGAGCGGCTCTGGCGTACTCATGCGGCAAGCCTGCCACGACCCTGTCAGTAGAGGATGTAGTTCCTCGTCATCTGCACCGGAGCCGTGGTCAGAGGTACCAGCCACAGCCGTCCGCAGGCAGTGGTGGTGCGACGGACGGAGACCCACTTCCAGCCGGTCGTGCTCGACCAGGCGTTGACCGTGCCGACCTTCGTCGAGCCGAGCAGGACGGTCATCTTGCCCTGGTGCGGTCCCTTGTGGACACGGAGCCGGGCACCCTTCGCGCAGAAGGCACCGTTGGATCGCTGCTTCCCGTAGCGTGTCGAGACGTAGACGACGTCCGGACCGTAGGAGTCACCCTCCAGGTTGAGCTTGGAGACCAGGTTGGGCTGGCAGCACCACGAGAACGTCTCGCCAGCGCGCATCGGACCGTGGGAGCAGTGCCAGCCGGACCACGCCGAGGTCAGCCCGGCGGCGTCCTTGGCGCGGACCCGGAAGCAGGCCACGCCGCCCGACTCCACGGTGGTGGTGACCGAGGTCCTCGACGGGTAGAGCCAGGTGCTGGAGCCGTCGGTGCGCCAGACATAGCTGGCCGCGCTCATCTTCGCGGGCGAGGATGCCGTGCTGCTCCGGGGTGCGGCCTTGACCTGCACCTGATAGCCGGCGATGCCGGCGTCGTCGCTCGCGGCGTACGTGAAGGCGGGATGCCACCAGATGATCCCGGTGGTCTTGACCGGCAGCCAGGTGCGGACGGTCGCCTTGGTGATCCGTGGCGCGGTGTTGGCCGCCGCAGGCTGGGACGTCAACAGCCCGGCACCGAGCAGTCCGGCGACGAGAAGGGTGAGGAGATGCGTCCGAAGACGGCGGTGGGGGATCAACGAAGCTCCTGCGAGAGACCGGCACCGAGGAGTGCCCGATAGAGGCGCTGCCAAGCGCAGCGGACGTACCCTAGCGGGCATCCTCCACGGTCGCCCCACCTGTCCCCCGGCGGGTCAGTCCTCCCAGGAATACTCGTTCGGGAAGCGGTGGACCTCCTGCGGCCAGTCGAGGCAGACCGCCACCCGGCCGGCCCAGTAGCGCGCCGCCTCGTCGTCGGCCACGTCGATGACCGTGAAGCCACCGATGTGCTCCTTGGTCTCGACGAAGGGGCCGTCGGTGAAGACGGCCTCGCCGTCCTTGGTCTCGACGCTGAAGAGCGCGGTCGAGGCGTCGATCCCTCCGTTGGCGTAGACGAAGACCCCGGCGGCCTTCATCTCGTCGAGCACGGCCTTCGAGGCGAAGCTCTTCTCGCGCAGCTGCTCCGTCGTGTGCTCGGCCACCCACTCGTCGTTGAACGCGATCATGTACTCAGGCATCCGTGTGATCTCCTCGTCTCCGGGGCGGTCCGGTGACCGCCACTCACTCTTCCTACGAACGCCCCTGCCCCGATCCGACAGCCTCGGGCGAAATTCTTTCAACTACCTCCGAGCTGGTCCCGGCGCCTGGTCAGCAGCGCGACCTCGGCAGCGTTCTCGGCGAGCTCGATGGCCCGGTCGTACGCCGCGCGGGACTCGCCGCTGCGGCCGAGCCGGCGCAGCAGGTCGGCCCGGGTGGCGTGGAAGGCGTGGTAGTCCTCCAGGTCGAGCCGGTCGATCTCGGCGAGCGCGACCTCGGGGCCGTCCAGCTCGGCGATGGCGATCGCACGGTTGAGCCGGACGATCGGTGAGGCGTCGACCCGGATCATCTGGTCGTAGAGCGCGACGATCTGGGACCAGTCGGTGTCACGGGCGTCCCGCACCGAGGTGTGGACGGCGTTGATGGCGGCCAGGATCTGGTAGCGCCCGGGCCGCGGGCCCCCGTTGGCGACGACGGCGAGCCGCTCGCGCACGAGCGCGTGGCCCTCGGCGATCAGGGCGAGATCCCAGGAGCCGCGGTCCTGCTCGTCGAGGCGGACCAGCTCGCCGTTCGCCGACACCCGGGCCGTACGCCGCGCCTCGATCAGCAGCATCAGGGCCAGCAGGCCGGCGACCTCGCCGTCGTCGGGGAGCAGGACCCGGACCAGCCGGGTCAGCCGGATCGCCTCGGCGGTCAGGTCGCTGCGTACTGCGTTCTCGTGGTCGCCGGAGGAGAGATAGCCCTCGTTGAAGACCAGGAAGAGGACCGCCAGGACGCCCGAGACCCGCTCGGGGAGGTCGGCCGTCTCGGGGACGCGGTAGGGGATGTGGGCGGCCTTGATCTTGTTCTTCGCCCGGGTGATCCGTTGACCCATGGTGGTCTCCTGGACCAGGAAGGCCTTGGCGATCTCGGGAACGGTCAGGCCGCCGACCATACGCAGCGTCAGCGCCACCCGGGCCTCGGGTGCGAGCGCGGGGTGGCAGCAGGTGAACAGCAGCCGGAGCCGGTCGTCCTCGATCGCTCCGAGAGGCTCGTGCGGGGTGTCATCGTGCATCGCGACGGCCTCCTTCTGCTTGTCGTCACGCTTGGACTCGCGGCGGATCCGGTCGATCGCGCGGCGGTTGGCGGTGGTGGTGAGCCAGGCGCCGGGGTTGGGAGGTACGCCGTCGAGCGGCCAGCGCTCGACTGCGATCGTGAACGCCTCGGCCGCGGCGTCCTCGGCGATGTCGAGGTCACCGAAGCGGCGGGTGAGGCTGGCGACCACCCGGGCCCACTCCTCCTGGTGGGCCCGGGTGATCGCCTCGTCGACCTCGATCAACGGCGGGTCACGCCTCGGGGCCGGTCTGCATCGGTCGCACCTCGACCTTGCCGAGGCACGCGGCCGACGCCTCCGCCGCAAGCTTGAGCGCGACGTCGAGGTCGGGGACGTCGATGATCCAGAAGCCCGCCATGTACTCCTTGGCCTCTGCATAGGGGCCATCCGTGATGATCGGCTTCTCGCCCTGGCCATCGACGACGGTCGCCGTCTTCGCGGCGTCGAGGCCGTCGGCGAAGACGAAGTAGCCCTCCTGCTGAAGCTTGTCGTTGAACTTCCCGGTGGCCTCGAACGAGGCCATCATCTCCTCCTCCGAGGCGTAGCCGTAGTGCTCCTTCTCGTAGTCCGAGTCGGGACCCCAGACGGACATCAGGTACTTGGCCATGGTGCTCACTCCTTCGTGTCGGACGGCCCCGGTGGCCGCCTCTCACCCCTGCTACGAACCTCTACACCCCGATCCGACACCTCTCATCGGAATTTCTCCAGGTAAATTCAAGTCCTTACCATGGGTAACCATGTTGGAGACCCTTCAGAAGTGAGCATCACCGCAAAGCTCAAGGGGGCCGTGGCCGACACCCGCCCCCTCCAGGAGCCGCACTTCCGGCGCCTGTGGACCGCCGGGATCGTCACCATGATCGGCGCGCAGCTGACCGTGGTCGCGGTGCCGGCCCAGATCTACGCGGACACCGGCTCGTCGGCGTACGTCGGGCTGACGGGCGTCTTCGGACTGGTCCCGCTGATCGTCTTCGGCCTCTACGGCGGTGCGCTCGCGGACCACTTCGACCGGCGTACGATCCTGATGGTCTCGACCACCGGGCTGATCGTCACCAGTGCGCTCTTCTGGCTGCAGTCGGCGCTCGGCAACACCAACGTGTGGGCGCTGCTGTGCCTCTTCTCGGTGCAGCAGGCCTTCTTCGCGGTCAACCAGCCGACCCGGAACTCGCTGCTCCCCAAGATCCTGCCCGCGCACCTGCTGCCGGCCGCCAACTCGCTCAACATGACGGTCTTCCAGGCCGGCGCGATCGCCGGTCCGCTGGTCGCCGGGGTGATGCTCCCGTTCACCGGGTTCACCTGGCTGTACGCCATCGACACGGTCACCCTCTTCGCGACGCTCTACGCGGTCGTGCTGCTGCCGCGGATCCCCGTCGAGGGCGCCGGCTCGAAGGTGCCCGGACTGCGGTCGGTGTGGGACGGCTTCGCCTACCTGCGCCACCAGCCGGTGCTGCTGATGAGCTTCGTGGTCGACCTGATCGCGATGGTCTTCGCGATGCCGCGGGCGCTGTTCCCGCAGATCGCGCACGAGTCCTTCGGCGGACCCTCCGAGGGCGGCATCGCCTTCGCGCTGCTCTTCGCCGCCATCCCGGCCGGCGCCGTGATCGGCGGCATCTTCTCCGGCTGGGTCTCCCGCATCGAGGCCCAGGGGCGCGTGGTCATCTGGTGCATCGCCGTGTGGGCCCTCGGGATCACCCTGTTCGGGCTCACCGTGACATTCGCCGACCACTTCACCGCTCTGATGCTGGGGCTCGGCGTGCTCTTCATGATGGTAGCCGGCGCCGCCGACGTGGCCTCGGCGGCCATCCGGATGTCGATCCTGCAGTCGGCGGCCGACGACAACGTACGCGGCCGGCTGCAGGGGGTCTTCACGGTCGTCGTCGCGGGCGGCCCGCGCGTGGCCGACGTCCTGCACGGAGGCGCGGCGGCCGTGGTCGGCACCGCGATCGCGACCACCGGCGGTGGCCTGCTCAACCTCCTCGGGATCGCGCTGTGCGCGCTACTCGTCCCGAGCTTCCTCGCCTACCGGGTCAACCGGACCGCGCCCGCCCAGGACGAACTCGCGAAGTAGCCCGGCGAGCAGCTCGGGCTGGTCGATCGGCACCAGCGTCGAGGAGTCCTTGACGATCTCCAGGCGCGCGTCGGGATAGTGCGCGGCCAGGCGCGGACCGTGCTCGGCGGGCATCAGGGTGTCCTGGTCGGCCCAGACCACGAGCACCGGCTTGGTGAACTTCTGCTGCCCCTCGGCCAGCTCGAGCAGCTCGTCGCGCCCGGGCGCGCCGCCGGCGAACTTGATGAAGTCGCGGCGGATGGCCTTGTCGGTCAGCGCCGGGGCGAACCAGCCGTGCACGAGGTCGTCGTAGAGGTGATAGTCCTTGTCGACCGACATCCCGCCGTAGCCCGAGCGCGCCTGCCGGAAGCTCTGCATGCGGAACAGCTGCAGCCCGGCGGTGAACAGCGGCGGCACCTTGGAGAGCACCGCCAGCGGCCTGGCCGCCTTGGGCGGGTAGTTGTCGAAGGCCTCGCACGCCACCAGCGCCAGCCGCCCGATGCGGTCGGTGCGGCCCTCGTTGATGAGGAACTGGCCGCCGCCCCAGTCGTTGAGGACGAGGGTGACGTCGTGGAGGTCGAGCGCGTCGAGGAAGTCACCGAGGATGTTGGCCACGCCGAGCTGGCTGAGGTCGGCGTCGGGGTTCATCGGCTTGCGGTGGCCGCCGAGCGGCAGGGTCGGCCGGATCACCCGGAACCCACTCAGGTAGGGCATCGAACGACGCCACAGACGGCCGTCCATCGGCACTCCGTGGAGGAGTACGAGGACAGGGCCGTCACCGCCGGTATCGTCGAAATCGATCGGACCGGCCGACAGCTGGACGCTGGGCATTCAGTGGGCTCCTCGAAGCAATGACGTGGGGTGCCCACACCTTGCCCCCCGGGGAACCCCCGTGCAACGGGAATCGCCCATTTCCCCACGCATCTGGGTATATCGCGGGTCTTAAGTCCCTGAGCCTCTAGGGCCATGTGATACACCCATGGGTTTCGGACGGGCCCGGTCCGCTCAGAGCCCTTCGGGCAGGTCCTCGGCGGCGGCGAACGCCTCGATCGCCTTGGCCGGACCGCGCTCGTCGATCATCGCGATGAGGTCGGCGAGGTCGTCACGACGGTCCTGCGCGACCAGCCAGGCCATCAGGCGCTGGCCGCGCGGGACGGTGGTCTCCTCGAACGGGACACCGGCGTCGTACCAGAGCTCGAGGACGACCTCGCGCAGCAGCGACCAGTAGCGGTCGGGGTCCTCGGTGGCGGGGTTGACGGCCGCACGGAAGTGCTCCCACATGTCGATCGGGAGGATCTCGGTGCGCAGCGTCCGCATCAGCTTCTCCGAGCCCGAGGCCGCCACGAGCTCGACGGTCTGCCGCTTGGTGGTGATCCGCTCGGTCAGGTTGGCGATCTGGGCGCGCTTCTGGGTGGCGGAGGAGAGGTCGGAGCGGACGCGCCAGTCGTAGACGACGTCGGTGAGCACGTCGAAGTTCCGGGCGGCCAGGAACGCCTTCGTCAGGGCCACCTGGTCCTGGTAGCGGGTGCGCTCGGGGAAGGTGATGTCGTTGTCGGTCCAGAAGGAACGCCGGAAGATCTTGTTCCACACGAACACGTCCGCGAGCATCAGCGGCGCGTCCTCGATCCGGCACCTGAGGCGCGTGCGGGTGTGGTTGCGGCGCATCAGCGGGGTGACGTACCTCCGCTCCTCGCCGTTCACGACGGTGATGCGCTCGGCGGAGCCGACCGCGAAGTCGGAGCCCGTACGCCGCAGCGTCTTGATCATCGAGCTCCACGCGTCGCGGGGCAGGATGTCATCGGGGTCGACGAAGGTGAGCAGGTCGCCGGAGGTGGCCTCGACGCCGGTGTGGCGGGCGATGGAGACCCCGGAGTTGGGCTGGGTGATCAGAGTGACCCGAGGGTCCTTCGCGGCGATGTCCTTGACGATCTCGGCCGAGCCGTCGGTCGAACCGTCGTCGACGACGACGACCTCGATGGCGCAGACCTCACGCAGCGGCTGGCGCAGGATGCTGTCGAGGCTGTCGGCGACGTAGTCGGCCACGTTGTAGACCGGCACGACCACACTGAGCAGCCTCGGCTTCCTCCTCCTGAATCCCCCCACGCGCATAGACTCTAAATGGGTGCGCATCAACGCGACCTAGCGATACTGAGCGTGTCGACCTCAGACCCGTCCGTGGCGATGACTTCGAGGTCGAGCCGGGCCTTCCCGTGGGCGTCACGCGGGTGCGCGTCGAAGAACGCGACCGAGTGGGTGGCGTCGCCGACGGCACGGTAGGTCGTGGGCTCCGGGATCTTCAGGCCGTTCTTGTCCGTGTAGTAGGAGAGCACGGGCAGGACGTCGGGGTAGGTCGAGCCGCCACCGCCGCCGGCGGTGATGTAGATCGTGCCCTGGCCGGTGTCGACCGTGGACCCGCGCGGCGCCTCCTGGACCGGCTTGCCGCCGCGCATCAGGTGGGTGCGCTCGTAGCAGTGGTTGTGGCCGTTGATCACCACGTCGACCTGGTAGCGGTCGAAGAGCGCCTCCCAGCGGTCGCGGATGCCGCCGTCGGAGGCGTGCGCGATGTTGGTGCAGTAGGCGCACTGGTGGAAGCCGACGAGGATGAAGTCGATGTCGTCACGGGCCCGGAAGTCGGCCAGCCGCTGCTCGAGCCAGCTGTCCAGGGTCTCACCGAGGTAGCCCGCGTTCCGGGTGTACTCGTACGTCGCGTCGTTGCCGTCGAGGGCGATGAAGGCCACGTTGCCGCGGACGAAGGAGTAGGTCTCCTCACCGCCGCCGGCACCGTTTCCGGGGTGGCGGAAGCGGGCCCGGTAGCCGTCGTAGCCGAGCTCGCCGTTGCCGTTCTCCATCTCGTGGTTGCCGACGACCGTCATCCACGGGATGGCGTTGGCGCTGGGCTGGATCTGGGTCAGGAACTCGTCCCACACGCCGAAGTCCTGCTGCAGCTCCCCGCTCTTGCCCTGGCCGCCGGTGTCCGCGTAGGCGATGTCACCGACCACGAACGCGAACTCGGCGCCCTGCTGGCGGATCAGGTTCACGTTGCGGGCGGCGTCCTCGGCCACGCCCATGTCGCCGAAGGCGGCGAAGCGGAAGCTCTCCCTGCCCTTCGGGGCGGTGGTGAACGAGCCCCTGGTCGGCGTACCCCCGTCGTGGCTGAGGCGGTAGTAGTAGCGCGTGCCGGGCTTCAGGTCGCTGAGGTCGACGTGGTGGTAGATGCTGTCGACGCGGATCGAGGAGAGCGACTCGGGCCGGAGCGTGAGGCCGTAGTCGGGCGTGACACCGAGGTCGAGCCGCGGCGCCTTCACCGAACCGGCGGTCGACCAGGAGACGTTCATCTGCCGGACCGGGTTGGCACCGTAGGACAGATGTACGCCGGTGGCCGGTGCGGCCGACCTGGCAGCCTGGGTCCACAGCAGCGGGCCGGTGACGACACCGGCGCCGCCGATCAGACCGGTCTTGAGCAGGGTGCGCCTGGACGGGCCGACACGGGTGGGGCCGGAGTGGGGGCTGACGGTCACGGGAGGATCAACGCATAGGTAGACGAGACGTTAGGCCACGTCCGGTGTCTCCAGGGTGAACGAGTGGTGAGAAGTTAGACGCTCGCAGCATGCGATACGGCCATTTGCGCGCCGAAGGCTGCGTTGTCGCGTACGAGCGCGATGTTGGTCGCCAGCGAGTCGCCGCCGGTCAGCTCGACGATCCTGGCCAGCAGGAACGGGGTGATGTCCTTGCCGTGGATGTCGCGAGCCTCGGCGTCGGCGAGGGCCTGGTCGATGTGTTTCCCGATCACCTCGCCCGGGATCTCGTCGGCGACGGGGACCGGGTTGGCGATGACCAGGCCACTGGGGAGACCGAGGTCCCAGGTCGCCTTCATCACCGCGGCCGCCTCGTCGGGACCGTCGATGCGCAGCGGCGCCGCGAACCCGGAGCTGCGAGAGTAGAAGGCCGGGAACTCGTCGCTGCCGTTGACCAGGACGGGCACCCCGTAGGTCTCCAGCGTCTCGAGGGTCAGGCCGATGTCGAGGATCGACTTCACGCCGGCGCTCACCACCGCGACCTGGGTGCGGGCGAGCTCGGTCAGGTCCGCGGAGATGTCGAAGGACGTCGCCGCACCCCGGTGTACGCCACCGAGCCCACCGGTCACGAACGTCCTGATCCCGACCATGGCCGCCAGGCGCATGGTCGCCGCGACCGTGGTCGCACCGTGGAGGCCGCGGGCGACGACGTAGGGGAGGTCGCGGACGCTGACCTTCGTCACGTCGGGGTCGGAGGCGAGGAGCTCGAGGTCGTCGTGGGACAGCCCGGCGCGAGGGATGCCGCCGAGCAGCGCGATCGTGGCCGGGACGGCGCCGTTGTCGCGCACGATCTGCTCGACCTCGGTGGCCATCTTGACGTTGTCGGGGTAGGGCATGCCGTGGCTGATGATCGTCGACTCCAGCGCGACGACCGGGCGCCCCTCGGCGAGCGCGACCCCGACCTCCTCGGTGAGCCGGACCTTCATGCCAGCTCCCGCACGAGACTCTCGCTGAGGTCCATCCGGACGGTGTCGTGGGTGCCGCAGGTCAGCGCGGCCGCGGCGTGGCCGAACCGCGCCGCCTCGACCAGGTCGACGTCGCGGAGCAGCTCGTGGGTGAACGCCGCGAGCATCGCGTCGCCCGCACCGGTCACGTCGACGACCTCTGTCGGCACCGCGGGAAGCTCCTGGTAGATGTCGTTGTAGCTGATCACCGAACCGCGGGCGCCGAGACGCACCCAGACGACGCCGACACCACGGTCGTGCAGCGAGTGGACAGCCTTCTCGATCTCCGCGTCGGTGCCGGCGGGCAGGTCGGTCAGCGCGGCCAGCTCGGCTTGGTTGGGCGTGACCAGGTAGAGCTCGCGGTCGGCGCGGATCAGGTCCCGCGCGCGCCTCGCCTTCGGCACCGAGACCGGGTCGAACACGACCGGCACGTCGAACTCGTGGGCGAGGTCGATCGCCACCTCGGCCGTGCGGACCGGGATGTTGCCCTCGACGAGCACCCCGCGAGCGGTCCTGATCATGTCGCGCGCGGCCTCCACGACCAGCGGCGAGAACTCGTCGGTCGCGGCCATGTCGGCCACGGCGACCACCAGCTCACCGGAGGAGTCGAGCACGGCGTTGTAGGTGCCGGTGCGTACGTCTGCCCGGCGGCGGACATAGGTGCAGTCGACGCCGACGTCCTCGGTGTAGCTGATCACCTCGTCACCGATCGGGTCGTCCCCGACGACCGAGACCAGCGCCACCGAGTCACCCAGCCGGGCCAGGTTCTCGGCCACGTTCCGGCCGACGCCCCCGGGCGAGAGGCCGGCGGATCCGGACATGCTCGAACCCATCACCACCTGCTCGTGTGCCCGAGCGTGGAGATCCATGTTGGAGCCGCCGATCACGACGATATCTGGCGGTATGTGCGGGTTCATCACCTGCATCGTAAGTGGGGTTCACAGATAGCGCCCCCTCATAAAGTATGAACTTGGCGCCGCCCCGACGTGTCCCTGCTCTCAGCCGCGGTTCGTCACCTACCGCCGGACGGCGTCGCGCCGCGGATGCTAGATTCCGCCGGTCCGGCGCGAATACGCCTCAGGGGGTATGTGCTCAGGGTCGCCCGGCACCGTCCCCACCTCGGCAGCGCCGTCGCCGGCGCTGACTCGTCTCGAAGGCAGCACACATGTCTCTACATCGGCGCAGGATCGCGCTGATCTCCGCCTCGACGGCAGCCGCCGTCCTGAGCGCGGCTCTCACGTTCACCCCGGCACCGGCAACGGCCGAGACCTCCGCCGACGAACCCCGCCCCATCGTCCCGACGCTCGAGTACGCCACCAGCGGCACCGTCCACAACTCCGTCTCGGGTTCGACCACCTTCGACCCGTGGGACGACCGGACCTGGGTCGGCTTCTGCGACTCCGCCGAGGTCGACCCCGAGGAGGACTACGGCACGGTGATCATCGACGCCTGCGGTGAGACTCCCTCGAGCCAGCGCATGGTCTGGGACTTCGACCAGAGCGTGCTGGCGGAGCTGTCCCCGGAGGACATCGAGTCGGCGACGTTCCAGGTCAGGGCCGACCTCGCCTGGGTGGACAAGGAGACCTGCCGGCAGGGTGCGCTCGAGCTCTACCAGGACGCCGACTGGTCCCAGAGCCCCGTGGGCGTCAAGACGTACGCCGCCAGCGGCTGCGAAGGCGCGCAGGCATGGAACGGCTACTTCGGGTTCGACGCCACCGACCTCGCCAAGCAGGCCGCGGCCGGCGACGGTTCTCTGACGGTCGGCCTCAAGGCGGCCGACGAGACCTGCATGTCCTGCGGCTGGAACCAGGTCAAGAGCGGGACCCTGCAGATCGTCTTCAACCGCGCCCCCGAGGCCCCGGCGGACCTCCGGGTCGGCACGTTCTACCCGGGCACCCAGCCGTGCACCTCGACACCGCAGTGGCTGAACAGCGACATCTACGCCAGTGCGTACGTCGCCGACCCGGACACCTCGCACCACAACGGCTCCGAGAAGGTGACCGCGACGTTCCAGGTCTTCCCGGCCGGCCAGTCGCCGGAGGGCACGCCGCTCTTCGAGCTCACCGCCACCGAGCAGTACGCCGACGCCCGGATCGCCGTCAAGATCCCGCCCGAGCTGCTGGCGGACGGTGCCCTGTACGACCTCTGGGTCACCCCTCAGGACGGTTACGGCGCGGTGGGCGACGCCGCGCACTGCACCTTCGGCGTGGACCGCACCGACCCGGAGCCTCCGACGATCACCCCGGTCGTCGGTGGCGAGGCCGTCTACGTCGCGGACGAACCCCGCGGGGGCGCCGGGATCCCCGGCTACTTCTGGATCAGCGGTGGCGGCTCCGACGTCGACACCTACCGGATCTCCGGAGGCTCGAGCGCATCGTGCGGCACCGGGACCTCGTCACCCGCGACCGCGACGACCGGCTTCTCCTACACCCCCGACTCGCGCGCGGTGTACCTGGAGGGACGCGTCGTCGCCTGCGCGGTCGACAAGGCCGGGAACTGGAGTCAGACCTCGACCTACGTCTTCGACCTGGCGAGCAGCGACAGCGTCGTGGCGACACCGCCGGCGATCACGGTGAGCGGTGGCTCCTCCTACAGCTACGGCAGCAGCTACACCTCCGCCGTCACGCTCAGCACGGACGCGGCGACCCCGTACGGCGGGGTCATCGTGAGCGAGGGTTCCACCGTCCTCGGCGGCGCGACGTTCGACGCTCGCACGAAGTCGGTGACGATCCCGGCGAAGAAGCTCGCCGTCGGCTCGCACACGCTCACCTACGCCTACCAGGCCTTCCCGGGCGCGCCGAAGTGGTCGACGACGAAGGTCGTCAAGGTGGTCGGCACGTTCGTCGCGCCGACGCCGACGATCAGCGGCACCGCCAAGGTCGGCAAGACCCTGACCGCGTCGCGGGGCACGTGGACGCCGACGCCGAGCACGGTGACGTACGTCTGGAAGGCGGGCACCACGACGATCAAGTCGAGCACGTCCAACCAGCTGGTCGTCCCGGCCTCGGCCAAGGGGAAGCAGATCACGGTGAGCGTGGTCGGGGCCCGGTCGGGCTACACGACGAAGACGGTGACCAGCGCGAAGACCGCCACGGTCGCGGCGGGCACGTTCACCGCTCCACGTCCCTACCTCAAGGGCACCGTCGAGTACGGCCACACCGTGACCGCGGTGCGCGGCACCTGGTCGCCGTCTCCGTCGTCGGTCACGTACGTCTGGAAGATCAACGGGACGGTCGTGAAGCGCGGGACGTCGTCCTCGCTGTTCCTCAGCAAGGCCTGGAACGGCAAGCAGGTCACCGTGACCGTGATCGGCTCACGGGCGGGGTACACGTCCAAGACGGTCACGTCGTACGCGAAGACGATCTGACCCGCCGGCGGGGCCGGGAGCGCGAGTCGCGCTCCCGGCCCGGCTGGGCGTCAGCCGAGGAGCTCTCGGCCGACCTCGTCGACCGAGCGGCAGCCGACCAGGCCGAGGGAGAGGTCGAGCTCGGCGATCATGTGCTCCACGACGGCCTGGACACCAGCGGCGCCGGCCAGGGCGAGGCCGTAGACGTAGGGGCGGCCGAGGAGGACCGCGTCGGCTCCCAGGGCGAGCGCCTTGAGGACGTCGGCGCCGGAGCGGATGCCGGAGTCGAAGAGCACCGGGATGCGGCCGTCGACCTCGTCGACGATGCTCGGCAGGGCGTCGATGGAGGCGATGGCACCGTCGACCTGGCGGCCGCCGTGGTTGGACACGATGATCCCGTCGACTCCGTGCTCGAGCGCGCGGCGGGCGTCCTCGGGCGCCTGGAGCCCCTTCAGCACGATCGGCAGGTCGGTCATCTCGCGCAGCCTGTCCAGGTCGTCCCAGATCAGATCGGAGCGGGAGAAGACATCGAGGAAGGTCTCGACCGCGGCGCGGGCCTGGCCGGAGCGGAGGTTGTCCACGAGCTTGCCGGGGTGGTGCTGAGCCATCGAGGCGACCGCGCCGAGGGCCGCGGGGATCTCCCGGATCCCGGGCCGCACGCTCGTGCCGCCGCCACTCGTGATCCGCTCCTCGACGAGGGCGCGGAAGGCCGGGTCGGAGGTGTACTGCGCGATCCCGAGCCCCCTGGCGAAGGGCAGGTAGCCCAGATCCAGATCACGCGTACGCCACCCCAGCATGTGCGTGTCGAGCGTGACGACCAGCGCGTCGGAGCCGATGGCCTCGGCGCGGCGTACGAAGGACTCGACGATCGACTCGTCCTTCGACCAGTAGAGCTGGTAGAGCCGCGGGGTGTCGCCGAGGTCCTCGGCGACCTCCTCCATCGGGACGGACGCCTGGGTGGAGATCACCATCGGGATGCCCGTCGCGCGAGCCGCCGCGGCGACCTCGTGCTCCGCACGCGGGTGGGCGAGCTCGAGCACGCCGACCGGGGCGAGCATCAGCGGCGCCGGCATGTCGACCCCGAACAGCGTGATGCGCAGGTCGCGGTTCTCCACGTCGGCGAGCATGCGGGGCACGAGCCGGAAGTGGTCGAAGGCCGAGGTGTTGGCGGCGACGGTGCGCTGCTGGCCGGCTCCGCCGGCGACGTAGGCCCAGGCCTCCTTGCTCATCGCCCGACGGGCAGCCTCGGCCAGCGCCGACGGCTCGGTCGGCACCACGGGAAGCCGGCCGAACAGGCCCTTCCGGAAGATCGCGGACTGGAGGTCTCTGCCGATGCTCACGCGCCCACCTCCGTAGCGCAAGCGCCAGGATACGGACGCGGGCGCGTGATGATTCGATGGTTCACTCGCTGGTGCTCGCTCACGCGCGAAGGCTACTCGCGCCCGAAGCGATCTGGGCGGGAAGCGCGGCTCCGGAGAGCGCGGTGATCAGCCGATGGCACCGCTCGGTCATCTCGGCCGGGGTGACCCCGGGGTGGTCGAGCCACCAGGTGATCAGCGCATCGACCGCACTCATCCAGACCGCGGTCAGCGCAGAGGCGTCGAGGGGGTCGTCATCGCCCACGAGCCGCATCAGCTCACCGACGCCCTCGACGGCCAGACGGGTGATCCGGTCGGTGTAGACGGCGCGAGCGGCCGCCACCTCACCGTCGTCGGGCGCCGACGGGTCGAAGAGGAGCCGCCACACCCACGGCTGCGGCTCGAGCGTCCGGAAGAGGCCGTCGAGCGTGCGGAGACCACGCTCGAGACCGACGGAGTCGTCGGCGGCGACCCGCTCCATCTCGGCAGCGAGCGTCTCGGCGCCGTAGTTGAAGCTGGCCAGGAAGAGGCCCTCCTTGGAGCCGAAGTACTGGTAGACCAGCGGTTTCGAGATGCCGGCGTCGGCGGCGATCGCCGCGACCGACGCCTTGGCGAACCCGACGGTGCCGAAGGCCTGGCAGGCGGCCAGCACGATCTGCAGCTCGCGGTCGGCGCGCGGGACGCCCTTGGTTCCAGCGTTGGCCCGTGACATGCCCAAGAGTCTAGCGGTGGCATATGACCTTGAGGTAACTTACTCCAAGGTCATATCCCTGGGAGGTCCCCCATGAACGACATGCTCGACCCGCTCAAGAACCCGCTGACGTACGCGATCCCGTTCTTCGCGCTCTCGATCCTCATCGAGCTGGCAGCACTGAAATGGCTCGACCACGACGACAACCTGGCCGGCTACGTCTTCAAGGACGCGCGCACCTCGGTCCTGATGGGCCTCGGGTCGATCGTGTCGATGACCGTGTTCAAGGTGCTGACCTTCGCGGTCTACGCGGCGATCTTCGCCTACGCGTCGCTGTGGCAGATCCCGGAGACGTGGTGGGGCCTGGCGATCTCGGTCGTGGTCGTCGACCTCGCCTACTACTGGAACCACCGCTTCGTGCACCGGACGCGCGTCGGCTGGGCGGCCCACCAGGCGCACCACTCGAGCGAGTACATGACCTTCGCGACCGCGCTGCGGCAGAAGTGGAACCCGTGGTTCGAGTTCTTCTTCTTCCTGCCGCTGCCGTTCCTGGGCATCTCACCGGCGGCGATCTACATCGCCTTCTCGATCAACCTGATCTACCAGTTCTTCGTGCACACCGAGACGATCGGCCGACTCTGGCGGCCGCTGGAGCTCGTGCTCAACACCCCGTCGCACCACCGCGTCCACCACGGCTCCGACCCGGAGTACCTGGACAAGAACTACGCCGGCATCCTGATCGTCTGGGACCGCCTCTTCGGCACGTTCCAGCCCGAGGTCCAGCGCCCGACGTACGGCCTGACCTACAAGGTCGACACCTACAACCTGCTCCGCCTGGAGTACGGCGCGTTCCGCGAGCTCTGGAACGACGTACGCAGCGCCGACGGCTGGCGGCTCAAGCTGAGCTACCTCTTCCGGCCGCCGGGCTGGACGCCGGAGAAGGCTACGCCGCCCGCCGCCGTCCGAGAATCATCACGATGACCAGGCCGAGCAGACCCACGACGACGAGCACGACGCCGGGGGCGGCGACCTCGACGAGCTTCGCGCCCTCGGGGGACGTGGGCTCGCTGAAGCTCACCTGCTGAGGCTCGGGGGCGATCGCCTCGGGGAACTCCTTGGCGATCTCCGCCTGGAGCTTGTCGGTGTACTCCTCGACGCGCGGCGCGCTGCCGGCGGCGAGGATCGTGTCGCCCTTCTGCTGCACGAAGAAGTAGTAGTCCTCGTTGGCGGTCAGCGACTTGCGCTGGCACGGCCCGGTGTTAAGGGTGACCTGGAGGTTGCTGCCGCTGATGACGCCCTTGAGCGCCTTGACGACGGTCACGGGGTAGACGACCGGGCCGCCCTTCCGGGTGGCCTTGGCGGGGCCGGTCACCCGCGCGTGGAAGACCAGCGGCTCCTCGACGGCGTCGCTGAGCTTGAACGCGGGGCACTTCGCGGGAGCCGTCAGCGGCGAGGTGGCAGGGGCTGCCGAAGCAGGTGCGGGGCTCGTCATGATCATCGCGGTCGCGACAAGAGCAACGGCAGCGAGGAGCTGGGGGACGCGGCGCATGGCGAAGATCAAACCAGTCAGAGCCCGAAGACTCCAGCCAGCACCCGCGCGACACCGTCATCTTCGTGTCCGGGCGCGAGGTGGGACGCGCACGCGACCACGCTCGGGTGGGCGTCGGCCATGGCGTAGGACGTCCCGGCCCAGGTCAGCATCGGCAGGTCGTTGGGCATGTCGCCGAAGGCGATCACGTCCGTCGCGGAGATGCCGAGCTCGGTGCAGACGAGCTCCAGCGTGGAGGCCTTGGTGACCCCGGGAGCGCTGATCTCGAGCAGCGGGAACGAGGAGTGGGTGACGTTGACCCGGTCGCCGACGGCGGCCGTCGCGGCCGCGAGCAGATCGTCGGCGTCATCGTCGTCGTGGCGCCGGGCGAGCAGCTTGATCAGCGGCTCGTCGGCGAGCTCCTCGATCGCGGCGACCCGCCTGGCGGGCCGGCGGGCGTCGGAGGTGTGGGTCACGAAGTCCGGCTCGCACGACCAGCCTTCGAGCGACTCCGTCGCGAAGACCAGGCCGGGCAGGCTGGCCGTCAGCGTCGCCGCCACCTCGGCGGTCAGGGCGGGCTCGATCAGCCGGGTGAGCCGCGGCTGATCGGTCGCGACGTCCCAGACCAGCGCACCGTTGGAGACGATCGCCAGGCCGACGCTGCCGATGTGCTCGAAGAGCTCGCGGGTCCAGCGCAGCGGCCGACCGGTCACGAAGATGACCGGCACGCCGATCTCCTCGAGCTTCACGAGCACGTCACGGGTGAAGTCCGAGACCGAGCCGTCCGCTCTCACCAGAGTGCCGTCCAGGTCGGTGGCGACGAGCTTCGGCGTACTCATTCTTCCATTCTGCCACCGGGGACAGGCCTGGCCATCACCAGATGCCCGTCCTCGTCGGCGCCCCGGAGCTCGGTGAACCCGCACTTGGCGAGCACACGGAGGCTGGCCGCGTTGGTGGGTTCGACGGAGGCCCGGATGCGTACGCCCTCCGCGTCGGCGCACGCGAGCAGACCCTTGAGCGCCTCGGTGGCGAAGCCCCAGCCGCGTGCCTCTTCGACGAGGCCGTAGCCGACCTCGGTCTCCGGGGTGCCGTCAGAGGCGGCGTCGGGCGGCCCGAAGAAGCCGATCGAGCCGAGCACGGTCCCGTTGCGGATGATGTAGCGGGAGCTCCACGAGTCACCCTCGACCCACATCGTCGCCGCGTCGCGGTCGTCCTCACGCGGGAACTGCGGGTGCCAGCCCTGCTGCCGCCCGTTCCGGCCCTGCTGGTCGACGATGGCCTCGATGTCGGCCTGGGTCCACAGCGGCAGCGTCAGCCGCTCGGTGAGGATGGTGGTGGGAAGAGTCACGAGCGCCAAGACTCTCAGAACAGCACTCTCAGAACCAGCGGGAGAGTTCCAGCGCCGCGCCGTCGTCGGCGACGTGGGCGGTGACGGCGTCGGCGATCTCCTGCACGACCTCGGGAGCGTTGCCCATGGCGACACCGCGCCCGGCCCACTCGAGCATCTCGACGTCGTTGCGGCCGTCGCCGATGGCGAGTACGTCGGCGGGTTCGAGGTCGAGCTGGTCGCAGACGTAGGCGAGGCCCGATGCCTTGGAGACCCCGACCGGGGTGAGGTCGAGCCAGGCGGTGTAGCCGACGACGTAGTCGATGCCGTGCAGGCCGAGCTCGCGCCCGAGGGCGAGGAAGTCCTCCGGGGTCGCGTCGGGGTCGCGGATGATCACGCGCGAGACCGGCTCGGCGACCATCTCCTCGATCGGCGCGATCAGGTGGGCGCCGTCGAGCTCGCCCTCCGGGAACGGCCGGTTGAACCGGTAGCCCAGGCCGCGGTTCTCCACCGCGACCAGCACGTTCGGACGTCGTTCCAGGATCTTCTCGACGGCCGCGCGAGCGTCGAAGGTCTCCTCGTGCACCACGTCGACCGGCGGGTAGCGGAGCACCACCGCACCGTTGGACGCGACGATCCACAACCGCTCCGCACCCTCGTCCGGAAGCCCGAGCAGGTCGGCGATCCCGGTCATCGAGTGGGCTGAGCGGCCCGAGGAGAGCACCACGTGCGCCCCCGCGTCGTACGCCCGGCGGACCGCGTCACGCACCTTGTCCGAGAGCGCCTCGGAGGTCGTGCCGGTGCCCTCGATCCAGCGCAGCAGGGTGCCGTCGATGTCGAGCGCGACGAGCTTCGGGTGCCAGGCGGCCTCGCCCGGCCGCGCGGTGCTGCTCTCGGTCGTGCTCACTTCTGGACCGGCTCCAGGACCTCGCGCCCGAGCCACTTCTGCAGCGCCTTCGGCACCCGCACCGACCCGTCGGCCTGCTGGTGGGTCTCCAGGACGGCCACGATGGCGCGGGTGATCGCGGTCAGGGTGCCGTTGAGCGTGGCGACCGGGGTGGTGCCGCTCTCGGTGCGCTGCCGGATGTCGAGGCGGCGCGCCTGGAAGGTGGTGCAGTTGGACGCCGAGGTGAGCTCGCGGTACTTCCCCTGCGTGGGGATCCACGCCTCGCAGTCGAACTTCCGCAGCGCGCTCGGACCGAGGTCGCCCGCGGCGACGTCGATGACCTGGTAGGCCAGCTCGAGCTTGTCCAGGAACGCCTTCTCCCACTCGAGGAGACGCTGGTGCTCCGCGTACGACTCCTCGACGGTGGTGTAGACGAACATCTCCACCTTCTCGAACTGGTGGACCCGGATGATGCCCTTGGTGTCCTTGCCCGCCGAGCCGGCCTCCTTGCGGAAGCAGGACGAGAAGGCGGCGTAGCGGCGCGGCAGCGTCTCGGGGTCGAGGATCTCGTCGGCGTGGTAGGCCGCCATCGGCACCTCCGAGGTGCCGACGAGATAGAGGTCGTCGTCCTCGATCTTGTAGACGCCGTCGTCGACCTGGTCGAGGAAGCCGGTGCCCTCCATCGCCTCCGGGCGCACCAGCGCCGGCGCGATGACCTGGGTGAACCCGGCCTCGCGGGCCTGCTCCATCGCCAGGTTGATCAGCGCGAACTCCAGCTCGGCACCGACGCCGGTCAGGAAGTAGAAGCGGCTGCCCGAGACCTTGGCGCCGCGCTCGAGGTCGATCGCGCCGAGCATCTTGCCCAGCTCGACGTGGTCGCGCGGCTCGAAGCCCTCGGCCTCGAAGTCGCGCGGCTCGCCGACCTTCTCGATCAGGACGAAGTCGTCCTCACCGCCGGCCGGAGCGTCGTCGGCGAGGTTGGGGATGGCCTTGAGGGCCTTCTTCCACTCATCCTCGGCAGCGTTCTGCGCCGCCTCGGCCTCCTTGACGGCAGCCGCGAGCTCCTTCACCTCGGCCAGGAGCTGCTGCTTCTCCTCGCCCTTGGCCTGGGCGACCTTCTTGCCCATCTGCTTCTGCTCGGCCCGCTTGGCCTCGAAGTCCGCGATCGCCGCCCGCCGGGCACTGTCCGCGGACAGCGCCCGGTCCACCACGTCGGAGGACGCGCCGCGGCGCTCCTGCGAGGCACGTACGCGGTCGGGGTCTTCGCGGAGGATGCGCGGGTCGATCATGCGGCAAGGCTAGTCGACCGGGCCATCAGATCTCACTTCAGTAAGTGAGCGTCGCCCGCTCATCCCCTGCGAATGACTCCGGCCGCGAACTCGACGAGGTACGAAGCAGATCGGAGGGCCGCTTTGAGCGAGGTCCCCAAAAAGGCTGATGACCCCATACTGGGCGGCGTCCTTGATGACATGCATTGGAATCACTTGACGCAAATTTGTGTCAAGTGATTCCAATGATGATCGCGTACTAGGGAATGCGAACGCGCCGCTCGACCGACGAGCTCGTGTCGCTGCCCGTGCCACCGTCGCCGTAGTCGCGGCCGTAGCCACCGATGAGCCGGTCGCTGCCGGAGTCCCCGTAGAGGGAGTCATTGCCCGACCCGCCCTCGATCCTGTCCGATCCACCGAGGCCGACCAGCTTGTTCACTCCGCTGTTGCCCTTAAGGACGTCGGCGTAGTTCGTGCCGGTCAGTCGCTCGAAGGTCAGCAGGCGTTCCGCTCCTGCACCCGTCGACTGCACGGAGGTCGTGTTGAGCGCGACCTTCACCCCGTTGCGAACGTTTGAGTACGCGACGGTGTCGGTGCCCGAACCACCCTCCGCCCGGTCGTTGCCGAGGCCGGGAAAGATCGTGTCGCTGCCGCCTCCGCCGAGAAGTACGTTGGCGCCACCGTCACCGACGAGACGGTCGGGGTACGGGCTGCCTGTCAGGTTCTGCATCCCTGCGAGCGTGTCGGTGCCACCACCCCCGGTCGCACGAGACATGGTCGCCGAGACCGCGCCTGTCGCGGTGGCGTACGAAGCGGTGTCGGATCCAACGCCACCACTCAGGGAGTCGTTGCCGGCATTGCCGGCCAGGAGGTCGTTGCCGTCCGCCCCGTACAGCGTGTCGGCGCCGTCTCCACCCTCCAACGTGTCGTTGCCCGAGCCGGCCTCGAGGCGGTCGTTGCCGACCTCGCCCTTGAGCCGATCGCTCCCACCGCCACCAAGCAAGCGGTCTGACCCGGTGCCGCCGAGGACGTAGTCGTTCCCATCGCCGGCACTGACAGTGTCGTTGTCCGCATCGCCGTAGACCTTGTCGTCTCCGGAGCCGGCGTCGAGCGAGTCGTTCTCCGAGCCGCCGCGGATCTCGTCGCCACCACCGTTCCCGGTGATGGTGTCAGCCCCGGCGTCCCCGAAGAGCTTGTCGTAGCCCACGTCGCCGATCAGTTCGTCGTCCCCGTTCCCGCCATGCAGGATGCCAGCTTCCTCGACCGCACGCAGCGAGTCGTCGCCGTCGCCGCCGGAGGCGACGGCGGGATATCCCCGGACTTCGATCGTGTCGTTGCCGGCACCGCCGTTGACCGCGGCGCCGGCGTACCGCCCACCCACTAGGACGTCGTGACCGTCTCCGCCGTCGGCAATCCCCTCGTCCCCGTAGGACGAGGCGCGGATCGTGTCGTCGCCGGCGTCGCCGTACAGGCTGTTGCTCTCGATAGCGCTGCCGTGGCCTGTCGCGTCGATGACATCGTTGCCCGCGTCGCCGTGGACGACGTCGTATCCGGACCCGTCGTCGATCGTGTCGTTGCCGTCTCCGGCGTTGACCGCATCGGCCCCGTTTCCAGCGTTGATCCGGTCGTCGCCGCCACCACCGGCGATCCGGTCGTCCCCGGCCTCGCCCCAGATGGTGTCGTTGCCGTCACCCGCGGCGATGGTGTCGTTGCCGTCGCCCGCGTCGACCAGATCGGCGCCGCCACCGGCCTCGACGATGTCGTCGCCCTTGCCGACCTCGATCGTGTCAGCACCGCTCGTGCCGGTGATCGTGTCGTCGTGGTCCGTCGCCGACACTGACTCGAAACCGGCGAGGGTGGCTCCCCATCCGGTGTCACCCACAGCCATGTCGAACGTGATGCCGGCCGAACTCACGATGGAGATGCGGTCCGTCGCGGTGTCGTCCGAGCCACCGTTGACGACATCGTGGTCAGGGGCGACCGAGACCGACACCGCGTCGCTCCCGAGCCCACCGCGGACGACGTCGCTGCCCGCACCAGGCGCGATCAGGTCGTCGCCGCCTTCTCCGAAGATCTGGTCGTCGCCGTCGCCGCCGTACGCGGCATCGTCGCCTGCCCCGCCGTGGAAAGTATCGTTCCCGGCCTCGCCACGGAAGCCGCCGCCATTGCCGTCCGCGTAGTAGACATCGTCACCGTCGCCTCCATAGGCGCTCTCGATCTGCTTTCCACCGCGGATGAGGTCGTTGCCTGGCCCCGCACGGATGACCGAGCTGTCACCGATGATGGTGTCGTTCCCTTCACCGGCGTCCACACTGCTCCCATACACGGGATAGATGACGTCGTTGCCAAGACCGGCAGTGATCGTCGCCCTGCCTTCGCCTACGACACAGATGGTGTCGTCTCCGCCCAGCGCATCAACGGAGACGCCTGCGGGGACGGCGACGACGTCGTCACCCTCGGTCGGGGCCTGGCCCTCGACACTTAGATCCACGGTGATCGCCTTGCCGTCGCACTCGGTGATCGCCTCCTCGGCGGCAGCGGAGCCGGCGAGGAGGCCACCGACGCCGAGGGCGACGGCGGGGACGGACAAGAGCCCGAGAAGGGCGTACGAGGACACGCGAGAGCGCATGAGAGAGACCTCACAACGACGAGGGACCGAGGAATGCCGACGCCGACCCGAATCATGCGCGGAGAAGGAACAGTAACGCTCACAACCGTGCGCCGCCTCGGCTTTTGTCCAGGTCGTTCATTCACTGTGTGGAAGCCGTTTCGCGCATACTGACTCACCGTGCTTGACCTTTCGCGCCGTGCCCTGCTGCTCTGGGCGGCTTCGCTGTTCGCCCTGTGCGCCCTGATCGGGATCGCGGCGATCAACGCATGGCCGCCGGTCTCGACGTTCGACGAGCTCGGCCGCGAGGCAGCAGCGGTGACGGCGGAGCACGGCTGGATGCTCGACTTCTGGCACGTCGTCGAGGTGGTCACGGAGTGGTACCTCCCGGTCGGGGTCGCCTTCCTGGTCGCCGCCGGGCTGTTCCGCAAGTATCTGCGCGCCGCGGTCTACGTGTTCGGCGTCGTGGCGGTCACCCTGGTCGTACGCCGTGGCCTGGTGCTGCTGATCGACCGGGACCGCCCGGAGTGGCAGCTGTCGTCGTGGCTGCACGACTCGCCGGCGTACCCCTCCGGTCACGCGACCGGGATGGCGGTCCTGGCGGGTGTGATCGCGGTCGTCGTGACGATGTTCGTACGCCGCCGCGGCATCCGCCGCCTCGCCTACACGGGCCTCACGCTTCTGGTCGTGCTCGTCGCCGCGGACCGGGTCTTCCTCGGCCGCCACTACCCCTCCGACGTGCTCGGCGGGATCGCCTTCGCCGCCGGCGCGGTCTTCCTCGGCATGGCGCTCTACACGCCGCTGCCCACCTCGCACGCGCTGGGGCGGCGGCCGCTGGTGGACTCGGTGCGCGGCAACCGGAAGATCGCGGTCGTCCTCAACCCGATCAAGGTCGAGTCGGTCGACCAGTTCAAGACCATGGTCACCACGATGGCCAAGGAGTCCGGCTGGAAGACGCCGACCTGGCACCTGACCACGGTCGACGACCCCGGCCGAGGCATGGCGCGTGCCGCCCAGGAGGAGGGCGCCGACCTGGTGCTCGTCTGCGGCGGCGACGGCACCGTACGCGAGGTCTGCTCCGCCCTGGCCGGCACCGGCATCGCGGTGGGGATCGTCCCCGGCGGCACCGGCAACCTGCTCGCCCGCAACCTGTCGATCCCGCTCTACATCCGCGCCGCGATCGACGTCGCGCTCACCGGGCAGGACCAGGCGATCGACCTGGTCGAGGTCTCCGGCGACAACCTCGAGGACACCAACTTCCTGGTCATGGCCGGGATGGGCTTCGACGCCGCGATCATGAGCGGCGTCAACGAGGACATCAAGAAGAAGATCGGCTGGATGGCGTACGTCCTCTCCGCCTTCAAGAGCCTGATGTTCCCGGCGATGCGGCTGGAGATCTCCGTCGACGGCGGCGAGTTCACCAGGCACCGGGCGCGCACGGTCGTCGTCGGCAACGTCGGCTACCTCCAGGCCAACATGCCGCTGCTGCCGGCGGCCGCCCTCGACGACGGGCTCGTCGACGTGGTGCTGCTCTATCCGCAGCGGTTCTGGTCCTGGCTGCCGCTCGCGTTCCGGGTGCTGAGCAAGCGGCCGCGCACCGACAACCTGGTCAACCGGATGACCGGCGCCAGCGTCGTGATCCGGACCAACCACGACCAGCCCCGCCAGCTCGACGGCGACACCATCTCCGAGGGTCGGGAGCTGCGCATGACGTGCCTTCCGGGACGCCTGCTCGTCCGCGTGCCACGCTGAAACGCGGTCCCGATTCGGTCCCGAATCCAACGACACGCAGCCAAGCAGAAAGTCCCGGCAATCAGGGTCCAAGGTCCCGGATCAAGCGTATTTTCAGCGTGTTTGGGATCAATTTTCGTGCGACTCGATGGCGACTCGCGGGCACAGATGTCTTGTTGATCAGTAAATGTTCATAAGGTGTCTGACACGACTCGGCGTGAGCCGAGTCGGCGTCCCCGATCGGGCTCAGCCTGACTCCGGCCGGTGACGTGCAAGACCCACACACTGGTCGGAAATCCCCCGCGACCAGTGTTCGACTCCCGGGCCGTCCCACCCGCAGCCCGGGTTTGAAAACCGGCACGCTCGGAACGGTTCCCCCGCCACGCCCGAGCGTGCCGGCGTCGTTTTCGGCCCGATCCGGTCGCCTCGGATCAGCTCCTCGGCTTCGCCTGCTGGACCGCCTCGGTCTCCTCGGGCGACATCAGCTGGGACGACTCCCAGCCGCTGATGCTCTTCGCGTACGACCTCGCCTCGGTGCGGCCGTGGATCGAGGTGAGCACGACCCCGTCACCGTTGTCGTCGAGCAGGGCAAGGCACCAGCTCAGGTGGCCACCGGCGTCCCCGAACGCGTCGAAGCGCACCACCGCGAGGTGGCGCAGGTTCATGGCCGACTCCGCCCGCAGGGCCGCGACCTCAGCACGCAGACCGGCGACGTCGGTCGGCAGCGACTCGACGGCGGCGGGGTCGGGGCGGCGTACGTCCTTCGTCCTCTGCCAGGCCGCCCCGGCGAACACCAGGGAGGCGATTGCTGTCAGCAGACTGAGAATGGCAAGAGCGAGCACAACGGGCGAATCTAGACTGTCGCTGTGTCCGAGCCACATCGCATCGCCTATCAGGGCGAACCAGGGTCCAACTCACACATGGTCTGCCAACGGCACTACCCCGAGCTGGAGTCGGTGCCGTGCGCCTCGTTCGAGGACGTCTTTGCGACCGTCGAGGCAGGTGAGGCGTCGCTGGCGATGATCCCGATCGACAACTCCCTCGCCGGGCGGGTGGCCGACATCCACCACTTCCTCCCCGAGTCGAACCTGCACATCATCGCCGAGCACTACCTGCGGATCCGGTTCCACCTGCTCGGTCTTCCGGGCGCCCATCTCGACGACATCCGTACGGTCCACTCCCACGTCCACGCGCTGGGCCAGTGCCGCAACATCATCCGGGAGCACGGGTTCACGCCGGTCGTCTCCGGCGACACCGCCGGTGCCGCGCGCGAGGTCGTCGAGGCCGGTGACCCGACGATGGCGGCGATCTCCCCGCCGCTGGCCGCCTCGATCTACGGGCTCGACGTGCTCGCCACCGACATCGAGGACGCCGACCACAACACCACCCGCTTCGTGGTGCTCTCGCCCGACTTCATCCAGGCGCCCTCCGACCAGGGTCCGGTGGTGACCTCGTTCATCTTCAACGTACGCAACCTTCCGGCCGCTCTCTACAAGGCGCTCGGCGGCTTCGCGACCAACGGCGTCAACATGACCAAGCTGGAGTCCTACATGGTCGACGGGAAGTTCACCGCGACCCAGTTCCTCGCCGAGGTCGACGGCCACCCCGATCAGCCGGGGCTGAAGCGGGCCCTGGAGGAGCTGGCCTTCTTCACGACCGACGTGAAGCTGCTCGGGGTCTATCCCGCCGACCCGGCCCGGTTCTGAGGATGCCCGACCAGGAGACGACCGCGGACCTCGGGTTCGCCCGCGTCGACCTCGACCGTGAGCGGCGCACGGGTGACCCGGAGGTCGTGTACGCCGACGGCAAGACCCCCGAGCAGGTCGTCGCGATCTTGGCCCGGCTGCACCGTGCGCACCCCACGCGCGCCGTCCTGGCCACCCGGGTCTCCGCCGAGGCAGCCGCCCTCGTCGCCGCCGAGCTGCCCTCGGCGACCCACGACGCCGAGGCCCGGGCGATCACGCTCGGGCCGCTGCCGACCCAGCAGGGCCGGGTCTGCGTCGTGGCCGCCGGCACCTCCGACGGGCCGGTCGCGGCCGAGGCGGCACTGACCGCCCGGGTCCACGGCGCCGGCGTCGAGCGGATCACCGATGTGGGTGTCGCCGGGATCCACCGCCTGATGGCCGTACGCGACCGGCTCGACGACGCCGACTGCCTGATCGTCGTCGCCGGGATGGAGGGTGCGTTGCCCTCCGTGGTCGGCGGGCTGGTCGGGGTGCCGATGATCGGGGTGCCGACGTCCGTCGGCTACGGCGCCTCCTTCGGCGGGCTGGCCGCGCTGCTGGCGATGCTCAACTCGTGTGCTCCCGGCGTGACCGTGGTCAACATCGACAACGGCTACGGTGCCGGGGTCGCGGCGGCAAGGATCGCCAGGCGGGCTCGGGCTCGATGAGCATCGTCTGGGTCGACGCCTCCTCCGGGGCGTCGGGCGACATGCTGCTCGGCGCGCTCGTCGACGCCGGGGTGCCGCTGTCCGCGATCGCCTCCGCGGTGGATGCAGTGGCTCCCGAGCCGGTGGATCTCGCCGCTGAACAGGTGAGACGTGGCGCCCTGGCCGCGACCCGGTGCCATGTCTCGATCGCGGACTCGACCCACCACCGCACCTGGACCGACGTCCGGGAGCTGCTCGTCGGCGCCCCGCTGGACGGCGCGGTGCGCGACCCGGCGCTGCGGGTCTTCGAGCGCCTCGCCGTCGCCGAAGGGGCCGTCCACGGGATCTCCCCCGAGGAGGTCCACTTCCACGAGGTCGGGGCGCTGGACGCGATCGCCGACGTGGTCGGGGTCTGTGCCGGTTTCGTGCACCTGGGTGCCACCGACGTCGTGGTCTCCCCGGTCGCGGTCGGGTCGGGCTCGGTCCGGGCCGCTCACGGGACCCTGTCGGTGCCGCCGCCGGCCGTGGCACGGCTGCTCACCGGCGTACCTTCCTTCGCGGGGCCTCCCGGGCACCCGCCGATGGAGATGTGCACGCCGACCGGGGCCGCCCTGCTCACCACCCTCGCCACCTCGTGGGGCGATCAGCCGCCGATGGTGACCGGCGCCGTCGGGGTCGGGGCCGGGGGCAGGGATCCCGACGGCTGGTCGAACGCGATCCGGCTGCTGGTCGGGGAGGCGGCTGAGACGCCGGCGGCAGATCGTGCGGCCGCCGAGCTCGTCATCGAGGCGAACATCGACGATCTGGAGGGCCGACTGATCCCGGGCGCGCTCGACGCACTCCTCGCCGCCGGGGCTCACGACGCCTGGGTCACGCCGATCCTGATGAAGAAGGGCCGCCCCGCCTACACGCTCCACGCTCTCACCCGTCCCGACGCCGCCGAGGCGGTCCGGAGGGTGTTCTTCCAGGAGACCTCGACGATCGGCGTACGCGAGCACGAGGTGGTCAAGCACGCCCTGCCCCGCGAGATCCTGACCGTGACCGTCGACGGACACCCGATCGCCGTCAAGGCCGCCCGCCTCGACGGCGAGATCGTCAACCTGCAGCCCGAGTGGGACGACGTCGCCCGTGTCGCCGCCGCGCTCAACCGCCCCGCGATCGATGTCCTGGCGGCGGCCAAGGCGCTGGCGGTTCGTCTAGGTATGTAGCCGAGCATCCGCATCCCTCGTGGAGTTCCACCAGGGGAGCGACTGTTCGCCTGCATACCTAGCTGAACATCCCGCCCCGCCGAATGCGAGCATGACCCCGTGGACATCACCGTCATCGCGCTGGCCTTCGCCGCGATCTTCGTCGTCGAGCTGCCGGACAAGACGTTCCTGGCGACGCTGGTGCTGTCGACGAAGTACCGGCCGATCTTCGTCTGGCTCGGCGTGGGCGCCGCGTTCGCGATCCAGACGCTCATCGCCGTGGCCATCGGCGGCGTGGCGACACTCCTGCCGACCAGCCTGATCCACATCGTCGCCGCCCTGCTCTTCCTCGGCGGCGCGGTGCTCCTGCTCGTCGAGGGACGCCGCCACCACGGCACCGCGAGCGAGGAGGACGGCAGCGAGTTCGCCGAGAAGGCGAAGGACGTACGCGGCTTCCGCCAGGTCCTGGCCAGCTTCATGGTCCTCTTCGCGGCCGAGTGGGGCGACCTCTCCCAGCTGCTGAGCGTCTCGCTGGTGGCCCGCTACCACGAGCCGGTCTCGGTCTTCATCGGCTCCTGGGCGGCACTGCTGACGGTGTCGGGGCTCGCGGTGCTGCTGGGACGTACGCTGCTCCGGTTCATCAAGCTGCACGTCCTGCACTACGTCGGAGCTCTCGTATGCCTCGTCCTGGGCATCCTGACGCTGGTCGAGGTGTTCGCCTGAGCGACCGTCGCCTAGGCTGCCGACATGGTTGAACTTGGCGCCGACAGCGAGGTCGGACGGCTGCGTACGGTAATGCTCCACCGACCCGGTAGGGAGCTGACCCGGCTGACGCCGCGCAACAACGACAAGCTGCTCTTCGACGGCATTCCGTGGGTGAAGCGGGCACAGGACGAGCACGACGCCTTCGCGGCCGCGCTGCGGGATCGCGACGTCGAGGTGCTCTACCTGACCGACCTGCTCACCGAGACCCTCGAGGTGCCCGAGGCCCGCAAGCTGGCACTCGACAACGTCCTGGGCTCGCTCACCCTGGGCGACACCCTCCGCGACTACCTGAGCGGCGCCCTCGCCGACGCGGGTCCGGCCGAGCTGACCGACCACCTGACCGCGGGCATCCGCAACGACGAGGTGCGCGGCGGCCACGGCCTGGTCACCAGCCTCCTCGTCCACGACGACTTCCTGATCGACCCGCTCCCCAACCTGCTCTTCACCCGCGACTCGTCGGTGTGGATCCGCGACCGCGCGACCGTCACGAGCCTGGCGATGCCGGCCCGCAAGCGCGAGACCGCACTGACCGAGCTGATCTACCAGTTCCACCCGCGGTTCCGGTCCAGCCCCCGGCTGCACGGCTCCCACCTCGAGCACGTCGAGGGTGGCGACGTGCTCCTGCTCGCGCCCGGCGTCGTCGCCGTCGGTGTCGGCGAGCGTACGACCCCTGCCGGCGCCGAGCGGCTGGCGCGCCAGGTCTTCGCCGAGGACCTCGCTCACACCGTGCTCGCCGTGCCGATCGCGCAGGAGCGCGCGACGATGCACCTCGACACGATCGCCACGCTGGTGAACACCGACAAGATGGTCATCTACCCCAACGCGGTCGACTCGCTGGTGGCGTACGCCGTGACGCCGTCGGGCGAGTCCGACCAGGTGGACATCGCCGCTCCGCGTCCGTTCCTCGAGGTCGCGGCCGAGGCGATGGGCATCGACAAGCTCCACCACGTCGACACCGGGCTCGACCCGGTCGCCGCCGAGCGCGAGCAGTGGGACGACGGCAACAACACCCTGGCCCTGGCGCCGGGCGTGGTCGTCGGCTACGAGCGCAACACCCAGACCAACGAGGCGCTGGAGGCCGCCGGTATCGAGGTCATTGCGATCGCCGGCTCCGAGCTGGGCTCCGGCCGGGGTGGTCCGCGATGCATGAGCTGCCCGATCGCCCGGGACCCGCTGGGATAACTCGCCAGTAGGAAAGTCGTTGTCCTTGTGACCGTCCCCACAGCCGACCGAAGGAAAACCTCGTGACCGAGTCGTTCTTCTCCATGTTCACGCCCAAGGAGATCGCGCACATCAGCGCCACCGGCACCCGCGTGCATCTGCCGGAGGGCTGGTCGCCGATCTGGGAGGACACCCCGCCGGACAAGGCCTACATCATCCTCGACGGCACCGTCTCGGTCCGCCGGGACAAGGAGGAGATCGCCCAGTGCGGTCCCGGTGACATCATCGGTGAGGCGGCGATCATGCGGGGGTCGCTGCGGACGGCCTCCATCGTCGCCCTCACGCCGCTCGACCTGATCCACCTCAGCGCCGACAAGCTGCAGCAGCTCTCCGTGGAGATGCCGTCGTTCGCGAGGGCGCTGGACAAGGTCGCCAAGGACAGGTTCGGCTCCTGACGCTCGACGACCAGACCGACGAGGGCCTCGACCACGGCCGCAGCCGTGAGGCCGACATCGAGCTGGCCGAGGCGCTGGCCGTGGTCGAGTCCTTCGTCCTCGGACAGACGCCCACACTGACCCGCGCCGACGTCGCGGGCGCGGTCGGCGTGCCCATGGAGGTCGCCGAGGACCTCTGGCACCACCTCGGCTTCCCGCACGCGGGCGACGACGAGATAGCGTTCACCGAGGCCGATGTCGAGGCGCTGCGGATGACGCAGGAGCTCGTACGTCTCGGGGTGCTCAGCGAGGACCGGCAGGCCGCTCTCGTGCGGACCTGGGGGCGCTCCTACGCGCGCCTGGCCGAGTGGCAGACGTCGCTGCTCGCCGAGGTCGCCCGCGAGCGGGGTGGCGACGAGGTCGAGGACCTGGTCGCGCTGAGCGCGCAGGTGCTCCCGCTGGTCGAGTCGCTGCAGGACTACGTCTGGCGCCGCCACCTGGTCAGCGCGGCCCGCCGGATGCTCACCGTCGCGGACGCGTCCGCGGTGCCGCTGGCGGTCGGGTTCCTCGACATCGTCGGCTACACCGCCCGCTCCAAGCGGCTCAGCGACAAGGAGCTCGTCGACTGGGTCGAGGAGTTCGAGGACACCTGCTCCGACGTCGTCGTCGAGCACGGCGGCCGGGTGATCAAGTATCTCGGCGACGGGGTGTTCTTCACCTTCGAGGACGTCCCCTCCGCCGCCCGGACGGCGCTCGAGCTGGCCGCGCTGGGCGAAGACCGCGACAGCGCGTTTCCCCACGTCAGAGCCGGGATCTCCTACGGCGACGTGGTGCTCAGGCTCGGCGACGTCTTCGGCCCCACGGTCAACATCGCCGCCCGCCTCACGACCGTCGCACGGCCCTCGTCGGTGGTCATCGACGAGCACGCGGCGGCCGCGCTCGAGGGCGTCGACGGCTTCCAGGTCGAGAAGATGCGGCGGGCGAGCGTGAAGGGCTACTCCCGCCTGCAGGCGTTCCGGCTGCGATCCACATCGGATTGAACCCGCCCGACTGAACCGGGCCAGAAAAGTCGGGCCCGGAGGGGTGCTCCCGAGCCAGGCTTGACGGCGAAAGGAGGACCACATGATCGGCACGCTCAACACCCTGGTCGACCTGGTCGAGGCCGAGCTCGACGACGGGCTCACCGGCGAGGTGGACGTGGCTCGGGTCGCTCGCGACCACGGCACCACCGAGTACCACCTACGCCGGATGTTCTCGGCGCTCGCCGGGATGCCGCTGTCCGAGTACGTCCGCCGCCGGCGGATGACCCTGGCCGCGGCCGACCTCGTCGCCGGTGCCCCCGACCTCCTCGAGGTCGCGGTGCACTACGGCTACGGCTCGACCGAGGCGTTCGGGCGCGCGTTCCGTGCGGTGCACGGCTCGGCTCCCGCCGACGTACGCCGGTCCGGTGGTCCGCTACGCACACAACCCACGCTCAGGTTCCGCCTGAGCGTCGAAGGGAGCACCCCGATGGACGTCACCATCAACGACATGCCCGAGCTGCGCCTGGTCGGCCACGCCGCCAAGGTCCCGCTGATCTACGAGGGCGTGAATCCGCACATCCAGGCACACATCGCCTCGCTCGAGCCCTCGGAGCACGTCCGGCTCAAGGAGCTCAACGACACCGACCCGCGCGGCATCCTCGCGGTCACCGACTCCCCGTCGCCCGATGCACCGGAGGGGACGATGATCACGTACCTGCACGGGGTCGCGGTCACGCCGTCGGCCTCGGTGCCGGAGGAGCTGGATGCCATCACCGTGCCGGCCGGCTCCTGGGCGGTCTTCGCCGCCAGCGGCCCGCACCCGGAGACGCTGCAGCGTCTCTGGGCCGCGACCGCGACCGACTGGTTCCCGTCGAACCCGTGGCGGCTCCGCCCCGGACCGTCGGTCCTCCGCTACCTCGAGCTCACCGAGACGTACGCCTCGTGCGAGCTGTGGTTGCCGGTCGAGCGGTGACCACGCTGGTCGAGCCGGATTCGTGAGGAACGAACGAATCCGTGTCGAGACCAACACGGTCCCGTCGAGCGCGTCAGGACTGTGTTGGTCTCGACACGCCTCCGCCTAGCGGCTCCGAGGTCTGAACGAAGTGGCCTTCGACCAGCGAGGGTCAGCGAATGGTGACCTGCCGGTTCGCGAGCCCGGCGCGGGCCGAGCGGACCTCGGGGGTGATCTCGGAGTCGTCGGCGAGAGCCTCGTCGAGCAGCTTCTTGAACGCCACCGCCGGCTCCTCGAGCGCCTCGGCACCGGTGCCGACCGGCAGGTCCCAGACGGGGGCGAGCAGGCCGTGGGCGCGGAACATGCCGACGAAACGGGCGTCGGGGACGATCACGTCGTCGCCGGCCACGTGCAGCCGCGCGAGCGCGGTGAGCAGGGCGTCCTCGGGCTCGGGCATGACCCAGCGCAGGTGCTCCTTGGAGCCCACCGAGGTCCAGTACGCAGCCTCGACCGAGGTCAGCCGCTCGGTCGGCAGCACCGACTCGTTGGCGTGCTCGAGGGCGTGCTCGAAGTCGCCCTTGTGCTCGACGTCGGCGAGCCACCAGTCGAAGCCCTCGTGGACGGTGACGTCCAGGGACGAGTTGGTGACGATGTCCTGGAGCCGCGGGCCCTCGCCCGGCGCGGAGGTGAGGCCGAAGATGCCGGACTCGCCGGCGGCGCGGCTCTCCAGAGCCTGGAGCAGCGCCGCGGCGACGTCACGCGACACGTCGCCGTAGTTGTGCTGCACCTGCAGCCCGGCCCAGACCTCGCCCGAGTCGCGCGACATCGCCGGCGCGGCGCCCGGCAGCAGGGTGCCGAGCGTGACCGGGGTCGACTCGTAGCCCTTCACCTGCAGCGACACCGTCGCCGAGGGCACCAGCTCGCGCAGCGCGACCAGGTCGCACTCGCCGGGCAGGCCCTCGAAGGGGCGCCCCACGAACGCGCCGCCGGCGGCACCGTGGCACGCCTTGTAACGCTTGCCGGACCCGCACGGGCACGCCGCGCGCGGGTTGGGACCGTCCGTCGGGGCCGCAGCCGCCTGACGGTTCTTGACTCGGGACTTCTTGGCCACGTCCGAACCCTAACGGCCGAGCAGCTCCAACATGAACCCCGGACGATCCGTGATGACCGCGTTGACCCCGAGGTCGAGGCAGAGCTTGAGCTGCTCCTCGGTGTTGACGGTGTAGACGTGGAGGTTGCGGCCCTTCGACGCGAGCCGCCGGGCGAGCTTGGGGTGGGCGGTGAGCATCTCGATCCCGGCGCCGAGCCACCAGTCCTCGCCGATCGCGTGTCGCAGGAGCGACCAGTTGGCGGCACGGTCGATGAGCTGGACCAGAGGTACGCCGGGGGCCAGCCGCTCCACCCGCTGCAGCGCCGTGAAGGAGAAGCTCATCACCCGCACCGGGCTGCCCGGACCCGCCCAGCCGAAGTCGTTGAGCACGTCGACCAGCCGCCCCTCGGTCAGCCCGCCGTAGCGCGTCGGGTGCTTGGTCTCGATCGCCATCTCGACGTGCCGGGGATAGTCCCGCACGACCCGCAGCAGCCGGTGCAGCGTGAGCACGCCCCGCATGTCCCGGTCCGGCGGCTCGTCCTCACCCTCCCAGAACCCGTTCTTCCAGGCCGCGAAGTCGATCGCCTGCAGCTCGGCGAGGGTCATCTCCGAGACGAGCCCACGCGCGCCGATCCGGCGCAGGTGCCGGTCGTGGACGCAGACGAGGTGACCGTCCATCGTCAGGCGCACGTCGCACTCCAAGGCGTCAGCACCCGCATCCAGGGCTGCGACGTACGCAGCCAGGGTGTGCTCCGCGATCTCATGACTGGCGCCGCGATGCGCGACCACCTGGGGCCTCATGAGGAGATTGTGGGCCATCCGGCAAGCCCCGTCGCGCGACACGAGCGAGATGTAACCAAGGTCGCGATCAGTGGTCACATCCGCTCGTGCCCGCAGCGGAACTGCCTAGAACGGCACGACCTCGAGCCGACCGAACGCGACGAAGGCCGCCAGCCCCCAGAAGACGAGATCGCCGTAGAAGGCGCCCCACTCCCGGCGGATGATGCGGGTGGTCGCCGCGCCGGTCATCAGCAGCACCAGCCCGAGAGCGGCCAGCGGCACCAGCCAGGTGGCGGTGCCGGTCACCGCGGGCAGGATCAGCCCGGCGGCGGCCAGCACCTTCATCACGCCGATGACCTTGAGAAAGCCGTCCGGGAAGTCATCGGCGTAGCGCCAGCCGTCGAAGGCGTTGCGGAAGCGCTCCTTCGAGAGCACCAGCATCGCCACCCCACCGGCCAGGAACCCGGCTGCCAGAAAGATGGTCACGATCCACAAGATGATGTTCATGCCAACCAGGACGACGTACGCCGCCGTCCTGTGACATCACCGCCCGCCGGCCACCCGCAGCGTGGTCGCGGTGACGTAGGAGGCCTTGTCGCTCATCAGCCAGGCGACCGACTCGGCGACCTCGTCGGGCGAGGACGCGCGGCCGAGCGGGATCTGGGGAGCCATCCGCTCGATCCGGCCGGGGTCGCCGGTCGCGGCGTGCAGGTCGGTCTCGGTGAGTCCGGGAGCGACCGCGACGACCCGGATGCCGAGCGCGGCGACCTCGAGCCCGAGGCCCTTGGTGAGCGCGTCGATCCCGGCCTTCGCGGCGGCGTAGTGGACGTACTCTCCCGGCGATCCCAGCGTCGCCGCACCCGAGGAGATGTTGACGATCACGCCACCCTCGGCGAGCGAGGACACCGCCGCGCGGGCGACCAGCGTGGGGCCGACCAGGTTGACGTCGTACGTCCTCCGGATCTCGTCCGCAGGAGTGTCGACGAGAGGGGCGTAGCGGTAGGTCGCGCCAGCGTTGTTGACCACGCCCGTGATCGGCCCGGCGGCCTCGAAGAGCGAGGCGATCCCGGCGTCGGTGGTGATGTCCGCGGCCGCGATCTCGCAGGAGACCCCGAGGGCCCGGATCTCGTCGCGTGTCCCCGTGGCAGAAGCCTCGTCGGACAGATAGCCGAGCACGAGCGAGTGGCCGTCAGCGGCCAGTCGATGAGCGATGGCGGCGCCGATGCCGCGGGTGCCTCCGGTGATGAGCGTCCGTTTCACACCCGAAGGGTGTCACGCAGCCTCCACGCCACCAACGCCAGTGCCAGGACACCGGCGAGGGCCCATCCGGCGGGGTAGTGCACGGCGGGCTCGTTCCACCGCTCGTGGAAGTAGACCAGGTGCGAGGAGAGCAGCCCGGCGTCGACGGAGCGCCCCTCCTGGATGAGTACGCCGATGGCCACCAGCACCGTCAGCAGCGTCTGCATCGCCCAGCCCAGGATCCAGGCCGGCACCCAGGCGACGACGTCGACGGCGCGGCGTACGGAGGTCACCAGGACGGTCACCAGCGCGGCCGCCAGCAGTGCATCGATCACCGACGACGGCAGGTCACCGGGGAGCATGCCGTCCAGCCAGAGCGGTACGCAGACGGCCGGCGCGGCCAGCATCGGAGCCCGCAGCACGCACGGCCCGAGGCTCGCGGCGATCCCGGCGGTGAGGCCCGCGACCGTCGTGATCGCGGCGATGACGATCAGGTGGCTCAGCATCCTCGGGTTGGTCGCCGCCGGTCCCGCGGCGAGCGTCAGCCCCAGCAGCGCCGCACCCACGACGCCGGCGCCGGCCAGTGTCGCGCTGAGCAGCCGGCGGTCCGGGCGCAGGCCGGCGGCGAGCCCGCCGAGCGCGGCGGCGAGCAGCGTGAAGGAGACCAGCTCGGCGACCATCGGGGCGAGCAGGAGCGGCTGCGGCTGGACGAGCTGCGGGAGAAACCCGACGCCCCAGCCCGCGGCCGCGGCCGGCGGAACCATCCACAGACGCGTCCGTTCAGTCATGCCGTCCACGGTGACAGCCGCAAGGTGAGACCAGGCGGCGAGCCGGGGAACACCAGCCCAACGTCAGGTGGCCCGACCGTTGCGGTTCTTCACCGCGGAGGCCGGATTCCTTATTGCCGGGCGCCGAAGTGGGATACCTGGGTAGGCTCAGGAGACGTACACGTCCCCCACGCGTGGATGAGGTGAGACCGGCATGACCAAAGCACCCCGAAAGTTCTGGGCCAGAAGCATCAGCACAGCGGCGCTGACCAGCCTCGGGCCTCGGGCCGTGGCTGCCGTCGCGCTGACCGCTGCCTTCGCTTTCCTGGCCCCCGACGAGGGGAGCCTGGACACCGGTCACCAGCAGCCCGAACTGCCCGACCCGGGTGCTCTCCAGGACCCGCTGGGCATCGCCAACGGCCTGGGCGGCGTGAAGAACCTGACCCCGACCGACGCGGTGCGGCTCGCCTCCAACGCCGAGGAGCTGTCGATCCCGCCGGTCGCCCTGGCCGCCTACCAGCGCGCGGCCACCGTGCTCAACGACGCCGACGCCTCCTGCCGCATCGACTGGGCGCTGATCGCCGGGATCGGCATGGTCGAGAGCAACCACGGCCGCTTCGGCGGCAGCGAGCTCGACTCCAACGGCCTCGCCCTCCCCGCGATCATCGGCCCGCAGCTCAACGGCGCCGGCAACTACGCTGCGGTACGCGACACCGACAACGGTCTCTACGACCACGACACCGTCTACGACCACGCCGTCGGCCCGATGCAGTTCATCCCCTCCACGTGGACCTTCGCCGGCACCGACGGCGACGGCGACAACCGCCGCGACCCCCAGGACATCGACGATGCCGCCGTCGCCACGGCGGCATTCCTGTGCGCGGGCACCGAGGACGTCAGCACCGACTCCGGCGCCAACGCCGCGGTCTACCGCTACAACCAGAGCGACACGTACGTCGAGGCGGTGCTCAAGATCGCCGACCAGTACCGCAACGGGGAGTTCCCGGGATCACCGAGCGTGGACGGCGGAACCCCCTCCGCGGTGAGGCCCAACGCTTCCGCTCTCCCGCGCACCTCGAACACCGTCACGAAGCCCGACGCCGACACCAACGGCGCCGCCAAGACTCCGGTGCCGGCCGAGCCGGTGGAGTCCGACAGCGGCTCCGGCGACAACGAGCCCGACCCTTCGACGGAGCCCAGCACCGACCCCAGCACGGACCCCACCACCGAGCCCACCGACGGCACCGACCCCGGCGACGGCGAGACCAGCGAGCCGGTCGACCCCACGCCGACTCCGACTCCCACCCCGACGCCCACGCCGACCCCGACGCCCACCGACGCCGCGACGGCAGCGACCCTCGCCGAGCCCTGCGACGCGGCCGCGATCGCGGTCTACGGCGAGACCTTCGAGGTGGACGACAAGGCCACCTACGACGCGGTGATCGCCAACTGCATCGCGAAGTTCGAGCCCGAGACCACCCTGCCCACGGACCTCGCGATCAGGGAGCACCTCCGCACCCTCTACGGCAACCCGGACTTCCCCAACCTCAAGGAGCCTGCGCCGGAAGCGGCCGCCCCCGGCGAGACGGTCACGGAGGAGTCCCCGACCGCCTCGCCGACGGCCTGAGCTCGGTCAGACCTTGATCACCGTCTTGCCGAAGTTCTGACCGCGAAGCATCCGGTTGAACGCGGCGGGCGCGTTCTCGAGCCCTTCAGTGACGTCCTCGCGGTAGCGGAGCCTGCCCTCGGCCAGCCAGCCGGCGGCCTCGGTGAGGAACCGCTCCTCGTGGTCACGGACGAACTCGGTCTGGATGAAACCCCTGATCAGCAGCGACTTGTTGAGCACGTGCCGCATCAGCCCGGGCGCCCGGTCGGGCCCCTCGGGCGCGGAGGTGTCGTTGTAGTGGGCGATCAGACCGCAGACCGGTACCCGGGCGAACTTGTTGAGCCGCGGCAGCACCGCGTTCCACACGTGCCCGCCGACGTTCTCGAAGTAGACGTCGATCCCGTCTGGGACGGCGGCCTTCAGCTGGTCCTTGAAGTCGGGCGCACGGTGGTCCAGCGCGGCGTCGAAGCCGAGCTCGGTCAGGTGGGCGACCTTCTCCGGCCCGCCGGCGATCCCCACCGCGCGGCAGCCGAGGATCTTGGCGATCTGGCCGACCGTGGCGCCCACCGGACCGGTCGCGGCCGCGACCACGACGGTCTCGCCGGGTTTCGGCTGCCCGATCTGGGTCAGCCCCGCGTACGCCGTGAACCCCGGCATCCCCAGGACCCCCAGCGCGGTGGAGACCGGCGCGACGGACGGGTCGAGGCGGCGGGTGTGCCTGGCCGGCGCGATCGAGAACGACTGCCAGCCTCCGTACGCCAGCACCACGTCGCCCACCTGCCGCGACGGGTCCCGCGACTCGACCACCTCGGCGACCGTGGCGCCAGGCAGCACGTCGCCCAGCGCGGTCGGCTCGGCGTACGAGGGCGCATCGCTCATCCGTCCGCGCATGTAGGGGTCGAGCGAGAGGAATCTCGTACGCAGCAGCACCTCTCCCTCGGCCGGCGACGGCACCTCGGAGCTGACGATCGAGAAGTCCTCGGCGGTGGGCTCGCCGACCGGGCGGGCGCGGAGCAGGATCTGGGTGTTCGTGTCGGTCATCCCGCCATGGTGCCGTACGGGCGAGTGGGCTTGCTTAATCACAACTAATCTTATTGACTTAGCGCATGAAGCGCCCGGTCGACGTCCACCAGCACCTGTGGCCGCCGGCACTGGTCGAGGAGCTGCGCCGGCGGCGACAGCCTCCCTACCTCGACGGCTGGGTGCTCCATCTCGACGGGGAGCCGCCCTACCCCGTCGACCCCGCGGATCATGATCTCGCCGGTCGTGCGGCACGCGAGGACGGGCTGGTGCTGCTGTCGCTCTCCAGCCCGCTGGGGATCGAGTCGCTCGTCCCGGAACAGTCCCGCCCGCTGCTCGACGCCTGGCACAGCCTCTCCGACGAGCTCCCCGCCGACTACGGGCTCTGGGCGGCACCCGGCCTCGTCGAGCCCGACCTCGACGATCTCGCGACGCTCCTGAAGAACGACCGCATCCACGGCCTCCAGGTGCCGGCCACGGCGCTCGCGACGCCTTCCGCGCTCGAGGCCCTCGCTCCGGTGCTCGTGACGGCCGAGCAGGCCGACCTGTCCGTCCTGGTCCATCCCGGCCCCGCCGGTCCCACGACGGACCACGACGACCTGCCCGGCTGGTGGCCCGCCCTGACCTCGTACGTCGCCCAGCAGAGCGCCGCCTGGCACGCCTGGCACGTCGCCGGCAGGTCGCTGCTCCCGACGCTGCGGATCGCGTTCGTCGGGCTGGCCGGACTCGCGCCGCTCCACCACGAACGCCTCGCCCAGCGCGGCGGGAGCCTCGGCGCGATCGACCGGCACGTCTACTACGAGACCTCGTCCTACGGCACCCAGGCGATCGACGCGATGTCCCGCGTGGTCGGTGTCGACCCGCTGGTCAACGGCTCGGACCGGCCGTACGCCGAACCGACCGACCCCGGCCTCGGGGAGGCCCTGAGCCGGGCGATCTTCGTCGCCAACCCGCACCATCTGCTCACCGGAGGAGACCGATGACCATCACCGAACCGACCGTCACCGTGCCCACCGTCGACAGCGTCCTGAGCACCGCGGACCTGCCCGCTCTGCCCGGCCGCACCCTCACCCCCGGCGAGCTCCGCGCCTGGGTCGACGAGCTCGCCGCGCGCCCCGAGCTGTGGGCGCACCTGGCGCGCCACGACACCGGCGGGCGCCACTACGTCTCGCTCTACCGTGACAAGGACATCGACGTCTGGCTGCTGTGCTGGAACACCGTCGACGACACCGGCTGGCACGACCACGACATCTCCTCGGGTGCGGTCGCGGTGACCCACGGGGCGGTCGTCGAGCAGCAACCGCGGTTCGGCGGTGAGCCGGTGCAGCGGGAGGTCGGCGCGGGCCGCAGCTTCGGCTTCGGCCCCGACCACATCCACCGGATGAGCGGCGCCGTCGACGGCTCGGTCTCGATCCACGCCTACTCGCCTCCGCTGTGGCGGATGGGGCAGTACGCGATCAGCGACGACGGGGTCATGCGCCGCGTCTCGGTCTCCTACGCCGACGAGCTCCGCCCGCTGGAGGACTGACACGGCTCACCCGGTCGTTCGAGATCGTCCGGAATGAGGCGTACGTCGACGTCGTTGCCACCTGAAACGGCGACATCTCGGGCGCCGAGCCCCGGTTGACCGACAGAGCGGGGCAGATGTGGCAGATTTCAAGTATCGAGAACCGAAGTCCGGCAAACCCTAGTTTGACCATCCGTTTAATACCTTCTGTTCCTCACCCTGATCTGGCAGGCTGAGGATCTCGTGCAACGGCGTCCGCAGGTGGAGAACGAAAGACAGGAGCGGTGGCTGTGATCGAGTTCGACGGCGTCACCAAACGCTATCCGGACGGCACAGTGGCCGTGGACGACCTCTCCCTGAAGGTGGAGACCGGCCAGATCACCGTGTTCGTCGGTCCGTCGGGATGCGGCAAGACGACCGCGCTGCGGATGATCAACCGGATGATCGAGCCGACCTCCGGCCGGATCCTGATCAACGGTGACGACATCACCACCCGCCCGGAGGCACAGCTGCGGCGCGAGATCGGCTACGTGATCCAGGGCGCCGGGCTGTTCCCGCACCGCACCGTCCTCGACAACGTCGCCACCGTCCCGGTCCTCCAGGGCGTCTCGCGCCGGGAGGCACGCACCAGCGCCCTCGGACTGCTCGAGCGGGTCGGGCTCTCGCCCGACCTCGGCGAGCGCTACCCCGCCCAGCTCTCCGGCGGCCAGCAGCAGCGCGTCGGCGTAGCCCGGGCGCTCGCGGCCGACCCACCGGTGCTGCTCATGGACGAGCCGTTCTCGGCGGTCGACCCGGTCGTGCGCGACGACCTCCAGCAGGAGCTGCTCAGGCTTCAGGGCGACCTCGGCAAGACGATCGTGCTCGTCACCCACGACATCGACGAGGCGATCCGCCTCGGGGACGAGGTCGCGGTGTTCTCGAACGGCGCCCACCTCGCCCAGTTCGCTCCGCCGGCCGACCTCCTCGCCGCCCCCGCCAACGACTTCGTCGCCTCGCTCGTGGGTCGCGACCGCGGCTTCCGCGGCCTCTCCTTCGCCGACGGCAGCGAGATCGCGCTCAAGCCCGTCGACCACGACGTCGACGGGCTCACCCTCGAGGTCGACCGCGACGGCCGGCCCCTGGGCTGGCGCGGTCCCGACGGGCTGCTCCCGACCGAGGGCACCTTCCGCGACGGCGCGAACCTGCGTACGGTCACGGACCTGGTCATCCTCTCGCCCGCGGGCGCCGCGGTGCGGGTCGACGCCGAGGGTCGTGCCGACGGACTGGTCCTGCTCGAGGACCTGGCCGGCAGCGTACGTTCGCAGCAGCGGGAGCGGCTGGCTGCCCTGGCTTCCTCGGAGGAGGCAGGGTGAGTGACCTCTGGGGCTACCTCGAGACCAACATCGGCGACGTCCTCACCGCGCTCGTCCAGCACATCTGGCTCGCCCTGCTGCCGGTGGCGATCGCCTTCGTCCTCTCGCTGCCGCTGGGCGCGCTCGTCCACCGCTACGCCCCCGTACGCCACATCGCACTCACGACCGGCAGCGTGGTCTACACGATCCCGTCGCTGGCCCTGCTCCTCCTGCTCCCGGGAGTCCTCGGCACCAGCGTCCTCGACCCGCTCAACGTGGTCGTCGCGCTCACGCTCTACTCGCTCGCCCTGCTCGTCCGCACGACCGCCGACGGTCTCGACGCGGTCGACAGCACGGTCCTGCAGGCGGCCACCGCGATGGGCTATCGCCCCCTGCGCCGCTGGTTCGCCGTCCAGCTGCCGCTGGCGATGCCGGTGATCCTGACCGGTCTGCGGGTGGCCACCGTGGCCAACGTGAGCATGGTCAGCATCGCCGCCCTGGTCGGCATCGGTGGTCTGGGGCAGCTCTTCACCCGAGGGTTCCAGCTCGGCTTCTACCTCCCGCCGATCATCATCGGGCTGGTCCTCTCGGTCATGCTCGCGGTCGTCGCCGACGTCCTCATCGTCGCCGTCCAGCGCGGGCTCACCCCGTGGTCGAGAGCGGGTGCGCGATGAGCCTCGACTACCTGCTCGACGCGGCCAACTGGTCGCTGACCAGCCCCGACGGCTTCCCGCAGCGCATCCTGGAGCACCTCGGCTACACCTTCCTCTCGCTGGTGATCGCGGCCGTGATCGCCTTCCCGATCGGCCTCCTGATCGGCCACACCGGACGCGGCGCGCTGATCGCCATCAACCTCGGCAACGCCGGCCGCGCGCTGCCGACCCTCGGCGTACTCATGCTCGCGCTCGGCCTGGTGGGGATCGGTCTGGTGCCGGTCACGATCGCCCTGGTCGTGCTCGCCATCCCGCCCATCCTCGCCACCACGTACGCCGGGATCCGGGCCGTCGCCGACGAGACCGTCGACGCGGCGCGAGGCGTCGGCATGACCGAGTCCCAGATCGCCTGGCGGGTCGAGGTCCCGATCGCGCTGCCGATCATCATCGGCGGCCTGCGCAACGCGTCGCTCCAGGTCGTCTCGACCGCGACCATCGCCGCGTACGCAGGTCTCGGCGGCCTCGGCCGCTATCTCTTCGACGGCCTGGCGACGCTCCAATACGGCCAGGTGGTCGCCGGCGCCATCGTGCTCGCCGTGCTCGCGGTCCTGATCGACCTCGTGCTCGCGGGAGCACAGCGGCTCCTCGTCTCGCCCGGCGTCGACGGCCGTGGCGCCGGCAACCGCCCGACCACCGCCCGTCCCGAACCCAAGCTCGCCGGCTGACCCATCCAGCAACCCGAGAGGTATTTCAATGTCCCGCCGAATCCGCACCACCGCGTACCTGTTCGCGACGCTCGCCGTGGCAGGCACCCTGACCGCCTGCGGCGGTGACCCGCTCGACTCCGGGTCGGACTCCGACTCGGGCAGCGGCACGATCGTCGTCGGCTCGGCCAACTTCCCCGAGAGCGAGCTGCTCATGGAGATGTACGCCCAGGCTCTCGAGGCCGAGGGCGTCAAGGTCGAGACCAAGCCCAACATCGGTTCCCGCGAGGTCTACATGGAGGCCTTCAAGAGCGGCGACATCGACCTGCTGCCGGAGTACAACGGCGCCCTGCTGGCCTACCTGAAGCCGGACGGTGTCCCGGAGAACGTCTCCGCTCCCGAGGACGTCTACGAGGCGCTCCAGGACGTCCTGCCGGAGGGCAGCGAGACCCTGCCTCAGTCCGAGGCCGAGGACAAGGACACGCTCACCGTCTCCAAGGAGACGGCCGAGAAGTACTCCCTGACGAGCATCGAGGACCTCGCGCCGGTCGCGAAGGACCTCACGCTCGGCGGTGCCCCGGAGTTCAAGACGCGCCACCAGGGCCTGATCGGTCTCGACGAGGTCTACGGGGTCACGTTCAAGGAGTTCAAGCCGCTCGACGCCGGCGGCCCGCTGACGTCCAGCGCGCTGAAGAAGGGCGACATCGACGTCGCGAACGTCTTCTCCACCGATTCCCAGATCCCCACCAACGGCTGGGTCGTCCTGGAGGACCCGAAGAACCTCTTCCTCTCCCAGAACGTCGTCCCGCTGATCCGCTCCGAGGCGCTCAGCGACGACGCCGAGACCGCGCTCAACGCCGTCTCGGAGGCGCTGACCACCGACAACCTGACCGAGGCTCTCGCGAAGGTCCAGGTCGACAAGGCCGCCCCGGCCACGGTCGCCAAGGAGTTCCTCGCCGACAACGGCATCGAGTGACGCCGCTGGCTCGTCTACCGCAGTCCGCTGCGGTAGGCGAGCAGCCCCTCGAGGCCGCGTAAGAAGGTCTCGCAGACGGGCTCCGGATCGGTCAGGCATCCGGCGGCCATCGCGCCGTCGCGCAGCATCACGAAGTGGCGCCCGGCGAACTCCGAGTCGGGCTTCCCCGTCTGGGAGAAGAGCTCGGTGATCGTGGCCAGGAACCACTGCCGGTGCTCGAGCACCGCCTGATGGACCATGTGCGCCGGGTCCGGGTACTCGGCCGCGGCGTTGAGGAATGCGCAGCCCCTGAACCCCTCGCTCCGGATGTCGTCCGCGATCGACCGGCCGACGGTCCGGATGAGGTCGTCGGGGTCCGTCACCTCCGCACGGGCCGCGTCCACGCGCGCCCGGATCGCCTCGTCGGCCTGCGTCAGGTACGCCACGACGAGCTCGTCCTTGCTCCGGAAGTGGCGATAGAGCGTCGCCCGCGTGACGCTCGCCTCGGCGATCACGCGATCGACTCCGACCGAGTGCAGACCCTCGGTGTAGAAGAGCCGACTCGCCGTGCTCAGCAGTCGATCCCGGGCCTCAGACATCTGTCATCCCTCTCGTTCTCGTTGCCTCGACGGTAGCAGACAGAACGATCGGTCTTGCATTTTCCGATCGGGCCGTGTCAGACTCTCGAAACAGGTAGAACGACCGTTCTATCTCATGCTCTGGTCCGAGAAAGGGATCCGATGTCCACCTCCGTAGAGGCCGGCCGTTCCGGCACACTGAACACCCCGTCCGGCGGACTGCCGAAGCTCTACTTCGTCCGCTTCGGGTTCGCGATCGTGTGGGCGGTGCTGGTCGCCCTCACCGCGTCGACCCTCGGCCCGGTGAGCATCGCGCTCCTGGTGATCTATCCGCTCTTCGACGTGGTGGCCGCCGTGGTCGACTTCCGCACCTCGGGCGCCAGCGGTCCGCGCGTCCTGCTCTACGTCAACATGGCGCTCAGCCTGCTCACCGCCGTCGGTGTCGCCGTCGCCGCCAGCTCCGGCATCCCTGGCGTCCTGCGCGTCTGGGGCGCCTGGGCCATCACGGCCGGCCTGGTCCAGCTGTTCGTCGCGGTGCGGCGCTACCGGCTCGGCGGCCAGTGGGCGATGATCCTCAGCGGCGGCATCTCGACCTTCGCCGGGACCGGATTCATCCTGATGGCCGCCGGCCCGAAAGCGTCCCTCACCGGCCTCGCCGGATACGCGACGCTGGGCGGCATCTTCTTCCTCATCTCTGCCGTCCGCCTGCGCCAGCGCGCCGGTAAGGTCAACTGACATGACGAGCGCCAGCAGAGATCTCACCGTCGACGTCATCGTCGTCGGCGCCGGACCCACGGGCGAGAACGTCGCCGACCGCGTGGTGCAGGGCGGCCTGACCGCCGCCATCGTCGAGAGCGAGCTCGTCGGCGGCGAGTGCTCCTACTGGGCCTGCATGCCGACGAAGGCGCTGCTCCGGGACGCGGCGGCGCTGCGTGCCGCGCAGGCGCTTCCGGCCGCCGGCCGAGCGGTCACCGGCACGCTCGACCCCGCCGCCGTGTTCTCGCGGCGCGACGAGTTCGCAGCCCACTGGAACGACTCGGGCCAGGTCGAGTGGCTGACCGGCGCCGGGATCACCCTGGTCCGCGGGCACGGACGGATCACCGGCACCCGTGCCGTCACGGTCACCGCCGCCGACGGCACGACCACCGACATCCAGGCGCGGCACGCCGTGGTCATCGCCACCGGCACCTCCGCCCTGATCCCGCCGATCCCGGGCCTGGCCGACGCCTCACCCTGGACCAACCGCGAGGCCGCCGGCGCCACGTCCGTCCCCGGTCGCCTGGCGATCGTCGGCGGCGGCGTGGTCGGTGCCGAGATGGCGACCGCCTTCAGCGCGCTCGGGTCGCAGGTCACCCTCATCTCGCGCACCCGGCTGCTGCCGGGGGTCGAGCAGTTCGCGGGTGAGCAGGTGGCCGATGCGCTCCGGACGTACGGGGTCACGCTGCATCTCGACGTCGGCGCGGACGAGGTCCGTCGCGACGACGCCGGGGAGGTGCACCTGACGCTCTCCGACGGGACCGAGGTGACCGCCGACGAGGTCCTCGTCGCGACCGGTCGGGTCCCGAACACCAAGGACCTCGGTCTGGAGCACGTCGGCCTCGAGCCCGGCAGCTGGCTGCGCGTCGACGACGCCCTGGCCGTGGTCGACGACGGCGGCCGGCTCGAGGACGGCTGGCTCTACGCCGCCGGCGACGTCAACCACCGGGCGCTGCTGACCCACCACGGGAAGTACCAGGCCCGTGCCGTGGGCGACCTGATCGCGGCACGCGCCCGCGGCGAGGAGCCCGACCTGAGCACGTGGGGCCGTCACGCCGCCACGGCCGACGAGCGGGCCACCACGCAGGTGATCTTCACCGACCCCGAGGTCATCGCCGTCGGACACTCCGCCGAGTCGGCCGAGGCGGCCGGCATCGAGGTCGGCGTCGTCGACTACGACCTCGGCTCGGTCGCCGGCGCCTCGCTGCACGCCGACGGCTATCACGGCAAGGCGCGGATGGTCATCGACGAGCAGCGCAAGATCCTGGTCGGCTTCACCGCCGTCGGGCCCGACACCGCCGAGCTCCTGCACGCGGCCACGATCGCGGTCGTCGGCGAGGTCCCCCTCGACCGCCTCTGGCACGCCGTCCCCGCCTACCCGACGGTCAGCGAGATCTGGCTCCGCCTGCTCGAGACCGCGGGTCGCGATCGGTGACGACGAGACCTCGTCCGGGGCCATCCCCGGGACGTGCATGCCGGCCGGGACCGCGGGTACCGCCGTTGGCAGACCACGGACGATGGAGGAGCCATGCCCAGCAAGTCCGCCAACGTGAAGAACGAAGATCAGTACGAGGCGCTCAAGGACAAGGGGATGTCCAAGCAGCGCGCCGCCAAGATCGCCAACACTCCTGACGCCTCCAAGAAGGGCGGCAAGAAGAGCGGCAGCGGAAAGAAGAACAAGGACAGCAGCCAGGGCGGCACCACCGCCCAGAAGAAGAAGGCGGGCAGCAAGGGCGGCAAGGCGACCGCCAAGAAGAAGAGCTGACGTACGGGCCGCGGCCGTCGTCCTCGACGGCCGCGGCCCGCTCATCGGTCGGCTGCTCAGCCGCCCGGCTGGGTGACGCCGTCGACCGTCAGGGTGTAGCGCGCCGGATCGGACACGCTCTCCGTCGGGTCGTCGAACATCACGATCGCCGCCACGGTCTCGGCGGTGTCACCGATCACGGCGTCGAGCGCGGCCCCGCTGAGGCTGCCGTCGAACGATCCGTCCAGCGCGAGCGTGTGCACCCACGCGGGCGAGCCCGCCGGGCCGTACGCCACCAGCTGGACCGTCCAGCCCTCGACCGGAATCGGGTTGACCTGCGTCATCGACTGCCAGCCGTCCAGCGTGTTGCTGGGCAGCGCGGTGCCGCCCACGGCGATGTTGCGCACCCAGAAGCCGGACTCGTCGACCCCCGGGTCGGTGATGTAGCGGAACGCCACCAGCACGCTCTGCCCGCTGTACGCCGACAGGTCGGCGCTCTGCGGGCGCCAGCCTCCGGAGTCGCCGGAGAAACCGGGCAGGTTGTCGACCACGGTCGGGATGGCACCCGGGTCGTGCTCGCTGGTCGTGTCGGCCGTGGCCAGGCTCTGCCAGGTCTCACCGCCGTCGGTCGAGACCTGGACGTAGCCGAAGTCCCAGCCTGCCTCGGCGTCCCACAGGGCGTCGAAGGTCAGCGACCCACCACCGGCGGGCACGTCGACCGCTCGTACGACCGACCGGTCCAGGTTCGGCCCGCAACCGGAGTAGAGCGCGGCCGCTCCGGTGCCGTCGGCAGGCGGCGAGCCGCAGCTGCTGTCGGCCGCCGTGGCGTCCGGCGGGGTGGCGTCGACCACCCACTCGACCGGCTTCGGCTCCAGCTCCGTCGCGCCATCGAAGCTGATCGACTCGATCTCGCCCGCGGAGAGGTAGACCCCGGAACCGTCGCGCAGGCGTACGTAGTCCGAGCCGTTCGGCGGTGCGCCGTTCTCGTTCCACGCCTCGGCGTTGTCCCAGTTGATCTTCGCGGACAGCGAGTCGGCCTGGAACCTCGCCGCGTCACCGCCGTTCAGGTCGCCGCCGTTGGCGTCCAGGGCGGCGTCGAGAGCCATCGCGGCGGCCCAGTCGTGAATCGTCTGCTGGGCCGAGACCCCGGCACCGAACTGGTCGAGCACGATCTGGAGCCCCTCGAGACCACCGGCATCCTCACGATGCAGCACGCTGAGGAAGTCGGAGCCGTAGTGGCTGGCCAGATACTCCATGAACGAGTACGCCGCGCCGTAGTCGCACAACGTCTCCGGCCCGCCCTGGTCGCCCCAGAGGGTCAGCGAGTTCTCCGAGCCACCGAACGCCGGATCGAGATAGCCCATGAAGCACGCCAGATGGGAGTCCGCACCGGGGTCGTCGGGTGGGGTGCTCGGGTCGACGTAGCCGACCAGGGTCTGGGCGTAGTCGGACAGGCCCTCGTTGACCCAGGAGACCTCGTCGGCGTCCTCGTAGTACTCCAGCAGGTGCTGGTACTCGTGCGCGAACGTGCCCTCGTACAGCAGCGGCCGAGGCGCTCCGACCTGCCGGCCGGGAGCACTGTTCAGCTCCTGGTTGCAGGCGACGTACGCCGGATCGGTGCTGTCGTCGGGCGGGTTGGTCCCGGTGCGGTGGAGCCAGTCGAAGACGTCGATGCTCATCACGTTGCGGTCGAAGTACTCGTTGAAGACCGAGTAGAAGAAGCCCGCGATGTAGGTCTGCCCGTCAGGAGTGGCGGGCTCGTAGAAGTTGGCGTCCCGGACGTTGTCGACCAGCACCACGATGTTGTCGCCGTCGCCCTTGTACTCCGAGGAGGGCAGGTTGGGGATCAGCTCCGGCAGGACCGCCTGCTTGCCGTCCCGGTCCGGCGGCACCGAGAACTCCTCCGACTCGATCGGGTAGATCGTGTTGTCGAACTCCGCGATGAAGTTCGAGATCTGGGCGTCCGTCACCTCGGTCAGACCGAGCTCGTTGCGGCAGTCACCCTCTGGGAACGCCCGGTCGTCGGCGACCCACACCTCGATGTTGTCGCCGACACCGCGCAGCGTGTAGTCCTTGAGATAGAGGCTTCCCTGGGCGTCGTCGAGCCCGAGCCAGGTGCGGCTCTGGCCGACCTTCGCGGGACCCTTCGGCGGCTGACCGTGCACGTCGCCCCGGTGCCGCTCGATGCCGAGACGCTTGCCGTCGTTGTAGTCGGACCCGGTCTGCTTGAGCTCCTTGGCGGCCCGGCCGCGATCATCGTCCGAAGGTGGCGCGCTGCCGGCGGGTGCGCCGGGCAACGTCAGACCGAGGACGAGCGCTCCTGCGGCTCCGATGGTGAGGAGCCGTGTTCTTCTCCAACCCCGCATGCGTGGTTCTCCCTCCACTCGTTCTAGCTGCGCCCGAGATCGCTGCGGGAGTATGGCCTGATGTGATGTGCGTCACTGGCCATGCAGCAGTCAAGCACCGGCAGTACGCGAAGGGAAGACCGGATTTCGGCATGTTTGCGTGGAGTCGGCGCGGACGAGCCGGCCGACACAGATGTCGACAAATCGGTTAGACCGCATGTCGCCGACCGGCGAGCACGCGCGGAGGATGCCGCGCGCAGGTCACTCGCGGAACAGGCCGATCATGTTGCCGCTGGGGTCGCGGAACATGGCGAAGGAGCCGACGCCGGGGATCTCCATGGGCGGTACGACCGTCTCGCCGCCCAGCTCCCCGACGCGACGGAGGCCGGCCTCGAGGTCGTCGGTCGAGACGTACACGGTGACGTAGGAGGGCATGTCGTCACGGGTCTGCATCAGGCCGCCACCGATTCCGTCCTCTCCGGCCGTCGCGAGCCAGTAGTCGGGGCCGGCGCCCTGGATCTCCCAGCCGAACAGGTCTCGATAGAACGCGACGAGCGCCTCCCCGTCGGGGCCGGCGATCTCGAAGTGCACCACAGGATGTGCCATGACTGTCTCCTTCCGTCTCGGTCGAGCATCCGACGAGACGGCGGTGCGTACCCAGGGACGAAGTACCGCTAGGGCTGGTCCTTGGTCCCCGACCGTCGGGCGCTCGACCACCCCAGGCCGACCAAGGAGACCGCGACCGTCCCCATGACCGCCTGCAGGGGATCGAGGCCGACGAAGGGCACCTGGACCGCCAGCTCCACCAGGAGCAGCACGCCGGCACCGACCGCCGCCGGCCCCATCCATCGCGATCGGCGCCACGCCAGGACGGCCGTGCCCGCGCAGGGGATCGCGACGCTTCCGGCCAGCCACAGGCCGGGCAGCACCCACGACTCCAGCCCGAGCGGTCGCAGGTCGCTGACCGGCGGGGCGAAGGTGCCGGTGATCAGCTGGACCGACCCGACCGCCGCGGCCGCACCGGTCAACGCGGAGACGACCCCCACCGTACGCCGCCACGCGGGCACCGAGAGACTCACGTCGACGCCCGCGGCGCTCACCGTTCTCGCCTCGACGACACGGTTCCCGCGTGCGACCCGCCGAGATCCAGGGCGATCGCGAGGATCAGGGTGCCGGTCCAGACGTTGACCGGGTCCAGCTGGAGAGGCTCATGCGCTCCCACGATGTTCGCGATGAACCAGACGATGAACCAGATGATCGTCATGGCGATCCCACCTTTCCGGTACGTCCATCACTGCCCTTGCCGTCGACGCTAGGTGCACCCGCATCCCACCGTGGAGGGACGAACTTCCCGCACCCGGGGACGGTGGTCCCCGATCCGGAGGCGGATCGGGCGCGTCACAGGCCACCGGGTCCGAGGACTCACCGACGGGGGCCTTTGGACCGCTGCTCCCGGCATGGCCGGCTCCTAGCGTCGAGGACGAACGTGGGACAACCGACCGAAGGGGGACGTCACCATGGATGACCGGAACACCTCAGCCGAGGAGCGGACCGATCCGCCGGCGATCGCGTCCGAGGACGAACTGCGCCTCGCCGCCGTCAAGCGCCTGAAGAAGCGCCGGGACCTGGCTGGTCACTTTCTCGTGTACGTCCTCGTGAATGGGGCGCTCGCGGGAATCTGGGCGATCCTCACGCCGGACTCGTTCTTCTGGCCGCTGATCGTCCTGCTCCTGTGGGGGATCGGCCTCGTGATGAACGTCTGGGACGTGTACCTGGCAGGCGATCCGAGCGAGGCCAGCATCGCGCGCCAGATGAACCGGCTGCGCAAGCGCACCTGAAGAAGGATGGAGAGACCCACGATGATGTACGCAGCAGTCGGTGACCGGCTGGTGGTCCGTGGCCACAACGTCGGCGAGCCCGTGCGCGACGCCGAGATCCTCGAAGTCCGCCACGACGACGGCAGCCCGCCCTACGTCGTACGTTGGTCCGACAACGGCCATGAGGCGTTGGTGTTCCCGGGCTCGGACGCCTTCGTGGAGCATTTCGAGCACGAAGCCGGGCCGCAAGAGCACCGGTGAGACCGACCGGGCCTCACGAGCCCAGGAGCACTCGCTCACCCAGCCGGGGAACCACGGCCACGATCCCGAGCTCGTCCTGGATCCGGTCCGCGAGGGCGCGGGAGGCGGTGGGCTCGCCGTGCACGACGTAGACGGTCTGCGGGAGCTCGGGCGCGGAGGCGACCCACGCGACGAGCTCGTCGGCGTCGGCGTGAACGCTGAAGTCCGAGATCGCGACCACTTCTGCCCGGACCGGGACGTACCGGCCATGCATCTTCACCGCCCGGGCGCCCTCGACCAGCTGTCGTCCGCGGGTGCCCTGCGCCTGGTAGCCCGTGAGCACGACGCTGTTGCGGGCATCGGGGAGCTGGCGGAGCAGGTGGTGGACGACGCGGCCGCCGGTCGCCATGCCGGAGGCAGAGATGATGATGCACGGACTCTTGGGGCGATTGAGCTGCTCGGAGGCGGCGGCGTCCCGGATGCGGTGGACGTCGAGGCGGTCGAGGTCCTGCAGCGGCGCCGCGCGCTTGCTGTTGAGCTCGTCGCTGTGCGCACTCAGCGCCGCCCGGTAGACATCCAACGCGGCCAGGGCCATCGGGCTGTCCACGAAGATCGGGACCTGCGGGATCTGGCCGGCACGGCGAAGCCGGAGCAGCTCGAGCAGCACCAGTTCGGTCCGGTCCACCGCGAACGCCGGGATCAGCACGACACCACCTCGGTCCACCGTGCGGCGTACGGTGTCGGCGAGAGCATCGGGGTCGGCCGGTGGATGCCGTCGATCGCCGTAGGTCGACTCGAGCACCATCGCCGAGGCGGCGGGAGGTTTGGCGGGCGACCGCAGGATCGGGTGACCCGGGCGGCCAAGGTCACCGCTGAACACCACCCGCTCGCCACCGACGTCGACCACCGCCACCGACGAGCCCAGGATGTGGCCGGCGCGCTGCAGCGTCACGCTCATCCCGTCGACCGCCCGGGGCTCTCCGAACGCCACCGGGTGCAGGCGCTCCAGCATCCGCTCCACGTCTGCCGAGGTGTAGAGCGGCAGGGCCGGGTCGTGCTTCGTCCAGCCACCCTCGTTGGCATAGCGCGCATCCTCCTCCTGGAGGTGGGCACTGTCACGGAGCACGATGGTGGTGAGCGAGGCGGTGCCCGGCGTGCACAGCACCTCACCGCAGAAGCCGTCGCTCACCAGCCGTGGCAGGTAGCCGGTGTGGTCGAGGTGGGCGTGGGTGAGCACGACGGCGTCGATGTCCGCGGGCGGCACCGGGAACGGAGCCCAGTTGAGCCGCCGCAGCTCGCGCAGCCCCTGGTAGAGGCCGGCATCGACCAGCAGCCGATCGGATCCGTCTGTGACCAGGAACCGGCTTCCGGTCACCGTGCCGGATGCCCCGAGGAACACCAGCGCGGGATGCGTCGAACGGGATGCGCCGGGGTCGATGTCGCCGACGGCAAGGGTCTCGGAGTGCGCCATCGGACTTCCCTTCGCAGGTGATGGTGTCACCACGCTGCGGCATTTCGTCAGGGTGCGGGGAGGGTCCTACGGCCTTCGCGACCGTGACCGATGACCCCGATCGAGCTCAGCCCTGCTGACGGAGGTAACGGCCGAAGTGAGGGACCGTGAACGCGATCCGGCCGCGTTCACCCGAGTAGATCAGGCCCTTCTTCATCAGTGCGTCACGGGCAGGAGAGAGCGACTGCGGCTTCTTGTTGAGGAAGGCGGCGACATCCGCCGTCGCGACGGTGCCGATGTCGTCAGCGCCGAGCTCGACGGCGGCGTCGGCCATCGCGCGGAGGTAGTCCCGCTCGGCGGGCGTGGCGCGCTCGTAGCGCGAACCGAAGAAGCCGACCGCGAGCTCGCGCTCGGCCTCAGGGGCCGCGACCCTGACGTCCTCCGCCGTGATCGGCGAGCGGGGCGCCTGGTCCCACACGGTCTTGCCATAGGCCTGGATGAAGTAGGGATAACCGCCGGTGGCGGCGTACATCTCCGCGAGGGCGTCGGGCTCGAACTCGGCCTCCTCCTCGCCAGCAGGGGCGGCGAGGGCGCGGTCGGCCGCCTCGCGCTCGAGACGGTCGATGCGCTGGTAGGAGAAGAGCCGCTCGGAGTAGGACTTGCTCGCCGAGAGCACGGCCGGCAGATGCGGCAGGCCGGCGCCCACGACGATCACCGGGAGCCCCGACTGGCTGATCTCGTGGCAGGCCGCGCACATCGCGGAAACGTCGTCGGGACCGAGGTCCTGCATCTCGTCGATGAAGACACCGACGCCCTTGCCGACGTCGGCAGCGAGCCCACCGACGTCGGTGAGCAGCTCGACCAGGTCGATCTCTATGTCACCGGAGTCGGCCCGACCCCGCACCGCAGGCGCCTCGATGCCCGGCGACCACTGCTCACGCAGCTTGGCGTTGGGACCCGCCTCCCGCTGGGCGAAGCTCCGGATCACGCCGAGCACGTGGTCGACGTCGTCGGAGTTCGGATGGCCCAGCTCGCGCACCGCCTGGTGCAGCGCGCTCGACAACGGCCGCCGCAGCGACTGGTCGGGCCGGGCCTCCATCTTCCCGGTGCCCCAGCCCTTGCGGACCGCCGCGGAGCGCAGGGTGTTGAGCAGGACCGTCTTGCCGACGCCGCGGAGCCCGGTGAGCACGAGCGACCGCTCCGGGCGACCGCGTGCCACCCGCTCCAGCACCACGTCGAACTGCCCGAGCTGCTGGTTACGACCAGCGAGCTCCGGGGGCCGCTGACCGGCGCCGGGAGCGTACGGATTGCGGATGGGGTCCATGATCAGACGGTATCCACATATCTAGGGCGCGTCTTAGATTTCGCTAGCGAGGCACATCATTTGCGAGCGTAGGTCTCTATTCGCCTTTCTAGGATCAATCCTAGAAAGGCGCAGACTCCTGCATCGACCGCTGGCGTCGAACGTGTGTTCGATGATAGTCGGATTTCCTCCCCCTGCGCAAGCGTCACGATCTAGACTCGCGAACATGCCGGAACTCCCCGAGGTCGAAGCACTCGCCGAGGACCTGCGCGGGCGCTTGAAGGACCGTGCGATCACCACGGTGCACGTCGCGCAGTTCAGCGCGCTGAAGACCTACGACCCACCCCTGACCGCGGTCGAGGGCACGCTCGTCGACAACGTGACCCGTCACGGGAAGTTCATCGACATCGAGGCCAGCGGCATCCACCTGGTGCTCCATCTGGCCCGCGGGGGCTGGATCCGGTGGCGCGACGAGGTCCCGGCGACACCGCCGCGCCCGGGGTCGAAGTCGGGACTGGCGATCCGGGTCGTGCTCGACGACGACACCGGGCTGGACATCACCGAGGGCGGCACCAAGAAGCGGCTGGCGCTCTACGTCGTCCACCACCCGCAGGACGTCCCGGGAGTCGCCTCCCTCGGTCCCGACCCGCTCGCCGACGACTTCACCCTGGCCCGCTTCCGCGAGATCCTCGCAGGTCAGGGCCGCAAGCAGATCAAGGGCGTGCTGCGGATGCAGTCGATCATCGCGGGCATCGGCAACGCCTACTCCGACGAGATCCTGTGGGCCGCGAAGATGTCGCCCTTCAAGCCCGCCAAGATGACCGAGGAGGAGTCGGAGAGCCTCTACGACGCGCTGCGGACCACCCTGAAGGAGGCCGTCGAGCGCGACTCCGGTCTGGCGATGAGCGAGCTCAAGGGCGAGAAGAAGTCGAATCTCGCCGTTCACGGCAAGGCGGGCAAGAAGTGCCCAGTCTGCGGTTCCACGATCCTCGAGGTGAGCTTCGCCGACTCGAGCCTGCAGTACTGTCCCACCTGCCAGACCGGCGGCAAGCCGCTCGCCGATCGCCGGATGTCCCGCCTTCTCAAGTAGGATTTGAGCGTGACCATCCCCACCGTCGAGATCGCCGGAGTGCCCGATCCCCTGCCCGTGGCAGTCCTTGACGTCCGCGAGGACGACGAGTGGGCCGCGGGACACATCGAGGGCGCGACGCACATCCCGCTCCAGCAGCTCCCGGCGCGCCTCGGTGATCTTCCCGAGGGCCAGACCCTGGTGGTCTGCAAGGTCGGCGGGCGCAGCGCCCAGGCGGTCAACTACCTCGCCCAGCAGGGCTACGAGGTCGTCAACCTCGCCGGCGGGATGCTCGACTGGGCCGCCGCGGGGCGGCCGATGGTCAGCGAGACCGGCGCCGAGGCGTACGTCCTCTAACCCTCTGCCGAGGGACCGCCGAACGCCTCCGGGAGCGGCAGCCTGAGCGCCTTCTCCAGGCGGTCGAGGTAGTCGTTGCGATCGATCTCGACCACGCCGAGCGAGGCGAGATGGTCGGTGCGCCACTGCACGTCCAGGATCCGCTGGTCGATCGACCCCGCCTCGCGCAGCGCGGAGACCAGCCCGACCAGGGCGACCTTGGACGCGTCGCGCACCCGGTGGAACATCGACTCCCCGGCGAAGAGCCCGCCGATCGCGACCCCGTAGAGGCCGCCGACCAGACGACCGTCCTGCCAGGCCTCCACCGAGTGCGCCCAGCCGAGCCGGTGCAGGTTGCCGTAGGCCCGGCGGATCCGCTTGTCGATCCAGCCGTGCGGCCGGCGCGGGTCGGCGCACGAGGCCACCACCTCGTCGAAGCTGGTGTCGATCCTGATCTCGAAGTCGCGCACCGACCGGCGCAAGGACCGGGAGACCACCAGCCCGTCCAGCGGAAGCACGCCCCGCTTGACCGGCGAGAACCACATCATCGGATCGCGCGAGGACTCCCCTGGCATCGGGAAGATCCCGTGCCGGTACGCAGCCAGGAGTGTCCCGGGCGCGACGTCCGCGCCCATACCCACCAGATCGTCCAGATCAGCCCCACCGTGGCCGGCACCTGGGTCCCGAAGGTCGGCGAAGGCCCACGGCGACGGCTCCGGTTCGATCGGACCCCCAAGATTCGCCACGACGAAACGTTATCGCCCCGCACGGCCGCAACCACCACACACTTAAGATTTGCCACATGATCGGTCCCAAGTCAGTGCTCACCAGTGCGGCTGGCCGGCTCGCACCCAAGGTCATCCAGTCCGCGCCGGGCGTCACCACCAACGTGGTCCGACAGGCGCTGCACCACGCGATCGTGGGCATCGGCCCGCTCCCGGGGGCGGCCGCCACCGCCGAGAAGCACCTCGCCGACCACGACAACGACGTCGAGCTCGCGGTGAAGCACATCATCGACAACCACGTACGGCTGGCCGGCGTGGGCGGCTTCGCGACCAACATCGGCGGTCTGGTCACCCAGGCGCTCACCCTCCCGGCCAACATCACCGGGATGGCGATCATCCAGTGCCGCATGGTGGCCTCGATCGCGCACCTGCGGGGCTACGACTTGACCGACCCCCGCGTACGCAACGCCATCCTGCTCACCCTCCTCAGCGAGGAGAAGGTGAGCAAGCAGATCAAGGAGAAGAAGATCCCGGCTCCGCCGATGGCCGTCGCGACGGCTCCGGCCTACGACCGCGCGGTCGACGACCTCGTCGCCGCCGAGGTCGCCCAGGAGCTGATCGGCCGCGTCGCCGGCAAGCGGATGGTCTCGATGGTGGCCAAGCGGGTTCCTCTGGTCGGTGGTGTCGTCGGTGCCGGCACCGACGGCTGGATGACCTACCAGATCGGTCGCTACGCCTCGCGCGAGCTGCTGCCGCGTCGCAAGGACCAGCAGAACTAGCGTCGGACGAGGCGGTAGACCTTCAGCACCGCCCGGCCCCACCAGCGCCGCTGGAGACCCTCGCGGGCACGCTGCTTCGGCACCAGTGACCGGGTGTGGTCCAGCTCGGCGCGGAGCTCGGCGACCTCGTCCTCGAGCCGAGCCTCCGACTTGCGCAGCCGGATGGCCTCCTGGAGCAGCGCGTCGATCGTGGCGACGCCGGCGTCGAGGACCTCGCGCGGGGCGACGGTGTCGGGGTCGATGAACGGCTTGCCCGCGAGGTCGTCGGGGACGAGGAGCTCCTCGAGCCCACCGACCACGTCGTAGCCGCGTCCCGACAGCGCCTTGACCCAGCTCTCGGAGAGCGACTCGACCCACGGCAGGATCGAGGGGGAGAGCGCCAGACGGGCGGAGTCGCGGCGCTTGGCCAGCGTGCGGTGGGCCAGGAACTCGCGTACGAACGGCCTGTAGTCGGCCGGCTCGAGCACCGGCACGACCGCGAGGTTGATCTCGCGGAGCAGCGCCGCCTCGGGCACGCCGAGGGACGGGTTGCCGCGGTCGATGCCCTCGAAGTCGATGGTCAGGTCGTCGAGGCCGAAGGCGGTGGAGAACCGCTCCCACAGCAGCGTCGACGGCGACCCCGGCGGCGGGACGGTGATCAGGTGGACACGCTCGGGCGGGATGCCCTGCGTCCAGCGGTCGAGGATGTCGGGCAGCTCCTGGACACCCCAGAACCACGACCCGATGCGGCCCTCGCGGGCCGGGTCGCGGATCTCCTCGAGGAAGTCCGCGTAGCTCACGACCGAGCGGTGCTTGACGTTCTCCTGCCACTCGGCCGGGATCTGCCGGGCCAGGTCGCGCGCGGAGAGCATGATGTGGATCTCGGAGTCGCCCAGCGAGTCCAGCGCGTGCTTGGCCTGCTGCCAGGACGCGCTCGCCAGGATCTCGTGGGAGATGATCACGGTGCCGTTCTCGACCTCGCGCACCTTCGCGGCAAGTGCGTCCCAGGCGCCGGTGGCCTCCTCCTCGATGCCGCCCCAGGGCAGGTCCATCAGGTCGAGGGCCGCCAGGAAGTGGGCGTCGAAGCGGTCGGCGAAGTAGTGAACCCCCTGCTTGGCCAGGGACTCCCGATTGTGGAAGAGGACGTCTTGAAGATAGGAAGTGCCCGTCTTCGGGGTGCCGACATGAAGCAGCACGCGCCGCCCAGTCTCCAACGTTCTACTCCTCTAGGAACGCCCCGCCAGCAATGACAACGCGAGCGCCAGCGCCCGGCGCTCATCGGGACCCTGGGTCGCCCTCCCCGAGGGGAGGAGCCGGTCAGGGTCTCCGTGGAGAGCGTATCCGGCTTCCACCAATGCATCACGTTGGGCCCGCGCCTGTGTTTCGACCCAATCCAAACTTTCCGCGGGTACGCCGACCTTTCGGGCCCCCGGAAAGAGCGGTTCGAGCTTCTCCAACCGCGGTCGCAGCTGGTCGACCAGCAGCTTCCGCTGGGTCTCCAGATCGGTGCGTACGCTGAGAACCTGCCCGATCACGCGGGCGACCTCGTGGCCCTCGGCCGAGATCGACCAGGGACCGGGCAGTCTGTCGACGCCGAGCAGGCCGGGCAGCAGAGCAGGGTCGGTGACGATCTCGACGCGGTCCTTCCCGACCCGTCCGGCCCACCAGCGGGCGATCCGGGGCAGGTCGGCACGCGGGCCGAACCAGCCGCGCCACTGCGCGTCGCGCATCCAGATGTGCCAGGGGTTGACCCGGTTGGTGAAGGTGCGGAACCTCCACGCGGCGGCGGCGATCTCGTCCAGCGGCCCACCGAGGACGTAGACCGTGAAGCCGTCGCCGCCGGGCAGCCTCCCCTGTCGCTCCAGCTCCTCGCGGATCGGCAGCGTGAGCCACGGGGAGCCGACCAGACGGTAGGGGAATTTCTGCTGGTCGGGCTCCACCGTCGTGCGCCGGCGTCGCCACCTCCGCGGGCGCGGCACGGGCACGGTCTCCACCGTGTCCAGCAGGTCCTCGGCGAGCCGAACGCTCGCCGCTCGCAGCAGCTCCCTCGGCGACAGCGTCTCCGGATCCACCGGCAGCGGACCGTACGTCCTGGTCTCGGTGTCCCCGAGCAGCGGCAGGTCACGACGGCCGCGGCCCGGCGGGCTCGTACGCAGCAGGGCGTCGACCCGGGACAGCTCCGACGGTGCGGTCTCGTTGAGCTGCCGCAGCAGCTCGAGCATCTCGGCACCCGGCAGGTGGTCGGTCGTGAAGGGCACGGCGGGCTCGGACCAGGATGACCACGGAGTCGTCCCACCCTCGCGAAGGTGCGCGGCCCAACCCCAACCCCGCGTGGGTGTCGGCATCAGGAGCGTCGCCCCCGGACCCGGCGCATGGCCCGGGCGGCGCGCGACGCGACCGGGCGCTGGGGCGGGTCGGTGCGGGCGGCCTCGACGACGACCGCCACCAGGGCGTCGATCGCGGCGTCGGCGACGTCCTTGGTGCGCGGCGTGTCCGGGTCGACCCACTCGACGTCGGCCTCGGGTCGCTGCGGGCGCAGCTCGTCGAGGTCGCCAGCGATGTCGACCTTGGCCAGCTCGGCCCACTCGATCCACAGCTCGGCGACCTGGTCGGCCCAGTCGAACGCGGAAGGCGGCAGGGTGACCCGCTCGCGGCCGTCGCGGTGGGCGAGGGTGCGCTTGGCGATCACCTCGGTGACCAGGTGGCGGTAGTCCTCGCGGGGCAGCTCCTGCGACTCGAGCCGCGCGTTGAGCCGGCGCAGCAGCGTCGCCTCGGCGCGGCCGAGCGACTGGTTGTGGCGGTCGCTGTCGACCGGGGTCCAGGCCTCCTCGATGCCGACGACCTCGCAGAACCGGCGCCAGAGCACCTCGCTCGGCGCCCCGTCGTGCGGCACGGTGACCAGGTGCACCCGCTCCGGCGGCAGGTTGCGACCCCACCGGCTGAGCACGTCGGGCAGGCCGTGCGTACGCCAGAACCAGGCGGCCGAGCGCGACTGCTTCGCGGTCTGCATCCGCTCGAGGTAGCGCGCGAAGGTGACCTTCCGCTCGCGCTGCACCTGGTCCTGCCACTCCGCTGCCAGCACGCGCGCGACGTCACGGGCGGTGTAGACGATGTGCACCTCGGTGCGGCCGCCCTCACCGAGGTCGTTCATCGCCTTCTCGACCCGGTCCGGCCTGGCGCCGGCGAAGAGGTGGTGGCTGATCAGGATCGTCTCGGACTCGTGGCGGCGCACGCGCTTGACCAGCGCGTCCCACTCGCCGTGGACGGTCTTCCGCATCCCGCCCCACGGACGGTCGATCAGGTCGAGCGCCGGCCGGAAGAAGTCGGGCTGGCTGCCGACCGGGTAGAAGACGCCATGCTTCTCCAGGGACACCCGGTTGTGGAACAACCTGTCCTGGAGGTACGTCGTGCCCGTCTTCGGAGCGCCGACGTGGAGAAAGACTTTGCGCGCCATGGTCCCGCTATTCTGCACCAAGTTAGTAGAGATTGTCGCGGCGGACCGTCTTTTGTCACCCGGCCGTCACTCCTGGGTGCAGTCTAGGGCGTATGGCCAGCTACGAACGCAGGGCACGTACGACGGCCGAGGGACTCGGCCTGCCGAGGTGGCCGGCGAGCCAGCTGCTCGTGTCGGCGACCTTGTCGAGATCGACGCCGTGCTCGATCCCGAGCCCGTTGAGCATCCAGAGCAGATCCTCGGTGGCCAGGTTGCCGGTCGCGCTCTTGGCATAGGGGCAACCGCCCAGACCGCCGGCGCTGGCGTCGTAGGTGGTCACGCCGCACTGGAGCCCGGCGAGGGTGTTGGCCAGGGCCTGGCCGTACGTGTCGTGGAAGTGCAGCGCGAGGCGCTCGGTCGGGACGCCTTCGTGTTCGAACGCCTTGACCAGCGCCTTCACGTGGCCCGCGGTGGCGACGCCGATCGTGTCACCGAGGCTGAGCTCGTCGGCGCCCAGATCGAGGAGCCGCTTGCCCGCTTCGACCACCTTCGCGATCTCGACCTGACCCTCCCAGGGGTCGCCGAAGCACATGCTGAGGTAGCCGCGGACGGTCATGTTCGCGTCCTTGGCCCGGTTCATCGTCGGCTCGAACATCGCCCACTGGCCGTCGAAGGTCTGGTTGAGGTTCTTGTTGGCGAACGTCTCCGTCGCGCTGCCGAAGATCGCGACGTGCCGCAGCCCCAGCTCGAGCGCCCGGTCGAGACCCTTCTCGTTGGGGACAAGCACGGGGAGCTCTCGCGCCCTGTCGCCGATGCGGTCGACCAGCTCTTCCATGAGCTGTTTCGCGTCGGCCAGCTGCGGCACCCACTTCGGGTGCACGAAGCTCGTCGCCTCCACCGGGCTCAACCCTGCGTCGAGCAGCCGGGTGATCAGGTCCGCCTTGACGCCGGTGTCGATCGCCGTCTTTTCGTTCTGGAGGCCGTCACGCGCACCGACCTCGTAGATCGTGATCCTGCTGGGCAGGTCGTCGTGGCGTACGACGGCCGGGAGGTGTCCTGAGCCTGTCGACGGGTCACTCATGCTTGCCAACCTAGTCCTCGTGGGGAACCTGACAGATACGAGACAGAGATCTGAGAGCGCCCTCTGACACGGTCGATCCCGACGCTCGGACAACCGGGTCCGGGCCTGGTCGACAGGCAGGTCCTCACATGACGAACCCGACTCTCACCATGCTGCGGACGCACCGTCCGCATCGTTCCGCAGCCGTTCTTCTGGCCGCTGCGGTCACGACGATCATCACCGCCTTCGGGCTGATCGCAGGCTTCGCAACGCCTGCATCGGCCGCCACCGAGACCTACCGGAACCAGGCCACCGGCCTGTGCCTGGAAGACACCACGACCGAGCCGCGCACCGCGGCCTGCGCCGGAGTGTCCACGCAGCAGTGGATCGTGACGGCCTGGAACGACGGCACCCGTCGCTTCCAGAACGGCCGGACCGGGGAGTGCCTGCACGCCCAGCTCGGCACAGGCACGGGCGTCATCTTCCTGCGCAGCCTCCCCTGCAACGACAGCGAGGAGCAGAGCTGGTGGATCAAGCGCTGGGCCGACGGCACGATCCGGTTCCAGAACGAGGCCTACGGCTGGTGCATCCAGGATCCGTACGTCGGCGGCCTGGCCGAGTGCGACAGCAGCACGAACCAGAGCTGGTACTGACGGATCACTCCGCATCGGGCGACACCACGAACAGCTCCGCCCCGAGCGGAACCTGGGAGCCGGCACCCGCACCGACGACGGTGACGGTGCCGGCGACCGGCGCCTTGAGGGAGACCTCCATCTTCATCGCCTCCATGACGCCGAGGACCTGGCCCTCCTCGACGGTGTCGCCGACCGCGACGCGTACGTCGATGACGGTACCGGGCATCTTGGCCTCGACGGCTCCGTCGCTGTGGTGGGCGGCGGCGCCGGCGACGCGGTCGGGCGGGGAGAAGTCGAAGCGGTGTCCTTGGTGGACGATCTCGGCGAGACCGGGCTGTACGTTGATCGCCGCCCAGTGGCGTACGCCGTCGACGATGGCCACGAGGACGTGGTCGGCCGCGCTGATCTGCCGGACCAGGTGACCGGCGCCATCGCTGGCCACACGGCCGGAGGGACGGTCGACGGTGACGCTCCGGTCGAGGTCGACGATGGTCGGCGCCGGGGAGCCGGCGAGCCGCCAGCCGTCGGCACGGAACGGCGTCGTGGTGTCCGAGACCGCGGCGAGCATCGCGCTCACCCAGGCCACGAGCGTCCGCGGAACATCGGGATCCGGAACGGGCACCTCGTTGCGGTCGAGCCAGGCGGTGTCGATCTCGGCGTCGCGGAAGGCGTCGGAGGCGGCCAGCACGCGTAGGAAGCCGGTGTTGGTGGTCAGCCCGAGAACGGCGGTGGCGTCGAGTGCCTTCACCATCGCCGCCCGGGCCTCGTCGCGGCCGGAGCCGTGGACGATGATCTTGGCGAGCATCGGGTCGTAGGCGGTGCTGACCACCTGCTCGCTCTCCAGCGCGTGCTCGACGCGCGCGCCTTCGGGCCAGCGCACGATCGAGGTCCGGCCGGCCTGGGGAAGGAAGCCCTCGAAGGCGTCCTCCGCGTAGACCCGGACCTCGATGGCGTGGCCGTCGATGCGTACGTCGTCCTGGGCGATGCCCAGCGGCTCCCCGGCAGCGACGCGGAGCTGCAGGGCGACGAGATCGGCGGAGGCACCGTCGATGCGGACGGCCTCCTCGGTGACCGGGTGCTCGACCTGGAGACGGGTGTTCATCTCCAGGAAGTACGCCTCGCCGGAGGCCTCGTCGAGGAGAAACTCGACGGTCCCGGCACCGGTGTAGTCGACCTGGCGAGCGAGCGCGACGGCGCTGGTCAGGACCAGGTTCCGCTGCTCGTCGGTCAGTGTCGGGGCAGGGGCCTCCTCGATCACCTTCTGGTGGCGACGCTGCACGGAGCAGTCGCGCTCGAAGAGGTGGATGACGTTGCCGTGGGTGTCACCGAAGACCTGGACCTCGATGTGACGGCCACGCTCGACGTACTTCTCGATCAGGAGGGTCTCGTCGCCGAACGCGCTCAGCGCCTCGCGGGCGGCTGCCGCTCGGGCCTCGTCCAGCTCCTCCGGCGAGCGGACGATGCGCATGCCCTTGCCGCCACCGCCGGCCGCGGCCTTGACCAGCAGCGGGTAGGGGCTGTCCTCGCCCCGCGGAACCACGGGTACGCCGGCCGCGACCGCGATCTCCCGGGCCGCGTCCTTGCGACCCATCTGCTCGATGACCTCGGGTGTCGGGCCGACCCAGGTCAGCCCGGCCTTCGTCACCGCCCGCGCGAACTCGGCCCGCTCGGAGAGGAAGCCGTAGCCCGGGTGGACGGCCTCCGCCCCGGCCTCGGCGGCGGCGTTGACCACCGCGTCGGCATCGAGATAGGAGGCGACCTCGACGGCCTCGTCGGCGTCACGTACGTGGGGCGCGTCCGCGTCGAGCGCGGTGTAGATGGCGACCGTCCGGATGCCGAGCTCGCGGCAGGTCCGGAAGACGCGGCGCGCGATCTCGCCCCGGTTGGCGACCAGAACACTCTCGAACACGGCCATCACATCCTGAAGATTCCGTAGTTGGGCTCGGGCGTGGGCGCGTTGGCCGCGATCGCGAGCCCCATCGCCAGCACCCGGCGGGTGTCGGCGGGGTCGATGATGCCGTCGTCCCACAGCCGCGCGGTGGCGTAGTAGGGCGAGCCCTGGGTCTCGTACTGGTCGCGGATCGGCGCCTTGAGCTCCTCGTCGTCCGGCTTGCCGGCGACGGTCGCGAGGACCGAGGCGGCCTGCTCACCGCCCATGACCGAGATGCGCGCGTTGGGCCACATCCACAGGAACCGCGGGTCGTAGGCGCGGCCGCACATGCCGTAGTTGCCGGCACCGTAGGAACCACCGATGACGACGGTGAACTTCGGGACCACGGAGCAGGCCACGGCGGTGACGAGCTTGGCGCCGTCGCGGGCGATGCCCTTGTTCTCGTACTCCTTGCCGACCATGAACCCGGTGATGTTCTGCAGGAACACCAGCGGGATGCCGCGCTGGTTGCACAGCTCGACGAAGTGGGCGCCCTTGAGCGCCGACTCGGAAAAGAGGATGCCGTTGTTGGCGACGATGCCGACCGGCTGACCCTCGATGTGGGCGAAGCCGCAGACCAGCGTCTCGCCGTAGAGCTGCTTGAACTCCTGCAGCTTCGACCCGTCGACGATGCGGCGGATCACCTCGCGTACGTCATAGGGGGTCCTGGTGTCGGCGGGCACCACGTCGACGAGCGTCTCGGGGGACTCGACGGGCTCGTCGTAGCCGGTCCCGGTGGTCGAGCTTGTCGAGACCTCCTGCTCGGGGAGCGTCGAGACGATGCCACGGACGATCTCGAGGGCGTGCTTGTCGTCGTCCGCCAGGTGGTCGACCACGCCGGACTTCGTCGCGTGGACGAGCCCGCCACCGAGCTCCTCGGCGGTGACCTCCTCGCCCGTGGCCGCCTTCACCAGCGGCGGTCCGCCGAGGAAGATCGTGCCCTGGTCGCGCACGATCACGGTCTCGTCGCTCATCGCCGGCACGTAGGCACCGCCCGCGGTGCACGAGCCCATGACCGAGGCGATCTGCGGGATGCCCTTCGCGGACATGTTGGCCTGGTTGAAGAAGATCCGGCCGAAGTGCTCGCGGTCGGGGAAGACCTCGTCCTGCTTCGGCAGGAACGCGCCGCCGGAGTCGACCAGGTAGATGCACGGAAGGTTGTTCTCCGCCGCGATCGTCTGCGCCCGCAGGTGCTTCTTGACGGTCAGCGGGTAGTAGGTGCCGCCCTTCACCGTCGCGTCGTTGGCGACGATCATGCACTTGCGGCCGGCGACCAGCCCGATGCCGGCGATCACCCCCGCCGACGGCACCGCCCACTCGTCGCCGTCGTCGTACATCCCGTACGCCGCCAGCGGAGCCACCTCCAGGAACGGTGACCCGGGGTCGAGGAGACCATCCACCCGGTCCCGCGGGAGCAGCTTCCCGCGGTCGGTGTGCCGTTGCCGGGAGCGTTCGCTCCCTCCTTGCCGGACCCGCTCGAGCCGCTCACGCAGCTCGAGGGTCAGCTCGCGCAGATTCGACGCCATGGCACGAGGTTAACGTTCATTAACCTCGTGTGACAAGCCCCACTCCGAAGTCGGCCGCTACTCGGCGAGGGCGGCGCGGGCCATCTTGGTGAGCACGGCGCGCGTGGACTCCTCCGGGAGGACCCGGTTGTGCGGCGTGGAGTTGATCAGACCGAAGACGGCGTGGGCCATCGCGCGGGCGCTGTCGAGGGCCAGAGACGGGTTGCGGTCGCGGAGCTGGTCGGCCCAGAGGTCGACGTACTTCCGCTGCAGGGTGCGCACCTGATCCCGCGCCTCGTGCGGGAGCGACTGCCAGTCGCGTTCCTGGACGACGATCAGGGCCCGGTCGCGCAGCGCGAAGTCGACGTGCCAGTCGATCAGCGCCTCGATGGCCTCGGTGGTGCTCGAGGCACCCTTCACCCGGGCGCGGCCCTCGCGGAGCAGCTCCTGGGAGATCGAGACAAGCATCTCGGCAAGCATCGCGTCCTTGCTCGGGAAGTGCTTGTAGAGCGCCGGGCCGGAGATGCCGCAGGCTGCACCGAGCTCGGAGACGGACACTCCGTGGAAACCGCGGGCCGCGAAGAGCTCGGCCGCGGTGTCCAGGATCTGCTCGCGCCTGGTCTTCGTCGGAGCCGAAGTCATTCCGTCAGGTTAGCCGCTATTCACCCTTTCGAGTCACTCCTCCAGCATGTGACGCGCCCGAAGCACCGCGTCGAGCGCGATCTCGACGTCATCGACCTGGTCGCGCGTCGCCTCGCCGACCGGAGCCGCTCGGACGATCTCCGGTCCCGGACGCACACGCCCGATCAGCTCCTCGCGCTCCGCCCCACGTAGGTGAAGCAGCACGGTGGCGTCGCGGTCGACGGTCCAGCAGAGCTGGTGGAGCACCGCGAGCGAATGACCGCACACCGCATGCCAGTGGCCGCACGTGCAGGTCACCGCGAGCTCGTCGCCATAGGGCACCAGCTCGACCCCGGCCTCCTCGGCGTGCTCGGCCACATCCAGCGGAAGCTCGCCGACGAGGAGCGCCTCGGCCCGCTCGGCCGAGGCACCGAGGACCTCCGAGAGCGCGGCGACGTCGTCCGCGCTCAGCACCGGAACCGTGCCGGTCACCGTCCACAGGCCACGCTCGTCGTCGACCGCGGCGGCGAACCGGCCGGCCTCGACGACCAGCCCTCCGATCCGCCCCGAGCGGGCCAGCGACCGGGCACCGGAGAGCTGGTTGTCGTCGTAGGCCAGCTCCTCGATCGCCCGCAGGAACGCCCGCCCCCACCAGGAATCGACCCGCACCATCCCGCGCCGGTGCGGCTCGCGGGCGAAGGTCAGCGCCGGACTCATGACGCGATCCGGCGGCGTTTCCGGCGCTTCTGGGGACCGAGCTTGACGAGCTCACGGAGCTCGGCGTTGGACAGCTCGGTGAAGGCAGCCTCGCCGGCCCCGAGGACGGCGTCGGCGAGGACCCGCTTGCGCTGCAGCAGCTCGGCGACGCGCTCCTCGACGGTGCCCTGGGTGATGAGCCGGTGCACCTGGACCGTACGCGTCTGGCCGATGCGGTGGGCCCGGTCGGTCGCCTGGTCCTCGACCGCCGGGTTCCACCACCGGTCGACATGGATCACGTGGTCGGCACGGGTCAGGTTGAGCCCGACCCCGCCGGCCTTGAGCGAGAGCAGGAAGACCGGCACCTCGCCCTCCTGGAAGCGCTCGACCATCCGCGACCGCTCCGCCACCGGGGTGCCGCCGTGAAGGAACTGGTGCGCCACACCGGAGGCGGCCCAGTGGGCCTCGAGGAGGCGGGCCATCGCGACGTACTGCGTGAAGACGAGCACCGCCCCCGACTCCGCCAGCACGGTCGAGACCAGCTCGTCGAGGAGCTCGATCTTCTGCGACCTCCCCGTGATCCGGCCGGCCTCCTGCTTCAGGAACTGCGCCGGGTGGTTGCAGATCTGCTTGAGGCCGGTGAGCAGGCTCAGGACCAGGCCGCGCCGCTGCGGGTCGTCGGCGTCGAGCCGCTCGATCCTCTCCATGGCGTTTCGGACGAATGCCTCATACAACACGGCCTGCTCCCGGGTCAGCGAGAGCAGGTGGTCGGTCTCGGTCTTCGGTGGCAGCTCGGGCGCCACCCCGGGGTCCGACTTGCGGCGACGGAGCAGGAACGGGCCGACCAGCGCCGCGAACTCCTTCGCCTTCCCGACGTCCGCACCGGCCTCGATCTGGCTGGCCCAGGCCCTCCGGAAGGCGAGGCGACTGCCGAGCAGGCCCGGCACGCACCAGTCGAGCAGGGCCCACAGCTCGGTCAGGTTGTTCTCCACCGGGGTGCCGGTCAGTGCCACCCGGGCGTGCGACGGGATCTCGCGGAGCGCCTTCGCGGTCGCGGAGGCGGCGTTCTTCACGTGCTGCGCCTCGTCGGCGACGACGAGCCCCCACTGCACCGCGGAGAGCAGCTCGACGTCGCGCCGCATGGTCCCGTACGTCGTCAGCACGACACCCGTCGCACCGTCGAGGTCACGCTCGGACCCGTGATGGCGGCGCACCTCCACCTCGGGCGCGAACCGGGCGAGCTCGGCCTCCCAGTTGCCCAGCAGGCTCGCCGGGCACACCACCAACGTCGGCCCGGCGTGCTCCTTCTGGCGATGCAGGTGGAGCGCGATCGTCATCAGCGTCTTGCCGAGACCCATGTCGTCGGCGAGGCACCCGCCCAGGCCGAGCGAGGTGATCCCGGCCAGCCAGGTCAGCCCCTCGACCTGATAGCCCCGCAGCGTCGCCTGCAGCTCGGGTGGCACGTCGACAGCAGGACCCGAGGTCGCCGCGATCACCTCGTCACGCAGCCGTGCGATCGAGGCCCCGATGATCACCTTCTCGCCCGGCGCGGCCTCGGCAACCTCCGCCGGCACCTGACCGGTCAGGGCGACGGCCAGCGCCTCGCCGCCGGTGATCCGCTTGAGCAGCCGCTTGCGCGCACGGCGGAGCACCGAGGGATGGACGACCGCCCATGCCCCTCGCAATCGCAGGATCGGCCTTGCGGCCGCCGCCAGGGCGTCCATCTCGGCGGCATCGAGCGGCTCACCACCGAGCGCCACCTGCCACTGGAAGGCGAAGAGACCCTTCTCCCCGAGCGGCGACTCGCGCATCAGGTCCTCCCGCGCGCGGGAGGAGGTCGAAGGCGCCCGGTCCACGGCCACCGACGTGGTCAGGTCTCGCGACAGCGAGCGCGGCCAGAGCACGTCCACGCCGCGCTCCTTGAGCCACCCGGCCCCGTCCTCGAGCAGCCCCACGACCTCGTCGCTCGACAGAGTCAGCGACGTGGGCAACGGCAGGTCGAGCAGCCGGTCGAGCACCGGCCACGCCTCCGCGGCTCCGCGGAGAGCGACCTGCGCATGCGTACGCGCCCGCGGGCCGAAGCCGTGATCGTCGGCCTCGTCCCACAGCCTCTCGGCATCGGCCACGTGCAGCGGGTCGGCCTCGTCGTGCACCTGCGGCACCAGGGTCAGCGCCCCCGCGAGCAGGTCCTCCTCCGGAGCCTCGACCCGGAAGGACAGTCGCACCAACGACGGCAGCGCGGATGTCACCGGCCCCTCGTCGGTCCGATAGCGCGCCAGCCGGGTCTGCAGCGACTCCCGGAACACCCCCGAACCGGATGCCTTCGGCGCCGAGGTCGGCACCGCGTCCGCCACCGCGGCCACGATCTCCCGCACCAGCAGCTCGGCCGCCTCGCCGTCGAGATCCTCGTAGGCCCGCGACTCGGCCAGCAGCCGCACCCGCTCCTCGTCCTCCGGCGTGTAGCGGACCGCCCACGAACCGTCGACGGGCTCCAGCTGTCCCGCGGCCACGAACCGGAGCCCGAGATGTGCTGCCGACGCGACCAGAGCGACCGAGGGATGCAGGTCGGAGGCTGCGTACGCCTTCTTCAGGACCGGCAGCGCGGCCCGCATCGGCAACGACACCGACCGTCGGGCGTCCGTGAACTCCACGGCCGAGTCCCGCGGCGGCTGCGCGGGCCGGAAGACGGCGCGGCCGGTGACGGGTACGAAGGACATGGACACGACCGTAGCCGCCACCACCGACTGTTTCTCATCCTCGAGGATGAGGGGGTCGCCCCCAGAGGTTGAGGCGCCCGATGTCCGGGCTCTGCCACGGTGACTGACATGACCGAGACCACCCGCCCACGCGCCGCCCTCCCGCCCGGGCAGCGGGAGATCGACTTCTTCCCGCGCTTCGGCCGACGTGTCGACCAGCCCCCACCGACCGTGCCCGCCCACCCGACGGTGACCTTCGGTGGAGCGCTCACGGCGCCGCTCGAGATCCCCCTGGGCGAGCTGGTCGGCGCTGATCGTCGCGAGCTCGCTGCCGACTTCCACTGCGTCGCCGGCTGGTCGGTGACCGGCCTCCTCTGGGAGGGCGTCGCCTTCGCCGACGTCTACCAGCGGTACGTCGCACCGGCCGTCAGCCCGGGCACGACCGTCACCCACGTGATGGTCCGCGGCCTCGACGGCGAGCGCTTCGTGGCCCAGCTCGACGATCTCCTGGCCGACGGCGTACTGCTCGCCGATCGCCTCGGCGGCCGGCCGCTCGACGGCACTCACGGCGCACCGTTGCGCCTGGTCAACCCCGCGCAGTACGGCTACGCCAACATCAAGCACGTGTGCCGCATCGACGTGCTCGCCGGCGCCCCGGAAGCGGGCTCACCGGCGCTGCTCGACCGGCTGCTCCAGTCCCATCCGCGGGCGCGGGTCTGGGAGGAGGAGCGCCACGGCACGGTGCCAGGCTGGCTGATCCGGCCGATCTACCGAATGATCAAGGCCGTCATGCTCTCCGCGGCCGCTCGCCGCAGTGAGTCAGGTCACCATTCAAAAGTAAATATTGGCTAGGGGACCTATCAACCCACACGTAGGCTGTCAACCCGTGACAGACATTTCTGCCAAGCCTGAGAAGGCGCCGGACGACCACCTCGACAAGAGTGTGCTCATCGTCGCTGGCGTCGTCGTGCTCGGATCGATCATGTCGATCCTCGACATCACCGTTGTCTCCGTCGCACTGGAGACCTTCCAGCGCGAGTTCGACGCCACCTCTGCCGAGGTCGCCTGGACGATGACCGGCTACACCCTCGCCCTGGCGACGGTGATCCCGCTGACCGGTTGGGCCGCCGACCGGTTCGGCACCAAACGTCTCTACATGACCGCGATCGTGCTGTTCGCGCTCGGCTCGGCGCTGTGCGCCCTGGCCACCTCGCTGCCGATGCTGGTCGCGTTCCGCGTCATCCAGGGGCTCGGCGGCGGCATGCTGATGCCGCTCGGTATGACCATCCTGACCCGCGCAGCCGGGCCGGAGCGAGTCGGTCGCGTGATGGCGATCCTCGGCGTACCCATGCTCCTCGGCCCGATCCTCGGCCCCATCATCGGTGGCGCGCTGATCGACTCCGCCTCCTGGCACTGGATCTTCCTGATCAACATCCCGATCGGCGTCATCGCCATCATCTACGCCTGGCGCGCGCTGCCCAGGGACCACGTCGAGCCGTCGCAGTCCTTCGACTTCCTCGGCATGGTGCTGCTGTCCCCGGGTCTGGCGCTGTTCCTCTACGGCGTCTCCTCGATCCCCGAGGCCGGCACGATCCTGGACACCAAGGTGCTCTCCTTCATGGTCGCGGGCCTGGTGCTGATCGCCGCGTTCATCCCGTGGGCGCTGTCGGCTCGCAACGACCACCCGCTGATCGACGTACGCCTCTTCGGCAACAAGGAGCTCACCGTCGCGGTGATCACCCTGTCGATCTTCGCGATGGCGTTCTTCGGTGCCTCGCTGCTCTTCCCGCTCTACTACCAGCAGGTACGCGGCGAGGACGCCCTCCACGCCGGTCTGCTGCTGGCTCCGCAGGGTCTGGGCGCGATGGTCACGATGCCGCTCGCCGGCATGCTCGCCGACCGCACCGGCCCCGGCAAGATCGTCCTCAGCGGCCTCACCACGATCGCGGTGGGCATGTTCATGTTCTCGCGGCTCGACGACGCCACGCCCTACTGGTACCTCCTCGTGTCCCTGTTCATCATGGGCCTCGGCATGGGCGCGACGATGATGCCGACCTTCGCGGCCGCCCAGGCGACGCTGCGCGAGCACACCATCGCCCGCGGTACGACCCTGGTGAACATCGTCCAGCAGGTCGCCGCCTCCGCCGGCACCGCGCTCTTCTCGGTGCTGCTGACGAACGCCCTGTCCGGCAAGGAGTCGATCTCCGCCGCGGACGACCTCGCCGACAAGCTCGGTGTCCCGGCCGGCGGTCTGGAGAAGTTCCTGGCCGACCCGGCCAACCAGCAGAAGGTCGGTGAGGCCGCTGCTTCGCTGGGTCTCGACCCGGCCAAGCTGCCCGAGGTCTTCAAGGCCATCCCGGTCGAGATGGCCGAGGCCTTCTCGACCACCTTCGTGATCGCCGCGATCCTGGTCCTGGCCACGCTCATCCCCGCGTGGTTCCTGCCCAAGAGCAAGGCCGAGCACGGAGCCGCCGCTCCGACGGTCCTCCACTGATCCGCTCACGCGCACGTACGCAGGGCCGGGCTGCCATCGGCAGCCCGGCCCTCGTCGCACTTGTCGGATCGTTCGCCTTGGTGGCCTGCGGGTCCGCCGCGGCGCCGTCTGCCGACACGGCGCCCGCTCTCCCGCCCACCGACGGCGTCTTCGACTACCAGCTCGGCGGCACCGCCGACGAGCTGTCCGACGGCACCCCGATCGACGTCGTCGCCCGCGACGCCACCGCCGAGCCCCTCGAGGGCGCCTACAACGTCTGCTACGTCAACGGCTTCCAGACCCAGCCCGGCGCCGACTGGTCCGAGCACCCCTCAGCGCTGCTCCGCGACGCCTCCGGCGATCCCGTACGCGACCCCGACTGGCCCGACGAGATCATCCTCGACCCCTCCACCGCCTCCACGCGTTCGGCGATCGTCGAGGTTGTCGGCCCGGTCATCGAAGGCTGCGCAGACAAAGGCTTCGACGCCGTCGAGATCGACAACCTCGACACCTGGACCCGCTTCGACTCGATCTCCCGGGAAGGCGCCTTCGCCCTGGCCTCGGCATATGTGACCACCGCTCACGACCTCGGCCTGGCGATCGCCCAGAAGAACGCCGTCGAAGCCGCCCGCAGCGCCCACGACGACCTCGGCTTCGACTTCGTCGTCGTCGAAGAATGCGGCGCCTACGACGAGTGCGCCGCCTACACCGACGTCTACGGAGACCACGTGCTCCAGATCGAATACCCCGACTCCCTCGCCGAAGCCGACCTCTCCTTCGCCGCCATCTGCGTCGACCCTGCCCGCGCCGCGCTCACCATCCTCCGCGACCGCGACCTCGTCGGGCAGGACGATCCGGCGTACGTCTACGAGGCGTGCTAGGGCTCGACCGCCAACGGTCTACTACGCTGCATAATCAGCGGGCAAAGAGCTTCCCAAGCACGCTTCCGTGCTGCCATCCGTGAGACTCGAGCCACCTAAAGAGCGGCTCCTTGATCCGACTCGTCTCGAATGAGTACGCGACAGGTTGGAAACCAACCGTGTCATCACCGTCATTAGTCGTGGAGCGGTTGACGCCGCCGAACTCAAAATGCCACTTCTTCTTGACCATCTTCCCTGATGACCAACTCTGTTCCGCCCCGAAGCTGAACCCGTCGTCTGTGAAGCCTGCGTGAGCCTCGGTCTCCGAACTGTGATCCTGGTAGTCGAACGTGCCGTTTCGCTCATTCAGGGTGACTATCAGGCGATATGACTCGTCAATGTGAGTGACCTCAGTGGGATACAGACTGGTGGCTTTGGCAACGTCCCACCAGCCAAGGATCTGAGTGCCTTGGGCGAAGAAGCTGAAAGGTTGACTCTCGACATTCAGCGTCACGATCTCCGGCAACATTTGAGCGAGTGGCGTCGGCATGTCTACTTTCTACCTCGGAATGGACCGGTTGGCCAGCGACACGGGTGCTTGGGCGGCCCGTCGATCCCACGCAGCCACACACTGGTCTCCCAAACTTGGGTAGCTTCTGATCTAATGGGTCGCAGGTCCAGACTCGGACCAAAGTAGCGCCATCGTCGCCTAACTAACCTAAGGACCACCTATGCTCGGAAGAAGAGTGGCATCCTTCCCGCTGGCCATCATCGTGCTGTTTGGATCGTCCGCGTGCGGCGGCAGCATCCAGGAACGCAGCTTGGAGAAGAACGTAGCTGATCAACTTGAAGAAATGGCGGGGCAACGGCCGGATGAAGTTGATTGTCCCGGCGACCTGAAGGCTGAAGTGGGCGCCGACATCCGGTGCACACTCACTGCCGGCGGAGAAGAGATCGGCCTCACCGTAACCGTCACATCCGTAGACGGAACCGACGCGAAGTACGAGATCCAGGTTGACGAGAAGTAGCCCTGGTCAGTCTCGCGCCGCAGCGAGCATCTCCTCGGCGCCCGGGACAATCCTTGCCTCCGCCAAAAAGTCGCGGAACTCGGATCCGACGACCGGCCATTGCGCAAACTTGCAGGTGACAGCGAATACCAAAATGATCCGCTTCCATGGGAACTCGCTGTCCACGATCGCCTGAAAAACCTGCGCCTGATACAGGTCAAACCGAGATCCATCTATCGTTGCGTCCATTTCGATCAACTGCACAATCGCAGGCGCGCCATCCGATTCAATTTCAGTACGCTTCACCAAGTCAACGGCCAACAAAGTCTGGCGCATCGACTGCAAAGTCTCGTCCGCGACCATGCCGAGCGTAGAGGCATCGACTCGAAAGGATCCTCTGACGCTCAGAACGGGTGTGTAACCCAGGTCGTTCGGATCCACACGGACAGCCGTGAAAGCCGCGTCACCTGCACCAACCTCTTTCGAATCCACCGAGTGCCATCGCTTATTCGGCAGCGCAACGTCTATAGGTATCGGCAATCCCACCCCCATCAGAGAAGCCCTCCGATCGCCTTTACAACCGACTTTCCAGTATCGACCATTTCTATCGGGTCATATTGCAACTTATCCACGACGCGCAAGAGGCCTTCTGGGTCGCGCGCAATATCGAGATACTCTCCCGAGTCCAGAGTGACCTTGTCGTAGATGTCGCTGGGGTTTTGAATCATATCCTTTCCTGTCGCGGCGATCTCCGGAAAGTCGACGACGATGTTCGGCTTCACGGTTCCCCCGAGCCCGAGCGCGAAGCCCGCCTCCGGCTCCAACGAGAATCGACCTCCATCCCAAGACATGTTCAGGTCGGCCACGTATCCCGCACCAGCCCATGCCTCGGCGTCTAGACCGAGTCCAAAACCACCAAAGGTGACGTCACCCCCTCCACCCGCTTTGCCGCCAGCAAAAGCCTCGACCCCCGCATCGACGCCGCCGTTATCGACCGACAGGGAGTTGTTGAACTCCGTTCCGATCGACCCCTGGGCGTTGCCACTCCCATTCCAGTATCCATGTTCAACGTTGAACTCACGCTCACCCTGCGCAATTTGAATATGCGCGTTGGCTTCTAGCTTGATTCCATCCTTGCTAAAGGTTCCTACGACTTCGCCGCCAACACCGTAGAGCGTATATTTTCCCTCTCCGGCGACCTTGACTTCCCCGACGCCTTCTTCCCACTTTTCTTCAAGTTGGAAGGCGTAGATCTCCCCGTTGGCGTTGATCAACTGGAGAGTATCGCCGTCGACCTTATACCCTTGTATCTCGCCATTGCCGCCGAGAAGGTCGCCAGGAATGCCTGCCTCCTTGAACTTTTTGCGGAGGTCGTCCCTCAGGCTTCGGAAGCCTCGACGTTTTAGATCCGCCTTGGCTTGTGCGGTCTCCGTCGCAGACGCGCCTGCCCGATCGAGAGCTTCTCGTGCATCCTCAAGAATCTCTTTAGCATCCTTTCGAAGAGGCTCTCCTGGGTCAACGAACGGTCCCGGGTGAGCGAACCCGATCAAGGGAATCGACTGGCCGCTCCTGATCGCGGCGTTGTGCTCAGCGACCTGGCGGTTATAGCCGTCGACGGCCGCATTGTGCTCAGCCAAAGCCTTCTTGGTTGCCGCTTCGCCCTCGTTCCACTTGTCGATCGCGCTTTGCGCGCGGTCCTGTGCACGGCCAAGAGCATCCGCGTAGGTGTTCAGGCGCGTGCCCACGCTCTTGAGGCTTTCGCGGTAAGTCTCGAACTTCTGGGTTTCGCTCGTCTTCTCGTAGATGTACCCGGCCTTGCCGAGACCGCCTTCCCAAGTCGGAACCGCGATGCCCTCTATCCTGTCGAGTAGATTCCCGATACGCCTCTGCTCGTCGAGGATCGCCGTGGCTTGTTCAGCCACGGCCGCCACGTCACCAACGATCAACGCCTTCGGATCATCGGTTGCGCCAAGTTCGGCGCCCTTCGGGAGCGCCATCAGTCGGCCCTCGGCGCAGTCGATGGCGGAGGGGTCAACGGTGAGAACTGCGCACCGTCTTGACCGTAGATGTTTGGCAGCGGCTGCACATTCCCAGGTGATCGGCCATGAAGGTACGGCAGCGGCGTCAACTTGCTGCTTCCGCCGCCCTCCGCCCAAGACCCCGGTCGCATCAGATCTGCACTGTCGAGGTCGGCTTGCTCATAGTGGCGAGCCTTGTCGAGGAGGTACTCGGACAGCGACCCCAGACCCTTACCCAGTTCTCGCCGAGCGTCCCTGGCTTGCGACGACACTTCCTTCACCCAGGAAGCGACCTCGATGTGGCCAACCCGGTCCGGCCCCAGAGGCGAGTCCGGCATTTTGGATGAGCCAAGGTCCTGGCGCAGTTCGTCGTACTTGCCCGCTGTGCGTCGTAAGTCGTCGACCGTGACTTCGTACCCGTTCATCGCAAATCCCCCGTGCGGTGTGGTTCCTACTCGTCTTCTTCCCCAGAAGTCAGCAGTTCAAACACATCCAACACAAGAAAAACCTGTCTACCCGAGGAAACAGGAGCCTTCGAGGCCCAAGTTAAAGTTGGCACGATCACAGCGTCGCAGTCAACGCCAATCTCATGCCACTGACGCTGTCCGTGGCGCCAGCTCGACGAACGGGCGTCGGGCGATCGCCGTGGGCAGCGCGGAACTTTGCGTTTTAGCTGCGGCGGTTCTTGCCGTCGCTTATGTCGTCGCCTTGCGTTGCATTCGGAACCCACCCGCGGGATGCGTTGGGGTCGAGGACGTCGCTTGCGGTTTCGGTCCAGTCGTCGGTGTAGTCGGCTTCCCACTCTTGGTTCTGGCTGCCGTTCTGGTCCCTCTTCTTGCTGCCGCGGCCACCGGCGGCACCGGCTCCACCGCGACCGGCCGTACCGCCGCGTCCGGCCCCACGTCCGCCGGCACCGGTGCCTCGCGCACCGGCTCCCGCGCCACGCGCGCCCGCACCGCGGGCCCCGGCACCAGCGCCGGCTCCAGCACGGGCACCTGCGGCGGCTGCCCTGGCAGCTGTGGACCTGGCCGCGGCCGACCGGGAGGCGCCTCCTGCGGTCGCTGCCTTCGCGGACGCTCCGGCGGCGAACCTGCTGGCGATGGCCTTGGCCACGCCTGCGCCCAGGAGGGCGCCGCCACCGGCGATCGCCAGGGCGGACATGCCGCCGGTGCCGCCGGCGAGGGGTGCGAGGCCGTCAGCGGTCTCGACCATCGCGTACGACGTCGAGGGGGCGGGAGTGCCGTCCGCGTTGATCCACTCGCTGCCGTTCCACTCGGGCTTGTTCTCCGCCTTGTGCGCTTCGATGTTGGCTTTCTCCTGAGCGATCAGCTCATGGCCCCAACCGTCGGAGTAGAGGGTGCCGGAGTTGTACTTCGACATCCGCGCCTGGGACGCGGCGACCTGGCTCGCCGAACCCGGTTGTGCCGATGTGCCAGGAGGCAGCGCGTTGGAGTCGCTGCCGTCGTCGTACAAGGCACGTACCTTTGGTTCGGCATCCTCGACCGAGACGTCGACAGCTTGGACCCTCTGTGCAGCCTCCCGCTCGGCATCGGCGATCGCCGCCTCATCTTTGGCGTACTGCTGCTTCGCATCCGCATACTTCTGCTGGTTCGCCGCCGCTTCGGCGGTCGACGTACCGCCACCAGCTTTCGTGTTGAAGGACGACTCTGGCGGCACCGGGTTGTGAGACGCGGGCAACGTAGCCTCGAGCCGTTTGTGCGCCTCCATCGCCTCGTACAACTTGGCGTGGACGATCCACAGCGCGTCGATCGCGTCCTTGAGCACATCGCGCTTCTTGTTGGTCTCTTTGCCCGAGGTTTCCATGTCGCGCCGAGCGGCCTGGCCGGACAACGACGTCTCCGAGAAGCCGTCTTCGACCCGTCCAGCGTTGTCAAGCATCGTCTTGCCGGCACCGTCGAAGTTGTCTCGGGCGCCCTCCCAGCTTCTGAGCATCGCTTCGATAGCAGCGATGTCTCCACCCCGCACGTAGTCGCCGAGCCGAAGCATCCACTGACCCTTGACTGCCATAGTCCCTCCCGAGGGCTTGGTTGAGGGACCGCTCGATCCCAAATGCATGTTGTACGACTGACTGGGCATCGCGCCCGGCACATGCGGTGGTTTGTTCTAGAGTCTGCCTCATGACGATGTCCCGGGCGAGCGCCATGGCCGCATTGATCCTGTCCGTTGCCCTCGCTGGTGCCGGCTGCACATCATCAGGCGGCGGCACCTCTCCCGGAACTGACGAGCCGAAGCCCACCCCGTCCGCTTCACCCAGCGAATCGTCTGTTCCTGCGGATTGGAAGGTCGCAGCGATCGAGGAGGCTCAGGTCCAGATCCCGCCGGATTGGACGACCGAGCAGGCGGGGAAGTGGACCGTGTCCCTGGTCGCTCCGAAGGATGACCTCGGGTCGTCCGCTGGGTTCGGGACCTTCCTGTCGGGCGCCCTCGGACCAGGAGACCTCGAGAAGGCCGCCGGGTACGAGAAAGACATTCTCGTCGAGGACGGGGCCGAGAACCTCAAGCGCCTCCCCGACGTCACAGTCAACGGGTCGGTGTTCTATCACTTCCAATACGAAACCGGTCGCACCTGGAACGACAGCTACGGCACCAAGGACGGCGAAAAGCTCATCGAGATCAACTGGGACTTGTCCAAGACCAGCCTCGACCGGAGTGAAGCGGACGCCCTTATCGCCAAGGTTCTGCCGACGTTCAAACTGCTCTGACTCCGTCGGCAGAGTCAGATCGCGAGGTACTTACCGGGGCCTTGGTTCTTGTTGAAGATGACCAATGGGTTGCTCATCAGCGCGAGGGCATTGGCGAACTTCTGCGCAGTGACCGCAGCGTCGACGTCAGCCCCTTCGATCGCAACCATGGCGTCGTGGATCGCTTCGCTGGTCTCATGGAGACCCTTAGCGGTGTCCCCGAGGGAACTGTCGATGTTCTGGTGCCCCTTCCGGACGACAGCCCCTAGCCACTCACCTCGCGAGGAACCTCCGAACATGCCACCAACGGGATCAGCGAGCTGCTTCCGCGCCTCCAACACGCGTTCGCGTTGGTCGTTCAGGTTCTGCCGCGCTGCGTCAAGCCGCATGGTGTCGACGCTGACCTGACCGTTCTCACCCATGGTCCGCCCTCCCGAGGCTTCCGATCGCACCCCCGGCGGGTGCCTCAGTAGGAGTAGTACACCACGGGTCACAGGGCGACGGGCAGGGATGCGTAGCCGCGGAGGATGCGGGTGGGGCGGCGTACACCAGCGCCTTCGACGTGCAGGGTGGGGAAGCGTTCGAAGAGCAGGCGGAGGCCGACGCGGGCTTCGAGGCGGGCGAGGCTGGCGCCGAGGCAGAAGTGGGCGCCGGCGGAGAAGGAGAGGTGCTGGTCGGCGTCGGCCCGGGTGATGTCGTACGTGTCGGGGTCCTCGAACACGGACGGGTCGCGGTTGGCTCCGCCTATCACCACGGCGACGGCGGTGCCTCTGGCGACCTCCCTGCCCGCGACGCACGTATCCGCGTAGGCCTGGCGGACGGTGGCCATGACGGGCGGGTCCCAGCGCAGGGTCTCCTCGACGACACCGTCGACGAGCGACGCATCGGCGAGAAACAGCGCCTGCTGCTCCGGGTGCGCATCGAGGGCGGCGACGGCGTTGCCGATCAGGTTGACGGTGGTCTCGAAACCCGCCGCCAGGACCAGGAGCCCGAGGGCGTGGAGCTCGATGTCGTCGAGGTCGCCGGCGATCACCAGGGCGCTGAGGAGGTCGTCGCCGGGGTCGGAGCGGAGGCGGCGTACGTGGTCCTCGAACCAGTGGTGGAGCGAGCGCATCGCGGCCTCGACCCGCGCGTAGTCCCCCCACGACAGCCCGGGGTCGAGGATCGCGGCGGCCTGGTCGCCCCAGCGCAGGATGTCCGCCCGGTCGGAGTCGGGCACGCCCAGCAGCTCGGCGATGACGGCGATCGGGAGCTTCGCGGCGTACTCCTCGATGATGTCGACCCGCCCCTCGCGCGGGTCGATCTCGTCGAGCAGGTCGCCGGCGACCGCGGTGACCATCTCGGCCATGGAGCTGATCCGGCGGGCGGTGAAAGCCTTCGAGACGTGCTTGCGGTAGCGGGTGTGCAGCGGCGGGTCGACCGCAAGCATCGACGGCGGGTCGACCGGGCCCAGTGCATCGGGCGCGCTCACCTTGCCGAGCAGCCACCGCAGCGGCACCGGGAGCTCGCCCTGGCCGTCACCGACGCCGAAGTCGCTGCTGCGCAGGATCTCGTTGGCGGCGGCGTACGAGACGGTGCCGGCCATGAACGGGTTCACGTGGATCGGGCCTCGGGCTCGCAGCCGGCCGTAGTCCGGCACCTCACGCGACCACATCAGCTCGGCGAGCGGGTCACCGCGCCTCGACGCGAGGCTCAGCACCGCTCGGTTGATGCCCTGGGAGAGCGCCCAGCGGGCGTACGACCTCCCTCGCTCGATCGGTCGCAGATCAAGCCGAGGCATCGGCCAGCTCCTCGCTGAACTCGTGGGTGCCGATCCGTCCCATCAGCGGTGCCAGGTCGGCCAGCAGGTCGGCGAAGGCGGCCTCGTAGTCCTCCTGCGACAGCGCCGGGTCGAGCTGCGCCTGGAACCGGATCCGCCACCGGTGGCGTAGGGCCTGGGCCAGGCGCTCCGGGGTGCCGAAGGCCTCTGCATAGGCCGGCGACCACGGCAGCCTGCGGGCGAAGCCGGTACGCAGCTCCTCCTCCGCCTCGTTCAGCAGGCGGTAACGCTCGTGGGTCTGGCTCCAGGTCATGGTCCTCACCGTCCGTCGTCGTTGGGATGGGTTCGACGCTACGGATCGGCGACGGCCGGGCGCATCGGACGAGGGCAGGCACCTGCGTTCCTACCGTGGTAGGAGAGTCGCCACCTGCCGTGGTCGGATGCGACGCGACTCACGCGTTTCTAGACTGAACGGCATGAGTGTCCAGGACTCCGCTCGCGATGTGCGTGACTTCCTGGAACGGCGCTGCCGCAGCAAGAATCTCGACATCCCCTGGTGGGCCCCGCTGCTGTCGGCGTTCGGCCTCGTCGCGATGGTCACGGTGGCCGTGCTCCAGCGCGAGGCCGCCGCCGACATGGTCGCCGCCGGCCTGGTCGTCGTCGTCCCGTCGCTGAGCATCTTCTTCATCCCGAACACCGGCGAGTGGCTCAAGAACCACATGTGGGTCGTCGACCTCCTGCCGACCCTGGCCGGGTCGGCCTGGCTGATGTCGCAGCCCGCCTCCGCGTTCTGGCCGCAGCACGACTTCGCGCCGGCGGTGCTGGTCCCGCTCACTCTCGAGATGGTCGTCCGTGAGGGCTTCCGGACCGGGACCCTCTATGCGATCGCCTCGGCCGTGGTGATGAGGATCTTCGCCTCCGACACACCCAGCGGTGTCGGGGTCCATTTTCTGCTGCTCTTCGTCGGCTGGATCCTCGGACTGCTGATCCTCGCCCAGATGCGGGCGCTGCGCGCCGAACGGCAGGCGCGGTCGCAGGAGCACGCCCGCGCGACCGAGGCCGAGCGCACCCGCATCGCCCGCGAGATCCACGATCTCGTCGGGCACTCGCTCTCGATCACCCTGCTCCACCTGACCGCCGCGCGACGCTCGGTCGCCGAGGGCGACGACCCGGACGAGGCGGTGTCCGCGCTCACCGAGGCGGAGGCCGTCGGACGCCGGGCGATGGCCGAGATCCGGCGTACGATCGGGGTGCTGTCGACCTCCGGCCCCGGGACGGCGCCGCTCCCCGGGGCCGCGGACGTGGTCCGGCTCGTGGAGGAGGGCCGGAGCGCGGGGCAGACGATCACGTTCGCCTCCTCCGGCGACCTCACCCGCATCGACGCCGGCGTCGGGCTGGGCATCTACCGGATCCTGCAGGAGTCGCTCGCCAACGCCATCCGGCACGCGCCCGGGGCGCCGGTCTCGGTCTCGCTGGCGGTCGCGGACGGCGTACGTCTCTCCGTGGAGAACCCGATCGTCGGCACCCGGCGCGGGGTCGGCGAGGGGTCCGGGCTGGCCGGGATGGCCGCCCGCGCCGAGCAGCTCCGCGGCCGGTTGTCGGCCGGGGCCGAGGAGTCGATGTGGAAGGTTGACCTCGTGATCCCGCCGCACTGTCTCGTACGCAAGGCTCTCGCATGACGCCGGTCAGCCCCGCCGCCAGCAACACAGCGTCGGCGATCCGGGTGATCGTGGTCGACGACCAGGAGCTCGTACGCAGCGGCCTGCGCCGCATCCTGCGACGGCGCGACGGGTTGGAGATCGTCGCCGAGTGCGGGGACGGCTCCGAGGTGGTCGCGGCGCTCGAGGCCAACCCGGCCGACGTCGTCGTCATGGACCTCCGGATGCGGCAGGTCGACGGGATCACGGCCACCGGCCTGGTGCGGGCGCTGCCGGAGGCTCCGCCGGTGCTGGTGCTGACCACGTTCGACGAGGACGAGCTCGTCTCCGGCGCCCTCCGCGCGGGCGCCGCCGGCTTCATCCTCAAGGACTCACCCGCCGAGGAGCTGGTCATGGCCGTACGCTCCGTCGCCCTCGGCGACGCCTGGCTCGATCCCGCCATCACCGGCCGGGTCCTGGCCACCTACCGTTCCGCGGTCGCTCTGCCGGCGTCGAGGGCTGTCGAGGTCTCCGAGCTCACCGACCGTGAGCTCGAGGTGCTCCGCGGCCTCGCCTCCGGCTGGACCAACTCCGAGATCGCCGAGCGGCTCGTCATCTCCGAGCTCACGGTGAAGTCCCACATCGGCCGCATCTTCGCCAAGCTCGACCTCCGCGACCGCGCCGCCGCCATCGTCTTCGCGTACGACCACGGCATCGTCCGGCCGGCGATCTGAAGGAGCGCCCCGCCGGTCGAGCCGCGAGCGCCAGCGAGCGTGTCGAGACCAACACAGTCATCTGCGCTCGATGGGACTGTGTTGGTCTCGACACGGATTCGTTCGTTCCTCACGAATCCGGCTCGACCAGCGAAGGTGAATCAGGTGGTCGTCGCCAGCACCAACGGGCTCACCGAGCCGGCGTCGGCGTCGAGGAGAGCGCGGGCCGCGAGGGTGATGGTCCAGCCGGTCGCGACGCGGTCGTCGACGAGCAGTACGTCAGCACCCGGCGGGACCTCGGCGTGGAGCGAGAACCGGCGGCCGACGGCGGCGACGCGCTGGGCGGAGTTGGAGGCGCCGTGACCGGGACCGATGTCGGGGTCGACGATGGACCACGAGCCGAGGACGGGGACGCGGAGGTAGCGCGAGAGACCGTCGGCGAAGTCGCGGGTCAGGGTGGGGCGGGTCGCCGACTCGACGTAGACGATGCCGCCCACGCGTGGCTTCCAGTCGCCCAGCACCTCGACGACCGCCTTCACCAGCGGCACCGGCACCGGACCGTCCTGGGCGGGCTCACGGAAGAGGTCACGCAGCGCCTGGCCGTAACCGAGGTCGGTCAGCCGCGCGACCGCACGCCCTTCGAGCGGCCCCTCCTTGATCTTGCCCTTGAGCGAGATGCCGAGCCGGTCGAGGCCGGTCGGCCACATCTTCTTCGGCTCCACGACGACCCCGGGCCGCGACAGCCGGGCCGACGCCTCCTGGACCGCCCCCTCGGAGACCGCCGAGGTCACCGCGAAGCCGCCGCAGTTGTCGCACCGACCGCAGTCGACGGCGCCGGGGTCGTCGAGCTGCTCGCGCAGGAACCGCATCCGGCACTGGTCCGTCGAGATGTAGGCGAGCATCGCGTCCTGCTCGCGGCGCCGAGCCTCCGCGACCCGCGCATAGCGCTCCGCGTCGTAGTCCCACGGGACACCGGTCGCCTCCCAGCCACCGCCGACCCGGCGGGCGGCGCCGTCGACGTCGAGCACCTTGAGCATCTGCTCGAGGCGTGAGCGGGACAGGTCGACGTACGTCTCCAGCGCCTGGGTCGACAGCGCCCGCCCTGCCTCGGAGAGGACACCCAGGGTCTGCCGCACCTGCTCCTCGCGCGGGAAGGCGAGCGAGGCGAAGTAGGCCCAGATGTCGCGGTCCTCGACACCGGGGAGCAGCACGACGGAGGCGTCCGAGGTGCCGCGGCCGGCACGGCCCACCTGCTGGTAGTAGGAGACCGGGGAGGAGGGCGCACCCATGTTGACCACGAACCCGAGCGTGGCGTCGAAGCCCATCCCGAGCGCCGAGGTCGCCACCAGCGCCTTGACCTTCCCGGCGGCCAGCGACTCCTCCAGCTCCGCCCGCTCGGCGGCCTCCGTGCGTCCGGAGTAGGCGGCGACGTCGTGACCGCGCGAGCGCAGGTAGTCGGCGATCTCCTCCGTCGCGGCCACGGTCAGGCAGTAGACGATGCCCGATCCGGGCTGCTCGGAAAGGTGGTCGGAGAGCCAGGCCAGCCGCTGCTCCGGGGTCTTCAGCGAGACCACCGCGAGCCGCAGGGACTCGCGGTCCAACGATCCTCGAAGCACCAGGACTCCCGAACCCATCTGCTCGGCGACGTCCGCGGTCACCCGGGAGTTGGCGGTCGCGGTCGTCGCGAGCACCGGAATCCCGGTGGGAAGGTCGGCCAGCAGCGTACGGATCCGACGGTAGTCGGGCCGGAAGTCGTGCCCCCAGTCGGAGATGCAGTGGGCCTCGTCGACCACCAGCAGGCCGCACTCGGCGGCCAACCGAGGCAGCACCGCATCGCGGAACTTCGGGTTGTTGAGCCGCTCGGGGGAGACCAGCAGGACGTCCACCTCGCCCGCATGGATGGCCTCCTCGATCGAGACCCAGTCCTCGGGGTTGGTCGAGTTGATCGTCACCGCCCGGATCCCGGCCCGCTGCGCGGCCGCGATCTGGTTGCGCATCAGCGCGAGCAGCGGCGAGACGATCACGGTCGGCCCCAGGCCGGCCTCACGCAGCAGCAGCGTCGCCACGAAGTAGACCGCCGACTTCCCCCAGCCGGTCTTCTGCACGACCAGCGCGCGACGGCGGTCGACCGCGAGCGCCGAGATCGCCGACCACTGGTCCTCGCGCAGAGTCGCATCCGGGCGCCCCACGAGGGCGCGCAGATGCGCCTCGGCACGAGCACGTACGTCAGTGGCGGGATCAGTCATGCACCCAGGTCTACCAGGGACCACCGACTACTTTCCCAGCGCCGACGTCGGCCAGTCAGCGAGATCGGCGAGCATCTGCCGGTCGTGCGTAGCCACGACGACCGCTGCCGACGTGGCCCGCAGCGCAGCCGTGAGCTCGTCCACCAGCCCGGCAGAGAGATGGTTCGTCGGCTCGTCCAGGATCAGCAGATGCGGTCGCGAGGCCAGCCGCAGCGCCAGCTCGAGCCGACGCTGCTGCCCCTGGGACAGCCGCGACGCAGGCGTACGCCGCGCCTCCGCGTCCATCAGCCCCGTCGACCGGAGCGAGACGAGCGCCCGCTCGGGCACCACCCCGGCGGCGACCAGACGTCCGCAGTGCTGTGCATAGACCTCGGCCGCGGTCAGCCCCGGCGCCCAGGCCGGCTCCTCCTGTCCGACCAGCGCCACTCGCGCCCCCGGCGAGACCCACACCGAGCCCGCCGAAGGAGCGAGCCCGCCGCCCAGCACCTGCAGCAACGTCGACTTACCCGCCCCGTTCGGACCGGTCACGAGCAGCCGCTCGCCGGCGTCGAGAGCGAGCGAGACGGGCGCGGACAGCCGACCGAAGACCTTGATGTCATCAGCCCGCAGCAGCGTGCCCCCGACATCCGACGGGAGCGACGGAAACTGCAGCGACGCCGGCGGCTCCGGCACGGAGATGCGGTGCGCCTCGAGCGCCGCGAGGTCTCGGTTGAAGGAGCGCACCAACCCGGGAGCGCGGGTCTGTCGCTGATGCTTCCCGGTCCCCTTGGGTGGGCGCCAGCCCGTGCTCAGCCGGTCCCGGGCCGCCGAGACCGAGTCCTGCAGCCGCCGGTGCTCCTCCTGCTGAGCCGCGAAGTCCTGCTCCCAGCACTCACGTTCGCGCCGCCGGCCCTCCTGCCAGCCCTGATAGCCACCGGCGTACGTCCGCGCCCGGCCGTCCTCGCTCGGGTCCAGGTCGAGGAACTCGACGGCGGTGTCCCGCAGCAGGAGACGGTCGTGGGAGACCAGGACGACCCCGCCGGCATGGCTCCGGATCCGCTCGGTCAGGAACGCCAGCCCCGAGGCGTCCAGATGGTTGGTCGGCTCGTCGAGCACGAGCAGGTCGTGGTGCGCTCCGAGCAGGCAGGCCAGCCGCACCCGGTAGCGCTGCCCGACCGACAGGGTCGCCAGCTCCCGAGTGTGGTCGGTGCACGCACCGAGTGCCTCCAGCGCGATCTGCACCCGGCGCTCGGCGTCCCAGGCGTCCAGCGCCGTCGCGCGCTCCAGCGCGACGGCGTACGTCCCTGCGGAGTCCGACGGATCCTCGGTGAGCGCCGCAGCAGCGTCGTCGAGCGCCCGGAGCGCGTCGTGGGACTCCGCCAGCGCGGCGGAGGTGAGGGTGCCGACGGTGTCCCCAGGACGTACGTCCAGGGCTTGGTGGGCGATCCCGAGACTGCCGTGCCGCTGAACACGCCCGGAGTCGGGGACGAGCAGTCCGGCCAGGACGTGGAGCAGTGTGGTCTTGCCGCGGCCGTTCTCGCCGACGACGGCCAGCCGGGACCGGTTGGCGGCGGAGACGGTCAGGGAGACGCCGCGCAGGACGGAGCGACCGCCACGGGTGACCGAGATGTCCTCGGCGCGCAGGTGGGCAGAGGTGTGATGGGTCTGTACAGACACGAAAGTGAACTTCCAGCTCGCGTACGGGAGCCGGGAAGCGAGAGGCAGCTACCCGGCAGATGGCCGGACAGCGGCGTGAGTATGCCTCGAAGCGCCGCCGTCAGGCGGCGGGGCGCAGGCGCATGTAGGCGATACCGAGGTTCATGCCTCGAGCGTAGCCAGAGACGAACCGTCCGCGCGAACCGTTATTCACCGAGCGGGAAGAAGTAACGCCGAGCCGGCGCTGTTGGTCCTCCCCCACGGGGACCCGCAGAACCGGCCCGGCGTCTCCAGTATGCGTCCAATCGCCGCACCGGCATAACCACACGCCCGAATTCGTACTTTAGTTACCAAAAGCGGTCGACGACGCCGTCTTTTGAAGGGACGGCGCCGTCGAGACCGGCTCTATGAGGGTGCTGAGGGTCAGCTCACCGAGACCGCGGTCCAAGCCGCCTCGACGGCCGCGACCTCGGCGCTGGAGGCGCCGTAGAGGTCCGAGGCCGCCTTCACCGTCGCGTCGCGCGCGCCGGCGTAGTCGGTCGTCGAGGTGAAGTAGGTCGAGTTGGCGCGGAACCAGATCTTCTCGGCCTTGTCGCGACCGATGCCGGTGATCGTCGAGCCGTCGCACGTCGTGCTCGAGTGGGCGACACCACCGATCGTCTTCGCACCCGAGCCCTCGGCGAGCAGGTAGAAGAAGTGGTTGCCGACGCCGCTGGAGTAGTGGACGTCGAGGTTGCCGGTCGAGGAGGACCAGCAGTTGACCGAGTTGCCGTCGGCGGACGGGTTGTCCATGCGGCGCAGCGGGTCGCCGCCGTCGAGGATGAAGGACTCACCGATCAGGTAGTCGCCCTTGTCCTCGGCGTTGTTCGCGTAGAACTCGACCATCGTGCCGAAGATGTCGGAGGTCGACTCGTTGAGGCCACCGGACTCGCCGGAGTACTCCAGACCCGAGGTGTTCTCGGTGACACCGTGCGTCATCTCGTGGCCCGCGACGTCCAGCGACACCAGCGGTCCGTAGCCGACACCGTCGCCGTCGCCGTACGTCATCTTCTCGCCGTCCCAGAAGGCGTTGACGTAGTTCTTGCCGTAGTGGACCCGGTTGTAGGAGCCCGAGCCGTCGCCGAAGATGCCGTCGCGGGCGTGGACGTTCTTGAAGTAGTCCCAGGTGACGTTGGTGCCGTACTGCGCGTCGGCCGCCGCGGTCGCCCGGTCGGCGTTGGAGCCGTTGCCGAAGGTCGTGGTCGGGCTCGTGACCACGGTGCCCGCCGCGCACCCGAACCCGAGAAGCTGGCACAGCAGGCTGTCCTCGGCGTTCTTCATGTCGGTCGTGTAGGTGCCGCCACGGGTCTCGTCACGCAGCTCGTACGTCGAGCCGTTCTGCTTCACCTGCAGCGGGACGGTCCCGGAGTAGAGGGTGTTGCCCTCGCCGTCGATGGTGTGGATGCCCTCGACCCGGCGCAGCACCGTGCCGGTGCCCGCGTCGACATAGGTGGCCAGGCGGGAGGGGGTGCCGTCGGCCTGCTTGCCCTTGGTGGTCACCCGCCAGGCCAGCGTCGGCGAGCCGTCGACCGCGTCGACGACGAGCTCGGGGGCGTACTTCTTGTCGACCGCAAGATCGGTGATCGTCTTGGTGACCGCGTCCAGGGTCAGCGCGGCCCGCGTCGCCGCGGCCGAGGTGACGGTCGGCTTCACCGAGAGGTCGAGCACCGTGGCCAGCCCCTGGGAGACCGAGGTCACCGCACCGGACCTGTTCTGGTGGGCGACCAGGTCGCCGCCGACGACCTCGAGGCCCTCGTAGGTGCGGTTCATCCGTACGTGGGTGGCGCCGGTGGTGTCCTTCAGGGTCACCACCGGCTCGAGCTCCTGGCCCGCGCCGACCTTCCAGGTCGACGGCTTGCTGGTCAGCGCCCTGATGGCCTTGTCAGCGATCGACTCGTCGTCGATCACCTGCTGGGCGGCCAGGCCGGTCGTCGTCACGCTCGCCGGCGTGATGGTGGAGGCGGAGCCGGCAGGGGTGGCGCCGGCCGGGCTTCCGAAGGAGGCGATGAAGGCAGTTCCTGCAACAGCGACAGCGGTCGCTGCTCCCGCTACTCGGACGATACGCATCGTGGGGGTTCTCCTCGATTGTGGGGACCAGGATTGGGGGAATCCTTGCACCGGAATCGATAGCGCGGAGAAACAATTTCCTGCAATGCGGATTTATGAAGCCGCCTTCCCGCGTAACTCCTTTACGTTGTTATCGAATATTGACCAATACCCCTACCCCCAGGGGTCACCAGATCCGGACGCGCTCCTCCGGATCGAGCCAGAGACCGTCGCCCGGAGCGGTGCCGAAGACCTCGTGGAACTCGTCGAGGTTGCGCGCGATGTTGGCGCGGAACTCGGGCGGGCTGTGCGGGTCGATCGTCAGGTACTGCTGCGCCTGCTCCTTGCGGCGCACCGTACGCCACACGTAGGCCCAGTTGAGGAAGAGCCGCTGCCGGTCGCCGATCTCCGCCGTGCCACCGGTCGCCAGCATGTAGGCGGTGTGGGCGATCGTCAGGCCGCCCAGGTCGCCGATGTTCTCGCCGACGGTCAGGGCACCGTTGACGAACTCGCCGGGCAGGTCCCGCGGGGAGAGCTTGGAGTACTGCTCGATCAGCGCCTTGGTCTTCACCTCGAAGGCCGCCTTGTCCTCCGGCGACCACCAGTCCTGCATGTTGCCGTCGCCGTCGAACTGCGCACCCTGGTCGTCGAAGCCGTGGCCGACCTCGTGGCCGATCACCGCGCCGATGCCGCCGTAGTTCTCCGCCGGGTGGGCGTCCTTGTCGAAGAACGGGCGCTGCAGGATGCCGGCCGGGAAGCAGATCTCGTTGGTGCCGGGGTTGTAGTAGGCGTTGACCGTCTGCGGCAGCATGAACCACTCGTCACGGTCGACCGTGCCGCCGAGCTTGCCGAGCTGCCGGTCGGTCTCGAAGACGCTCGCCGCGGAGACGTTGCCGATCAGGTCGTCCTTGCTGATCTGCAGCGCCGAGTAGTCGCGCCACTTGTTCGGGTAGCCGATCTTCGGCGTGAACTTGTCGAGCTTCTCGTAGGCCTTCTCCTTGGTCTCCTCGCCCATCCAGTCGAGCTCGGAGATCGACTTGCGGTAGGCCTCCAGGAGGTTGTGGACGAGCTCGTCCATCTGGGCCTTCGCCTCGGGCGGGAAGTGGCGCGCGGCGTACTCCTTGCCGACCGCCTCCCCGATCGCGCCCTCGACCAGCGCGACGCCGCGCTTCCAGCGTTCGCGCAGCTCGGGGGTGCCGTTGAGGGTGCGCCCGTAGAAGTCGAAGTTGGTCTCGACGAAGTCGTCGGTCAGGTACGGCGCCGCCCAGCGCAGCACGTGGAAGTAGAGCCACAGCTTCCAGTCGTCGATGTCGACCTCGCCGAGCACCGTGGAGAGGTGGGCGAAGAAGGACGGCTGCCGCACGACCACCTCACCGAGCACCGCGTCGGTGGTCAGCTTCGAGCCGGAGAGGTTGCGGACGTAGGCGTCCCAGTTGAAGTTGGGGGCCAGCTCACGCAGCTCGGCGAGGGTCAGCAGGTTGTAGGTCTTCTGCTTGTCGCGGGTCTCCTCGCGCGCCCAGTGGCCCTCGGCCAGGCGGGTGTCGATCCGGATGATCGTCTCGGCGGCCGCACGCGGGTCGGGGTGCTCGGCGAGCGCATAGAGCCGCTCGAGGTAGCCGGCGTACTTCCCCAGCACCTCGGCGAACTTCTCGTCGAAGTAGTAGTCCTTGTCGGGCAGGCCGAGGCCGCCCTGGAGAAGGTTGAAGATGTAACGGTCGGACTGCTTGTCGTCGTTGTCGACGTAGGACCCGAACAGCCCGTGGCCACCGATCCGCTCGACCTCACCCAGGAACGCCGCCAGGTCGTCGGCGTCGCGGAGCCCGTCCACGGCGGCCCTCAGACCGTCCAGCGGCCGTACGCCGCGCTCGGCCACCGCCGCCTCGTCCATGAAGCTCGCGAAGAGGTCACCGATCTTCTGGGCGTCGCTGCCCGGCTCGCCGCCGGACGCCGCGAGCTCCTCGATGATCGCGCGCACGTCCTTCTCGGCCTGGTCGGCCAGCATCACGAACGGCCCCCAGCTGGACCGGTCGGCCGGGATCTCGACCTCTCGGAGCCAGGTGCCGTTGACGAACCCGAACAGGTCGTCCTGCGGCCGGATGCTGTCGTCCATGCCCGGGCGGGCGTCATCAAGAATCGTCACAGGCCCCAGCGTAGATGCGGCGTCCCAAGCGGGTGGGCAACTACCCCGGGGTTAGCCAGGTTTGACGATCCGGTTCATCTCGAAGTGCATCGGGTCGGTCCACTTCCAGTTGCCGCCCCAGGTGAAGCCCCAGCGCTCGAAGATGGAGACGACGGTGCGGTCCATCTCGCCGACCGTGCCGCGCTGGTTGCCGGCGGTGTTGAGGTCGACGGCGGTCCCGAAGGCGTGGTTGGAGAGCTGGGTGGTGTTGGCGATGAAGCGGGGGTAGTAGCAGCCGGCGTACTGCGACGGGATGATCTTCTTGGCCAGGCCGCGGTCGACGACCTCCTGCAGCGCCGCACGCAGCTGCGGGATCATCACCTTGTTGCAGGTCACCGAGCCGAGGATCGGCACCTGGGCCGTCACGATGTGGGAGCTCACCCAGCTCGAGGCGGGGGTGATGGTGCCGTCGCCGTTGGCGCGGTAGGTGTAGTTGCCGACGGCCTCGGCGACGGTGCCGACGACGTAGGCCTTCTGGGGAGCGTTGGGGTCGAGGCCGGCGCGGGCGACGACGTCGAGGCGCTGGACCGAGGCGTCCGAGCCGACGACCTTCTGGATCGGCGCGACGACCCGGTTGGGGGCGATGGCGGCGGTGGAGACGATGAGCGCGTTGCCCTTCTCCATGCCCATCTCCTCGCCCCACTTGTGGTTGACGACCGCGGCGGCGAGGCCCGGCGGCTGGGGAGCGTACGCACCGACGTGGACGGTGGTCGCGTCCTTCTTGGAGCCCAGCGTGACGAAGCCGTCCTTGTCGGCCGGGAGCTCGTCCTGGCGCTCGGGGTCGATCGCCACCTCGCCTCCGGCGACGCGCTGCCAGACCTCGTCGGAGTCGGCGCTCTGGAAGGGGGCGAAGTTGCGGTAGGTCGACGGGTCGACCGCGACCACCTTCACCAGCCGCCCCTCGACGCTGACCTGGGCCATCGAGATCTGCTCGACCCCGGACACACCGTCGAGAGACCGGATCTTCTTGACGTCGGCGGAGGAGAGGGTGTCCTCGGAGAGGATCAGCAGGTCGGTCGAGTGCAGCGTGCCCTCGCGCTTGCCGGGCATCTCCACGGCGTGCGAGGGGTCGGCGACAGGACTCTCGTCCTTCGCGGCCCCGCTCGCGCTCGCGCTCGGGCTGCCGCTCGGGGAGGCCGGCTTGGACGGCTCGCCTGCACAGGCCGCCAGGGTCACCACGAGGACCGCCCCGATCGCCGCGGCCGCTCTCAACGAGACCTGTCGCATCCAGTCACCTCCCCGCAGGAAGGTTAGGCGAGGGTTGGTGACGACCCAACTCGTGGGTAACTCAGCCGAGGACCCGCGACGCCAGCCAGGCGATGTCGTCGGCCGTCTCGTCGGGCGACTTGGTGGGCTGCATGACGTGGCTCAGCACGACCCGCACGACCATCTCGATGGCGACATCGGCCTGATGGTCGCTGAGCCCATGGTCGAACTTGTCGATGTGCTGGTGGATGATCTCGATCGCGTAGCCGAGCAGCCCCTCGCTGTGACTGGTCAGGTAGGGCAGCAGCTCGGTGTCGGCGCCGTGGGTGGCCGAGACCACCGCGTGCAGCAGCTTGTTGTCCTGGGCACGGTCGAGCACGCCGTACGTCGCCTGTCGGATCGCCCCGAGGAAGTCGTCCTCCTCGTCGAAGGCCGCGCTCACGACGGCGAGGAACTGCTCCAGCTCGCGCAGGATCAGCGACTTGGCCAGCGCCGGCTTGGCGCCGATGTCGTTGTAGACGGTCTGCCGGCTGACCCCGCACCGCTCCGCGATGCGCGACATCGTCACGCTCGCCCACCCGGTCTCGGTCGTCATCTCGACGGCAGCGTCGAGGATCCGCTGACGGGTGGTTTCAGGTACTCCGGCCGCCATGGGGCCAGAGTCTAGTGCGCCCGGCCCCTAGGACTCGACCGAGTCCGACGCCAGCGGCACGAAGTCGACCTTCTCCCGGACACCGCAGTCCGGACAGCACCAGTCGTCGGGTACGTCCGCCCAGGCCGTGCCGGCGGCGAAGCCCTCGGCCTCGTTGCCCTCCTCGACCCGGTAGGTGTAGCCGCAGCCGGGGCAGCGCGCGGCCAGGACCTCGGCCGCGATGACCTGGGCGACGGTGTCGTCGCCGGCCTCGGCCCGGTCGGCGGCGGGCGGCGGATACTTCGCCAGGATCTTCTCCCGCTTGCGCGGCAGGATGTTGGCCCGCGACATGTCGCCGTCGAAGTGCGCCAGCACCCTCGGATCCATCACCCGGCGCCAGACCGGCGGCAGGATCGCCAGCAGGATCATCCCGGCGTAGCCGGTCGGCAGCACCGGAGACTCCTTGTAGTCGCGCAGAGTCTGGTAGCGGCGTACGGGGTTGGCGTGGTGGTCGCTGTGGCGCTGCAGGTGGTAGAGCAGCACGTTGGTCGCGATGTTGTTGGAGTTCCATGAGTGGCTGGGGTCGACGCGCTCGTAGCGCCGGCCGACCCTCTGCCGCAGCATCCCGTAGTGCTCCATGTAGTTGATGACCTCGAGCAGCGAGAACCCGACCACGGCCTGGATCAGCAGGAACGGGATCACCACCGGCCCGAGCCACACGATCAGCCCGCCCCAGAGCACGGCGGACATCAGCCAGGCGTTGAGTACGTCGTTGCCGATCCGGAACGGGTGCTGGTCGCGGCGGGCGTACCTCTTCCTCTCCAGCCGCCACGCGCTCTTCAGCGACCCCCAGACCGTGCGCGGCCAGAAGGCGTAGAAGGACTCGCCGACCCTGGACGAGGCGGGGTCCTCCGGCGTCGCGACCCGGACGTGGTGACCGCGGTTGTGCTCGATGTAGAAGTGGCCGTAGAAGCTCTGCGCGAGGGCGATCTTGGACAGCCAGCGCTCGACGTCCTCGCGCTTGTGGCCGAGCTCGTGGGCGGTGTTGATGCCGATGCCGCCGATGCACCCGACCGAGATCGCCAGCCCGACCCGGTCGACCGTGCTCAGGGTGTGGCCGTCGAAGGCGCCGTGGGCGGCGATGGCCATGCCGCCGATGAAGACGGCGTACTGCAGCGGGAGGTAGGAGTAGACGATCCACCGGTAGTAGCGGTCGTTCTCCAGCGCCTCGATCATGTCGTCGGGCGGGTTGGACTGGTCGAGCCCCGCGAACAGGTCGATCGCCGGCACCACGATCAGGATGATGATCGGTCCGGTCCACAGGAACGCGCCGATGTCGGTGAGATGCCAGCCGCCGATCGCGATGAAGCCCAGGATGGGAACCACCAGGCCCAGCAGCCACAGATAGCGCTTCTTGTCGCGCCACTGCTCGGTCGAGCCGTCGGGCACGGTGCTGTTGGCGATCTCCATCGTCGGCCCCCTTGACAATTCAGGATGATCTGTCAAGTGTCGTACGTCACGTCGGTGCTTGTAAATAGGATGGACGCATGACGACGAGCCTGCCCTTCGGCATCGACTTCGGCGGCACCGGCATCAAGGGTGCCCCGATCGACCTCGCGACCGGCGAGTTCGCCGAGGAACGCGTACGCATCCCGACTCCCGAACGCTCCACCCCCGAGGCCATCGCCGAGATCTTCGTCGACCTGCTCGCCCAGTTCCCGGACTACGACGGGAAGGTCGGCGTGACCGTCCCGGGGGTCGTACGCCACGGGGTGGTCCACTCCGCGGCCAACATCGACAAGTCCTGGATCGGCGCCGACGCGGACGCCATCTTCACCGCGGCCACCGGGCGCGACGTGCACGTGGTCAACGACGCCGACGCGGCCGGCCTGGCCGAGGTCCGCTACGGCGCCGCGAAGGGCCGGCGCGGGCTGGTCATCATGACCACGCTCGGCACCGGCATCGGCTCGGCGCTCCTCTACGACGGCGTGCTCGTGCCCAACTCCGAGCTCGGCCACCTCGAGCTCGACGGCCACGACGCCGAGACGCGTGCCTCCAACGTCGCCCGCAAGCGCGAGGACCTCTCCTGGAAGCACTGGGCCAAGCGGCTGCAGAAGTACTACCGCCACCTGGAGATGCTCTTCTCGCCCGACCTATTCCTGGTCGGCGGAGGGGTGTCGAAGGAAGCGGCGGAGTTCCTGCCGCTGCTCGAACTGGACACCGAGATCATCCCGGCGAAGCTGCTCAACACCGCGGGGGCCGTAGGGGCCGCCTTGTACGCCGAAGAGCTCGCCACCGACTGATCCCGTGGGTCCCGGCGGACTGCCTGGCCGGCTGCCCGGCGGACCGGCCATCGGCGGGCCGGGCATCGGCGGACCGGGCATCGGCGGGCCGCCCATCGGCGGCATCGGCGGTGCCGGGCGATCCCACGGAGCCCCGGCCTTCTTCGTCTCCTTGACCTGGGCGAGGAAGGCCTTGCGGGCCGCGCGCCGCTGCCGGCGAGCCTGGCGCCGGCCCCGTGCCCACGGGCTGCGAAGCACCCGGAACGCCGCGTACGCCGCACCGACGAGCACCAGCAGCGCGACCAGGCCGACGGCCAGGGCCCAGTCGGCCCGGGCGCTCACCCCGGCCGCGGCGGAGGAGGCGTCCTCGAGATAGCCGTTGTCGAGATCCGCTCGCGCGCCGGCCGCGCCCGCGTCGAGGAGCAGCACCAGCTCACCGAGCTCGGTCAGTGGGTCCTGCATCCCCTCGACGTCGGCCGTGGCCTCGCCGACCTCGGTGATCACCTCGGCAGTGCGAGGCAGCGTGGTGGCGAGGTCGCGATAGAGGGCGTCTTCGTTCGCGCCCTCGTAGGCCTCCCGGGCCGCCGTCGGCACCGGCAGGTCGGCCTTCTTCGCAGCCTCCTGGACCGCGGCGGCGTCGGCGCTCGCCGCGCCGAGCTGACCGATGACCGGGTCGACGTCCTCGAACGTCCACGCGGCCATGACGTCGCGCAGCCCCAGGGGCGGCATCCACTTGCCGTCGGCGGTGTCGATCGCGGCGTACGCCTGGCGGGCCTTGGCCCTGGGCTTGAGCTGCTTGGCCTCGGCACGGGTCAGCACCCACGTCTTCAGCGGCTTCTCCGGAGAGGCGTCGGTGTCGTACCGCTGCACGATGTCGAGGAAGAAGCGCCAGTCGACCGGACCGCTGCTGATCTCGTCGTCGGCGGGGTCATAGCCGCTGCGGCCGTCGTAGACGTCGTCGACCACGTGGGTGAGCTGCTCGTCGGAGAGGTCGGAGAGCATCGCCGAGACGGCGGTGTAGGCCGCCGGATAGCCGTACGCGTCGTTCTCCTGGCTCCACCCCTCGGCGTCCCAGCTCAGCAGGGGGAACGCGGCCTTGCCGCCACGCTTCACCTTGCCGTACTTCTGCCCCTTGGCGCCGACCTCCTTCGTCGCGCGCTGGGCGATGACCTCGGTCAGGCCCTCGCTCAGCCAGCGGCCCTCGACGAGGTCGGGGTTGATCCAGGCGTGGGTCATCTCGTGGTAGAGGATCGCCGTGTCCAGATCCTCGGAGACGACGATCTCGTCGGCGTCGGAGTCGAACCAGGCGTAGCCGACCGCCTCCGCGGAGCCGTCCTCACGGATGGTCTCCAGACCACCGGGCCACTCGTTGCCCGTCAGGCGCTCGAGCACCGGCATGCCCTCGGTCACCCGCTTCTCGGCGAAGTCGAGCCAGTCCTCGTCCTCGGGGAAGCTCTGCAGCGACAGCTTCGTGTCGCCGATCTCGATCTTCTTCTCGTCGAAGGCCTTCGGGTCGCGGGCGGAGACGCCGGCGTCGACGAAGTCGCCCTCGGAGTGCCAGGTCGTCGTCCTGCCCTTCGTCTTCTTGGTGAAGTCGCCCGAGGAGGCGGTGAACGTCATCGACTTCGGCAGCACCACGTCGACGGTCACCTGCCCGTCGTCACCGAGGCCGATCACGGGGAAGACGGCGTAGCCCTCACCGATCCGGATGTGGTTCCTCTTCGCCCGGATCGGGGCGCCCGTCAGCTCGTAGGTCCAGGTGATCGTGCGCGACTTGCCGTAGTAGAGGTTCGGGAAGGACACGGTCACCACCTCGAGACCGGTGCCATTGACCTTCTCGGTGCTCACCGGCAGGTTCGCCCCGTTGCTGGTCGCCCTGACCTTCTTCGCGCCGGCCGGGATCGGGATCGCGTGACCGGTCAGGAAGTAGTAGGTCGTGGCCGTGCTCGGCTGCTGGTTGGTGACCGTGATCTCGGACTTCACCTTCACCGTCCGGGCCTTCTCGTCGAGCACGTAGCGGGTGCGCGAGGACTCGCCGACCCCGTCATCGGGTGCCGCGACGGCTGTCGGCGCCGTCATCACCAGCCCAGCACCGAGCAGCCCCAGCACGAACAGACCCGCTGCCACGCGCCGGAGCAGACGTGCTCCCTGACCGCTCTCCACCCGGGCACCTTAGACCGATGCCCCGCCGGGTACGACCTTTTTGGACCGCTCCCCGGACGGCCACGCGGGACGTCACGCCCAGGGCGTGCCCCACTTGTCGGCGTACGCGATCTCCTCGAGCGGACGCCGGACGCGCTCGCGCTCCTCGCGCTCGGCATCCCTCGGGTCGACCTCGGCGGGGTCGCCGTGGAGGCCCACCGCGATGCCGGTCATGACCTTCCACCAGTCCGGTACGCCGAAGGCTGCCGCCACCGCACCGTGGTCGAACCCGGCGAACTGATGGGAGGACAGCCCGAGGGAGGCGGCCTGGACGGACAGGTGCGCCGCCGCCTGACCGAGGTCGTAGTAGGAGTAGTCGGCCCACTTCGGGCCGTTGCCGTCCGGGTCGGCGGCGACCTGGGCGACCGCCACGAAGACGGCCGAGGCCCGCGGGACCCAGCCAGAGTTGCCGCGGGAGAGGTGGGCGACGAAGGTCTGGTGGCCTGCCGATCCACGAGGCAGGACCAGGAAGGACCACGGCTGGCTGTTGCCCGCGCTCGGTGCCCATCGGGCCGCCTCGAGCAGCAGCCTGATCTCGGCGTCGGCGAGCTCGTGGGCCGGGTCGAAGACGCTCACCGACCAGCGGTCACGCAGGTGCTCGGTCAGGTCCTCGGCGCCGGGCTGGGGCGCGCGCTTCGCGGCAGTCATGCATCCATTCTGCAATGTCTACTGACTTGAGCGACAAACTGTCTCAGAGGGCGTCAGGCGAGGTAGCGGCCGGGGCGGTGGTTGAAGGCCAGGATGATGTTGAGGACGACCGCACCGAGGGCGGAGAGCAGGACGGTCACGGGCGAGACGACGGCGAGCGCGAGCAGGATGACGCTGAGGTCGAGGCCCATCTGGACGTATCCGGCGCGCAGGTTGAGCCGCTCCTGCAGGACCAGGGCGAGCACGTTGAACCCGCCCAGCGAGGCGCCGTGGCGGAAGATCACCAGGAGCCCGAGGCCGACGAGCAGGTTGCCGGCCACGACGCCGTAGATCGTGTCGAGCCCATCGAGCGGGAGCAGGTCGGCGTGGACCCGGGTCATCGCCGAGACCGTGATGACGCAGCCCAGCGACCGGACCGTGAACCAGGTGCCCTTCTTGGAGAGCGCGAGCCCGAAGAAGGGCAGGTTGACCAGCACGAACAGCACCTCGAACGGCAGCCCGGTCCAGTAGCTCACCAGCAGGCTCAGGCCGGCGGTGCCGCCGGTCACCGAGCCGACCGACTGGATCAGGTAGAGACCCAGCGAGGTCACCACGATGCTGGTCACGTAGCCGAGCGCGTCCTCCAGCAGGGTGTGGGGGACGCGGATCGACTCGAGGGAGTCTGTCAACGGCTCGGACACGACACTCATTCTGGGTGCCGTGCCCGAGCCGCGGGGAATTCAGAAGGACGAGATCTGCACCACTCCCGGTCGCCTCACCGCTGGCCTGTCGGACGCACGACGATCTCGTTGACATCGACGTCCGGGGGCTGCGCGAGGGCGAATCCGACCGCCCTGGCGATCGCGTCTGCGGGGATCTGATGAGCACGGTAGGTCGCCATCAGTTCGGCTGCCACGGGGTCGGTGAGATGGGTGGCGAGCTCGGAGGTGACCACGCCCGGCGAGATCGTGGTGACCCTGATCGACGGGTCGGATTCCTGCCGCAGGCCCTCGGTGAGCGCCCACGCCGCGTGCTTGGTGGCGGCGTACAGCGCAGCAGTCGGGCTGACCTGGTGGGCGGCGATCGAGGCGATGGTGACGAAGTGCCCGCCACCAAGCCGTTGGAAGTGCGGCAGGGCGGCGGCGATCCCGTGGTGGAGGCCGCGTACGTTGACATCGATCATCCGGTCCCACTCCTCGATCAAGAACGCGTCGAGACGGGACAGCAGCATGACCCCGGCATTGCCCACGACAGCGTCGATGCGCCCCTGACCTGCGACGACGTCGTCGACAAGAGCCTTGTACGCGGCGAGGTCCGTGACATCGAGCGCATGTCCCTCGGCAGACTTCCCGGCACCGGTCAGTTCGGTGACGATCTCGTCGAGGCGGTCCTTGCGGCGGGCCGCGAGCACGACGTGGTGGCCCTCGGTGGCGAGCCGTCGGGCGGTGGCCTCACCGATGCCGCTGGACGCGCCGGTGACGAGGACGATCTTCTGGTCGGCGGTCATCGCGCGCTCACCTCGGCCGGCTCAGCCCCGCCGTGCGATCGGACGGCGAGGTGTCCCCACGCGTCCCACTCGGCGAGCCGCCGCTCGTAGATGCCCCGGATGAGATCGGGAGCCTGGTCGCCGAAGAGCACCCGCAGCGGCGGCTCGGGTGCGTCGACGATCTCCAGGACCGCGTCCGCAGCGGCGGCCGGGTCGCCGACGCTGAAGCCAGCGCGACGCGCGGCGGCCTCCTCGCGCATGGGGTCGTAGGCGTCCAGCGGTGTGCTGTGGCGGGCGGACGGGCCGCTCCAGTCGGTGCCGAAGGCGCCGGGCTCGACGATGGTGACCCGGATGCCGAACCGGGCGACCTCGGCGGCAAGTGCCTCGCTGAGGCCCTCCAGCGCCCACTTGGAGGCGTGGTAGGCCCCGACGTTGGGGAAGGCGCCGATGCCGCCGATCGAGGAGATCTGCACGAGATGGCCGGCCCCGCGGGACCGCATTCGGGGGAGCACCGCCTGGGTGACGTGGAGGACACCGAAGAGGTTGGTCTCGATCTGGTCCCGCAGATCGCTCGGAGTCAGCTCCTCGACCGCGCCGAAGTGGCCGTAGCCGGCGTTGTTGACGACGACGTCGAGCGGGCCGAGCCGCTCCTCGGTCTGGGCGACACCCGCCCGGACGGCGTCCCGGTCGGTGACATCGAGGGTGAGCGGGAGCAGCGTGTCCGGGTATCGCTCCCGGAGCCCGTCGAGGGCATCCGGAGCACGGACGGAGGCGGCGACCCGGTCGCCTCGGGCGAGGGCTGCCGCGGCGTACGCCCGGCCGAAGCCGCGGGAGGCTCCCGTGATCAGCCAGGTCCTGGATGTGGTGGTTCCGTTGTGGTTCATACCCTCGACGATCGGCCGGTCGCGCCCGCGACAACAGGACGCGTTCTGCCTGGGAGCAGCACACCCAGGCATCGCGCGGATCCGCCCTCTAGCCTGGAGGTATGGCCGACAACCTCCTGGGCGACTTCCTGCGGGCCCGGCGTGCTCAGGTCACGCCCGCGGCGGCCGGGATCCCGGACTTCGGCCGTCGCCGGGTGCCGGGGCTGCGGCGCGAGGAGGTCGCGACCCAGGCCGGGATGAGTGTCGACTACTACGTACGTCTCGAGCAGGGCCGCGAGCGCAGCCCGTCGGCGCAGGTGCTGGAGGCGCTGGCACAGGTGCTGATCCTGGACGAGGATGCTCGGCTGCACCTGTTCCAGCTCGCCGGTGTGGCGCCGGGAGCGCGGCGTACGACTCCGACGGAGCGGGTCGACCCGGAGCTGCGGCGCCTCCTCGACATGTGGCCCGACAACCCGGCGATCGTTCTCGGACGCGGCTACGACCTGCTGGCCGGGAACGCCCTGGCGTACGCCCTCTTCGGAGGCTTCGAGCACGGCGCCAACCTGGTGGTGAAGATCTTTCTCGACCCGGGTGGGCGCAGCCTCTACCCCGACTGGGAGCACGTCGCCGCCTACACGGTGGCCGGGCTGCGGATGGCGTACGGCGAGGATCCCACCGAGCCGCGGATCAACGAGGTCGTCGACATGATGCTCGCCCGGAGCCCCGACTTCGCCCGGCTGTGGGAGCGTCACGAGGCTCGCCGCAAGCGCATGGAGTCCAAGCGGTTCCGCCACCCCGAGGTCGGCGAGATGACTCTGTGGATGAACGCCTTCGACGTGAAGTCGTCGCCCGGCCAGGAGCTCATCGTCTACCACGCCGAACCGGCCACGCAGAGCGCCGACGCCCTCAGGCTGCTCGGCACGCTCGCCGCCACACGCAGAACGGCCGAGGAGTCACGATCGTGACCGCTCGGCCGTCCTGAGCGACGTCTCGCCGCGGGTCCCTCAGGCAGGCACCCGGGCGAGGGCGCCGACGATCTCGTCGACCTTGGTCTTGGCGTCACCGAAGAGCATCTGCGAGTTCTCACGGAAGAAGAGCGGGTTCTGCACACCGGCGTAGCCCGCGGCCATCGACCGCTTGAAGACGACGACGTTCTTGGCCTCCCAGACCCGCAGGACGGGCATGCCCGCGATCGGGCTGCTCGGGTCCTCGGCGGCGGCCGGGTTCACGGTGTCGTTGGCACCGATGACCAGGACGACGTCGGTCTCGGCCAGGTCGTCGTTGATCTCGTCCATCTCCAGGACGATGTCGTAGGGCACCTTGGCCTCGGCCAGCAGGACGTTCATGTGGCCCGGCAGGCGGCCGGCGACCGGGTGGATGCCGAAACGTACGTCCACGCCCTTGTCCCGCAGGATGCGGGTGAGCTCGGCGACCGGGTACTGCGCCTGGGCGACGGCCATGCCGTAGCCCGGGGTGATGACCACGGAGGAGGCGCCGGCGAGGAGCTCGGCGGTGTCCTCGGCGTTGATCTCGCGGTGCTCGCCGTAGTCGACGTCACCGGACGGCCCGGCCTCGATGCCGAACCCGCCGGCGATGACCGAGATGAACGAGCGGTTCATCGCCTTGCACATGATGTAGGAGAGGTACGCACCCGAGGAGCCGACCAGGGCACCGGTGACGATCAGCAGGTCGTTGCTCAGGAGGAAGCCCGAGGCGGCCGCGGCCCACCCGGAGTAGCTGTTGAGCATGGAGACCACGACCGGCATGTCGCCGCCACCGATGGAGGCGACCAGGTGCCAGCCGAGCGCCAGCGCCACGACCGTGACGGCGATCAGCAGCGGGAGCGTCGGGTTGATGACGTAGACGACGGTCAGGATCACGAAGACGACCAGCGCGCCGATGTTGATGACGTTCTTGCCAGGCAGCATCAGCGGCGCCGACTTCATCCGCGCCGAGAGCTTGAGGAACGCGACGATCGAGCCGGTGAACGTGACCGCACCGATGAAGACGCCGATGAAGACCTCGGCGGAGTGGATCGCGCCCCCGTGGATGTGACCGGCGGCCGCCTCGAGGTGGCCGTTCCAGCCGATCAGGACGGCGGCCAGACCCACGAAGGAGTGGAGCAGCGCGATCAGCTCGGGCATGCCGGTCATCTCGACGACCTTGGCGCGCCACAGGCCGATGACCGCGCCGACGGCGACCGCACCGGCCAGGACGAGGATCGCGGTCGTGGTGCCGGCGTCGGCGACCTGGATGACGGTCGCGATGAGCGCCAGCGCCATGCCGGCGACGCCGTAGAGCCAGCCCTGCGAGGCGGTCTCGTGCTTGGACAGACCTGCCAGCGACAGGATGAAGAGGAGGGCGGCGACGAGGTAGGCGGCGCCGGCGATCGAGAAGATATCCATGACGTGTTACCTCAGGCCTTCCGGAACATCGAGAGCATGCGGCGGGTCACGGCGAAGCCACCGAAGATGTTGATGCTCGCCAGCAGCGTGGCGATGCCCGCGAGCACGAGCACCACGTTGTCGGCGACGGTGAGCTGCAGCAGGGCACCGACCACGACGATGCCGGAGATCGCGTTGGTCACCGACATCAGCGGGGTGTGCAGCGCGTGGTGCACGTGGCCGATCACGTAGAACCCGATCACCACCGAGAGCGTGAGCACGGTGAAGTGCCGGGTGATTTCGGCGGGAGCGACCGCGTTGAGCAGGAAGAGCGCGAGCGCACCGGTGCCGACGAGCGCGAGCTTGGCACCGGCGGAGAGCGGCTTCTTCTCCTCCTTGACCGCCACCTCGGCGGGCTCGGCCACGGCGGGAGCCGCCGACACCTGCACGGGCGGGGGCGGCCAGAGCACGCCACCGTCGTGCACGACGGTCAGGCCGCGCTGGACCTGGTCCTCGAGGTCGAGGGCGAGGACGCCGTCCTTCTCGGGCGTCACCAGCTTCATCAGGTTCACCAGGTTGGTGCCGTAGAGCTGGCTGGACTGCGCGGGGAGGCGCGCGGGCAGGTCGGTGTAGCCGATGATCGTGACGCCGTTGGGCGTGGTGACGACCTCGTCCTTGACGGTGCCCTCGACGTTGCCGCCCATCGCGGCGGCCATGTCGACGATGACCGAGCCGGGCTTCATGGACGCCACGTCCGCGGCGGTGATCAGTCGGGGCGCGGGGCGTCCCGGGATCAGCGCGGTGGTCACGATGATGTCGACGTCCTCGGCCTGCTCGGAGTAGATCTCCGCGGCGCGCTGGTCGTAGGCCTCCGAGGTCGCCTTGGCGTAGCCGTCGGTCGACTTCTCGACCTCGACCTCGACCTTCAGGTATTCACCACCGAGCGACTTGACCTGGTCGGCGACCTCCGGGCGGGGGTCGGTCGCGCGCACGATCGCGCCCAGCGAGCTCGCGGCGCCGATGGCGGCCAGGCCGGCAACACCGGCACCGGCCACGAGGACCTTCGCCGGCGGCACCTTGCCCGCCGCGGTCACCTGGCCGGTGAAGAAGCGGCCGAAGTGGTGGGCCGCCTCGACGACGGCGCGGTAGCCGGCGATGTTGGCCTGGCTGGAGAGGATGTCCATGGACTGCGCCCGCGAGATACGCGGCACCGCGTCCATCGCGAACGCGTCGACCTTGCGGGCGGCCAGGGCGTCGAGCAGCTCACCGCTCTGCGCCGGCGCCAGCGGGGCGACCAGCGTCGCGCCGCTCTTCAGCAGCTCGACCTCGCCGACGGAGGGGGCGTTGACCCGGAAGACCAGGTCGGCACCCCACGCGTCGGCGGCCGTGCCGATGCGGGCGCCGGCCTCGGCGTACGCCTCGTCCGTGAAGCTGGACGCCTCCCCGGCGCCACTCTCGATGACGACGTCATAGCCCAGGCCGGTCAGCTGTTTGACGGTCGCGGGGGTGGCCGCGACCCGGGTCTCCCCGGGCTTCGTCTCTCGGGTCACTCCGATGAGCATCCTCGACTCCTTGGGTCTAGCTGCGCAGTGTCTTCAGTCTCCAGCATGGTGGGATCCCGGTCAGCCGATCAGCGCGTGACCGATTCATGACCGGCGCGGGTCCGGAACCCCACCGTGCTGGTTACCGGCCGGTAACGGTAGGGCAGATCAGCACGTGGACACCAGGGTTGCCCGGTTGTATCGGTCCAAGACCTGTGGTCTTCCTCACGGTCTCACGGCCACGTCCCAGCGGAGAGCCGCGCCGTGGCCCTGGAACCAGCCGACCGCCCGTCCGTCGACCGCGAGACAGAAGTGATGGTCCGGGTCGGGCGGGTTCGGCGCACCGGCGGCGAGGGACGGAATCACCCGCGGGCCCTCGAGGCTGATCCAGTGGCAGCGGCCGGCCGCCACGAGCGTACGCATGCGGTGCTCGAGGCGGGCGCGATCCTGCTCGTCCAGGTAGGCCGCGGCCGCGCTGTGATGGACCACCGGGGTGCCGCCGGAGGCGGCGGCGATCTCCAGCGCGTCGTCCAGCCGGTCGAGCATGTCGCCGGCAAGGAGCCGGGGTGGCTCGGCCCGGGTCGTCTCGATCGCCGCGGCGAGGCGGTCGCGGCGCTCGTCGTGGCCCGGCCAGATCAGGGTGAGCAGCCACCTGATGTCCTCCTCGTCGGTGACGTCGAGCGGGTTGAGGTCGATCCCGACGCGAGCGGTGATGCGCGGGTGCGCGGCGGGCACGGGGACCGGCCCGTCCGACGGGATCCGGAGGACCGGCCCGCCGGAGCCGCGGAGCTCGCCCGCGCCGTCCCAGAGGTAGTCGTAGCGGTCGGGGTAGAGGCAGAGCCCGGCGCTGGCGCCGAGCTCGACGAGGGCGAGCGGCCGGTCCCCGAGCATCCCCAGTGCCGGGGTCAGCGCGGTCAGCCGGGCGACCTCGTTGGTCTGCGTACGCCGCGCCAGGATCGTCTCGCGCATCAGCGGCCACTCCGGCCCGAGGAGCATGGCCCGGAGGTCGGCGTAGGGCCCGGGCTCGAGGCCGTGCCACCGAGCCGCCGCGAAGACGAGGTTGGCCTGCTGCTTCAGCGTCGGCAGGTCGCTCAGCACCCGGAGCACCTCCGGGTCGTCGGCGACGGCGCTCGCCCAGGCGAGGTAGCAGGGAGAGGTGGACATCTCGGCGGCATGGAGCAGGTAGCTCCCCCGGATGTCGGTCAGGTCGTTCAGCGGCAGCATGGCGGCTCCTCCTCGGACGGGTCGGAAGCTCACCGTGCCGCCGCGGGGCCGGGTGGCGCGATGTCGATCGAGTCGACATGGCGCCGGAGCCGCTCCGTGGGCGAGAGTGTGGTCGTGACGGAGTGGATCACGACGCGGGAGGCGGCTCAGCGCCTCGGGGTGAAGCGCACGACGCTCTACACCTACGTCAGCCGGCGCCTGCTCACCCGGCGCCGCAGCGGCGGCGAGAGCCTGTTCGACCGCGCCGAGATCGACGCGCTGGCCAGCACCCGCCACCATCCCGGCTCCCCGCTCGGCGTGCTGCCGATGCGCTCGGTCCGCTCGAGCGTGAGCGAGGTACGCGAGGGTGAGCTGTTCCTGCGCGGCGTGCCCCTGGCCGACCTCGCCGACGAGCCGTTGGACGAGGTGGTCGATCTCGTCCTGGGTCCGGCCCCGTCGGTGGCCGTCGAGGTGCCGGACCACCTGGCCGCGCTCCCGCTCCACCGACGGCTCCCCGCACTGGCCCAGTGGGCCGGTTCCCACGGCGAGTGGGTCAGGCCCGCCGCGGCCGCCGGCGTCGCCAAGGACCTCCTGCGGGCGGCGCCTCTCGCACTCGACGGCCGCGCCGACCAGGACCGCCCGGTTCCCGAGGCGATCTTCGCCGCCGTCGCCGGGCGCCCGGGAAGCCCGCGGGAGGTGGCCACGCTCAACACCACGCTGGTCGCGCTCCTCGACCACGGCCTGGCCGCATCGGTGGTGGCGGCCCGGGTCGCGGCTTCGGCTCGGGCCTCGGCGTACGACTGCCTGGTCGCCGGCTATGCAGCCCTCTCCGGGCAGCTGCACGGCGGGATCGGCCGGTCGGCTCTCGCCGTGCTGCGGGACGGCCCGCCGGCCGACCCGAGCAGCCCGGTCCCCGGCTTCGGGCACTGGCGCCATCCCGAGGGCGACCCACGAGCCGATGCGATCCTGGCTCGGCTCGCCCTCGTCGACGGCTCCGCGCCGACTCTGTCTCGCCTGGCCGAGATAGCCGCCCGCACCGATCGCCGGCCGAACATCGACGGGGCGCTCGCGGCCCTCGTCCTCACCTGCGAGCTGCCCGACGCCGCCGCGGAGGTGTTCTTCCAGGTGGGCCGTACGGTCGGCCTCGCCGCGCACGTCGCCGAGGAGTCCGAGGAGAACCCGCTGCGCTGGCGCGCGACCGACCCCACCGCCTGACCCCCGCATCAGCCCGCGGCCGGCCGCTCGCTGTCGAGCTGGTCCATGAACTGAGCGGGGTAGCGGTCGCCACGAGCGGCACCGACGGGCACCGCGGCGTCGATGCGGGCGAGGTCGGCCTCGTCGAGCATGACCGCGTTCGCTCCAGCCATCGAGTCGATCTGGCTCACCCGACGCGAGCCGATGACCGGGACGATGTGCTTGCCCCGGGCCGCGACCCAGGCGATGGCCAGCTGCGCCAGGGTGACGCCCTTGGCCGCGGCGATCTCCTCGAGGGTGACCAGCAGGGCGCGGTTGTGGTCGAGGTTGTCTCCCTGGAACCGCGGCATGTGCGCGAGCGCGCCGCCGAGCGCGCCACTGCCGCCGATGAGGCCGCGGCCGAGGACGCTGTAGGCGGTGATGCCGATGCCCAGCTCGTTGCAGGTGTCCAGGATGCCGTTGGTCTCGATATCCCGGCTGAGCAAGGAGTACTCGATCTGCAGGTCGCTGATCGGGGCCACCGTGGCGGCCCGCCGGATGGTGTCCGCGCTGACCTCGCTCAGCCCGATGTGGCGTACGTAGCCCGCCTCCACCAGCTCCTGGACCGCACCCACGGTCTCCTCGATCGGCACCTGCGGGTCCAGGCGGGCGGGGCGGTAGATGTCGATGTGGTCGGTGCCGAGCCGCTGCAGCGAGTAGGTCAGGAACGACTTGACCGCCTCGGGACGGCCGTCGAACCCGACCGGCAGCCCGACCGGGGTGAGCAGGGCGCCGAACTTCACCGAGAGCACCACATCGTCGCGGCTGCGCTCACGCAGCGCCCGGCCGATGAGCATCTCGTTGTGCCCGGCGCCGTAGAAGTCGCCGGTGTCGATGAGGGTGCCGCCGGCGTCGAGATAGGCGTGGATGACGCGTACGCCCTCCTCGTCGTCGACCGCGCCGTAGGCGCCGGAGAGGCTCATCCCGCCGAGCGCGGGAGAGGAGACCTCCGGTCCGGTGCTGCCGAGGCGGCGCTTCTGGAACTGTGTCTGGGCTGTCTGTGAGTTCGTCATGCCTCCACCGTGCGGGCTTTCCGAGACGTACGGCAGGGCCGGTTCATCCAGGGACGGCTTCTCCCTGGCTGAGGCTCGGCTCCGGATCGATACTGGTCGGTGTGACCGACCGCAACGCACTCGCCGACTTCCTGCGCCGACGGCGGGCGCTGATCCGCCCGGCCGACGTCGGCCTGCCCGAGGGCATCCGCCGGCGTACGCCCGGCCTCCGCCGCGAGGAGGTCGCGATGCTCGCCGGTGTGTCTACCGACCACTACACCCGGCTGGAGCAGGCCCGCGGGTCGGCGCCCTCGGAGTCCGTGGTCAACGCGGTCGCCCGGGCGCTGCAGTGCGACCTCGACGAGCGCGACCACCTCTACTACCTGGCCGGGATGACCCCACCGCCCCGCCGAGGCCACGTACGCCCCGGGCTCATCGCCCTGGCCAACCGGCTCACCGACCTGCCCGTGATGATCTGCAACGACCTCGGCGAGGTGCTCTTCACCAACCCGATGGCCGACCTGCTGGTGGGACACCTGCGCGGCAGCGGAGGGAAGACCGAGAACATGGTGTGGCGCTGGTTCACCGACCCGGCCTTCCGGCAGATGCCCGAGGAGGACTGGGACCGGATCTCGGCCGTCCACGTCAGCGACCTGCGCGCGACCCACGCCCGTCGCGCCGGCGACCCCGACGTCACCGGCCTCGTCGACGACCTGCTTGCCGCGAGCGCGGAGTTCCGCGAGCTCTGGGAGCGCCACGAGGTGGGCGTACGCCGCGCCGACCGGAAGACCTTCCTCCATCCCGAGGTCGGTGCCGTCGAGGTGCGCTGCGAGGTGCTCTTCAGCGAGGGGCAGGAGATCCAGCTGGTCGCCTACTTCCCCGCCGAAGGCACCGATGCGGCCGAGAAGCTCGACCTGCTCCGGGTGATCGGAACCCAGGCCTTCTCCTAGGCCACCATCGCAGAGCGCGGCGCGGCCATCACCATCCTCAGGATGACGAATCGCACCAGGGTGGCGGCGGCGTTGGCGACGACGAGCACCACCAGCTCGGTGGGTCTGGCCGGCATCGGGGCGGCCAGGTGGAGGAGCGCGAGCGAGCCCGACGTCAGCGCCAGCCCCAGCCCGAAGGCCAGCAGCCCGGCGACGTGATGCCTGACGGCACCCTGCCGCACGGTGATCCCGAAGGTCAGCCGGCGGTTGGCCGCCGTGTTGGCGACCGCGGTCACCAGCAGGCTCACCAGGTTCGCGATCTGGGCGTCCACCGTGACCCGGAGGAGGGAGTAGAGGACGACGTACGCCAGGGTGCTCATCGCTCCGACGGCGGCGAACCGCATCAGCTGCTCGGGCAGGCCTCGCTTCGGGCCGGGAACGATGGCCTCGTTCAGCGCGGCCACTCCGCGCAGGTCGATCCGTCCTGACACCAGTCCTCTCAGGAGACGGGCGACACCGCGGAGGTCCTCCTTGACCGTCGCGGCGATGTCGACCCTCGAGTCCGGATCGTCGACCCAGTCCACCGGCACCTCGTGGATGCGCAGGCCGGCCTCGGAGGCGAGCACGAGCAGCTCGGTGTCGAAGAACCAGCTGTCGTCCTCGACCAGCGGGAGCAGCTTCTCCGCGACGTCCCGGCGGACCGCCTTGAAGCCGCACTGCGCATCGGTGAACTCCGCGGAGAGCACCCCGCGCAGCAGCAGGTTGTAGCCCTTGGACAGGAGGTCCCGCTTCGGGCCGCGCTCGATCCGGCTGCCCCGGGCCAGCCGGGACCCGATGGCGACGTCCGAGTGTCCCGAGAGCAGCGGGGCGAGCAGCGGCGGCAGGGCCCGCAGGTCGGTGGAGAGGTCGACGTCCATGTAGCCGACCACCTCCGCCCGCGAGGTGGACCAGGCCGCCTTGAGCGCCCTTCCCCGGCCCTTCTCGTTGAGGTGGATCGCCCGGACCCGGGTGATCTCGGTCGCGAGCCGCTCCGCGATCTCCCAGGTGGCGTCGGTGCTGGCGTTGTCGGCGATGGTGATGGTCGCGGGGATGGGCAGGGTACGCAGGTAGCCGTCGAGGCGGCGTACGGATGCCTCCAGGTCCTTCTCCTCGTTGTGGACCGGGATCACCAGGTCGACCGCCGTCAGCAGCCGCTTCCCGTCGAGGACCCACCCTTCGTTCGAGAGCTCCGTTCCCGCGGTCACGAGGCGTCCTCCGTCAGGTCGTAGACGGTGCTGCTGCCGATGGTGGTCCGGGTGAAGTTCTCCTCCACCCAGGCGCTGATCTCGGAGGCGCTGGAGGTCTCGTCGCCACCGCCTCTCATCCCACCCATCCCGCCGCCGGCGATGAAGTAGTGGATCTTGCCGTCGGCGACGTACTCCTGGAACTGCTCGAGCGTGATGCTGTTCGAGGTGCCGTTGAAACCGCCGATCGCCATGACCGCCTCGCCGGTCTCCAGCTGGAGGCCGGCCGCGGTCTGGGAGCCGATCGTCGCGGCCACCCAGGTGTATTTGCCGGCGTTGGTGCTGACCGCCTCGGCCAGCTCCTCGTCGACCTCGCCGCCGCCCATCATCCCGCCGCCCCGCATGCCGCTGGGCATGCCACCGCCGTCCCCGCCTCCCGGCAGCTGCTGCGGCTGGCCCTGGGCTCCGCCGGGGGCACCGTTCGGCGGCGCACCGATGACCTGGCCGCCCGGACCACCACCGGGCATGGCCCGGCCGCCGCCCATGCCGCCCATCCCGCCCTCGTACGGCCCCGCAGTCACGATCGAGCCGGTGTGAGCGGTGCCGATCGTCTGGAGGGCGTACGCCGCCGGCCCGATGCCCAAGGTCACGGCTGCCGCCGCGAGCGTTGCGCCCGCGGCCCGGCGGGTGAACCTGTCCGCGAGGACGAACGCGGCGGCGAGCCCGAGACCGATGATCAGGACGGGCCAGCGCAGCGCGTCGTACGGCTGCTCGCCCGACTGCCCGAGGAGCACCCAGCCCCACACGGAGCTGCCGGCCATGGCGACCGCCAGGGTGGCCCGGGCGAGGAGGCTGTCGCGGTCGCGCCACATGACGACCGTGCCGACGACCGCGGTGACCGCGATCCACGGAGCCAGCGCGACCACGTAGTAGTCGTGGTAGATGCCCTCCATGAAGGAGAAGACCAGGCCGGTGACGAGCATCGTGGCGCCGCTGAGCATGAGCGTGGCGCGGGTCAGATCGGTGCGGGGCGCCTTGCGCAGCGCGACGAGCCCGGTCACGAAGAGGAGCAGCGCCGCGGGCAGCAGCCAGGCGACCATGCCGCCGGAGACGCCCTGGAACAGCCGCAGGATCCCGGCCCCGCTGGAGAAGCCGGCGTTGCCGAGGCCGCCGTAGTCACCGCCGTTGAGGCGGCCGACGCCGTTGTAGCCGAGCGTCAGCTCGAGGAGCGAGTTGCCGGTCGAGCCGTCGATGTAGGGCCGCCAGGACTCCGGGATGAGCTCGACGACCGCGATGTACCAGCCGGCACTGACGACCATCGCGGCGAAGCAGGCGATGCCGTGCGCCATCCTCCTCGCGAAGGTGCCTCGGCCAGCGATCAGGTAGACCACCGCGATCGCCGGGACGATCAGGAACGCCTGCAGCATCTTGGCCAGGAAGCCGAAGCCGAGCAGCACCCCGGCCAGCACCATCCACCTGCCCCTGCCGGTCTCGATCGCCTTCAACGTCGAGAACCCGGCACCGACCAGCATCAGGAGCAGCAGCGCGTCCGGGTTGTTGAACCGGAACATCAGCGCCGCCGCCGGCGTCAGCGCGGTGAAGGCCCCCGCCGCGATCCCCGCCTGCCACGGCGCGACCTTCCTGACGAGGCCGTGGACCAGGCCGACCGTGGCCACGCCCATCAGCGCCTGCGGGACCAGGATGCTCCACGAGGACAGCCCGAAGATGCGTACGGACAGGCCCATCACCCACAACGACGCCGGCGGCTTGTCGACCGTGATCGAGCTGCTCGCGTCGAGCGCCCCGAAGAACCACGCCTTCCAGCTCTCGCCGCCGGCCTGGGCGGCCGCGGAGTAGTACTGGTTGGCGTATCCCGACTCCGACAGCGTCCACAGGTACGCGACCGCGGTCAGGGCGAGCAGGATGATCAGGGACGCCCGCTCGGGGGTCGGGCGCCATCGGCTTGTCGGGGGTGTCGGCTCAGGCGCCTGACTGGTCGGTGGGTCCAGGAGTTGGGTCATGCCGACGAGGCTCCGACGTGGGTCTGTGGCGGCCTTACGACGAGACTGTGAGCGTCCTGTGTGCTGCGGTTCACAGCGGTTCGGCCCGGCAGCCGAAGGCCTCGCCTTGACTCCGGGCGATACCCGGAACACCATCGAGTCAGGCTCGACGACGCGCCGTACGTGTTGGAGATCACTCCCCGACATCCTCCCAAAACGAGAACACGTTCTAGGATTGAGCGTGAAACTCGCGTACGGCCACGTAACCACCTGGCGGAACGGATTCGGAGGGTTACACGACCCCCTTTAGGCTTGCCTTAGTACTCCACGGAAGGTTGAACTCCCTTATGCGTGACATCCGCGTTGCGATCGTCGGTGCCGGCCCGGCCGGCATCTACGCTGCCGACATCCTCACGAAGGAGCACCCTGGTGCGCGCGTCGACGTCATCGAGCGTCTGCCTGCCCCTTACGGCCTGGTTCGCTACGGCGTGGCTCCTGACCACCCGCGAATCAAGGAGATCATCAAGGCTCTGAAGCGCGTCCTGAACCAGGACAGCATCCGGTTCATCGGCAACGTCGACTTCGGCACCGACCTCAAGCTCGACGACCTGCACCGGTTCTACGACGCCGTCATCTTCGCCACCGGCGCGATGGCCGACCGCGAGCTCGACATCCCGGGGATCGACCTGCCCCAGTCCTACGGCGCGGCCGACTTCGTCAGCTGGTACGCCGGACACCCCGACGTCTCCCGCGAGTGGCCCCTCGAGGCCGAGGAGGTCGCCGTCCTCGGCGCCGGTAACGTCGCGCTCGACGTCGCCCGCATGCTGGCCAAGCCCGCCGACGAGCAGCTGGTCACCGAGGTCTCCGACAACGTCTACCAGGGCCTGAAGAAGAACCCGGCCAAGACGATCCACGTCTTCGCCCGCCGCGGCCCGGCCCACATCAAGTTCAGCCCGATGGAGCTGCGCGAGCTCTCCCACTCCCCGTCGGTCGAGGTAGTGGTCGAGGAGGAGGGCTTCGAGATCGACGAGGCCGGCGAGAAGGCGATCCAGAGCCACAAGGCGACCAAGCTCGTGGCCGACATCCTCCTGAAGTACATGGAGGCCCCCAGCGCCGGCAAGCCCCACAAGATCGTCATCCACATGATGCAGAACCCCGTCGAGATCCTCGGCGAGGACGGTCGCGTGGTCGCGCTGCGCAGCGAGAAGACCGAATACAACGGCGACGGCACCGTCTCCGGCACCGGCGAGTTCACCGACACCCCGGTCCAGGCCGTCTACCGCGCCGTCGGCTACCTCTCCGAGGCGCTCCCCGACGTGCCCTTCGACGGCGAGAACGGCGTCATCCCCAACGATGGCGGCCGGGTCCTCGGCCTCAACGGCGAGCACATCAACGGGACGTACGTCACCGGGTGGATCAAGCGCGGACCGGTCGGCCTCATCGGCCACACCAAGTCCGACGCCAAGGAGACCATCGACAACCTCCTCCACGACCTCGACAAGCTCGAGCCGGCCGAGCACGCCTCGCCCGCGGCGGTCCTCGAGCACCTGTCCGGCAAGGGCGTCGAGTTCACCACCATCGAGGGCTGGGAGAAGCTCGACAACCACGAGCGCTCCCTCGGCGAGGCCCAGGGTCGCGAGCGGATCAAGGTCGTCCCGCGCGACGAGATGATCCAGATCTCCAACGCCTGACCAAGCGAGTACGCAGCGGGGCCGGCCATCCACAGAGATGGTCGGCCCCGCTTCTGTTCCGCGGCTAAGCCTCGGCAGAAAACGGGTTGTGAACGTCGACCCCCGTCGATGCGAAGTCCTTGGTGTTGCGGGTCGAGACCGTGAGCCCGTGCTCAAGAGCAGTCGCGGCCAGAAGCGAGTCCACAGCCGGCAGCGGTCGCACCGAGTTCAGCTCGCCCCAGCGATCTGCGACCCGGGCAGTGATCGGCAGCACCTGGTCGTCGTACTGCTCCACGAGCCCTTCGATCCAGACCGTCAGCGCCTGTGCCGCGACCTCGTCACCTCGTGCCGCTAGGCGAGCGGCTCCCGCCCGCAGCTCTCCTACCGTCAAGACGGACAGGTGAACCTCGTCGGCTCCGAGCCCGTTCACCCACGCGACGACGGCCGGGTCAGGGCGCTTCTTCCGAAGCTCGGAGACCACATTCGTATCGATCAGATACCTCACGCCATCCCCTCGAGGTCAAGCTCTCGGAAGTCTGAACGGTCGCGATCGAGATCGAGGTCGTCACCCTTGGGCACATCCAGCAAGTACTCGGACAGTGGCCGTCGTGGCTGAGCGATCCGTCGGTAGTCATCGATGCTCAGCACGACGGCAATCTCCTCGCCGTGCTTGGTGATCAGCTGCGGGCCGCCAGCAGTCGCCTCGCGAAGCACCTCACTGAACCGTTGCTTGGCCTCTTGTACTTGCCATGACATCGACCCACCTCCTTCATCTAGACAGACTAGACAGAGGGGCCACCAGATGCAACCGAGGAACCGCACTCGAGCGCGTCAACCAAAGGTTGACGCATCACGATCGTCAACCTAGAGTTGACGTGTGGTCACTTCTGAATCCGGCCCCGCACACCGGCATCGCCAGATGGCCGAATCGTTCGGTGCCGACGTCGATCGCTACGACCGAGCCCGGATGGCCTATCCCGACGAGCTGATCGCCCGGATCATGGAGCACTCCCCAGGTGTCGACCTGCTGGATGTCGGGTGCGGGACCGGGATCGAAGCCAGACAGCTTCAGGCGGTCGGCGCAACCGTGCTCGGCGTCGAGCCGGACGCGCGGATGGCGGCGTACGCACGTTCGCGCGGGCTCGCCGTGGAGGAGTCGCGGTTCGAGGACTGGGACACCGCGGGGCGCACGTTCGACACCGTCATCGCGGCGCAGGCCTGGCACTGGATCGACCCCGTTGCCGGCGCAGCGAAGGTGAGGGACGTGCTGCGTCCCGGCGGGCTGTTCGCAGCCTTCTGGAACGTCTACGAGCCGCCCGCGCCGGTGGGCGATGCGCTTCTCGAGGGCCTGAGGCAGGTCGTTCCCGACCTCCCTCTCGGCCTGGGCGCCATGAAGCAGGCGGACAAGACGTACGAAGCGGGTGCCCGGCAGGTCGGCGAGCGCTTCGTCGAGCTCGGCGGGTTCGCCGAGCCGGAGCCTTGGCGCTTCTCGTGGTCGCGTGACGTCACGCGCGAGGAGTGGCTCGACTTCGTGCCGACCCAGGGCTTCCTCACCCGGCTCTCCGCCGAACAGTGTGCGCCGGTGCTGGAGGCGGTCGGTGCGGCTATCGACGACCTCGGCGGCGCGTTCACGCTGAACACCGTCACGGTGGGAATCGCGGTCCCACTCCGGCGCGTGCCATGACCCGACAGTTCCGATCACCTAGGAGAAACGTATGACCAGCACCCCAGACCCCGCCCTCAAGGCCGTACGCCTCGACACCCTGATCGACTCGATCAAGAAGGGTCGGTCCGAGCCTCTGGACCAGCTGGCCGACGCGATGGTGGTCGGCGAGCACCTGGGCGAGGTGGCCGACCACCTGATCGGGCACTTCGTCGACCAGGCTCGCCGCTCCGGCGCCTCCTGGACCGAGATCGGGACCCGGATGGGGGTGACGAAGCAGGCGGCGCAGAAGAAGTACGTGCCGAAGGCCGGCGATCACCCGCTCGACCCGAACGCCGGGTTCGCGAAGTTCACCCCGCGCGCCCGCACGGTGGTCGTCGCCGCCCAGGCGGAGGCGCGGAAGGCCGCGAACGCGGAGACCGGCGTACCTCACCTCGTGCTCGGTCTCCTCTCCGAGCCGGAGGGGGTGGCGGGCCACGCGATCCGGGCGCAGGGTGTGACCCTGGAGGCCGTTCGCGAGGTGGCGACCGCCGCGACCCCGGAGCCCTACGGCGAGGTCGGCGAGATGATCCCGTTCACCGCCGACGCCCGCAAGGTGCTCGAGCTGACCTTCCGCGAGGCCCTCCGGCTCGAGCACTCCTACGTCGGCACCGAGCACATCCTGCTCGCCCTCCTCGAGCACGAGGACGGCGCCGGGATCCTCCACGACGCCGGTGTCGACAAGGAGGCGGCCGAGCAGAGCATCACCTCGATCCTCGACTCGCTGAAGGTCGACTTCGCCTCGGCCGAAGCCGACGCCAGCGCAGCGGAGTAGTCCGCTACCTGATCTGAGGGACCGCCGGCACGAGCAAAGAGCACGTGCCGGCGGTTTCGCTACGTTCCGAGGATGCCTCGCAGTCTCGCCCGACTCGTCCTCGGCATGGTCCTGGCCACCGCGGTCGTCACCGTCCCTGCCTCGATGACGACGCCGTCGGCCGAGGCGGCCTGCCGGCCGGCGCTCCAGTCGCTGACGCTCGCGAGAGGCACCGTGGTCGGAGGCACGTCGACCACCGCCACGGTCCGGCTCACCTGCCGGACCCCGAGGCGCACCAAGGTGGTGCTGTGGGCGAGCACCGGCATCCGCGTGCCGGCGTACGTCTACGTCGCAAGGGGCCGGAGCACGACCACGGTCACCGTCCGGACCTCACCGACGACGGTCCGCAGCAGCGGCAGGGTCAAGGCGGTCCACCGCCAGGTCGTACGCCGCGCCACGCTGATCCGCACGGTCACCCCGTGCTACCCCACGCCGGTGCCGACGGCCGTGGCGCTGCCCACCTACGTCCACGCCGGCCAGACCGCCACCGGGACGGTCACGCTGGACTGCGTCGCCCGGACCTCGCTGACGGTGAGCCTGACCTCGAGCTCGTCCTGGGTCACCGTGCCGGGGACGATCACGGTCGCGGCGGGGCGGCGTACGGCCTCGTTCCGGGCCGTGACCACGGCGCCGTCGGTGGGGTCACTTCCTGCGTTCGACGTGACGATCCGGGCCACCCGCAACCGGAAGAGCGCCGCCCGGGTGATGCAGGTGCGGCCGGAGATCCGGCCGTTCCGGGCCGGGGACCGGTTCATGGTGAACGAGCCGGTGCTGACTCCCGAGGGGACCGACGGCTGGGTGCGCGGCACGCTGCGGATCACCCTGGACCATCCGGCGCCGCCGGGCGGGCTCGACGTGAACGGCTCGATCATCCCCGAGGGCGGGACCTGGACCGAGGTGACGATCTATCACCACCCGTATCCACCCGACTCCCGGGTGACGGACCACCTCACCATCAGCGACTCCGCCGGCAACGTCCTGCTCCACGAGGACTTCACCTACGTCGTCCATCCGGCCCCCTGAGGGTCCCGAGAGTCCCTGACGTGTCGGAGCAACACCCCTGTGCCCGAATCACGCCAGGGACGTTTCAGGCGCCCGCGGGCGCGAGCACGATGTCGAAGCGCACCTTCGACCAGGTGCCGTCGACGGCACGGCCGTCCGGCGTCGGCGTCCCGGCGGCCTGCCGCTCGAACTTCTTGATCAGCGACTCCTTGACCCCGAAGACGGTGTCCTTCCAGCCGATCGGGTCGCCCTCCGGGAAGATGTGGGTGACCAGCGTGCGGCACCCCTCGTGGGTGACCATGAAGTGCAGGTGCGAGGCCCGCAGCGGCGAGCGCCCGACCGCGGCCAGCATCTTGCCGACGGGGCCGTCGTCGGGGATCGGGTACGGCGTGGGCGTCAGCCCCCAGAACCGGTAGCCGCCCTCGGCGTCGGTGAACAGGTGCGCCCGCGCGGCCCGCGCGCCCGCGTCGCGCTGGACGTCGTAGAGCCCGTCCTCGTCGGCCTCCCAGACCTCGATCTTCGCTCCGACCAGCGGCTTTCCGTCCGTGTCGGTGACGGTCCCGACGACCCAGCACGGTTCGCCCGGGGCCCCGAAGGCCATGTCCCCGCCCAGCTCGATCGCCGGGGAGTCCTCCACGAAGAACGGCCCGAAGACGGTGGCCTCGGTCGCGTCGGCGTACGCCTCGTTGTTGATGTTGATCGTCTGCATCGAGGCACCGAGGGTGTCGGAGAGGAGGATGAACTCCTGGCGTACGTCGTCGGTGATGTGGCCGGCCGCGGTCAGGAACGCGATGGCCGCGCCCCACTCCTCCTCGGTGAGGCGTACGTCGCGGATGAACGCGTGCAGGTGACGCGTCAGCGAGACCATGACCTCCTTCAGGCGCGGGTCCTCGCAGGCGTCGAAGGACGCGACCACGGTGTCGACCAGGGTCTGCTCGACGGCCTCCTGCTCCGGCGATACGTCGCTCATCAGCTCTCCTCTCCCGACCACGCCGCGGTCAGCAGCGCGGTCAGGTTCTCCTCGGTGACCGGGGTCGGGTTGTTGTCGGGGATGGCGGCCATGATCGGCGCCACCGCCTTGGCGATGCCGTCCTCGGGCATGCCGTAGTCCTCGAGCGCCTTCGGCGCCGACAGCGTCCTGCGCAGCCCCGCCAGCCCTTCGACGGCGCTCGGCGCCCCGAACGCCGCCGCCATCCGCGCCTCCGCCTCGGGGGCGTTCGGGGCGTTGAAGGCGAGCACGTGCGGGAGGACGACCGCGTGGGTCTGGGCGTGCGGCAGGTTGAACATGCCGCCGAGCACGTGGCAGATCTTGTGGTGCATCCCTGACCCGGCGGACGTGAACGAGACCGCTGCCAGGTAGGCGCCGTAGAGGGTCTCCTCGATCCCCTCGACGCTGGCGGAATCGCGCGCGACCTTCGGCAGCCCACCGGCGAGCCCGCGGATCCCCTCGGCGGCGTTGACCTGGTCGATGGGATCCACCCGCGGGCCCCACATCGCGTCGACGCAGTGCGCGAGCGCGTTGAGCCCGCTGGCGACGGTCATCTCGCCGGGCAGCGTGGTCAGCAGGGAGGCGTCGTAGACGACAGACCGCGGCAGGACCCGGGCATCGACGCCCGTCGTCTTCGTCTCGCCCGAGGTCAGACCCCAGACGTTGGTCGCCTCAGACCCGGCGTACGTCGTCGGGACGGCCACGATCGGCAGCCCCGTGGTGAGCGCGACGGCCTTGGCCAGGCCGGTGGTCGAGCCACCGCCGACGCACACCAGCGCGTCGACGGCGGCCTCGGCCGCCCGTTCGCGCGCCCGCTCGGCGACCTCGACCGGGACGTGCATCACGACCTCGTCGTGCCGCAGCGCGACCGGTACGTCGGCCGTCACCCGGGCGGCGAGCTCGGCCTCGCGCTCGCCGGCGACGACCATCACCCGCCGTGCGCCGAGCTCGTCGATCTCTGCCGCCACCGCGGCGGGCGCCTCGCCGGTGGCGAAGCGGACCCGCTGCGGCAGCGACTCGTGCGTGAACTTCATGCGATTCCCCCGCCCGGCCCGAACGATCAGGCCTTGCCCAGCAGCGTCGCGACCGCCTCGCCCAGCGCGGTGCCGGGGTCCTCGGGCAGCGACATGGCACGCCAGGCGATGTGCTTGTCGGGGCGGACCAGGATGGCGCCCGACTCCTCGACCTCGCGGAGCTTGGCCCAGTCGAAATAGAGGTCGGTGACCGGACGGCCGGGCCCGATGACGACGGTCTGGAGCGGGATCCCGAACTTCGTCCGGGCGGCCTCTGCCGCGTCCTCCCATGCCTCGCCGGCGATGCCGGTGATCAGCGTCCACTGGGTGTAGGGCGCGAGGTCGAGCATCGCGTGCTTCTCCACGTTGTCACCGACCCAGGCGTGCGGCAGGTGCGCACCCGGGGAGGTCGACATCCGGTGGTAGAGGTCCTCGTCCTCGGTCGGCGCGGGCCGGCTGCCGTCGGCGAGGATCGCGTTGGACTCGTAGAACTGGCCGAGCTCGACGCCGTGAGCGTTGAACTCGTAGTTCTTGCGCTCCATCGCGGTGACCAGGGCGGCCCGCTTGGCAGCACCCTCGGGGGTGTTGGCCTTGCGCTCCTCGATGGCCCTGGCCATCTCCTCGCCCTCGAGACCGACGACGCCGAGCGCCTCGAAGAGCTCGCCGAACTCGCGTGCGGACTGGTTGGCGCGGGTGACGATGCGCTTGGCGACCGGGGCACGCTCGGCGGAGTAGGACTCCAGGAGCGACGGCTCGGCATAGCCCTGGAGCACCGCGGCGAGCTTCCAGGCCAGGTTGTAGGAGTCCTGGATCGAGGTGTTGGAGCCGAGGCCGTTCGACGGCGGGTGCCGGTGGATGGCGTCGCCGGCGCAGAAGACGCGGCCCTTCTGGGCGTGGGTCGCGTACATCTCGTTCACGCCCCACAGCGAGTAGCCGGTCACCTCCGGCTCCAGGTCGGGCATGCCGAGCAGGTCGCGGATCACGCCGACGGCGTACTCCTCGGTGAGGTCGGGCGGCGGCTGGTTGATGTCGTAGCCCCACACGATCAGCCACTCGTCCCACGGACGGACCATCCGGACCAGGCCGGTGCCGATGCCGCCGACGTTCGAGCCCGGCTGGATGACCCAGTAGAGGACCGAGGGGCGGTGGTCGACGAGCTCGGAGAGGTCGGCCTTGAACGTGATGTTCATCGACCCGGCGATGTCCATCGCGCCCTCGAGCGGGAGGTCGATGTCGGCGCCGACCTGGGTGCGGGCGCCGTCGGCGCCGATGAGGAACTTCGACCGGATCTTGTACTCGTGGCCGGTCAGGCGGTCACGGGCGGTCGTGGTGACGCCGTCCTCGTCCTGGACGTGCGAGACGTACTCGGTGGAGAACCGGGTCTGGGTGCCGCGCTCGGTGGCGTTGCGGACCAGGATCGGCTCCAGGTAGGTCTGCGGGATGTCGACGGTCAGGCACGGGCTCGCCAGCTGGTAGTCGGCCTCGCGGTCGGGGCGGGTGCCCCAGGTGCGGATGCGGCCGATCTCCTCCCCGGCGATGCTCGTGCAGAAGACGGTGTCACCGACCAGCTCGTGCGGCGTCGCGTCGGCGAGCACCTGCTCCTCGATACCCAGGTCGCGGAAGATCTCCATCGCGCGCTGGTTGGTGATGTGCGCCCGCGGGGTGTTGGCGGTCCAGCGGTACTTCGTGATCATGATGTTGTCGACGCCGAGCTCGCTCAGGAAGAGCGCGGCGGACGCGCCGGCCGGACCGGAACCCACGACGAGCACGTCGGTGGTCACGACATCCTCGGTCTCGGGGATCTCGGTCTCTTTCTGGCCGTCGTCGAAGACTGGCATTTCCTCACCTTTCCGAGACCGCGGTGGGGTGTGTGATCGCAGTCTCAGGGCGAGTCTTACCGGCCCGCGCGGGCGGCATCAAAGGTGGACCCGCCGGTTGGCGGAAATGCGTACGCGACTAGGCCGCGAGCCACTGAGTAACGGCGGCGATCGTCGAGTCCGGCTTCCGGGCCCACTTGAAGTGGTCGATGCCGGGCTCGTCCAGGTGGACCCGCTCGACCTCGAGCCCGGGCATCCGCCGGTGGATCTCGTCGACCGTCGCGCTGGGTGCCAGCCAGTCGCCCTCGATCGAGACGACGAGCGCGGGCTTCGCCAGCGCTCGCATCTCCGCCGTGAGGTCGCGGGCAGGGCTGCCGAAGCGGAGACGGCCGGTGCGGGCGTACCGGGCCCATTCCTTCATCAGCGTGCGCGCCTCGCGCCCGGCGAACTTGAGCTGCGTGCCGGGGAAGTGGCCGACGACCCGGCCGATCAGGCCCATCGCCTGGCTGGCGACCAGGAAGCCGGGGCCGTAGTTGCGCCAGTAGGGCGTCTGCGACGCGACGTAGATCAGCCCGGCGACGCGGTCGGGGTGGAGCGCCGCGTAGGCGCTGGCAGCCTGGCCGCCGAGGCTGTGCCCGAGGACGTACGTCGCCCCGGCCGCGGCCGGGACCAGCTCGCCGAGGCGGTCGACCGCGGCGGCGATGTCGTCGACCAGGTCGGCGTAGCCGAAGTCGTAGCCCCAGCCGGCGACCCGGCCACCGCTCTCCTCGTGGCCGCGCTGCTCCATCCGCCCGACGTTGATGCCCGCCTCGGCGAAGGCCACGATCAGCTTGTCGTAGTAACCCGCCGGCATGCCCATCGCCGGCACCACGAGCACCGTCGCCGCGTCAGGGTCCGCCGCACGGACCACCGTCAGCGTGAAGCTGGTGCCTTCCGAACGCTCGATGACGTACGCCTCGGGTGTGGTCGTGGGGGACGAAGTCTCGGTCACACGGGCGATGTTACCCGCGAGTAGAACCGTCGGGTAGTCGGGGAGCAAGCGGTCGGTTACGCGCGAGTAGACCGACCGTTTGGTCCCCGACTACCGGCTCAGGCCGCCCATCGATGGCTCAGCAGATGGCGGCGCTCGTCTTTGGAGAGTGCTCGTCGCTCGGCCACCGTCACGGTCGAGGTCCACCATGCCGGCGGATCCAGTGTCCAACGTCTCGGCCCCGCCGCCGCTCGTGCCCGCTTCCGTGCAGCCAGGGTGCGGGCCTTGAAGCCTGACGGATCACCCAGGTCGGCGGAGACCATGGTGACGTACTCCAGACCAGCACCGCGCAGATCTTCCTCACGCCTGATGTCTTGGGCACGCTGCTTGCCCTCGAGGTGCAAGGAACCGTCGTACTCGCCCACGACACCGGCCTCCAGGTCGAGTAGGTCGGGCGTGGCGAGATGCCGGCCGGCGTGGTCGAACACCGGGTGGTTGCACACGACATCGCGGATGCCGAGCTCCTCCCACGCGAGTCGGAGGTCGACCTCGGGCGGCGACCACGCGTTCTCGTCGACGAAGGGGAGCGCGTCCCGGATCTTCGCGATTCCGGTCCAGCCGCGGTGCGCATCTGCCCACGCGGCGATCTCCGCGATGGAGACCAGGTCGTGGAATGCCACCATGTCGTGGGCCCGCACCGCCGCCCGCCGATCGCGGGCGTAGCGCATCTCGAAGGTCACCGACCGCACCGGGATCGTCACTCGCACGCCGTCGACCACCTGGACGTCGGAGGGGAGGAGTCGCTCACCGCACACGGTGATGCCGGGACGTGACACCAACGAGTGGGCCGTGGCGGCCACGGTCACCGGCCTGGGTCGACCGGAGGCGTCGCGGCCGTCGAACCACGTGCATCGCATCCACGCCAACGCCGCCCACCCTGTCAGCGCCGCATGCGCGGGAAGCCGCACCGATGCCTCGAGCGCTCGCTGCATCGGCGCATCGGCATCCACATCGGCCGGCACGTAGAACCCGTGGCTGCTGCGTCGCCACCCACGCCCCCGAGCCTGGCGCGGAGTCGGGCCGGCCTCTCCAGTCGGGTCGAGGCGCACCGGCTGCACCACAGCAGGCCGCGCGGAGGAGTATTCCGGCGGTCGGAAGTGAGGAGCTCGGGCAACCACGCCAACAGCATCGACCAGCCGCCGTCCACCGATCCACATCAATCCCCCACCTGTGCACAACCCTGTGGATAACTCCCGAGAGCGGTGGATAGTCGGGGATCAGACGGTCGGTTACTCGCCAGTAGAACGACCGGTTGATCCCCGACTACCGGGTCAGGACCGTGTGACCGACAGGGAAGACCTGGTAGCGGCCACGCGTCGCCAGGCCCCACAGCCCTCGCGGGGCGAGCAGCACCACGGCGATCGCGACGGCACCGAGCGCGATGAGGTACCAGGTGCCGTACGAGTCCAGCAGCTGCTGCAGCGCGAAGAAGATCACCGCTCCCAGGATCGGGCCCTCGATCGTCCCCAGCCCGCCGATCACGACGATGAAGATCATGAACGCGGTGTACTGCACCGAGAACATCGAGTCCGGCGAGACCCGCAGGCCGTTGACCGCGATCAGCGCGCCGGCCAGGCCGGCACCGCCGGAGGCGGCGACGTAGACGAGGCGCTGCGAGCGCCGCACCGCGACGCCGAGGTTCGCGGCCGCCACCGAGTCGTCGCGGATCGCGGTCAGGCCGAGCCCGACGCGCGAGCGCATCAGCGCGTACGTCGCGAGCACGACGACCACGGCCAGCACCAGCGCCAGGTAGTAGACCGTCGCGATCCGGGTCACCCGGTCGACACCCTGGAAGGCGGTGAGCGAGAGGCCGGAGCCGCCGCCGAAGCCGGGAAGCTCCTGGGTGACCAGCTTGAAGACCTCGGCCACCACCCAGGTGCCGATCGCGAAGTAGCCCCCGACCAGCCGGAACAGCAGGAACGAGGTCGGGACGGCCAGGGCGGCGCAGACGACGCCGGCCGCGACGACGGCCACCGGGATCGGCAGGCCGACGACGTCGGCGAGCTTGATCACGCCGTAGCCGCCCGCGCCGATGAACGCCTGCTGCCCGATCGAGACGAGGCCGCCGTAGCCGGCCATGAGGTTCCAGGTCGTGCCGAGGATGATCAGCGCGAAGAGCGTGACCAGGTTGGTCACGTCACCGGGGCTGAAGACGAACCAGGGCGCCGCGGCCAGGAACACCACGACCGCGGCGAGGACACCGCCGCCGGCCAGCGACGGCCAGCCGCCGCGTACGACCTTCAGGGTGGTGGAGGGGGCCAGGGTTGTCGTGGGGCTCATGCGACGACCGCCTTCGGGAGCAGGCCCTGGGGCCGGAACAGGAGCACGACCAGGAAGACCAGGTGGCCCGCGAGGACGCCGTAGGCTGGGTCGATCTGGGCGCCGACGGTCTGCGCGACGCCGAGCACGAGGCCGCCGAGGAGGGTCCCCCACAGCGAGCCGAGGCCCCCGATGATGACGGCCTCGAAGGCGAAGATGAGGACCAGGTCCCCGTACGTCGGGCTGAACTGCGTCGACATGCCGAGGAAGACGCCGGCGAGTGCGACGGTGCCGATCGCGATCGCGGTGGCCAGGGCGTACATGTGCCTCTCGTCGATCCCCATGAGCGTGGCTGCCTCGGGGTCGTCCTTGGTCGCGCGCATGGCACGGCCGATGCGGGTGTGGGAGAGGTAGAGCTGCAGGCCGACGATGACGCCGACCGCGACGACGAGGGTGAGCAGGGAGAAGACGCCGAGGCGCAGCCCGCCGAGCTCGACCGACGAGGTCGACAGCGTGCCGATCGGGATCTTGCGGGAGTCGGCGGTGAAGATCTCCTGGAGCAGGTTGGCACCGATGACGGCCAGGCCGAACGAGACCAGCAGCGGCGACAGCTCGCCGTGACGCAGTGCCGCGTTGAAGAGGCCGCGCTGGATCGCGTAGCCGACCGCGGCGAGCACCGGGATCACGATGACGATGGTGAGGAACGAGGGCATCCCGGTCTGCTGGACGAGCCAGAGCGCGAGGTAGGCCGCGGCGACCGCGAGGACGCCGTGGGCGAGGTTGACGATCCGCATCACCCCGAAGATGAGGCTCAGACCGCAGGCGAGGAGCGCGTACTGCCCACCGAGCAGGAGTCCCTGGAGGACCGCGTTGATCCAGTCCATCAGCCGGCCTCCTGACCCTCCGGGACATCGACCCCGAAGTACGCCGCCTGGACCTGCTCCCTGGTGACGTCGGCCGCCGCGCCCTCGAGGACCGTGCGGCCCTCGAGGAGGCACTGCACCCGGTCGGCGACGGTGAGCGCCTGGGTGAGGTCCTGCTCGACGACGAGCACGGTGGTCCCCTTCGCGGTGATCGCGGGGAGCGCCTTGTAGATGTCGGCGATCACGACCGGGGCGAGCCCGAGCGAGACCTCGTCGAGCAGGAGCAGTTTCGGGTTCGACATCAGCGCGCGGCCGATGGCGGTGGCCTGCTGCTCGCCGCCGGACAGGTGCGCTCCGCGGCGCGCCCGCTTCTCGGCGAGCAACGGGAACGCGTCGTAGACGGTGGCGAGGTTCCAGGGGCCGGGGCGGCGGCCGTGCGCACCGACCTTGAGGTTCTCCTCGACGGTGAGCGAGCCGAAGATCCGGCGGCCCTCCGGGGTGAGCGCGATGCCCTCGCGGACCCGCCGGTGGGCGGGGGTGTGGGAGACGTTGTGGCCGTCGAACCGGATCTGGCCGGCGCTCGGGCGGAGCAGGCCGGCGATGGTCTTCAGCAGCGTCGACTTGCCGGCACCGTTCGCCCCGATCACGGCCAGGGTCTCGCCCTCGGCGACGGTCAGGGTGATGCCGTGCAGTGCGCGGAAGTCGCCGTAGGCGACGTCGATCGCGTCGACCTCGAGCAAAGCGCTCATGGGGTCTCGCCTTCCAGGTCGGGGGAGCCGAGATAGACGGCGGCGACCGCGTCCGAGGCCATCACCTCGTGCGGGTCGCCGGTGGCGACGACGTCGCCCTGGGCCAGGCACATCAACCGGTCGACGACCTGCAGCAACGCGTGCACGATGTGCTCGATCCAGACGACGCCGGTGCCGCCGTCGCGGATCGCCGAGATGGTCTCGATCAGGGCGGGGAGCTCGTGCTCGGTGAGGCCGCCGGCGATCTCGTCGAGCAGCAGCAGCCGGGGGCGGGTGGCCAGCGCGCGAGCGAGCTCGAGCCGCTTGCGATCGAGCAGCCGGAGCGAGCCGGCAGGGGTGTTGGCCAGACGGGTCAGGTCGGCGGTCTCCAGCGCCTGCCAGGCCTGGTCGTTGGCCTCGCGGCGGCGCGTGCCGGCGCCGAAGGTGGACCCGACCAGCACGTTCTCGAAGACGGTGAGCCCCTCGAAGGGGCGGGGGACCTGGAACGTACGTCCGATCCCGAGGGCCGTACGCCGCGCGGCCGGCATCCGGGTGACGTCGGTGCCGTCGAAGCGGATCGTGCCGGCGTCGACCGGGAGGGTGCCGGTGACCAGGTTGAGCAGCGTGGACTTGCCGGCGCCGTTGGGCCCGACGATGCCGAGCGCCTCGCCCGCGGCGACGTGGAAGGAGACCGAGCGGGCGGTGACGACCTGGCCGAACGCCTTGGCCAGGCCTTCGGCCTCCAGCAGCGTGCCGCCGGGCACGCTGCTGGAGGCCTCGACCGATGATGGGGCAGAGGTCACTTGAGGGCCTCGGGCTCGCCCCCGAGAGGTACGTCGGGAGCCAGCGAGTTCTGCACGACGACCAGCTCGAACGGGTGCTCCCCGCCCTCGACCTGGCGCCACTGGCCACCCGCGAGCGAGGTCTTGGCGACGTACGGCGGGACGTTCTCGTCCTTGCCCCAGGCGACGTCACCGACGACCGTGGAGACCTCGAGGCCGGAGAGCGCCTTGGTGATCGCGTCGGCGTCGGTCGAGCCGGCCTCGGTCACCGCCGCGGTCGCGACCTCGAAGAGCGCGTGCGCGAAGCCCAGCGGCTGGGTCCACTGCTTGCCGGTCTTCTCCTCGTACGCGTCCGCCAGCTCCTGCGCCGACTGGCCGGTCAGCGAGGACTTGTAGGGCGCGGTCGGGGTCCACCACACCTCGGTGGAGAGGTTGTGGGCGATCGGACCCAGCGCCTCGACGCTGCTCGGGAAGAGGAGCGCCTTGCCGATCGTGGCGACCTTCGGGTTGTAGCCCTGCTGCTTGGCCTGCTGCCAGAACGTGGTGAAGTCCGGCGGGATCGGGACGCCGACGAGCACGTCGTGACCCTTGTAGGCGCTGATCTGGGCGGAGAAGTCCTTGGTGCCGTTGGGGTAGTTGCCCGGGTTGTCGATCTTCACACCGGACGCCTCGGTGAGCGCCGGGAAGTTGGCGCCCCAGGCCTCGCCGTCGGGGTCCTTCGGGAACAGGCCGCCGGCCTTCTTGTTGTTGGGGACCTTGCCCCAGATGTCGGCGTAGACCGTCGCGACGTCCTCGAGGCCCCAGAAGAAGTGGTAGCTGTACTTCAGCTCGGCCGGCTTGTCCCCGCTGCGGATCGCGAACGGCTGCCACGGGGCGACCGTCGTGATGCACGGGATCGAGTTGGCCTCGCACTGCTCCGAGACCGGGTTGACGATGTCGGGCGTCGAGGAGGCGACGATGATGTCGGCGCCGTCCTTGTTGATCAGGTCGCCGGCCACCGCCCCGGCCTTGGTCGTGTCGCTCTGCGCGTCGCGCACCACGATCTCGACGTCGAGCTCCTTGTCGCCGACCTTGACCGGGTGGTCCTTGAAGTAGGTCTCCATCTCGTCGACGACGAAGCTGTTCGCCTCACCGAACGGCGCCGAGGAGCCCGTCTCGGTCGAGACGAACCCGATGGTCAGCGTGTCCTCGCCGCCACCGCCTTCGTCGTCGATGCCGCCCGACCCGCAGGCCGTCAGGGTCAGCGCCATCGCTGCGACACCGGCGGCGGCCATGCTCAGGCCGCGTCCGGTGGTGAGTCCGTTGCGCACGTACGTCTCCTTAGAGAGTGTGGGGTGTTCGAGAGTGTCGTCCGTCACGGTCCCTACGGGTGGGAAGCAGGGTCCGGTTGGCGGAAAATCGCATGGAAGACCTATCGGATCTTTGGTGGACTTGTCACCCTTTCGCGCCGAGAAGTGACTTCTGGGCGCCGAGAAGTGACTTGTGGCGTACGAAACTCGACTTTCGTACGCCACAACTGACGACTCGGCCGCCACAAGTGCGGACTCGGCTGGAAGGTCAGGCGCGGGCGGCGCGGCGTACGTCTCCGGCGGCGACGCCGAAGCGCTTGCGGAAGGCCTGGGAGAAGTGCGAGGCGGAGGTGAAGCCGCACTTCTCGGCGACGTCGACGGTGCGGATGGCCGGGTCCGAGCCGGTGGCGAGCATCGCGTAGGCGAGCTCGAGGCGGCGGCCGAGGATGTGGCGGGGGACGCTGGTGCCGGCGTCGGCGAAGAGCCGGGAGAGGTGGCGCTCCGAGATGCCGGCGCCCGCGGCGACAGCGGTGGCGGAGAGGCCGGGGTCGGCGAGGTGGTCCTCGATGAACGCCTTCGCCGCGGCCCGGTGGGCGGTGGCCAGGGAGACCTTCCCGTCGGTGGCGATCACCGAGATCAGGTCGAGCACGGCACCCTCGTCGGCGGGTACGGGGTCGTTGGGCCGGAGCGCGCGGCCGACCATCTGCACCAGGGCTCGCCCGTGCGGGTCCTGGCCGCGACCGGCATCGAGAACCAGCGGCGACGGCATCGACGCGATCCCGGTGCGGGCCGCGAAGGCCTCCACCGGAACCTTGACCGCGAGCTCCTCGAGCCCGTGCCCGAAGCCGCGCAGGAACGGCGCGTCGACGTCGCACACGATCAGCTGGCCGGGCCGGATGACCTGGCGGCGGCCGGCGTACTCGAGGATCGCCTCACCACGGAGGCTGGCATAGACGGCGATCGACCTGGCGGGGATCTCCTTGACGAGGCTGGCCGGTCGCTCGACGACGTGGCGGGTGGCCCGGACCCGCGCCAGATGGATCTCGTCGAGCTGCAGGTTGACCTCCTGCGCCTCGAACCCGTGGCCCTCGATGGGTCGGCAGGAGAGCGCGACCAGCGCGCAGGCGTTGTGGCGTTCCCAGGCCTCGACCTGCGCATCCGCGCTCAGCCGGCTGGTCTCGAAGACCTCCGGGCGGCGAACCCGTGCGACGAGGGGAGATTGCGGCACGAAACGACTCTACGGCGTGCCCGTATGCCAAGGCGATGACTTAGGGAAGACTTACCTTTCTGGAATCGTTCAAGAAAAGGTGGCACAGTGGGTGTCACCACGAAAGTCCGACACTTCAATCTGGGGGACCCACCGAACATGGCCACGAAGACCGACACGAGCAGCGCCACGCACACCTCGCACCCCGCGTTCATCCCGAGCCCGGCGTTCGCGACCCAGATGCAGCGCCTGCTCGTCGATCTGACCGAGCTCAGCCTGCAGGGCAAGCAGCTGCACTGGAACGTCGTGGGCAAGAACTTCCGCGACATGCACCTCGTCCTCGACGAGGTCGTCGACGCCGCCCGTGACTTCACCGACGAGGTCGCCGAGCGCATGCGCGCGCTCTACATCCTCCCCGACGGCCGCACCGGCACCGTCGCCGAGGACACCACCCTCGCGCCGCTCCCGGCGACCGAGGTCGACACCGCGACCGCCGCCGACCTCGCCGCCGCCGCGCTCTACGCGACCTCGAAGACCGCCCGCGAGATCCACGACGACATCGACGCCGAGGACCCGACGACCGCCGACCTGCTCCACGCGATCATCACCCGGGTCGAGCAGCTCGCCTGGTTCATCGACTCCGAGAACCGCGTCGCCAACCAGTCCAAGCCCGCTCAGCTGACGGTCTGATCTTTCCCTGAGGACGGCGTCCCGCGACTTCCGCGGGGCGCCGTCCTTCGCTGTCCACTACCTCCGCAGCAGACTCCGAAGGTTCTGCGTGGGATCGGCGAGATCAGAGGCCCGTACGTCGACACCCCGGTCGATCATCCGGCGCGCCGCGCGCACGGCGTTGGGGTCGTCGACCGCGACCGCGCCGATGACGCGCTCACCGCGGAGCGTGAACACCGCGAAGGGCGGCTCGCCGACCACGCCGCGTACGACGGTCTGGTGCTGGGCGTCCGGCGAGCGCATCTCGCCGACCCCTTCGACGTGGAGCCCGTAGCGGTCCGACCACCACCAGGGCGCCGTGGCGGGCGCGACCTCGGCGCCGAGGATCGTCGCCGCCGCCCTCCCCCCGTCGACCTGGGCGGCCTCCCAGTGCTCGGGCCGGTGGTGGTCGCGGAGCCGGGCGCAGTCGCCGACCGCGAGCACCGCCGGGTGGCTGGTCACCTGGCCGGCGTCGACGAGAATGCCGCGCGAGGTCTCCAGGCCCGCTTCCTCGGCGAGTGCCGTCTCGGGGACCAGGCCGACGGCCAGGAGCACGGCGTCGAACTCGCGCGAGTCCGGCTCGCCCTTCAGCTGCGCCCCGACGCCGGTCGGGGTCTCGAGCAGCGTCTCCACCGTGGTCGTCAGCGTCTCCACCCCGTGGTCGGCGTGCAGGGCGTGCAGCCAGGTCGCCACCTCGATCCCGACGGCAGCGGCGAGAGGCGGCGAGAGCGGGTCGACCAGCACGACCTCGGCCTCCAGCCCGCGCGCGGTCGAGGCGACCTCGGCCCCGATCAGGCCACCACCGACGATCAGCAACCGTGCCCCGGGCACCAGCTGCGTACGCAGCCGGTCGGCGTCCGCGACGTCCCGCAGCACGTGGCTCGGGGATCCGAGCGCGGGCCGTACCGCGCGACCACCGGTGGCGAGCACGATCCGGTCGGCGGTCAGCACGCGTCCGTCGGCGAGCTCGACCTCGCCTGCGTCCGGGCGTAGGGCGACGGCGACGGCTCCCCCGATCAACGAGATCCGCTGCTCGGCGTACCACTCCGGAGCCTGGAGCGCGATCGAGTCGAGATCGCGGCTGCCGGCGAGATACTCCTTGGACAGCGGCGGACGGTCGTAGGGCAGGACATCGGCCGAGAGGAGCGTCAGGTCACCGACGTACCCGTTCTTCCGCAGCTCCGCGACCGTCGACACCCCGGCGATGCCGCCACCGACGACGACGACCGAGGAGACCGTCACGGCCTCTCGCCGGGGAAGAGGTAGATCTCCCCGTCACGCACCTCGACCCGATGCGGCACGGTGTCCCGGGTGGCCGGGAGGCCGTCGACCTTGCCGGTCTTGAGGTTGAACCGCGAGGAGTGGAGCGGGCACTCGACGTCGCCGTCCTCGACCCAGCCCTCGGCCAGCGAGGCGGTCTCGTGGGTGCAGGTGTCGTTGAGGGCCCAGCAGGTGCCGTCGTCGTCGCGCAGGATGGCGATGTCGTCCTCGGTGCCGGTGATGTCCGAGGAGATGGCGATGCCCTCACCCTCCGGGATGTCGTCGACGGACGCGACGCGGATGCCTGTGCTGTTTCCGCCGTTTCCACTATTTCCGGTCATGCCCCCATCTTCCAACGTGGACCACGAAGAACCGGCCACCTCCCCCGGGGTGGCCGGTTCTGGGGTCGCGACCGAGGGGTCAGTCGGGGCAGGTGTTGCGGTAGTCGGACAGGTAGATCGAGGACGGCGCCGGGCAGAGGAACTGCGAGTAGCGGGTGTCGTCGTCGACGTACCTCTTCAGCCAGGTGACGAACAGGCGCCCTTGCCAGTCGTCGTCGGTGTTGGCGATGAAGTGGTCGCCGTTGTTGATCTCGCCGTACGCCTTCTCCCGCGCCCCGGTCATCGAGGTGTAGAACGGGATCGAGTGCGAGGCGACGGGCGCGACCGAGTCGTTCTCCGCGCCGATGATCATGGTCGGGATCTGGATGCCGGGCCAGGTCTTGTCGGTGTGCCAGGGCTGGAGCGCGACCGCGGCCTTGATCGAGGAGTCCTGGTTGGCCGCTGCGAGCGTGCCGCCGCCGCCCATGGAGTGGCCGGAGACCGCGATCCGGGTCTCGTCCAGGCGCGAGGCGACGGTTGAGGAGGCGCTGTTCTTCAGGTAGGAGACCGCCGCCAGGATCTGCGAGCCGCGACTGTCGGGCTGGTCGTAGCGGGAGTTCGTGTCGATCGCGAAGACCACGAACCCGTGCGAGGCCACCCGGCGCGCGACCGAGGAGTAGGACGACGAGGAGGCCGTGTAGCCGGGAGCGAGGACGACACCGCCGAACGTCCCCTGGGTCGTCGACGTCGGGTAGTAGATCGTCCCGCCGCCGAAGCCGGTGACCAGCGAGGACACCGACGTCGAGGAGAGGGAGAACGTGCCGTTGTCCAGGACGCTGGCGGACGTCGGGTCCGGCCCGCGCTCGTAGGGGCTCTCCGCTTCGGCCGGCGCGACCAGACCGAAGAGGGGGAGAGTGACGGCCGCGGCGACCGCGGCGATTCGGAGAGAGAGTGATCTGAGCACCGAGCATGCTCCTTCGTCCGTCCGGCCCCGGGCTGTCCGGGGTTCCGGTTGCTCATCGAAGGTAGGGGCGCGGCCGGTCGCCCGGCACCGGCACAGAGGCAGAACCTGTTTGGGCGGCTGTCACAAAACAGAAACAAGCGGCGTACGCAGGTGGAGCTGCGTACGCCGCCGGTTTCTGTGCAGAGTGTGGCGTCAGCAGTACAGATTTCCGCCCGGGTCCACCCCGAGCAGCGAGGTGACCTCGCGGTAGTTGTCGACGCGGCTCTGCACCTGGGCCGGGTTGCCGCCGTTGCACTCGATGGACCCGTTGATGGATCGGATGGTCTCGCCGAAGCCGGCGCCGTTGACCATCGCCGCGTGCGGGGTCATGGTGCCCGGGCCGTTCTGGGTGTTCCAGTACCAGAGCCCGGTCTTCCAGGCGACCGCCGGATCGGTGGCGACCAGGTTGGGGTTGTTCAGCAGGTCGATCCCGAGCGCGTCCCCGGCGGCCTTGTAGTTGAAGTTCCAGCTCAGTTGGACCGGGCCGCGACCGTAGTACTGGTCGTTGCCGGCCGGGCAACCGTAGGGCTGGGACGTGTCGCAGTAGTGCGGGTAGTTGGCCTGGTTCTGCTCCACGACGTAGAGCAGGTCACCGGTCTCGTGGGCGACGTTGGCGACGAACGCGGCGGCCTCGCGCTTCTGGGTCGCCTCGTCCCCAGCATTGGTGAACTCCGGATAGGCGCTGAGCGCCTCGACGAGCCCTGCGTACGTGTAGAAGGGGTTGCGGTTGGGGAAGAGCTGGTTGAACTGCGCCTCGCTGACCGGGAACTCTCCGGCCACCGGCGCCGGCGACTCCGGGTCGGTGGCGGTGCCGCCGATGTTCACGTCGATGCAGGCGTAGAAGGCGTTCGCGGTGTCGGCGACGTTCCAGACCGCGAGCACCTTCTGGCGGCCGGTGAAGGACCCGAAGTCGACCTGGTGCTCGACGGTGGCCGGCGGCTGCGCGCCGCCGTCGTCGAACTCGGCGATCTTGGTGCCACCGATGAAGTACTGCCAGGTGCTGGTGCTGTGCCGGGCGCTCAGCGACCAGCTGAAGGTCTGGCTCCGGCCGACGGGCGTGACCTGCCAGTTCTTCGAGTCGTCGTCGAGCTCGGCGAACCGGGCGTTGCCGCCGGAGCAGCTGGTCAGGCCCTTGGGGCCCTCGACGCTCTGCGGTTCGTACTTGATGTCACCGCACTCCACGGTGCCGGCAGCACACTGTGCCTGCCGGCTCGGGGGGTTCGAGATGTAGCCGTGCGCACTTGCGGGGCTCGTCGGCACCATGGCCAGGACGGGCGCCAGCAAGATCCCGCCGAGAACGGCGATCTTCGTTGTAGTACGCATTCCAAACTCCTTGAGGGGGTTGAGATGGATGGCGATCGAAGCCCCTACTGTAAGGTTCCTTTACAGTTACCGTCTAGACCCGGCGTGGACAGACACCGGCGGGAGCGCTGCAATTGTTAGGTTGGTTTTCCGTACGCCACCCTCCCCCTCGAAAGGAGCGCCGCCGATGTCAAGAGCACCCAAGACACACCTGATCCGCGACACGAACGACCGCGCGGCGCTCGACCTGATGCTCTCGAACGGGCCGGTGACGAAGACCCGGCTCGGCGAGCTCGTCGGCCTCTCGAAGGTGACCGCCGGACAGCTGCTGACCCGGCTCGGCGAGCGCGGCCTCGTCGAGGTGGTCGGGGCCCAGCAGGGCGGCCGCGGCCCCAACGCGGCGCTCTACGGGGTGGTCCCCTCGGCCGGCTACGTCGCGGCCCTCCACATCGGACCCGACCAGATCACCGCGTCGGTCGCCGACATCACCGGCACCGAGCTGGCCACCGGCGAGCTCGACCCCCACGAGGCCTCCGACCCGGTCGAGGCGGTGCGGGCCACCGTCGCCAACGCCACCCGGAGCGCTGGCATCACCATGGCGCAGCTCCGCTGCCTCTCGATCGGCACGCCCGGCATGATCGACCCGCGCACGGGCGACATCCGGTTCGCCAACGACCTGCCCGACTGGCGCGCGGGCGTCCTGGAGGACCTCCGCCGCAGCTTCCAGCGGCCGATACTGATCGAGAACGACGTCAACCTGGCCGGGCTCGCGGAGCAGTCCGCCGGCGCGTCCCACGGCGTCAAGGACTCGGTGCTCGCCTGGATCGACCGCGGCCTGGGTCTCGCGGTGATCGTCGACGGCCGCCTCCATCGCGGCGCCGGCGGTGGCGCCGGCGAGATCGGCTATCTCGCGGTCCCCGGCGCCTCCACGCCGCACGGCACCGACAGCCCGCAGCACGCCGCCTTCCAGTCACTGGTCAGCGTCGAGGCGATGGACACCCTCGCCCGCGCGTTCGGACTGAGCGGCGACGGTGTGGACTGCGTACGCTCCGCGGTCGGGGGCGACCCCGATGCCGAGCCGTTCCTCGACGAGCTGGCCCGACGGCTCGCCCTCGGCCTGGCCGGCATCTGCGTGGTGCTCGACCCCGAGCTGTGCGTGCTCGCCGGCGAGGTCGGGCGTGCCGGCGGGCCGGTCCTGGCCGACCGCGTGCAGAAGGCGATCGCCTCCCTCGGCCCCAACGTCCCCACGGTCGTCCCCACCGAGATCTCCGGCGACCCGGTGCTCCGCGGCGCCCTGCAGATGGGCCTCGACACGGCCCGCGACGAGGTCTTCTCCAACCAGGGCTGACCCCGACGAGGACGCTCCGGCGATCAGGGGAACGCCCGATGCCATACGTACCTCGTCTACATATCGTCGAGGTGTGACCACAGAGATACGCCAGCGTCGACCACGCATCAGCCTCTTCTGCTTCCGAGCCGTCGCGGTACTGATCGCGCTCTTCGCGATCGGCCAACCGATCTTCATCGGCTCCTACTTCTCGGGCACCTTCGAGGCCTTGGGGTTCCACTCGGCCGGCGCGGCGGCACTGCAGGCGCTCGGCCTGCTCCTGCCGATCGTCGCGGGCGCCGTCGTGGCGATGCGCGGCCGCTGGTGGTTCCTCGTCTGGTCGGTCGTGCTCTTCCTCCTCATCCACGTCCAGGCGATCCTCGGCTACATCCGGGTCCTCCAGCTGCACGTCCCGGTCGGCGTCCTCACCGTCGGGATCGCGGTGGCCCTCGCCATCGCCTCGCTGCGTCGCGGCGCCGGCAGCCCGCGGGAGGTCCGGCGATGAGGCTCAGTCGACGGATGCTCCTCGGCGCCGGCCTGGCCGCTCCGGTCGCCGGATCACTGGTCTCCTGCGGCGACGCCCCCGGACAGACCGGAAGGGTCCTGCGCAGCGCGGCACGGCTACCGAAGGCGTACGCGACACCGTTGCCGTTGCCGCCGGTCAAGCGCCCCTCGGGTGGCCTGATCGAGATCGCCCAGCGCTCCGCCTCGGTCGAGATCCTGCCCGGGCTGCGGACCGAGATGATGACGTACGACGGGGTCTTTCCCGGGCCGACGCTGGAGACCCGGCGCGGCCAGGCCGTGACCGTACGCCACACCAACTCGCTCGCGCTGCCGACCGCGACGCATCTCCATGGCGGGCACACCCCGGCGGAGAGCGACGGGTGGCCGACGGATCTGCTGATGCCGCCCGGCTTCGAGGCTCCGGCGCATCATGCCGGGCACGGGAGCGAGCACGGCGGCGGACACGGCGGGCACGAGGCCATGGCCGACCCGAAGGCGCAGGTCAGCACCGGGAAGCGGGACTACCGCTATCCGCTCGAGCAGCCCGCGACGACGCTCTGGTACCACGACCACCGGATGGACTTCACCGCCCCGCAGGTGTGGCGTGGCCTGGCCGGCTTCCACATCGTCCGCGACGACGAGGAGGACGCGCTCTCGCTGCCGCGAGGCGAGCGGGAGCTGCCGCTGATGATCGCCGACCGGGCCTTCGACGAGGACGGCGCGCTGCGCTATCCCGCGCTCGACCCGGAGCTCCTCGGCGAGCCCGGCGTCGAGGACCGCTACATGGCCGGCGTGCTCGGCGACGTCATCCTCGTCAACGGGGCCCCGTGGCCGGAGGCGGAGGTCGAGGCGGCGCAGTATCGGCTGCGGCTGCTCAACGCCTCCAACGCGCGCCGCTACGCGCTCAGCCTGCGTACCGCCGACGGCAAGCGGGTCGGGTTCACCCAGATCGGCTCCGACGGCGGGCTGCTCGCCGCCCCCGTCGAGCACGACCAGATCACGATGGCCTCGGGCGAGCGGTTCGACGTCGTCGTCGACTTCCGTTCACTTGCGCCGGGCACGACGGTCGAGCTCCGCAACGGCCTCGGCACCGGCCGGACCGCTCAGGTGATGCGGTTCCGGATCACCCGCCGCGCGACCGACGACGTCCGGCTCCCCGAGAGGCTCGCCGACGTACCCGAGCCCGAGAGGCCCCAGGGCGCGGTCGTCCGCAGGTGGCACTTCCGACAGGCGAGCGTGCACGGTCGCCGAGGCTGGGGGATCAACGGCAAGCCGTTCGACCCCGCCGTCCCCCAGGCCCAGGTGCCGCTGGGCTCCACCGAGATCTGGGAGTTCTTCACCGACGCGCACCACCCGGTCCACGTCCACCTCTCGCCCTTCCAGGTTCTGCGCCGCGGCAACCGCGGCCCCGGCCCGATGGACCTCGGCTGGAAGGACACCGTCGACGTACGTCCCTACGAGGCCGTCCGGGTCCGAGTGAGGTTCGAGAGGTACGCCGGCCGGTTCCTCATCCACTGCCACAACCTCGAGCACGAGGACATGGCGATGATGGCCGGCTTCGAGACGGTCTGACCGTGGAGCTACCAGCGAGTGGCGAGGAACAGCGTGACCAGCGCCCACAGCACCAGCACACCGTTGAGCCACAGGTCCCCGCGCTCTCCACGCGAGAGGTGGAAAACCGTGGCGAGCACCTGCACCAGCGCCAGTCCTGCCGCGGCCCAGACCGCCAGGCTCGGGGCGATGCCCGTCAGCGGCGGGAGGATCAGCCCCAGTGCGCCGGCGACCTCGACCACGCCGATGGCCCTGACGCCGGCCATCGGGATCGCCGTACCGGCCCACCCCATCATCGGCGCCAGCTGCTCGCGGCTCCGAACGACCTTGATTCCGCCCGAGTAGAGGTAGAACGCCGCGAGCAGCCCAGCGACGATCCAGTACGCGACCACCATGTCGAACTCCTTGGTTACGATGAGTAACTAACCGATCGAGAACCCAGCATGGACGGGTTTCGGGAGGCGTACAAAAGGCACATCGGTGTGCCTGAGGAGCGGCGGGAGCGGGCGCGTGTCGGACTACGAGAAGGTCTGCCTGATCAGGGGCGATGGCGGGAGCGCGATCCGTGGCATCCTCGACCGCATCGGCGACAAGTGGAGCCTGCTGGTGATCGCCACGCTGGACGGCGGTCGGCTGCGGTTCGGCGATCTGAAGCAGCGCGTCCCGGGCATCTCGCAGCGCATGCTCACGCTCACGTTGCGCCATCTGGAGCGCGACGGGCTGGTGAGCCGCACGAGCTATCCCGAGGTGCCGCCGCGGGTGGAGTACGAGCTGACCGGCATGGGCAGGACGCTCGTCGGCCCCGCCGTCACCTTGGCCGAGTGGGCGATCCGGCACAACCCGCTCATCGACGAGAACCGACGCTCCTACGACGCTCGTCAGGACTGACTAGACCTCGAGCCGCTTCTCCATGTCGTCGAGGATGGACTCGACCCTCGCGTACGTGTGGGAGCTGTAGGCGCCGATGCTGCGCTCGGCGGCGAGCGCCTCGCGCATCGCATCGAGGTAGCGCATCTGCAGGATCATCGTCTGCTCCATCACGGCGGGCCGCACTCGCGGCGCCTCCTGCACACCGGCGAGCACCCGCGGGAGGATGCGGTCCTTGAGCTTCGTCACCAGCTTCGGGTCGATCGGCTCGCCGTCGATGGTCTGCGACTCGAGCGGTCCGAGTGTGTCGACGGCCGACGCACCGACCTGCTGCAGCAGCGAACGGAACGCGTTGTGCCTGTCCTTGGCGCTCTCCGGGGAGAACCGCAGCCGGCGGATGAGGGCCGGAAGGGTGAGGCCGAACAGCACCAGGGTGATGAGCGCGACCAGGAAGGCGGCGAGCACGACGGTCGCCCGGTGGGAGGTGCCGGCCGGGATGGTCTGGGCCGCGGCGACCGTGACGACGCCGCGCATGCCGGCCCAGCCGATCGTCAGGAAGCCGCGCTTGGTGATCGGCTCGCGCTCCTCGAAGTCGATGTCCGCCCGGCCACGCGCCAGCCGGCGCCGGGCCGCAGTGATCCGGGCGTCCTCCCGGTCGTCGGCAGGGGTCAGCGAGTCGAGCTTCTCCTCGAACTGGTCCAGGCGGGTGCGTACCTCTTCCTGGTTCTCCTTACGGTCGCGGAGCACGAACACGGGGCCGGCGAGGCCGGCGAACCGGAGCGCGACCAGCAGGCCGACGACGACCAGGACGAGCCCGGCCATCTCGCCGGGCGTGGTCTCGCCCTGCGCCGCGTCGACGAAGTCGGGCAGCTGGTAGCCCATCGCCAGGAAGACGCCGCTCTCCAGGATGAAGTTGAACGTGGTCCAGGTCGTCGCCTGGGTCTGCCGGTCGCGGGCGCTGAACCGGCGGCTGCCGAGTCCACCGGTCACCAACCCGGCGACGACGACCGCGAGCACGCCGGACGCGTCCAGCTCCTCGGCCGGGAAGTAGGCGATGAACGGCACCGCGAACGAGATCGTCGTGTTGAGCACCGGGTCGTCCAGCCGCCGGCGGAGCTCGACGGTGAGCCAGCCGACGAGGCCACCGATCACGAGCGCGCCGAGCACCGCCCACCCGAACTCCAGGACCGTACGTCCCAGGGAGAACGAGCCGGCGGCCGCGATCCCCGCGACGGCCGTCCGCAGGACCACGAGGGCGGACGCGTCGTTGACCAGGCTCTCGCCCTCCAGCACCGTCATCACCCGCGGCGGCAGCCCGACCCGGCGCCCGATCGCCGTCGCCGCCACCGCGTCGGTCGGGCTGACGACCGCCCCGAGCGCGACCGCGAGCGGGAACGAGATCTCGGGGAACAGCCAGTGCACCACCGCCCCGATCACCAGGGCCGAGACGATCACCATCACGACCGAGAGCCAGCTGATCAGCCGGAAGTTCCGCCGGAAGTCGATCACCGGCAGGTTGACCGCGGAGGAGTAGAGCAACGGCGGCAGTACGCCGGCCAGGATCAGCTCCGGATCGAGCTCGATCTCCGGTGCCCCCGGCAGATAGCTCGCCCCGATCCCGAGCCCCACGAGCAGCAGCGGCGCCGCCACCCCCGTACGCCGCGCGAACACCGACGCCGCGATCATGATCACCAGCGCCGCCCCGACGATCAGCAACACGTGTTCGTCCACGTTCGGGAGTCTATGTTCGCGGGCGACGACTCAATCGGAGGGCGCGGCGGCGTGGGCGGAGTGTTCGCGGCGCCGACAGACGGCGGTGGGTTCAGCGCAGCGGGGCGTCATCTGCAGCAGTGATGACGCTCGCGATCGCATCGCGCGATTCTGTGAGGGCGCTGATCGAAGTCTCGATGCGCTCCTGCTCGTCCTTGAGCTGGGCGACGAGTTCTGAACAGATCGGGGTGAGTCGTCCAGCCCTCTCCACCAGGCATGGCAGCACCTGCCGGATCGTCGCGGTGCTCAAGCCGGCGTCCAGCAACTGGCGCACTCGTCGAGCTGCTTCCAGGTCCGCGGCGTTGTACCGGCGATACCCCGAGGAATCACGTGAGGGCGCAAGCAGCCCCTGCTCTTCGTAGTAGCGCAACAGCCGCGCACTCACGCCCGCTTCCGCGCTCGCCTCGGATATCCGCATCGCTGTTCCGCCCTCCTGGTTCTTGCCTTCTCACTCATGTCAACGTCGAGCCTGAGAACGTGAACACCAATCGACCTTCCTCTCTTCCACCCCATGGTTCCGGTCGTCCGCGACTGGTCCTGGCCACCTTCGTCGTACTCGTCTTCTGCACGGGCACAGCCGAGTATCTGGTCGCCGGCGTGCTCCCGCAGCTGGCACGCGACTTCGCCGTTCCCGTGGCGACGGCGGGCCAAGCCGTCACCGCCTACGCCCTCGGCGTGGCCATCGGAGGCCCGGTGGTGACCGTGCTGACTGCGCGTCTGCCGCGCAAGGGCCTCGCTCTCTGGCTCACGGTGCTGTTCGTCGCAGGCATTGCGCTCACCGCACTCGCCCCGACCTTCGCGTGGCTCATCGTCGGTCGGGTGCTGTCGGCATGCAGCCAGGCGACCCTTTTCGCGATCGCACTCACGACAGCGGTCGGGGCGCTGGGCCACGACAAGGCCGGACGCGCGGTAGCCATCGTCAGCTCTGGACTCACCGTCGCAACGGTGCTCGGTGTCCCGCTCGGGGCGCTGCTGGGCGGCGACACGAGCTGGCGGCGACCTTTCGTGGTGATCGCGGCACTCGCGGTGGTCGGTCTCGTCTCGCTGGCTTTCACGATGCCCCGTACCGCCCGCCCCACCACCGGGGTCGGGGACGAAGTTCGAGCACTCACCCGCCGCGCCGTCCTCATCGCGGTGGCGACCACGGTGGTCGGATTCGCCGGGGTCGGCATCGTGTTCACGTATCTGGTCCCGCTCCTCAGGAGCGTCTCCGGCCTCTCGGCAAGCTATGTCCCCCTGCTCCTGCTCGCCTACGGTTTCGGGGGCTTCATCGGAAACCTCGCGGCCGGCCGACTGGCAGACCTCTCGCTCGGGCGGACCCTGACGGGCGTGTTCCTCCTCCTCGCGATCACGCTGGCCCTGTTCCCCGTCATGGCCGAGTATCACGCCCCCGTCACGGTCCTCGTGATGACCCTGGGACTCGTCTCGACGGCCACCATCGCACCGCTGGGGTCTCTCGTTCTACGCCACGCCAGCAATGCCCCGACCTTGGCCCTGGCGGTCAACGTGGGTGCCTTCAACCTCGCCAACGCGATCGGGTCGGCACTGGGAGGCATCGGCGTCGCAGCGGGCTTGATGCGTGCCAATGGATACGGCGGAGCTGTACTCGCGCTGGCCGGCCTGGGGCTTTCGGTTCTCGCCCTACGGCAGCCACCTCCTGGTCCATCGAGTCAACGCGTCCAGGAGCATCGGGAGGATGCCGGCAGCCATGCCTGAGCCCGTGCTCCTCGGGCGTGGTCACGCCCGAGGAGCACGGCCCGCGATCAGCGGAAGCGGCGCAGCCGGAGGCTGTTGCTCACCACGAAGACCGACGAGAAGGCCATCGCGGCACCGGCGAGCATCGGGTTGAGGAGCCCGGCGACGGCCAGCGGGATGGCCGCGACGTTGTAGGCGAAGGCCCAGAACAGGTTGCCCTTGATCGTGGCCAGCGTCTTCCGGGAGAGCCGGATGGCGTCGGCCGCGACCCGCAGGTCACCGCGGACCAGGGTCAGGTCGCTGGCCTGGATGGCGACGTCGGTGCCGGTGCCCATCGAGAGGCCGAGGTCCGCCTGGGCCAGGGCCGGTGCGTCGTTGACGCCGTCGCCGACCATCGCGACCACGCGACCCTCCTCCTGCAGCCGGCGGACCACCGCGACCTTGTCCTCGGGGAGCACCTCGGCGATCACGGTGTCAGCGGAGACCGGGATCCCGACCTCGGCGGCAACGCTCCGGGCCACGGTCTCGTTGTCGCCCGTGAGCAGGACCGGGGTCAGGCCCAACCGCTGGAACTCCGCGATCGCCTCGGCCGAGGTCGGCTTGATCACGTCGTTGACGACCAGGACGCCGCGCGCCTGCCCGTCCCAGCCGACGGCGACGGCGGTCCGGCCCTCGCTCTCGGCCCCAGCCATCGCGAGGGCGAGGTCGCCGGGAAGGTACTGGCTCCAGTCCTCGAGCAGGCGGACCCGGCCGACGAGGACGGCGTGGCCGTCGACGATGCCCTGCACACCCAGGCCCGGGACGTTGGCGAAGTCCTCGGCCGCGGGCAGGGTGCCGACGCGGGCCTCGGCCCCGGACGCGATCGCGCGGGCGATCGGGTGCTCGGAGGCGTACTCCAGGGCTCCGGCCAGGCGGGCGATCTCGTCGGCGTCCTCGCCGGGAGCGGCGATCACGTCGGTCAGGGTCATGGTGCCGCTGGTGACGGTGCCGGTCTTGTCGAGCACGATGGTGTCGATCTTCCGAGTGCTCTCGAGCACCTCCGGTCCCTTGATCAGGATGCCGAGCTGGGCGCCGCGGCCGGTCCCGACCATCAGGGCCGTGGGCGTGGCCAGGCCGAGGGCGCACGGGCAGGCGATGATCAGCACGGCGACGGCGGCGGTGAAGGCGGTGGCGGCGCCCGCGCCCGCACCGAGCCAGAACCCGAGGGTGATGGCCGAGAGGGCGAGCACGATGGGTACGAAGATGCCCGAGATCCGGTCGGCGAGCCGCTGCGCCGCGGCCTTGCCGGTCTGCGCCTCCTCGACCAGGCGCGCCATCTGGGCGAGCTGGGTGTCGGCGCCGACCCGGGTCGCCCGGACGACGATGCGCCCGCCGGCGTTCACCGTGGCCCCGGTGACGGCGTCGCCGGGCGCGACCTCGACCGGCACGGACTCACCGGTCAGCATCGCCGCGTCGATGGCGGAGGACCCGTCCTCGACGATGCCGTCGGTGGCGACCTTCTCCCCGGGACGTACGACGAACAGGTCGCCGACAGCGAGCTCGTCGATCGGGATCCGGGTCTCGGACCCGTCGCGGAGGACGGCGACCTCCTTGGCGCCGAGCTCGAGGAGCGCGGTGAGGGCGGCGCCGGCACGGCGCTTCGAGCGGGCCTCGAAGTAGCGGCCGGCGAGGATGAAGGTGGTGACGCCGGCGGCCGCCTCGAGGTAGATGTTGCCGAGCCCGTCGGTGCGCTCGATCGTGAAGCTGAACGGGTGGGTCATGCCGGGCTCACCGGCGGTGCCGAGGAACAGGGCGTACAGGGACCAGCCGAAGGCGGCCAGGGTGCCGATCGAGACCAGCGTGTCCATCGTCGCCGCGCCGTGGCGCGCGTTGGTCCACGCCGCCCGGTGGAACGGCGCCGCGCCCCAGACCACGACCGGCGCGGCGAGCGTGAGCGAGAGCCACTGCCAGCTCTCGAACTGCAGGGCCGGCACCATCGCCAGGAGCACCACGGGGACGGTGAGCAGCGCCGAGATGAGCAACCGCTGCCGGAGCCGGTCGACGGGGTCGGTGGCCTCGCCGTCGCCGGGCGCGCCCGGCGACGGGTCCTCGCGGCGCGGCTCCTTCGCTCCGTACCCGGCGCTCTCGACGGTCGCGATCAGCACGCCCGCGTCGATGTCGGTCTTGTCCGCGGCGACGGAGATCTTCGCCTTCTCGGTCGCGTAGTTGACGGTGGCGGCCACACCGTCGAGCTTGTTGAGCTTGCGCTCGATGCGATTCGCGCACGACGCGCAGGTCATGCCGTTGATCTCGAGCTCGAAGTCGGTCGTGGGGGCAGAGGTTCCGGAGACGGTCATCAGGTGTCCTTCGGGTGGGTGGATCGGCGTACGCGTCGGCTCCCCGCTCACAGGGAGCCGACGCGGATGGCTCAGCCGGCCAGCTGGTAGCCGGCCTCCTCGACCGCGCGCTGAACCTGCGCGGGGTCGAGCTCGTTCTCGGAGGTGACGGTCACCTGGCCGGTGGCCAGGTCGACGTCGACGGAGGAGACGCCCGCGATCTGGGTGACCTCTTCCTTGACGGAGCTGACGCAGTGGCCGCAGGTCATCCCGGAAACGGTGTAGGTGGTGCTGCACATGGTGCTTTCCTCTCTCTGTGGTGGACCCTGCTCAGGCAGGGGGTCAGTGGGCTGTTCCGTGGGCTTCGGCTGTGGCGGTGAAGGCCGCGGTGCGCACGTCGCCGGCGTGCTGGAAGTCGAGGAACAGGCGGTACGTCCCGGCCGAGGGCACCTCGGCGGAGAAGGTGATCTCCGGGCCGGGCTCGGTGCGCCCGTCGCCGGGCGCTCCTTCGGGGTGGACGTGGAGGTAGGCCAGGTCGCCGTCGCGCAGCGCGACCAGGTGGCCGTACGCCTCGAGGTAGGGCTCCAGGTCGGTGACCGGCTCGCCGTCGCGGGTCACGGTCAGGGTCAGGCGCGAGGTCTTTCCGGCGACCAGATGGCCGTCGATGTCCACCTGGTAAGGGCTGACCGTGCTGGTCGTGGCGGCTGCGGGGAGCGGCTGCGGCTCGTAGGGCCCGCCGACGAAGAGGTCCTGACCGAGCGTCAGGCCCTCGTCCTCGGCCGCCGGCCGGAAGTCGGCGAAGACGCGGTAGGTCCCGGCCTCGGCCAGGTCGGCGTCGACCGACCAGGTGCCGTCGGCGGCCATCACCGGGTGCACGTGCTGGAAGGTGGCCAGGTCGCGGCGTACGACGATCAGGTGGAGCTTCTTCCCGTGGGCCGTCTCGAACCGGGTCACCGGCTCGTCGTCGGCGCCGAGGATCCGGAACTGCAGCGTGGCGTCGGCCGTGCGCTGGTAGCGGTCCTCGACGAGGTCGAGCGTGTAGCCGGCCTCGCTGACGTTGAGCCCGGTGGCCGTGGGCGCCGTCGTGGCGCCGTGTCCGGCGTGGCCGCCGTGGCTGCTCTTCTCGGCCGCGTGCTCCTGGTGACGCTCGGGCTCGCCCACCGGGCCGACGGAGGCGCCCACGGCGGAACCCAGGCCGCCGAGGGCAACGACGGCTCCGGCGAACGCACCGACCTTGGCAATGGCGTTCATGTGATCACTCCTGGCTCGGATCTCGATGACTCTTGTTGACGTGCCAGAGGCTGCTCGGGCGATCTGTCTGCGTACTGTCCCGGCGTTGTCGGGGCTCGGACAGCTCGGACAGGAGTCCGGACAGATATCCGTTCGGCGCCCGAGCGGGTGCTGACTACGATCTCGACGTGCTGCCGACCTCGCGTGACATCCGCTTCGGGCTGCTCGGTCCGTTCGAGGCGACGGTCGACGGTGAGCCCGTCAAGGTGCCCGGTTCGGCGGAACGGGCCCTCCTCGCGGTGCTGCTCCTGGCGCGCGGGCGGATCGTGCCGGCGTCGGCACTGATCGACCGGCTGTGGGCCGACTCGGCGCTGCCGGCCGACCCGCTCAACGCGCTCCAGCTCCGCGTCTCCAAGCTGCGCCGCGTGTTCAAGAACATGGGGCTCGACCTGGTGCAGCGCGACGGCGGCGGCTATCGGGCGGCGGTCGACCCCGGCAGCATCGATGCCGAGGCCTTCGAGCGACACATCCGGGAGGTCCGCGCAGCGGTCGCCGGGTCCGGGAGCCCGACCGAGGCGGATCTGGCCACCTACGACGCGGCGCTCGGGCTCTGGCGTGGCGAGGCGCTCGCCGACTTCGCCACCGAGCCGTGGGCGGTGCCCGAGTCGGTGCGGCTGGAGGACCTCCGCCGGACGGCGTACGCCGAGCGGGCCCAGATCGCGCTGTCGCTGGGCCGGCACGCGGAGGTCGTCACCGACCTCGAGCCGCTGCTGCGTACCGACCCGACCCATGAGGCGATGGCCGGTCTGCTGATGGTCGCGCTCTACCGCGCCGGCCGGCAGGCCGACGCCCTCGAGGTCTTCACCCGCACGCGGAAGACGCTCGACGCCGACCTCGGTCTCGAGCCGTCGGCCTCGCTGCGGTCGCTCCACGAGCGCGTGCTTCGGCAGGATCCGTCGCTCGGCTCCTCCGGCGAGGTGACCCTCTCCACCCCGGCGACCGCACCCCACCGAGCCCGGTCCGGGGCGCAGCTCTCCAACCTTCCGGCCGACCTGACCCCGCTCGTCGGGCGGGACGAGCTGCTCGACTCGCTGAGCGACCGGGTCGGCAGCTCCAGGCTCACCACCCTCGTCGGCCCCGGCGGATCCGGAAAGACCGCCCTCGGTCTGCACGCCGCCCGACGTCTCGCCGACCGGTTCCCGGACGGCACCTTCCTCGTCCGTCTCGCCGCGATCCGGAGCCGCGAGCACATCGTGCCGGCCGTCGCCGCGGCGGTGGCGATGCCGCAGGACGGCTCGGCGACCGACCTCCAGGCACGGCTGATCGAGTTCCTCGCCGACAAGCACCTGCTCCTGGTCGTCGACAACTGCGAGCACCTCGTCGACCCGGTCGCGACGCTGGTCGAGCAGCTGCTGACCCGCTGTCCGCAGCTCACCGTCATCGCCACCAGCCGCGAGCCCCTCGCCCTGCCGAGCGAGGTGCAGACCCTCGTCGGGCCGCTCCCGACACCGCTCGAGGACGACGACGCCGAGACGATCGCGGCGACGGCCTCCGTGCAGCTCCTCGTCCGCCGGATCGCGACCGTCGGGCCCGGGATCGAGACCGACCCGGAGGCGTACGCAGCGCTCGGCCGTATCGCCCGTGCGCTCGACGGCATGCCGCTGGCGCTCGAGCTGGCCGCGGCCCGGGCGACCTCCCTGTCCCCGAGCGACCTCGCCGACCGGCTCGACCAGCGCTTCACCCTGCTCACCTCCGGGCCGCGGACGGCGGAGGAACGTCAGCGCACGCTCCGCGCGACCGTCGACTGGAGCTACGACCTGCTCGACGACCTGGAGAAGCGCGTCTTCGAGGGACTCGCGGTGTTCCACGGCGGCTGGACCCTGACCGCCGCCGAGCAGGTCCTCGCCGACGACGAGACCGACCCGAGCCAGGTCATCCATGCCGTCGGCCGGCTGGTCGAGCAGTCCCTGATCGTCGCCGAACGCGGCCCGGTCACCCGCTACCGCATGCTCGAGACCCTGCGTGAGTACGCCGCCGACCGGCTGGCGACGACCGGCCGGAGCGACGCCCTGGCCACCCGGCACGCCCACCACTTCGCCCAGGTCGCGGAGCGGTCGGCGCGGGCGCTGCGCGGTCAGGGCGACCCCCGAGCGCGGAACCTCCTGGTCGACGAGCAGGCCAACGTACGCTCGGCCATCGCCTGGCTGGAGGGCCCCGCCGGCGACCCTTCGACAAGCTCAGGACATCGCATCGACGCCGCCCTGCGGCTGGCCGGCCACCTCGGTCTCTTCTGGCACCAGGGCCGCCACCTCGAGGGCCGCCGGATCCTGCGCCGCCTCCTCGAGCAGGACCGCGGGACGCCCGCGGCGCGGGCAGCCGCCCTGCAGGCGGTGTCGCTGGTCGAGCGCCCCCGGGCGTGCGTCGTCCACCCCCACCCGCGCTGTGCCGAGGCGGCCCGCGAGAGTCTGGCGATCTTCAGCGAGGCAGGCGACGCCGACGGGGCCGCGGTCTCGCAGGTGCTGCTCGCCGTCGAAGGCGTCAACGGGCAGGATCCCGAGGCGCCGGCACTCCTCGATGCCGCCGAGGCGTCCTTCCGCGACCGCGGCGACCGCTGGGGCCTCGCCGTCGCCGGGTTCGTCAGGCTCGAGACCGCCCTCAAGGCCAGGGACGAAGCGACGGCGACGCGGCTCGGCAGGGCCACCGCGGCCGAGTTCCGCCACCTCGACGACCCCTGGGGTCACAGCGCCGTCCTGTACCACCTCGGCTACGGCCTGCGGCACTTCGGACGCCTACGCGAGTCGGCCCGCACCCTCGAGCAGGCGATCGACGTCGCCACCTCGGCCGGCATCCACAACACCGTGCAGTGGGCGCTCGCCGACCTCGGGATCACCCACCTGGGCCTGGGCGACCACGAGTCGGCCGAGGACGCGTTCCGGCGCGCGGAGCTGGCGTCGCGTCACGTCGGTGACCGTGCCGGGTCGGTCCTGGCGGCGTACGGACGTGGCCGGCTCGCCGAGCGTCAGCAGGACTGGACGACGGCCATCGACCTGCTGACGACGGCGATCCAGGGCTTCGAGACGCTGCAGACGCCCGCGATGACGGCGAAGGCGACGCTCGCGCTGGCCCGGTGCCACGAGCAGCTGACCGAGGTGGAGGCGGCCGCGGAGCGCTACGAGGAGGCCCGGACCCTCGGCCTCGCCACCGGCGAGGTCGCCCTCGCGGCCCAGGCGACCGAGGCGCTCGACCGGCTCAACGGCTCCGGGACGGACGGCGCCCGGACAGACCAGGGACAGTGACGCGGGACAGGTTCTCCTCACGCGGTCGAACGGCCGCCCTGACGAAGAGAGAGAACCATGTCTTCCACAGCATCCCCGGCGGCGGGTGCCAACAGCCGCCGCTGGCTCGCCCTCGGCCTCATCGCCGCCGCCCAGTTCATGGTCATCATGGACACCTCCATCATCGGCGTCGCCCTCCCCGAGATCCAGCGTGATCTCGGCTTCGCCCCGCAGGACCTCAGCTGGGTGTTCAACGCCTACGTGGTCGCCTTCGGCGGCCTGCTCCTGCTCGGCGGCCGGCTCTCCGACCTGCTCGGCGCGCGCCGGATCTTCGCCCTCGGCTGGCTGGTCCTCGGCGTCGGCTCGCTGGTCGCGGGACTGGCTGACAGCGTCGCCGTCGAGATCGCCGGCCGCGCCGTCCAGGGCGCCGGATCGGCGCTCATCGCACCCTCGGCGCTGACGCTCCTGTTCATGACCTTCGGGGCCAACCCGAAGGAGCTGACCAAGGCGCTCGCGCTCTACGGTGCGGCCGCCCCGGCCGGCGGCACGGCCGGCGTGTTCCTCGGCGGCGTGCTCACCGAATACCTCTCCTGGCCGTGGGTCTTCTTCATCAACCTGCCGATCGCCCTCGCGGTGCTCGCGCTGACGCCCGGCACGATGCCGGCAGGGACCGCGCAGCGCGGTCGCATCGACCTGCTCGGCGCGCTGACCGTCACCCTGGGTCTCGCCGCCGTGGTCTTCGCGGTCGTACGCGTCCCCGAGGAGGGCTGGGGATCGCCCAGCACGCTCATCGCCGGCGCCGTCGGCATCGCCCTGCTCGTCACTTTCGTCGCCCTGCAGGCAGGCTCCTCGGCGCCGCTCATGCGCCTGGGCATCTTCAAGGCCCCGAACCTGGCCGCCGCCAACATCGCCCAGCTGCTGCTCGGCGCCGCCTGGATCCCGATGTTCTTCTTCATCAACCTCTACCTGCAGCAGGTCCTGGGGCTCGGCGCGTTCGAGTCCGGCGCGGCCCTGCTGCCGATGACGGTGACGATCATGCTCGGCATGGTCGCCGTCGCCCCGCGGCTGACGGCGGCGTTCGGACCGAAGGCGATGACCGTCGGCGGCCTGGTCGTCCTCGCGCTCGGACTGGTCTGGCTCTCCCGGATCGACGCCGACGGCAGCTTCGCCGTCGACGTGCTCCCGGCGACCCTGGTCACCGCGGCGGGCATGGCGCTGGCGTTCATCCCCTCGCTGAGCACGGCGCTCGGCGCGGCCGCTCCCGAAGAGGGCGGTCTGGCCGCCGGGATCGTCAACACCAGCTACCAGGTCGGCTCCGCGCTCGGCCTGGCGGCGATGACCGTCGTCGCGGCCGCGTACGGCTCCGACCAGCTCGGTGACCTGGCCGCCATGACCGACGGCTTCTCGGCCGGGTTCCTCGGCGCGGCCGGGATCGCCCTCGCCGGTGCCGTCGTCACCGGGCTCGGCTGGAAGCCGGTCCGCACCGAGACCGCGGCCGAGTCGGTCCCCGCCGGCCGCTAGCCCGTCCGACACCCGTCGTGGCCCCGGATCCGTCCGGGGCCACGACGGCACTGCGAGACCACCAAGGAGACCGCCATGCAGACCATCCAGCTGTACGTCGAGGGCATGCGCTGCCCTCGATGCGTCCGTGAGGCCACCGCCCGGCTCCGGGACCTCCCCGGCGTCGCCACCCTCACCGCCGACCGCGAGACCGGCCAGATCACCGTCACCGGTAAGGTCTCGGCCGCCGACCTGCTCGAGGCGCTGGCCGGCAGCAGCTTCACGGCGCAGGTGCGTCCGCGGCCGTGAACTTCTCGCGGTGGATCAGGCGCGGCGCCATCCGGCGGCGCTTGAACGCCTTGACGCCGGCCTCGACCATCGGCGGCGGGCCGCAGAGCCAGCCGGACCAGCCACGGGCGCTGGCCACGTCCTCGACGAAGGCGTCGGGGGCGTAGCCGTTGCGGTGGCCCGGCACGGACTCCCGGGAGAGCACGGTGACGAAGCTGAACCCGGGATAGCGGATCACCAGCTCCTCGAGGCGGTCGGTGTCGTAGAGGTCCGCCTCGTTGCGTACACCGTGATAGAGGACCATCAGCCGCTTGGGATGGCGATCCAGGGCCGTGCGGGCGATGCCGAGCAGCGGCGCCAGGCCGGTGCCGCCGCCGATGAGCACCATCGGCTCGCCCTCGTCGTGGTCCGCGTCGGGGACGTGGAAGTCGCCGAGCGGGCCGCGCACCTCGACCCGATCGCCGACTGCGACCGGCCCGAAGAGCCACTCGCTCGCCACGCCACCGGGGACGCGGCGTACGTGGAGCTCGAGGACCTTGTCCTCCTCGGCCGTGTTGGCGAGGGAGTAGGGGCGGCGCTCGGAGGTGTCGGGGACGAGCAGCTCGACGTACTGCCCCGCCGAGAACGCGAGCGGCTCCTCGAGGCCAAGCAGGACCCGCCGGGTGTCCCGGGCGATCTCCTCGACCGCGACGACGGTGGCCGTGAGGTCGCGCAGCACGTGGGTCGTACGTCCCGTCTCGGAGCCCCGCAGCGCGACCTCGGTCTCGGCGAGCGGCCGGGCCTGGCACGCGAGCGCCAGCCCGGCGGCGCGCTCTTCCGCGGTCAACGTGTCGAGCGGGGACTCGCGGTGGTCAACCTCGCCGCAGACGACCTGCAGCTTGCAGGTGCCGCAGGTGCCCTGGTTGCAGGAGTTCGGCATCCAGATGCCGGCCCGGAGGAACGCCTCGAGGATCGACTGGTCCTCGGCGCACTCGACGCGGCGGCCGGCGACGCTGATCGCGGCGGACACGGCTCAGACCTCCCAGGTGCAGTGCAGGCTGGTCGGGCCGCGGAATCCCCAGCCCCAGAACTCCACGCCCTCGCCGGTGTCGCGCTCCAGGTTGGGGATCGCCTCGAAGAGCTCCTCGAGCCCGATCCGCATGACCTGGTTGGCGTAGTAGATGCCCGCGCAGGCGTGGTTGCCGGCGCCGAAGGCGAGGTGCGGCAGCGGCGGCCGGTGCAGGTCGTACTCGGTGGGGGCGTCGTACTTCCCGGTGTCGTGGTTGGCGGAGCCATAGGAGAGGATCACCGGGGTGCCGGCGGGCAGGTCGACGCCGGCGATGGTGACCGGCTTGGTGCTGATCCGCGCGGTCGCCGACCAGATCGGCGAGGTCCAGCGCATGCCCTCGGAGATGGCCCGCGGCAGCAGCGACGGGTCGTCGACGACCTCCTCGAGCTGCTCGGGACGGCTGAAGAGCCCCACCAGGGTGGAGGCCATGCCGTGGCCGGGCTCCTGCATCGCGCCGAGCAGGTAGACGTAGATGGTGGGGTAGATGTACTCGCGGGCACGGGTCTTGCCCGGCGGCATGCCGTCGTGGAGCCAGTGGGAGATCGCCGTGTTCTCCGGGTGCTCGATCCAGCGGTCGATCAGCGGGTCGACGACCTCCTGGATCTCCGCCCGGGCCTCGTCACCCGGAGTGAACCCCTCCGGGTTGGTGAACTCCCCGTTCTCGTCGACCGCGGCGTTGGTGAACGAGACGCTCAGCTTGTGGAACCACTCGCGGAGCTTGTCGGAGGAGACCGACTGCAGCCCGAGCAGGTCGCCGAGCGAACGCACCGAGACCGGCTCGCAGAACTCGGCGACGAGCTCGGCGCTGCCGCGGTCCTCGAACTGCTCGACGTAGCTCCGGGCGATCGGGCGCACCAGGTCGTCGACCCAGCTGTCGACCTCGGCCGGCTGCAGCTGCGGCTCGACCATGCCGCGCAGGTCCGCGTGGATGTCACCGTTGACACCGATGATCGCGGGATGGCCGAACGTGCGCCCGCCGGCCGGGGTGATCACGGCCTCGAAGTCGGGGCTGGTCGCGACCTCGCGGCACACCTCGGCGGTCGAGGCGACGTACGACCCGAGGACCGGGACGAAGGCGAGCGGTGCCTCGCGGCGGAGACGTTCGTAGGTCGGGTAGGGATTCCGCTCGAGGTCGCTCATCGTCACGTCGTCGAGCCAGGACAGGTCCTGCTGGGTGGTGGTCATCGGGTGCTCCTCGAAGGCTGAACGGGTCGGCACTGAGATCCCGAAGTTAGGTGCGTCACAGCAGACCGGCGACACGGATCGCGCGGTCTCGGCACCGGATGCGCGACCTTTTTGTGACGGACGTCTCAGGTAGACTCCGCGCCATGTCCGGTCGCCGGCGCACCGCCCCTCGGGACTGGGGCCAGGCCTCGAACGTGGTCGCCCAGGCGTACTTCCCGCATGAGCTGAGGCCGCTCGGCGGGAGCCACGAGCCTCGGCTGACGCTGCGTACGCTCGACCTCGGGCCGGTGCTGATCGGCCACGTCGGCTGGGGCGCCGACGTGGCGATCGACTGCGACTACCCCGGGGCGTTCGAGGTGAACATGCCGATCACCGGGCATCTCGCGAGCCGGGGACGGTTCGGGGAGATCACCTCGGTGACCGGCCAGGGCACGGTCTTCCGCCCCGACACCCCCTCGCTCATCAGCCACTGGGACGCGACCTGCACGGTGCTCGGCGTGAAGTTCGACAGCTCCTGGCTGGAGGTGGAGGCCGAACGCGTCCTCGGCACCGACCGGGTCAACGTACGCACGCTGCTGCCGGAGCAGCTGTCCGTGCAGCACGGCCGCGCGCGGGCCTGGCACCATCTGATCACCAGCCTGGCCACCAACCTGCACGACCCGGACCTCTACGCCGACAGCGAGCACGTACGCAGCCAGCTGGCCGGCGCGGTCGCGGTCGGTCTGCTCGAGGCCTGCTGTCCCGACGGCGGGGTCCGTCCGGCGGCGCAGCCGCGGATGATCCGGGCCGTGGTCGAGGCGCTCCACGACGACCCGGCCCGGGCCTGGACCGCCGCCGACATGGCCGTCCTCGCCGGCACCAGCGTCCGGCGCCTCCAGGAGGGCTTCCAGCGCTGGGTCGGCCAGTCGCCGACGCAGTATCTGCTCGACATCAGGCTGCAGCGGGCCCATGCCGACCTGGCCGGCGACCCCGCGCTCGCCATCGGCGACGTCGCCGCGCGCTGGGGCTTCTCGTCCGCGAGCAGGTTCGCGGCGGCCCACCGCCGGCGCTACGGCACCGCGCCGTCCCAGGTCAGGGACTGACCCCGCGGGCGCCCGCCACGGTGCGGGTGGGACGCGCTGCGGCGGAGCAGTCGGCGCACCACCGGCGGATGTCCTCGGAGCGCAGCTGCCAGAACGCGTGCCAGCCCTGAGCCGGTGCACCGCAGAGGGTCACCTGCGTGCCGATCCGCTTGAGGTGCGCCTCGCCCCACGGCGCAGGATCCTTCGTGCCCGCGGGCTGGCGGTGCCTGGCCACGATGATCCAGCTGCGCCCTATCGTCCGGGGATCGACGCCTGTCGTGGGCACGGCCATCTCATCCCGCCGCCGCTTCGGTGTCGTCGGCCTCGCGGTTCGCGATCAGCGCCATGACGCTCGGGTCGCTCAGCGTGGTGGTGTCACCGACGTCTCGCCCCTCGGCGACGTCGCGCAGGAGGCGGCGCATGATCTTCCCGGACCGCGTCTTGGGCAGCTCCGGGACGATCGTGATCTGCCGCGGCTTGGCGATGGCCCCGATCTCCTTGGCCACGTGGCTGCGCAGCTCCTGGACCAGCGCCTCACCGGTGTTGCCGTCCCCCGAGCGCAGGATCACGTACGCGACGACCGCCTGACCGGTGGTCTCGTCGGCGGCGCCGACGACGGCTGCTTCGGCGACCCGCGGGTGGGAGACCAGGGCGGACTCGATCTCGCTCGTGGAGAGGCGGTGGCCGGACACGTTCATCACGTCGTCGACGCGGCCGAGGATCCAGATGTCGCCGTCCTCGTCCTTCTTGGCGCCGTCGCCGGCGAAGTAGTAGCCGAGATCTGCGAAGCGGGTCCAGTACGTCTCGACGAAGCGGTCCTCGTCCTGCCACAGCGTGCGCAGCATGGCGGGCCAGGGCTTGGTGAGGACGAGGTAGCCGCTGGACCCGTTCGGCACCGAGCGACCCTCCTCGTCGACCACGTCGGCGCCGATACCGGGCAGCGGCCGCATCGCCGAGCCGGGCTTGCCGGCGGTGACCCCGGGCAGGGGGCTGATCATCATCTGCCCGGTCTCGGTCTGCCACCAGGTGTCGACGACGGGGCAGCGGTCACCGCCGATGACGCTGCGGTACCAGAGGTACGCCTCGGGGTTGATCGGCTCGCCGACCGACCCGAGGAGCCGCAGCGAGCTGAGGTCGTAGGTGTCCGGGATCTCGCGTCCCCACTTCATGAACGTCCGGATCGCCGTCGGGGCGGTGTAGAAGAGGGTCACGCCGTACCGCTCGATGATCTCCCACCAGCGACCCCGGTGCGGACTGTCCGGCGTGCCCTCGTAGAGCACCTGGGTGACCCCGTTGGCGAGCGGGCCGTAGACGATGTAGCTGTGTCCGGTGACCCAGCCGATGTCGGCGGTGCACCAGTAGACGTCGGTGTCCGGCTTGAGGTCGAAGACGGCATGGTGGGTGTAGGCCGCGCCGGTCAGATAGCCGCCGGTGGTGTGCAGGATGCCCTTGGGCTTGCCGGTCGTGCCCGAGGAGTACATGACGTACAGCGGGTGCTCGGCGTCGAACGCCTCCGGCGTGTGCTCGGGGGAGGCGCTGTCGACGACGTCGTGCCACCACAGGTCGGTGGCGTCGTCGAAGGGGACGTACTCCCCGGTGCGGCGCACGACGAGGACGTGGTCGACCGGGCTCTGGCTGCCCAGCCGCGACAGGGCGGCGTCGACGGCCGGCTTCAGCGCCGACGGCGCCCCGCGGCGGTAGCCGCCGTCGGAGGTGATGACCAGCTTGGCCCGGCAGTCCTCGATCCGCGAGGCGAGGGCCTCGGCCGAGAACCCGCCGAACACCACGGTGTGGGTGGCGCCGATACGGGCACAGGCCAGCATCGCGACGATGGCCTCGGGGATCATCGGCAGGTAGATCGCGACCAGGTCGCCGCTGCCCACGCCGAGGGAGGTCAGCGCGTTGGCGGCCCGGGACACCTCGTCCTTGAGCTCGGCGTAGGTGATGTCCCGGGTGTCACCGGGCTCGCCGACGAAGTGGAAGGCCACCTTGCCGCCGCGACCGGCCTCGACGTGACGGTCGACGCAGTTGTACGCCGCGTTGAGCTTCCCGTCCGCGAACCACCGCGCGCTGGGGGCCCGGGACCAGTCCAGCACCTCGGTGAACGGCTCGGCCCAGGTCAGCCGCTCGGCCTGCTCGGCCCAGAAGCCCTCGAGGTCGGACTCGGCACGGGCGTACGCCTCGGCGGTGACGTTGGCGGCAGCGGCGAGCTCGGCCGGCGGCTCGAAGCGGGTCGGTTTGCTGGGGATCGTCAGGTCGGTCATGGCGTCGTGCTTCCTTCGGGGCGGGAGGGGATGGCGGGTGAGGCCGGCTAGCCGAGCAGGGCGGCCTCGTCGTCGGTGAACAGTCGCGACCGGATCAGGAACCGCACGCCCTCGGGCGCTTCCAGCGAGAACCCGGCGCCGCGTCCGGGGACGACGTCGATGGTGAGGTGGGTGTGCGACCAGTACTCGAACTGCGAGCGCGACATCCAGACGGGCACCTGCGGGTCCAGCCCGATGTCCAGGTCGCCCAGGTGGATGTCGGCGTCGCCGAGCATGAAGTCGCCGCTCGGGTAGCACATCGGGGCGGAGCCGTCGCAGCATCCACCGGACTGGTGGAACATGACCGGTCCGTGGATACCGACGAGACGGCGGAGCAGGTCCGCCGCCTCGTCGGTCACGGCGACCCGCGCCGGAAGGGAGGAGGCGTGGGTCGCGCTCATCAGAAGAACCCGAGGGCGTCGGGGCTGTAGCTGACGAGCAGGTTCTTGGTCTGCTGGTAGTGGTCCAGCATCATCTTGTGGGTCTCGCGACCGATGCCGGACTGCTTGTAGCCACCGAAGGCCGCGTGGGCCGGGTAGGCGTGGTAGCAGTTCGTCCAGACGCGACCGGCCTTGATCTCCTTGCCTGCCCGGAAGGCCTGCGACCCGTCGCGCGACCAGACGCCGGCACCGAGGCCGTACAGGGTGTCGTTGGCGACCTTGAGGGCGTCGGCCTCGTCGTCGAAGCCGGTCAGCGAGACGACCGGGCCGAAGATCTCCTCCTGGAAGATCCGCATCGAGTTGTCGCCCTCGAAGACGGTCGGCTGCACGTAGTAGCCCTCGGCGAGGTCGCCCTCGAGGATGTTCCGCTCGCCACCGGTGAGGACCTTGGCGCCCTCGTCCTTGCCGATCTCGATGTAGGACAGGATCTTCTCGAGCTGGTCGTTGCTGGCCTGGGCACCGATCATCGTGGTGTCGTCGAGCGGGTTGCCCTGCTTGATCTTCTCGACCCGGGCGATCGCGTCGCCGACGAAGTCGGAGTAGATCGAGCGCTGGACGAGCGCACGCGACGGGCAGGTGCAGACCTCGCCCTGGTTGAGGGCGAACATCGTGAAGCCCTCGAGCGCCTTGTCGTAGAAGGCGTCCTTCTCCGCGGCGACGGAGTCGAAGAAGATGTTCGGGCTCTTGCCGCCGAGCTCCAGGGTCACCGGGATGATGTTCTGGCTGGCGTACTGCATGATCAGGCGGCCGGTCGTGGTCTCACCGGTGAAGGCGACCTTCGCGACCCGGGGCGAGGAGGCGAGCGGCTTGCCGGCCTCGACACCGAACCCGTTGACGACGTTGAGCACGCCGGCGGGCAGCAGGTCGCCGACGAGCTCGACGAGCTTGAGGATCGACCACGGGGTCTGCTCGGCCGGCTTGAGCACGACCGCGTTGCCGGCGGCCAGGGCCGGGGCGAGCTTCCAGACCGCCATCAGGATCGGGAAGTTCCACGGGATGATCTGGCCGACGACGCCCAGCGGCTCGTGGAAGTGGTACGCCACGGTGTTCTCGTCGATCTCGCCGATGGTGCCCTCCTGGGCACGGAGCACGCCGGCGAAGTAGCGGAAGTGGTCGATCGCGAGCGGGATGTCGGCGGCCAGGGTCTCGCGGACCGGCTTGCCGTTCTCCCAGGTCTCGGCCACGGCGATGGCGGTGAGGTTCTCCTCCATCACGTCGGCGATCTTGAGCAGGATGTTGGCCCGCTCCGTCGTCGAGGTCTTCCCCCACGACGGAGCGGCGGCATGTGCGGCGTCCAGGGCGGCCTCGATGTCCTCGGCCGTGCCCCGGGCGATCTCGGTGAACGGCTTGCCGTTCACCGGCGAGATGTTCTCGAAGTAGGCGCCCTTGACCGGGTCGACCCACTGGCCGCCGATGTAGTGGCCGTAGCGGCCTTGGACGGTGACCAGCGAGTCGGGCTGGCCGGGAGCTGCGTATACGGTCATCGGGAATTCTCCTCAGGCAAAGTCAGGCATTGGGGCGTGATCGTGGTCACAGACGCTAGGAACGCCGAGGTTGCAGCCACGTTGCGGAACCGATGCAACGTGAATGCAACCTTCAAATGTGACCCTCGTCACCAGAGGAGGTCCGGATGAGCGATACGAAGCAGAGCGCCTCGATGCGCGCAGCCGTGGCGGACTCGTGGCACCGGTCCGCCGCCGCCGGGGTGACCGCGGACGACACGTGCGCGCCGATCACCCTCCCCGAGGACCAGCTGCGAGACGTACGTGCCGCCCATCCGCTGGCGCGCGTGTTCCCGCTGCTCGACGACGTGCTCGGGCAGGCGGCGCGCGACTGCGACGCGATCATGGCCGTCTCCGACGAGGCCGGCCAGCTGCTCTGGGTGTGCGGGGCTCCGGCAGCCCTACGGCGCGCGGAGCGGATCGGCTTCGTCGAGGGGAGCAACTGGGACGAACGGCTCGCCGGCACGAACGCACCCGGCCTCGCGCTCCGGCTCGACCGGCCGACCAGTGTCGTCGCCGCCGAGCACTTCCGGCGCTCGGTCCAGCAGTGGAGCTGCGCCGCCACCCCGATCCACGACCCGGGCGACTCCCGCCTGCTCGGCGTCCTCGACATCACCGGCGGTGACTCCATCGTGGTGCCCCAGACGATGGCGATGGTGCGCGCCGCGGCCAGGCTCGCGGAGTCCGAGCTCGCGCGCGAGCAGCTGCTCCCGAGGCAGCCCGAGACCCGGCCCGGCTGGGCGCGCATCGCCGTGGAGACGCTGGGTCGCCAGGACCTGCTGCTCTCGATCGACGACGGCCGTGGCCATCGCGCCCAGCTGCGGCTCTCGCCGCGCCACAGCGAGATCTTCCTGCTCCTCGCCAGCGCCCCGCGCGGGCTCTCCGGCGACGAGCTCGCCGTCCTGCTCTACGAGGACGACGGTGGCTCCTCGACGCTCCGCGCCGAGCTCAACCGGCTGCGCAACCTGCTGGGCGAGGAGTTCCTCGCCTCCCGGCCCTACCGGCTCACCACCGAGGTCACCGGCGACTGGCTCGGCGTGGAGGCCCGGCTCGCGGTGGGCGACGTCGCCGGCGCACTCCGCTGCTATCGGGGCCCGATCCTGCCGCGCTCGGTGGCGCCCGGCGTCGTACGACTGCGGGAGACCCTGGCGCAGCAACTGCGTGCCGCGGTGCTCCAGTCGGGCCAGCCCGACCTCGTCTCGACCTGGACCCGGTCGGCGTGGGGCGCCGACGACTACGAGATGTGGCTCCGCCTCCAGGACCTGCTGCCGCCCGGTTCCCCGCTGATGGCGCTCGCCGACGGTCAGATCGCCCGGCTGGACCGCGAGGTGGGTCTCTGAGATGAGCGCCGGAGCCGGAGCCACGACAGCAGTGATCGCCCGCACCCGGGAGGCCCCTCCCCGGCACGAGCCCGTCCCACCGACCGCCCCGCTCGACCAGGTGGTGAAGTTTCAGGCACCCGAGGTGGTCTTCGGACCCGACTCCCTCGGGGAGGCGGGCTACGCCGCCGCCCGGCTCGGTGCCCGGCGGCCGTTCGTCGTCACCGATCCCGGGATCGTCGAGGCGGGCTGGGTCGACGAGCTGCTCCGGCTGCTGCGGGCCGAGGGGCTCGCCCCGGTGCTGTGGACCGAGGTCACGCCGAATCCCAAGGACCACGAGGTACGCCGCGCCTACGAGAGGTACGTCGAGACCGAGGCCGACGTCATCGTGGCGATCGGCGGCGGCTCCTGCATGGACGCCGCGAAGGGCGTCGCGGTGCTCTCGGGCAACGGCGGCGACATCCTCGACTACGCCGGCATCGACCAGATCGCCCGGCCGATCCCGCCGATGCTGATGATCCCGAGCACCTCCGGGACCGGGGCCGACGTCTCCCAGTTCTGCATCGTCACCGACACCGACCGCCGGGTGAAGATCACGATCATGGGCCGGGCGCTGGTGCCGGACGTCTCGATCACCGACCCACGGCTGCTGACCACGATGCCGGAGGCGCTCAACGCCGCGACCGGCCTGGACGCGCTGACCCACGGCATCGAGTCGTACGTGTCGCTGGCGCACAACCCGCTGGCCGACGGGCACGCGATGGCCTCGGTCGCCCTCGTCTGCCGCCACCTGCGCTCGACCATCACCGACCCCGGCGCGATGGAGCACCGCGCGATGATGGCGCAGGCGAGCCTGCAGGCCGGACTGGCCTTCACCAACGCGATCCTCGGGGCGACCCATGCGATGAGCCACCAGGTCGGCGGGCTGCTCGACGCCCCGCACGGGGTGGTCAACGGCGTGCTGCTCCCGCACGTGATCCGCTACAACGCACGCTCGGTCCCCGAGCGGTTCGTCGGCCTGGCCCGGGCGGCCGGGCTGCCGGTCGACGGCGTCCCCGGGTACGTCGCGGCCGAGATGCTGGCCGACCACGTGCGACGCCTGGCCGACGACGTCGGCGTGCCCCGAGGTCTGCGTGATCTCGGGGTGACCGACACCGATCTCGACACCCTGTCGGTGACCACCCTCGACGACGCCTGCCTGACGACGAACCCACGACCGGCGAGCCGCACCGAGATCCACGCGCTCTTCCGGGAAGCCCTGTGAAGGCAGTCCCGTGAGCGCCCCCGACCTGGCAGCACTGACCGGCGTACGTTCCGGCAAACGCTCCTACTACCGCGCGTTCCTGCGCTCCGACGAGCGGATGCAGCAGGCCGTACGCGCCATGGACTCGATCTCCCGGGCGCTGGTGCGCACGGTGGAGGGTCCGCGGGCGCTCCTGGAGGAGGTGGCCCGCGCGGCCGCGGTACACCTCGCCGCGGAGTGGACGATCCTGGCGCTGGCCGACGGCCACCTGACGGGAGCGCGGCCGCGGTTCATCGTCGTGGACCAGGACGGCCGGGTGGTGGGCGACGAGGAGGACCTCCCCGCCGTCGTACGCCGCGAGCTCGGCGCGATCCGGGCCGGCCATGCCACCGGGGCGCCGGGGCCGGCCCGCTGGGTGCGGGTGCCGATGACGCTGGAGAGCGTCATGATCGGCAGCCTGGTCGGCCTCCACGGGCTCGCGGACGACCCCGAGCCCGGAGACCTGTCGGTGCTGCGGATCCTGGCCAACGAGGCCGCGGTGGCCCTGCACACCTCCGAGCAGTACCAGGCCGGGCTCGCCCAGCACCGGCGTGCCCAGCGGCTCTACGACGAGGTCGGCGCCCGGGAGCGGGACCTCGAGCAGCGGACCCGAGAGCTGCGCGAGGCCGAGGAGCGGCTGCTGGTGGCCCGGCAGCGCGAGCTGGTCGACCACGAGCGCCACCGGATCGCGCGGGAGCTCCACGACAGCGTGACCCAGTTCGTGCTCTCGGCCGGGATGTCGGTCGAGGTCGCGCGGGGCGAGACGGAGGACCTGGGGCCTGCCGGCGAGCGGATCACCGAGCTCCTCAACACCGCCAAGCAGCTCACCCAGGACGCCGTGGAGCAGCTGCGCCGGGCGATCTACGCGCTGCACCAGCCGCATCGCGACACGGTCTCCTCGCTGCCGGAGCTGCTGCACGAGGTGGCCGAGCACCATCGCCCGCACCTGGACGTGTCGGTGCGGGTCGAGGGCGAGGTGTGCCCGATGCCCGCGGAGGCCAAGCACGACATCGCCCGTGCGGTCGGCGAGGCGCTCTTCAACGTGGCCATCCATGCCGAGGCCACCCAGGCCGTGCTCCGGCTCCGCTACCGCAAGCACGAGCTCTACGTCGGCGTCGCCGACGACGGCCGCGGCGACCCCGGCCTGCTCGCCCGGAAGCTGCGTCTCGAGCGCGGCGCCTCCATCGACGGCCGCCACCGGGGCTTGGCGAACATCGAGACCCGGATCAGCGAGCTCGGCGGCACGGTCGCGTTCCGCCGCTCGCACCTCGGCGGGGTCCGAGTCGAGCTCCGGGTGCCGCTGCCGGTCGTGGACCGCGGCCGAGGAACGATCTGCGGGCTCATCGAGGACCCGCAGTAGCCGCTTCGAGGAGGAACCCATGACCATGCTCAGCCCACCCCAGGCGGTCCCCGCCCCAGCGGTCCCGGACCGGACCACGGCCGGCATCGACGTACTGCTGGTCGATGATCACGCGATCGTGCGGCAGGGTCTGCGCTCGATCCTGGAGCGCGAGCCCGGGCTGCGGGTCGTCGCGGAGGCGGCGACGGCGGCCGAGGCGCTCGCCCGGGTCAACAGCGCCCGCCCGGACATCGTGCTGCTCGACCTGAAGCTCTCCTCGTCCTCGGACGCCGAGGGGCTCGAGCTCTGCGCGGCGCTCACCCAGCGCCATCCGGAAGCCCTGATCCTGGTGCTGACCACGTTCCTCGACGAGCAGCTGGTGATGCAGGCGATCCGCGCCGGCGCCCGCGGCTACGTCGTCAAGGACGTCGACACCACCGGGCTGGTCCGGGCGATCCGGGACGTCGCGAGCGGCGGCAGCGCCTTCGACGCGCGCTCCGCGGCGGCGATGATCCGTGGCGTGAACATGCCGGTGACCAGCGACGACTCCGAGCTCACCAGCCGCGAGCTCGAGGTGCTGGAGCTGCTCGCCCACGGGTTGTCGAACCGCGCCATCGGCCACCGGCTCTACATCTCCGACACCACCGCGAAGTTCCACGTGGGCAACATCCTGCGGAAGCTGGGCGTCAGCCGCCGGGCCGAGGCGGTGTACGAGGCGTCCAAGATGGGACTCCTCTGACCGACGGCCCGACGGCCGAGCGAGATCACGGCACCGGCAGGACCGTGCGGTCCCAGGTCGTGTTCACGATGATCGCGGCCGAGGCGTAGAGCGCCACCACGGCGTCCAGGATCAGCACGTAGCCGGCGGTCTTGCCGAGACCGGCGCTGCCGAGGAACGACCCGAAGGCCGCGAGGTAGAAGACCCCGGCCAGGAGCACGAAGATCACGATCGTGGTGGTGTTGGTGCGCAGCGCCGCCAGCAGCATGTAGGACGTGAACAGCGCCCAGGCGAGCAGGAACATCCCGGTGATCGCGGCGCCGTCCGCGGTCACCATCGGTCCGTAGAACTGCACCAGCAGCGCATAGGAGAGCCAGAAGCCGGCGTACGCGGTGAACACCAGGGCCGGGAAGGTCTCGCCACGCCGGTAGTGGACCAGACCGGCCAGGAGCTCGGTCGCGAAGCCCAGCGCCAGCGCGAGGGGCAGCACCGCCGGCAGGGCGGCCGCGTCCACGAGTCCCGACATCACGCTGGACAGCACGAGCGCCGAGATCCCGAAGCTGGCCAGGCCGAGCGGGAACGGGTCGCCCCAGGCCGTCGGGGTGGTGCCTTGCACCGTGGGCACCTCTGCATCGATGGATGTGTTCGTCATCAGTTCCTCCAGGGAGTGAGCCGTGGTCCGGGCTGGGCTACGGTCCTCTCAAGGTAGTGACGTACGACACACCGACAGACCCACCGAGTGGGCGGTCGCACACCTGCCCTCGGGTAGGCCTCCCACCCGGTTGCGTGCGGCCGACGGACAGGTCGAACCCGCCTGTGACCAGGCCTGACGCGGGGTCGGCCGGCGTGGCGAGCGTCCGCGTCGTCGATGGACAGGTCGACCGGCGAGGAGCGATCAGCGGTCGGTGTCGACGACGAGCCAGCCACCGTGGTGCTCGACGACCCGGTACGGGTGTCCCGAGGCCTCGCCCCACGCGGCGAGGTCGTCCAGCGACACCGTCCGGACGTGTCCCCAGGTCTCGTCGGGCTCGTCCTCGAGGGGTACGGCGATGACGACTCTGCGACGCGCGACCCGGATCGCCTCGGCGACCGCCCGGTCGCCGAGGCTCGGCTCGATGTGCTCGAGCAGGTGGATCAGCAGCACGTTGTCGGCGGCGTCGGCGGCCCACGGCAGCCGGGTGGCGTCGGCGGCGCGCGTGGCGAGCGGGACCTTCAGCCGGGAGGCGGCGGCGCGCAGCAGCGTGACGGTGCCCGCGGAGAGGTCGGAGGCGGTCACGTCCCGGCCCGCGGCGGCCAGCCGCAGCGAGAGGAACCCGAAGCAGCAGCCGACCTCGAGGACGGAGCCACGCGCCAGCTGCTGCTCGACGAAGCGGTAGACGGGGGCGTACTCGGCGACGGTCCCGTGACCCGCGGGAGCGGGGCCGGGGCGCTCCAGCGCCTCTTCCACGTGGCGCAGGGTGTTGCGGTAGAACGCGGCCCAGGCCTGCCCCGGGTCGGGGGCGCTGCTGATCACGACGCCGGTGAAGAGCCGCTCGAACAGGTCCGGACCACGCAGCCAACCGGGCTGGAACAGCTCCTCGGCCAGCAGCCCGGAGAGGTCGTCGTCGATCTGCTCCGCCCGCAGGCAGTGGACCAGGTGGACCTGGTGGCCCTCGCGGTGGACGTCGAAGTGGCGGGTGCGGATCGTCCCGAGATGGCGACGCGGCCGAGGGCCCTGCCAGGCCCGGACGCTGACCACCTCGTCGCGGTAGACCCCTGCCTCGGGGCCGGGGCGCAGAGCGTCGATCACCCCGAGCTCGCCGGGCGGGGTGGTCATCGCCCGGCCGACATCGTCTGGGTCACGTTGTCCAGCCCACGCAGGTTGCGGACGACCTGGACCTTGTCGCACCACTCCGCGTACTCCGGCAGGTCGCAGCCGCCGAGCGCCCACGAGTAGCGCGGCTCGGGGGTCAGCCAGATCGTCGACCGGGCGCGCCGGGTGAGCTCCTCGAACGCGGCGAAGCCCGGATCCCTGCCGTTGCCGCGCCCGTCGCCGAGGATCACCAGCGTGGTCCTGCGGTTTACCGCCGAGCCGAACTGCTCGAGGAACTGCTCGAACGAGGAGCCGTAGTCCGAGTCGGCGTCCACGTCGAGCACGCCTCCGGCCGGGAGTCCGGAGAGCACCAGGGACAGCGCGTCCTCGATCCGGTGCTCGGCGAACAGGTCGGTGATCTCGACCAGGTCCTTCACGAACGCGAACGACCGCACGGAGGTGGCCACCGACTGCAGGCTGTGCAGCAGGTGCAGGGTGAAGCGGGCGGTGGAGCGTACGGACAGGGAGACGTCGCAGAGCACGAGCAGCCGTGGCCGGTCGTGCGCCTTGGCGACGGTGACCGGCCGGAACGGCACCCCGTCGTACTTCATGTTGGTGCGCATCGTCCGGCGGCCGTCGACGATGCCGCGGGCGGCGACCGTACGCCGCGGGCGCGGGGCTCCGTGGAGCTTCCTGAGCAGCCGCCGCAGCGACTCCTCCAGCGCGGCCCGGTCGTGCTCGGCGACGGTCTCGGCCTGGGCGGCCTGGATCTCGCGCGACTCGATCTCGCGCTCCATGCTCATCAGCCGCTCGAGGTGGTCGCGGATCCGCTCCGGCAGCGTGGCCAGCCACGGCGAGAGGGCCTTGCGGAGCTCCGCGAGGGCGTCGTCGTCGTCGATGCCGCTGTCTGGCTCGCGCTCCTCGAGCCAGCTCAGCAGCGCGATCTCCTCCTGCACCGAGAGCTCGGTGTCGAGCTGCATCCCGGCGTCGCGGATCAGGTCGCCCGGGTTGCCGGGGTTGTGCATCCGGCTCGTGGAGAGCTGGACCCGCGCGGCCTCACCGGGGCTGGACTTCGGGTCGTTGGAGAGGACGATCTCGTCGGTGAGGGCGGCGATGTCGATCTTGTTCGCCTCCTGGTGGAGGTTGTAGCGCTGCGCCATGTCCTCGGGCTTGAAGTACTCCTTGATGTCGTCCGGCTTGCCGTGGCTGTGCCCGTCCTCCGGCACCTCGCCCGGCTCCTCGGAGAGCGTGAAGTCGGTCAGCTGTCCGTCGTCGGAGAGGTCGTCGTGGGTGTGCCCGTGCTCGTCGGGCTCCTCGACGACCGGCCGCAGCCCGAAGAACCGGTCGAAGACCAGGTCGAAGGTGTCCAGGTCGCGGCGGTCCTTGACCAGGCTGGCGGTCAGCGCGGCGTGGAGCAGGTGGCGCTGCTCGAGCACCCCGGGCTGGGCGACCGCATGCATCGCGTCGATCACCTCGGCGGTGCTCACGCGTACGCCGTAGAGCCGGAGCAGCCGGATGAAGCGGTGCAGTGCGGTCTCCATGTCGGGCCTCGATCCCGCCTCAGACCGGACGCTTGCGGGTCGACGGGAACGCCCGGGTCCCCTGGCTGGTGGACACCGCCGGGGCCGTACGCGGCCCGGTGCCGCCGGCGCCGCCGTAGTAGCCCGCGTTGTGCCGGCCGGGCTGGTCCTTCGCCTTCCGCTCGGCGCGGCCGTCGACGTCGTCCTCGACACGGTCCTCCGCAGCCGGGGCGTGGGAGTGGCCATGACCGTGGCCGTGCCCGTGACCATGGCCGTGCAGGTGGTCGGGCACCTCGGCGTTCGGGTCGACCAGCCGCGGCAGCGCGTCCATGACCCGCTTCAGGTCGCGCTCGTACTTCACGACCACGTTGAGCGTCGTGGAGAGCACGTCGGCGGTGAGCTCCTCGACGCCGAGCACCGCCAGCGTACGAGCCCAGTCGACGGTCTCGGAGATGCTGGGCGCCTTGCGCAGCTCGAGCTCACGGATGCCGCGGACGATGTCGACGAGGCGGGCCGCGAGCGAGTCGGCGAGACCGGTCTCCTTGGACCGGATGATCTCCAGCTCACGGACCGCGTCGGGGTAGTCGAGGAAGAGGTGCAGGCAGCGGCGCTTGAGCGCGGCGGAGAGGTCGCGGGTGTTGTTCGAGGTCAGCACGACGTACGGCATCGTCTTGGCAGTCACCGTGCCGACCTCGGGGATGGAGATCTGAAACTCGGCGAGCAGCTCGAGCAGCACCGCCTCCAGGGCCTCGTCGGCCCGGTCGACCTCGTCGATGAGGAGCACGACCGGGGTGTCGGAGTCGATCGCCTCGAGCAGCGGCCGGGCGGCCAGGAAGCGCTGCGAGAAGAACACCGAGTCCTGCTTGGCGATCCGCTCGACGGCCTCGTTCAGGTCGGCGGCGTCCTCGACGACCTGGCCGATCTTCTCGCGCAGGATCTGGGTGTAGAGCAGCTGCTTGCCGTAGTCCCACTCGTAGAGCGCCTTGGTCTCGTCCTGACCCTCGTAGCACTGCAGCCGGATCAGGCGCCGCCCGGTCGCGGTCGCCAGGCTCTCCGCCAGCTGGGTCTTGCCGACCCCCGCCGGGCCCTCGAGCAGGACCGGCTTCTCCAGCCTGGTCTGCAGGAACACCGTGGTGGCGAGCCGGTCGTCGGCGAGGTAGCCGCACGCCGCCAGCTGGGCGCGGGTGTCCTCGACGTCGGTGAAGCCCTGGGTCGGTTCGGTGGTGGTCGACACGTGCACTCCTCGAGGTGATGGATGGGGCCGAGGCGGCGGGCCCGGCTGGTGGTCTCAGCCGGCCGGGCCCGCCACGCTCGTGTGATCAGCTGGGCCGATCAGCCGAGCAGGTCGTCCAGGTCGCCGTTCAGGCAGTGGTCGACCACCGGACGTACGGTCTCGAACGTGCACTCCTTGGCGTTGCCCGGCGTGCAGGCGTCACCGAGGACGTGGTTGGTGATCCGGTCGACGTCCGAGTCGTCGCCGACGATCTCCTTGGCGTTGGCGTAGTAGGCCGTCGGACCCTGGCCGAGCCGGTTCTTCGAGTACGTGTCCTGCTTGACGTCCACGAAGCGCTCGGTGATGCCGACGTCACGCAGCAGCCGGATGGCCGCGGCGAGGGCCGCGTCGGCGGCCTGCACGTCGGTCATGCCGTGGGTGTCGACGCCCATCGCGCGAGCGATGTCGGCGAACCGCTTGTAGTGCGTGGGCATGTTGAACGCCCAGACCCGCGGCAGCGCGATCGCGTTGTTGAGGCCGTGGTGGGTGTCGTAGAAGGCGCTCACCGCGTGGCTGATCGAGTGGATGATGCCGAGGCCGCCGGAGTTGAACGCCTGGGCGGCGATGTACTGGGCGTACATCATCCCCTCACGGCCACCGAGGTCCTGGCCGTTCCAGACCGCCTGGCGCAGGTTCTCCGAGGTCAGCTTGATCGCGTGCAGCGCGTTGCCGAGCGACGGCTGGAAGTTGATCCGGGAGACGTACGGCTCGCTGGCGTGCGCCAGGACGTCGAAGCCGCACTGCGCGGTGTAGTCGACCGGGCAGTCGTAGTAGAGCACCGGGTCGTCGATCGCCAGGCTGGCGACCGAGGCGTCGTCGAAGGCGACGTACTTGTGCGGGTTGTCGGGGTCCGTGGTCGTGTCGGTGATGACGTACGCCCAGGACGTCTCCGAACCGGTGCCGGCCGTGGTCGAGACCGCGATGTGCGGCGGGTTCTTCGGGTTCTCGGACATGTTGAAGCCCTCGAACTCGTTGACGTTGCGGCCGTCGTGGGCGACCGAGATGCGCGCGCCCTTACAGGCGTCGTGCGACGAGCCACCGCCGATGGAGACGAACGAGTCGCACTCGTTCTCCTGGTAGAGCTTGACCGAGTCCATGACGTTGTAGTCCTTGGGGTTGGACTCGACCTTGTCGTACACGACGACCTCGAGGCCGTGGTACTTCATCGACTCGACGATCTTGGTGACGATGTCCGTGCCGCGCAGGCCGGACGTCATCACCAGGGTCTTGCGGAAGCCCATCTTCAGGGCCTCGGGACCGATCATCTCGTGAGCGCCGGGGCCCATGAGGGCGCGCGGGAAGGGGTGGAACTCCTTGATGGGGAATGGCTTGAGTAGTTCGTCGACCTGCATGGCAAACCTCCGTTGATGTGTGACGCTCAGCACATTAGGTACGGCGAAAGGGCCGCGAACAGGCGAGGAACGGGAAACAGCCCGGCCCGGGAGGGGCCTACCTACCCGTTGGGAGAGGTGCCTCCCTGGCCGGTCTTCTGGCCAGGTCGGCGCGGCAGCAGACAGGTCACCGAACGGGCTCTGATCGCGCCGGCCCAGAGGCCTGCGCCGTACGCCATGTCGTCCAGCCGGCGGGCCAGCGGACGGTATCTCGTGCCGGGGTTGTCGACCCGGGCGACGACCACGTCGACGACCAGGGAGGCCACCAGGGCACGCCGGACGAGGGCGCTGCGCGGTGCGAGGAGCACGGTCAGCGGCCACCAGTGCCGCAGCAGCAGCGCGGCCTCCTGGCGCACCGTCCAGCCGAGGCCCTGAGCGCACAGCTGGACGGCGAGCCGGTCGCGTCCGGGGGTCTCGGGCAGCCGTCGGCGCAGCGAGAGGAGGCCGTAGGCGATCCCGGCGGCGGCGACCGGGAGCGACCACCGGCGATGCACGAGGAGCGCGGCGGCCGTGGCCGCCATGCTCGCTGTCATCACCGCCGGGGCGCCCTTGCGGCCGTGGCGGACGGCCAGGTCGGCGCCGCCGGTGCCGTAGAGGTACTTGCGGCCCAGCCAGCCGCGGACGGTCGTGCGGGTGTCGTGCCAGGCGACCTGGTCGGGGTCGTAGCGGACCACCTCGCCGGCCTCGACCAGCCGCCAGACCAGATCGACGTCCTCGCCCACCCGCATCGTCTCCTCGAACCCCTTTCCGAGCCGTTCGGTACGTCCCACCAGGCACGCGCTGGGCAGCCAGCCAACCGCGGCACCCGGGCGTACGACGCAGGCGCGGGTGCCGAGGGCGAGGGAGGAGTCGTCCTCGTCGAAGCGCTCGAACCACCGCGGTTGCCGGCTGCGCGCGCGGCTGCGGACCAGCGGCGCGACCAGGGCGACGCGGCTGTCGGCGAAGTGGCGGGAGAGGTCCAGGAGCGTGCTCGCCTCGACCGTGACGTCGGAGTCGACGAAGGCGACGTAGGCGGTGCGCACCGCGCGCAGGCCGGCGTTGCGGGCACCCGCCGGGCCGAGGTTCACCGGCAGCCGCAGGAGGTGGGCGCCGTGGCGGCGGGCCACCCGCTCGACGGCGTCGGGGTCGAGCGAGGCGTCGTCGACGACGATGCGGTGGAGGCCCTTCAGCGGCCCGAGCGCGCGGTCGAGCTGCTCGGGCCGGTCGCGCACCGGGATCACGACGGTCAGCTCCGCCGGCTCCACGCCGGCCCCGTCGAGCACGGGATCGGCCAGGTTGCCGTCGACGAGCCTGGCGGCGAGCGCGTCGGTCGCCGCGTCGACCACGGTGACCTCGCCGTCGGCCAGCAGCGTCAGCGCCGCCTTGGTGAGCCGGACGGCACGCAGCGGCGAGCCGCCGACGAGCAGGCGACCGTCGATGCGGCGTACGTCGTCGCGGATGCGGGCGCGGAAGCCGATCGGGTATCTCACGGGCGGGAGCGGTTCATCCCACGGCCACGCCGCCGGGCGCCAGCACGTCCATGGTGGTCTGCTCGATCATCGTCGTGAGCGCCTCCGCTCCCTCCGCCGCCGTGGCGCCCGTCGGGTCGCCGAGGACGCCGTTGGCGGAGACCGCCGCGACGCCGCCCGCCCGCATCGCCGGCAGGATCTCGGCGAGCGGACGGGTGTCGCCCGGCTCGGCCAGGTCCAGGCGTACCGACTCCGGACGCAGATGCAGCATCAGCGACGTCTCGGTGCGGCCGGCGTGCAGGTCGTAGTCCTCCGTGCGGCACGGCAGCCAGCAGGCCGACTGCCGCTCGAACGCGAGCTGGTTGACCGCGCTGGTCAGCGCGGCGGCGTTGCCACCGTGGCCGTTGACGAGCACGACCCGCTCGGCCCAGGTGCGGGCCGAGCGGACCAGCTCGACCACGACCAGGTGGAGCGCGTCGCTCCCGATCGACACGGTGCCGGCGAAGGACTGGTGCTCGCCGCTGGAGCCGATCGCTATCGGTGGCGCGACCCAGCTCTCGACACCCTGCTCCGCGAGCCGGTCGGCCACCCCCTGCGTGACCGCCGACGCGATGGTGGTGTCGGTGTCGAACGGCAGGTGCGGTCCGTGCTGCTCCAACGAGCCGACGGGCACCAGCAGGACCGTGCCCCGGCGCACCTGCGGCCAGGTGGCGTCACCCAGTGCGTACATGGAAGCCGTCCGGGACGATCAGATGCTCCGGCCGCAGCTCGGCGACCGACCCGACCGCGAGCCCCCGCAGCGCCGAGTCGATGCCACCGCTGAGCACGTCGAGGACGTTCTCGACCCCGGCCTGGCCGTTGGCCGCCAGGCCCCACAGGTAGGCCCGTCCGATCAGCACCGCCTTCGCACCGAGCGCGAGCGCCTTGACGACGTCGGAGCCGCGGCGTACGCCTCCGTCCATCACCACGTCGACCTGCTCGCCGACGCGGTCGGCGATCGGCTTGACCATCCGGATCGCGGCCGGGGTGCCGTCGAGGTTGTTCCCGCCGTGGTTGGAGACCGAGATGCCCGCGACCCCGGCGTCCACGGCACGGAGCGCGTCGTCGACCCGGCACACGCCCTTGAGGACGAACGGCGTGCCGCTGATCTGGTGCCACTGCTCGCGCATCCAGGCGACGTCGTCCCAGGTCGGCGGCGGGGTGGTCATCCACTCGTAGTAGGCGCCGAAGAACGTCGGCGCGCTCCCGCCCGGCGGGGCGAGGTTGGGCGCGGTGAGATCGGGGAAGGAGCCCGTACGCCCGAACTGCCACGCCCACCGAGGCCGGGCCGCGACCTGCGGGGCCAGTCTCATCATCGTCCGCAGGTCGACCTTCTCCGGGATCTCCGGGCTGCCCCAGTCACGGCCGATCGAGAACGACCAGTCGAGGGTGGCGATCAGGCCCTGGGCACCGGCGGCGTGCGCCCGCTGCATGCGCTGGACCATGGTGTCGCGATCGCCGGTCCAGTACATCTGGAAGAACGTCGTCGCGCCGGTCGCCGCGACCTCCTCCACGGACCTGGAGGCGAAGTTGGACAGCCCCATGATGGTGCCGCGGGCCGCGGCGGCGCGGGCGACCGCGACCTCGCCGTCGGGGTGCACGGCCTGGACCCCGGTGGGGCTGATCAGGACCGGCAACGGGATCGCATGGCCGAACACGGTCGTGCCGAGGTCGCGCTTGGCGTGCTGTCCCACGACGTGAGGTGCCCAGCCGAGGTCGGCGAAGGCGTCCTGGTTGGCGGTCATGCTCTGGCCGCGCTCGGACCCGGCGACCAGCGCGCCGTAGACCGGCTTGGGCAGCCGGCGGCGGGCTCGCTCCTGGGCGACCGCGACCGACTCGAACCACGGGTTCTTCTTCCACGGGTTCTCGAGCTTCACGACAGGTCACCTCCGGCGAGCGGGTCCTCGTTGCAGGCGGAGACGGGGCGCCGCCTGGTGGCACCGAGATTGAGCAGCACCGGCGCGTTGCGGCTGGCCTGGCTGCGGGAGTGGTCCTTGCTCGCCGGCGGAACGAGCCGGTCGCCGGCCAGCGCGGTCTCGCCGTAGCCCTGGACGCACTCGGGGTCCGGCCCGTCCAGCGGCAGTCCGGTGAAGAACTTGGCGGCCATGCAGCCACCGCGGCAGGCGTCGAAGTGCTGGCACTTGGTGCAGGCGCCACCGGTCTGCGGCGAGCGCAGCTCGGTGAACAGCTCGGAGGACTGCCACACCTCCTGGAAACCGCCCTCACCGAGCAGGTTGCCGGCCAGGAACTGGTCGTGGATCGCGAACGGGCAGGCGTAGACGTCGCCGACCGGGTCGATCAGGCACACCACCCGCCCGGCGCCGCACAGGTTGAGGCCCGGAAGGGACTCGCCGTAGGCGGCCAGGTGGAAGAAGGAGTCGCCGGTGAGGACGTTGTCGCCGTGCGCCATCAGCCAGTCGTAGAGCTCACGCTGCTGCTCCGGCAGCGGGTGCAGCTCGTCCCAGACATCCGCGCCGCGCCCCGAGGGACGCAGCCGGGTGAGGCGCAGGGTGGCGCCGTACTCGTCGGCGATGGCCTTGAAGTCGTCGAGCTGGCCGATGTTCTCCCGGGTGCAGACCACGGAGATCTTGGCGTCGGTGAAGCCGGCGTCGCGAAGGTTCGCGAGCGCCTTGAGCGCGGTGTCGTACGACCCCGCGCCCCGGACCCGGTCGTTGACCTCCGCCGTCGCGCCGTCCAGGGAGATCTGTACGTCGACGTAGTCGGTCGAGGCCAGGAACGCGGCGCGCTCGAGGGTGATCCGGAAGCCGTTGGTGGAGAACTTCACGCCGACCTGGTGGTCGACGGCGTACTCCACCAGCTCCCAGAAGTCGGGGCGGATCGTCGGCTCCCCGCCGCCGATGTTCACGTAGAAGATCTGCATGCGCTGCAGCTCGTCGATGACGGCCTTGCACTGCTCGGTGCTGAGCTCGCGCGGGTCGCGCCGGCCCGAGCTCGACAGGCAATGGGCGCACTCGAGGTTGCAGGCGTACGTCAGCTCCCAGGTCAGGCAGATCGGGGCGTCGAGCCCGAACTCGAACTGCTCGACGAGGGTGCCGCCTTCGGGACGGCCTGTGGGAGTGCCCGTGGGAGTGCTGGGGCGTTCAGGTGCGATGGTCACACTGCCTCCTGGTGACGGGGGCGGATCATGTCGGTCTCGGCGAGGGCGCGGAGCGCCGCTGCGTACGCGTCGTGCTGCTCCGGCGGGATGCCGGCGGCATCGAGCGCGCTGCCGAGACGGGGGTGATGCTCGAGGAGCCGCACCACCTCGACCAGCTCCGGCCGCTTGAGGAAGGTCAGCTTCCGGTTGCCGAAGTGGTAGGCGAGAGCCCCGAACGGTTCAGGACGCAGCGCCACCGAGGGCGAGAGTGTCCACGGCTCCTCGAGCATGCGATCGGGCATCAGTAGACGCCGCACATTCCGTCGATCGAGACCTCCTCGATGAGGTCCTCGGTGGCGACGTCGCTGGCGATGTCGACCGGGTTCGACTCGTTCTGGGGTTCCATCTGCTGCTCCTCTCACGTTGTGACCGTTCGCACATTAGTTACGGCGTGAGCGCAGCAACCTCCCCGATCGGAGAGTCTTGCGGGCAGGATCAGGGAGGTGTGGCCACACCCTCCCGGGGCACCACGTTGAGCAGCGGGAGGCCCTCGGCGAAGCGCCGCAGCTGCTCGGCCACCAGGCGCTCGGCGCGCGGGTAGAAGGTCGCCGCACCGCCACCGACGTGCGGGGTCACGATCGCGCCGGGCGTCGACCACAGCGGGTGGCCGGCGGGGAGCGGCTCGGGGTCGACGACGTCGAGCGCGGCGCGGAGTCGACCCGTGGAGAGCTCAGCGAGGAGAGCGCCGGTGTCGAGCGTGCGGCCGCGGCCGATGTTCACCACGAGCGCGCCGTCGGGCAGCTGCGCCAGCTGCTCGGCGCCGATCAGACCGATCGTGCCGGGGTTCTCCGGGAGCGTCAGCACCACGATGTCGGCCGTGGGCAACAGGACAGACAGATCGTCGACGCCGTGCACCTCACGGTCGGCGTCCGCCCTGGAAGCGACCCTGACGACCTCGGCCTCGCACGCGAGCAGGCGCTGCTCGAGCGCGGCGCCGATCGAGCCGTACCCGACGATCACCACCCGCGAGTCGGCCAGCGACCGGGTGTGCTCGGGCCGCCACCGGCCGGCGTCCTGGTCGCGCACCCAGCGGGGCAGCTCCCGTTGGGCGGCGAGGATCAGGCCGAGGCCGTGCTCGGCGGCGCTGGCGTCGTGCAGGCCCCGCCCGTTGCAGAGCGTGACCTCCGGCCCGATGAGCGGGAGCACCTTCTCCACCCCCGCGCTCAGGCTCTGTACGGCACGGAGCGCGGGCATCCTCGGCAGCAGGTCACGCCCGGCGCCCACGCCGTACGGCAGCACGTAGAACGCCACGTCGGAGACGTCGGCCGGCGCGGCGGCAGTGCCGTCGAACACCTCCACCTGCAGGCCGTCGGGCCAGCCACCCATCTGGTCCTCCAGGTGGGCCCACGGCACGAGTACGCGCATCGAGTTGTTTCCTTTCGCTGGTGTCATCGGTCAGGCGGCCACCGAGGTGGTCGCCAGGAAGCGGTCGAGCCGCTCCCGGTCGGGAAGGCCGTCCTTGTCGCCGGCCGAGGTGGTGGCCAGCGCACCGACCGCGGCGGCCCGCTCGAGCGCGGGCCCGAGCTCCAGACCGTCCAGGTGGGCGCTGATCAGCCCGGCGGCGAAGCCGTCGCCGGCGCCGACGGTGTCCACGGCCTCGACCTGGAACGCGGGCTGCCGGACGGTGCCCTCCGGGCCGAAGGCGACGGCTCCGTGACAGCCGTTCTTGACGACCACGCGCGCGACGCCCGCGGTCAGATAGTGCTCGGCGATGGACTCGGGGTCGCTGTGACCGGTCAGCACCCGGCCCTCCTCGACCCCCGGGAGCACCCAGTCGGCCAGGGCGGCGACCTCGTTCACGACGGCGACCATCTCCTGCTCGCTCGCCCACAGCGACGGACGCAGGTTCGGGTCGAAGGACACGCTCGCGCCGCCCGCCCGGGCCGCGGCCACCGCCCGGAACGCGAAGTCCCGCGCCGTCTCGGAGATCGCCAGCGGGATGCCGGTCAGATGGAGGTGACGGGCCGAGGAGACGTACGTCCCCATCGGCTCGCTCCACGCCAGCCGGCTCCCCGCGGAGCCGCGCCGGAAGTAGACCACCTCCGGGTCGCCGCCGTCGGCCCGCGACTTCAGCTGAAAGCCGGTGGGCGCGGTGTCGTCGGTCTCGACCCGGGTCAGGTCGATCCCGCAGCTGCGGAGCTCCTCCTCGACGAACAGGCCGAGCGGGTCGTCTCCCAGCCGTCCGATCCAGCCGGACCGGTGACCCAGCCGGGCCAGGCCGGTCGCCACGTTGGTCTCGGCCCCGGCGGTCGCCCGGACGAAGGTCGCGGCCCGGTGCAGCGGTCCGCTCTCCTGGGCGACGAACATCGCCATCGCCTCACCGAAGGTGACCACGTCCAGGCCGGTGTCGGTGCCGGTCATGCCGCACCCCTCTCCGTACGCCGCCGATGCACGCCCTCGACCACCGGATTGACCAGCTCCCCGATGCCCGCGACGCTCGCCGTGACCTGCTGTCCGGGCCGGATCGGGAGGCTGGTCCCGGGAGCACCGGTCAGGATGACGTCGCCCGGCCCGAGCGGGAGGAAGCCGCTGACCCACGTCACCACCTCGGTGACGGTCCGGGCCAGCTGGCCCGTGTCGGCCTCCGGCGCGACCTCGCCGTCGACCCGGAGACCCACAACGGCACCCGCCGGGTCGAGATCCGTCTCGATCCACGGGCCCAGCGGGGTGAACCCCCGCTGGCCCTTGGCCTGCGTCCACAGCGAGTCCTGGGCCTGCAGGTCCCGCGCGGTGACGTCGTTGGCGACGGTGTAGCCCAGAACGGTCCCCGAGCTCCCGATCACGACCGCGAGCTCGGCCTCCGCGTGGACCAGCCCGAGGCCGGCCGGCACCGGCACCGGGTCGCCGGGGCCGATCACCGACCGAGCCGGTTTGAGGAACGCCTGCGGCGGCAGCAGCCTGTCGCTCGGCCCGGTGTTGTGCGCCATCCCGACCACGGTCCGCGGCTCGACCGGAGCCAGCAGGCGGGCGTCGGCGAGGGCGACCCACCGGTCCCGGCACCGGATCTCGTCGGCGAACACGTCCTCGACCAACCGGTAGCCGTCGGCCTCGACCACGGCGTGGTCGATCCCGTCGGGATGCTCGATCCGGGCGATCCTCATCGAGCAGTCTCCGAAGCACTCTCCATCGCCGGCGCCTTGACCAGCAGCATCACCACGGCGGCCAGCGCCAGACAGCCGGCCATCAGCAGGAACGAGGCGTCGGTGCTCCCGGTCGTGCCGTTCAGCCAGCCGACCAGGTAGCTGCCCGCGAACCCGCCGAGCGCACCGAAGGAGTTGATCAGCGCGATCGCCGCTCCGGCCACGTTGCGCGGCAGGAACTCGGGGATCTGCGCGAAGTAGGGACCGTAGGGCGCGTACATCGCACCACCGGCGAGCGTGAGCAGGATGAACGAGAGCCAGAACTGGTCGGGCCCGAGCAGGTAGGAGCCGTAGAAGGCCACCGCACCGACCAACAGCCACGGCCACACGAACCGCCCGCGCGTCCCGGCACGGTCGGAGGCACGACTGTTGACGATCATCAGCACGACGGCGAGGACGTACGGGATCCCGGAGATGAGCCCGGACATCCCGATGCCCTCACCCGAGGCGGCCTTCACGATCGAGGGCAGCCAGAAGACGAAGCCGTAGACGCCGACGCTCCACAGGAAGTACTGCAGCGAGAGCAGGATGACGTTGCGCGACCGGAAGGCCTCGCCGTAGCCCTTGACCGGGGTCAGCGCACGCTGCTCCTGGTTGAGCTGCTCGACGACCGCGTCGCGCTCGGACGCGTTGAGCCACGTCGCCTGCTCGGGGTGGTCGCTGACCATCGCCCGGAAGACGAACGCCCAGATGACCGCGGGCAGGCCCTCGATGATGAACATCCACCGCCAGTCGGTCGCCTCGATGAGGAAGCCGGACACGACCGTCAGCCACAGCACGGTGACCGGGTTGCCGAGGATCAGGAAGGTGTTGGCGCGACCGCGCTCACGGCTGGTGAACCAGTGGCTGAGGAAGATCACCATCGCCGGCAGCACGGCGGCCTCGACGACACCGATCAGGAAGCGTACGACGATCAGCGCGGTCGCCGAGCTGAGCAGCCCCTGCACCGAGGCGAGCAGGCCCCAGGCGATCAGGCTCCAGAAGATCAGCGACCGTACGCTGCGCCGCTCGGCGTAGATCGCTCCCGGGATCTGGAAGGCGAAGTAGCCCAGGAAGAAGGCAGCGCCGATGAGCGCGGAGACGGCGGGCGTGATCGCGAGGTCCTCCGCCATGCCGCCGGCGATGCCGATGGAGAAGTTGGAGCGGTCGAGGTAGGCCAGGCTGTAGGTGATGAAGACGATCGGCAGCAGGCGCGCCCAGCGCTGCGTGCCGATCGTCGTCGCGCCGGAGTCGGCGCGCGTGTCGGAGGTGGTCATAGGGGGATTCCTTTCGCTCTACTCCCGCGTGGCGGAAGTCACTTTCACCATGCGAGTGTGGCGGCGACCACATCGGCCCGTCAACGCATTCCTTCCATGTTTCAGATATCGCTTCCACGATATGGAAGAATCTCGGTCATGGACGACACGACCGAGGCCGAGGCCAAGCGCGACATGGTCGGCAAGGCGCTGCTGCTGCTGGACCGGCTCAGCGCCTACCCCTCCGGCGTACCGCTCTCCACGCTCAGCCGGGAGACCGGCTTCCCGCTCAGCACCTGCCACCGGCTCGCGGCGGCGCTGATCCGCGACGGCTACGCGAGCTTCGACGAGGACAGCAAGCGCTACTCCCTCGGGCTCAAGGTCTTCTCGCTGGCCCAGTCCGTCGCCCATCGCCGCGGCTTCGCGGGCTCAGCCCTGCCCGCGCTGGAGGAGCTCACCGAGCAGACCCGCGAGACCTCGCTGATGTCGGTCCGCTCGGACCACAACCAGCTCTACGTCCACCACGTCCAGGGGCCGCAGCAGGTCAGCGTGATCGGCACCCCCGGCGGCCTCGGCCCGCTGCACTGCACGTCGATGGGCAAGGTGCTGGTGGCGTTCGCCCCTGAGCCCGAGCGGAAACGGCTGGTCGACGACCTCGATCTGGTCGTGAAGACGCCGCGCACGATCTCCGATCGCGCCGGCTTCGCGGCGATGATCGAGCAGGTGCGCGAGCAGGGGTACGCGGTCGCGGACGAGGAGCACGAGATCGGCATCCGCGCCCTCGGTGTGCCCGTGCTCGACCCGGACAACCATGCCGTCGCCGCCGTCTCGATCGCGGCGCCGTCCTACCGGATGGAGATGGACCGGATGCTCGAGCTGCTCCCGCACCTGCGGGCCGCCGCCCAGCACCTCGCGGTCGTGCTCCCGATCACCTCGCGGCGTACGTGAGGACCTGCTGACCGATCGTCGAGAGCCTGCCCTCCTCGACCACCAGCTCCCAGCCGTGTCCGGCGTCCGCGGCCACGAACTCCGACGACGTGGCCTCCGCCAGCTCTCGGGCGGCATCGGCCTCCTCGGCACCGTCGGCGTCCTCGGAGATGGCGATCAGGCCCGGGGTCCGGATCGTGTCGGCGACCGAGGCCAGGTCGACACCGGCCCAGGTCGACGGCCCCGACAGGTCGACCCAGCCGTCGACGTCGACCCCGGCGGCGACGGCCCGCACGGTCTGGCTGCCGCCCATCGACGCTCCGACCAGCACGACCGGCGCGTCCGGCCACTGCTTCTCGACCTCGCTCAGCACGGCCCGCACCTGCGGCACCGGGTCGTCCGGGTCCTCGATCCTGCAGTCGGCGGTGCCGTAGCCGCACTGGTCGTACGAGATGCCGGCGACTCCCTGGAGAGCGGCCAGGATCGCGAAGTCACCCCATCCGCAGCGGTTGCCGTCGGTCTGGTGGAGCATCACCAGCACCGCCGACGGGGCCGTGCCCTCCGGCGGGGCGAACCGGATGCCCGGCAGCGTGAGGTCCTTGCCGACGACCTGGAGCGGCTCGACCCCGGCGTCGGTCTCCGGCAGGAAGCAACCACCGAGCTCGCCCTTGAGGTACGGCCCGTCCGTCGGCAGCACCGGACCGGACTCCTTCGCCGCCGCTGAGCCGTCGTCCCCGCCGCTCTCCCCACCGCACCCGGCCAGCAGCACAGCCGCGATCGCCACGCCTGCCGCCACTCCCTTCACGCTCGTCATATGTCAATATTGACATATGCCAGATCCCGGTGCAGCCACTTCCAACCTCGGCTTCGCGATCCTCGGCCTGCTGGCGCGACGTGCGTGCACCGGCTACGAGGTCGCCCAGCGGATGCGCCAGCCGATCGGCTACTTCTGGACCGCCCGCCACTCGCAGATCTACCCGGAGCTGAATCGCCTCGACGCCGCCGGGCTGGTCGAGCACGAGGTCATCGAGGGAGCCGGTCCCCGACCGACGAAGCGCTACCGGATCACCGGTGCCGGCCAGGACGCGCTGGCCGCCTGGGTCGTCGGCGACCTCGAGCCCCAGCCCGTCCGCGACCTGGAGGTTCTCCGGCTGTGGTCGATCTGGACCGTCGAGCCCGCCGCGGCCGACGAGCTGGTCGCCCGGCTCGAGGCAACCCACCAGGACGTCCTCGACCGCTACCTCGCCGAGCTGGCCGAGATCTCCGACGACCCCGGCGCTCGCGACCCCGCGAACCCGCTGTTCGCCAGCCGGATCACGCTCGAAGGAGGCATCCGGTCGCGGCGTACGACGTTGGAGTGGTGTGCCTGGATGCGCGCGGAGCTCGCCGCCGCCGAGCGACGGCGGTAGCCCGCGCGCATCCCGGCGCCGCTCAGGCCGAGACCGTACGCAGCGCGATGATCGCGACCGAGACGACCGCGAAGACCGCGGCCGGGGCGATCGCCGTGTCCCGCACCCGGACGTGCGCGATGACCGCGCCGATGAAGTACAGCAGCGTGCCGATCGCGGCCGCGACCCCGAGCGGCCACCAGAACAGGCCGATGATCAGACCGGCCGCGCCGGCGATCTCGAGCAGCGCCAGGATCGGCACGATCCGGGTGACGCCGACCTTCTCCAGGGTCTCGGCCTGGGCCGGGTTGTGGGTCAGCTTCCCGTACGCCGAGAACAGCAGCAGCAGGGCGAACAGGATGCTCAGGACGAGCGTGGCGATGAACATGCGATGGTCTCCTAGATGATCCGGACTGATGTCTCCGGTATAGAAGCGGAGAGTGGTCCCCGGTATTCCCGGAGCCGTCGTAGGCTGGTGCCATGGGGTGCCCGAAGGATCGCGACGAACGCCCGGAACGCCCCCCGGAACGCCCCCCGGAACGACCCCCGGAACGGGCCCAGGCACGGCCCCGGCGGCCGGCACGTGCGGAGCGGCGCGACAGCATCCGCAACCGCGAGCGGATCGTCGCGGCGGCGCAGGCCGTCTTCCAGCGCGACGGGATCCACGCGCCTCTCGACCACATCGCGGCGGAGGCCGGCGTCGGCTCCGGCACCCTCTACCGGCACTTCCCCGACCGCGTCGAGCTCTGGAAGTCGGTCCTCGCCGAGCCGCTGCAGGCTCACCTCGCCACCGCGCAGGCGGCGCTGTCGGCCGACGACCCGTGGGACGGACTCGTCGCCTACCTCACCGCGAGCTGCGAGCTCGAGGCCGCCGCCTCCGGCTACGTGAATCTGATGTCCACGCACTTCGAAGGCGGCTCCGAGCTCGCCGTCCTCCGTGCGGAGATCCAGCAGACGATCGAGGCCGTGGTGCACCGCGCGGTCGACACGGGCGCGGTCCGCCCGGACCTGGCCCCCGAGGACCTGCTCTTCGTGGTCCTCTCCCACAGCAAGGTCATCGAGGTGACCGGAACCATCGCGCCGGAGGCTTGGCGGCGCAACCTGGCCTTCTACCTCGACGCGTTCCGCCCCGGGGCCGCGCATCCCATCGACGTCCCGCCGCTCACGCCACGCCAGATCCTGCTGAGCCTGCTGGTGCCGAGCGCCCGGTCACGGCGACGCGGCCGGACGACCTGAGACGACACCCGCGGGGCGGGGCGCAGATCAACCAGCGGCCGGGTGGTGCCTCTGCACGAAGGCGAGCGCGGTCTCGGCGACCTCGCGCCAGCCGCTGTCGATGGTCAGGGAGTGGCCGCGGCCCGGGATCTCGACGAACTCGGTGACGGCGTGCGTGTTGTGGGCGTGCTTCTTGTACGCAGCGTGCGTGATGGCGTGCGGGACGGTGTGGTCCTTCTCGCCGGAGATGAGCAGGATCGGCCCGCGGTTCTCGGCCTTGTAGTCGACCCTGGTCTCGCTGAACGGGTTCAGGTTGGCGACCGCGGCCTGGAAGATCGGGACTCCCGAGGCGGCGACGTGGTACTCGTCGTAGAGCTTCTTCGACTCCTCCTCGGTGAGGTTGTTCGTCCAGCCGTACCGGAACTCGTCATAGGTCAGGGTGACCGACCGGCGGGCGTTGGCCGGGTTCCCGAGGACCGGAGATCCGGCCTTGAGCGCCGACGGCGGCAGCGGGAGCACGCCGCGACCCGGCGCCGGGTCGATCGACACCGTGGCTGCCGACGCGCCCTCGCCGGCGATCTTCTGGGCGATGAGCCCGCCGAAGGAGTGACCGACGACGGCCGGGGTGGCGCTCAGCCCGCCGATCGCCTCCAGGTAGTGGTCGGTGACGGCCTGGACCATCTTGCGGGCGAACACCTCGGGGTGCTGGCGTGCTTCCTCGATGGTCTCGGGGTCGTCGGGCCACCCGGGGGCGATGGTCGCGTAGCCGTTCTCCTCGAAGAGGGAGCGCCAGCGGTCCCAGCTGCTGGAGAGCAGCCAGAGGCCGTGCACGAACGCGACGACGGGCCGACCGTCCGCGTTGGCTCGTTCGATCTCGTCGAGTTCCCGTGAGGTGAGGGCGGACATGGTGGAGCTCCCTTCGCGAATGGCCAGGTGGTTGGCCGTGTCCTCACGCTAGTCAGCGTCCCGCGCACGGATCTCGTCTTTCCGTGACCGATTTCCGGCCTGGAGTGACAACCTCGCGGGGACGAGGACGCGGGCGCGTCGGCGTACTAGCGTCGGGCGGGACGACTCACCGATCCCGGCAGCCAGAGGAGGAGCCTTGACGTCGACGGTGACCTCCGCGGAGCTGCAACAGGTCGAGTCCGCCAACCGCTCAGGACGTCCGGTCGTGGTGTTGGTGCACGGCATGTTCGTCCACGCGAGCAGCTGGCGGCAGTGGCGGACCCTCTTCGAGGGCGCCGGCTACGCGACCGTGGCGCCCGGGTGGCCCGGTGAGGCCGATGCGGTGGACGGGGCTCGCGCCGACGGTGGCCCCACCGACCGGCAGGACCTGCGCTCGGTGCTCGCGCACCACCGGCACCTCCTCGACCGGTTGGACCGGCAGCCGGCGCTGATCGGTCACTGCGCGGGCGGCTGGGTCGTCCAGCGGCTCGCCTCGGAGGGACTCGCCTCGGTCACGGTGGCGATGGAGCCCACCCCGTTCCGCGGGGTGCTGCCGGTCCCGCTCAGCACCGTGCGCTCGACCCTGCCCGTGCTGGCCAGGCCTCGGCGCTACCGGCACGCCACCACCCTGACGTTCGACCAGTTCCGCTACTCGTGGGGCAACGCGCTCGGCGTGGACGAGGCGCGTGAGCTCTACGAGCAGCACCACGTGCCTGCTCCCGGCGCAGCGCTGTTCCAGTCGGCGGCGGCGAACCTGAGCCCGTGGTCACCGACCCGGATCGACACCCGCGCGGCCGACCGCGGGCCGCTCCTTCTCGTCGCGGGCGCCGAGGACCGGCAGGCGACCTGGTCGATGACGCATGCCGCCTATCGGCGCCACCGCCGCAACCCGCACCCCACCGAGATCGTCGAGATGCCTCACCGGGGACACACGATGCCCTTCGACCACGGCTGGTCGGAGGTGGCTCTGCTCGCGCTGTCGTTCATCGAACGGCACATCCCGTCGCCGCCCCTCCCGGCCGCTCGTCCACAAAAAGCATGAACCCGACACCGACTCGGAGCCTCGAGACGCCTCCGCGCCCTAGGCTCGGCGGCGTACGACCAGCGGGGCCGAAGGGAGACCCGGATGGACACTGTTCGGCTCGACGCTGAACTCTTCGCGCCCCGGGACCGCGAAGAGGCCATCCGGGCGATCATCTGGGACAGCGTCGTCAGGGTCGAGATCCAGCAGCAGCCCGATCCCGAGCAGATCCGCGTCCATGCACGCATCGCCGACCTGGGGGCGCTCAACATCTGCTCGGTCCGGGCCAACGCGACGACCATCGAGCGTACGTCCGCACTCGCCGCGGATCCCACCGATGCGTACCTCTTCGTCGGCCTGCAGCTCTCCGGCACCAGCATCGTGGTGCAGGGCGACCACGAAGCCGTCCTCCGGCCGGGAGACCTCGCGGTCTACGACACCCGCCGGCCCTACACGCTCCTGAACGACCACGGCATCCACCAGCACTACTTCCGGGTGCCGATCGGCGCGCTCGCACTTCCCGGCCGGGCGCTGGAGGCGGTGACCGCCGTACGTCTGGACGGCCGCCGCCCGCTGGCGCGGGCGACCGCGGGATATCTGGGGCATCTGGCCGACAGCGTCGGCGATCTCTCGGCCGCCGAGGCGGCGCAGGCCACCGCCCCGACCATCGGTCTCATCAGAACCCTTCTCACCGCTCAGCTCCTGGAGTCGCCGCTCCGCCGTGAGCACCTCGAGGACAGCCTCGAGACACGGATCCTCGAATACATCCGCGTGCACCTGGGCGACCGCGACCTGTCCCCACGTCGGATCGCCGCCGCTCACCACATCTCGGTGCGCCATCTCTACCGGCTGATGGGCAGGTCCGGCATCGTCCTCGGCGACTGGATCCGCGAGCGGCGTCTCGAGCGGTGCCGGGACGAGCTGGCAGACCCGATGGGCCGTACGACGATCGCCGAGGTTGCCCACACGTGGGGTTTCTCGGACCCGTCGCAGTTCGGCCGGGCCTTCAAGCGTGTCTACGCCATGACCCCGCGCGAGTGGATGCACATCAGCCGGGCGCAGTCACCGGACTGACCTCATCGAGGGACGGGCAGGAACCGCTCCAGCAGACGCCGCTCGGTGGCTGCGTCCTCGCCGGGCTCGGTGAGGAACGACAGGATGATGCGCAGCACCCAGTCGGCGAGGTCGGGGTCCTCGTCGCCGGAGGCGAGGTAGCTCTGCGCGACACCGCGGATGATCGGGGAGTCGCGGAGCACCTCGCGCAGGAGGGTGCTGTCGCCGGAGTACCAGGCGGCGAGGTGGGGGCGCTCGCGTACGGCGGCGAGGCAGGCGAGGACGGCATCGACCACGCGACGCCGCGGGTCGGAGATGTCGGCCACGGCCTGCCCGACCTGCGTGGTGATCAGCCGCGCCTCGCGGTGCGCGAAGGCGTGGATCAGGGCCTGCCGGTTCTCGAAGTAGCGATACAGGGTCGCCCGCGAGCAGCCGGCCGCGCGGGCCACCTCGTCCATGCCCGGCCTGTCGACGCCGCGCTCCACGAACAGCGCGCCCGCGGCGTCGAGGATCCGCTCGGCGGCGAGCTCGCTCCGCTCCGCCTCCAGCCAGCTCATGCGGTCACCTCGACGCGGAGGCTGACCGGCCTGCGTACGTAGCTCCCCGGCGCCCACGCCACGGAGTCGTGGTCGACGGTGAAGGACGGGATCCGGGTGAGGATCTCGGTGAGAGTCACGCGACCCATCATCCGGGCCGCGGCGGCGCCCAGGCAGTGGTGCGCGCCGTGGGCGAAGGTCAGGATCTGTCGGGGGTTGCGCGTGACGTCGAGCTCCTCGGCGTCGGCGCCGAAGGCGCGCGGGTCCCGGTTGGCGGCCGCGTAGCAGAGCAGGACCTTCTTCCCCGCGGGGATCGTGACGCCGTGGAGCCTGACGTCGCGGGTCGTGGTCCGGGCGAGCCCCTGGACCGGCGAGGTGAGCCGCAGCAGCTCCTCGACCGCAGCAGGGACGTCCTGCAGCGCGAGCTCGCGCTGGTCGGGTCGCACCGCCAGCAGCGGCAGCCCGCCGCCGAGCAGCCCGGTCGTCGTGTCGTTGCCACCGGCCACCATCGTGAACGCGAACGCGAGCACCCGCAGCAGACCGGCGTCGTCGTCGGCCTCGCCGGCGGCGACGAGATGGGAGACGGTGTCGTCGCCGGGATCACGGCGGCGTCGCTCGATGAGCTCGGCGAAGTAGCCCATCAGCTCGGCGGCGGCCCCGGCCCCGATGGCCTCGTCCTGTGCCGCGTTGGCCGTGACGATCGCGTCGGTCCAGACGTCGAACCGGCCCCAGTCCTCCTCGGGAACGCCGAGGTAGTGGGCCACGACCATGCTCGGCAGCGGCTTGAACAGCTCCGCGACGATGTCGCCGCCACCGGCCGCCCTGATCGCGTCGATGCGCTCGCTGACGAACCGGGTGACCCGAGGCGTCACGTCCTCGACCTGCTTGGGCGTGAAGCCGCGGTTCACCAGCTTGCGGAACGCCGTGTGGGCCGGCGGATCGGTCATCACCATCGGCGGGTTCTCGGCCAGACCGATCCGCTCGAGCTCGTCGTGCGCCGTCGTCAGGCCCCCGGTCGAGCTGAACGTCTCGTGGTCGCGCACCGCCGAGAAGACGTCGTCGTGCCTGGTCAGGACCCAGTAGTCACTCCGAACGACATGGTGGACCGGGTCGTGCTCGCGCAGCGCGGCGTACATCGGCCAGGGGTCGGCCCACGAGGGCCTGGTCGGCGGGACGTACGCGGCGATCCCGTGAGACACATCGCTAGTCATGTCTCACAGAATCAACATCCTTCGTCAGTTTGTCAACGGCTGGGTTCCGGCGAGCGCGACGCCGTGGCGCTCGGTGACCGACAGGATCGCCGCCATCGAGTCCGTCGGCGGAAGGTCGGCGCGGACGGAGCTGGAGAAGTCGTCGAAGAAGCGGCCGGCGCGGTCGCCGGTGACGATCGCGAGGAAGCGGGCCGACTCGCCGACGACCTCGAAGGTGAGCGGAGTGCCGGTGGGACAGACGATCAGCCCGCCCGGCTCCACGTCGTAGGGCTTGCCGTCGACGTACACCGTGAGCCGGCCCTCGAGCAGGTACAGCACCCCGCTCCACGGGGAGACGTGCGGGGGCGCCATCGGCGCGGCCGGGGCGGTCACCTCGAAGACCTCGAAAGCCCCGAGGTCGTCCTTGACGGCAGCCTTCGCCACGTGGTCGCCATCGATCATCGGGTAGCGCCGACCCTCCTCGGGCCGTACGTAGGTGGTGCTCATGACTCCTCCTTCGGTTGGGTGCGTTCAGCATCCGCCGCAGGAGCGGGCGTGGACCGAGTAGTGCGCTACTCGACTCCGAGGAGACCGGAGAGCGCCGCCCGCTCGGAGACGCCGAGCTTGTGACCGGCCCGGTAGAGGTGCCCCTCGACGGTCCGCACCGACAGCGTCAGCCGGGCCGCGATGTCCTTGTTGGACAGCCCCCTGGCGGCCAGTGCGGCGATCTCGCGCTCGCGCGCGGTCAGTGGCAGCGGCCGGGCCGCGACCACGAGCGCCGGCGTGCAGGCACCCGACCTCTCGGCCAGCTTCTCGGCGGTGGCCGCCGCGGTCAGGGCCGACCCCTGCCTGCCCGCACGGCGCTGCACGTCGGCGGCCTGCGCCGCCGCGTCGCCCGCGGCGACGAGATCACCGAGCCGGGCCCACGCGTGCGCCACCTCGAGCAGCGCGTCGCCGTCCTCGTCGGACCACGCTTTGGCATGGGTCAGCGCGGTCTCGGCCCGTGGGCCGAGCCCGGCCAGCGACGTCAGACGTCGCGTCGCGGCCGCGGTCGCGCCCCCGAGCTGGACCGCGGTCTGCCAGGCCAGGACCTCGTACGCAGGAGACCCCGCATCGCGGGCGAGGTCCGCCGCCTCGGCCGCACGCGCGATCGCCTCCGTCGTCGCCCCCTCCGCCGCCGCGCCCCACGCCAGCGCGAGGAGGTCGTCCGGCAGGTAGAGCCGGTACGCCGGATGGTGCCCGGCAGCCACGCCGGTCAGGAGCGGGGCGGCCTCCGCGGGCCGGCCGGCCTGCGCCAGGGCGGTGGCGAGCAACGTACGACAGCGGAAGCCGAACTCATGCCCTGATCCGTCGAACCCCGCCCATGCCTCCCGTAGGGAGACCAGCGCATCGTCGACCCGGCCGCAGGCGAGGGCGGCGTGACCTGCGACGACGAGTCCCATGAGCCGGGCCGGTCCCGGGAGGTCGGCCGAGGCTGCCCGCATCCGCCGGGCCAGGTCGGCGCCCCGGTCCGGGGTGCCGGCGAGCCGGTGCCCGAGCACCTGGAAGTCAGCGAGCCCGAAGCCGGGGATGACGGTGGGCGCCCGGTCGGCGGTGAGCCCGCCGACGACCGCGGCCTCGTCGAGGAGCTCTTCCTCGCCGGTGACGGCGGCCGCCGCGGAGGCGGCGCTGGCGACCAGGATGCCGGCCAGATCGTCGGGAAGGCTGCCCCGCAGCAGCTGCGGGGCGCGATCGAGGACGCCCGCGAAGTCGCCTTCGGCCACGTCGAGGACGAGCGACATCGCGGCGGCGTGGGCCGGAGCCGCACCGGTGGCCTCGGCGGCGGCCAGCGCCAGACGCGCCCTGTCCGGCCGCGCCATCGTGAAGAGCAGGTTGCCGGCCCGATGAAGCTGCACCATCGCGAGCGTCCCGGGATCGGGTGCACCCTCGACGAGGTCGAGGTGGATCGCCTCTGCCTCCTCACCGCGGCTGAGCCAGGAGAGCGCCGCGGCATGCACCACCCGGGCGGCGAAGTCCCCGGTGTCGGCTGCGGCGTGGGCCAGCCGCTCGGCCAGCGGCAGGTCGTACATCCGGGTCGCCGCCTCCGCTGCCCGCACGAAGAGCGCCGGCTCGGGCGGCAGGTCGGAGTCGAGGGTGAGCACGGCCCGGGGGATCGGGTCCGGCTCGGGGTCGAGGGTCTGCGCCACCCGGCCGCGGAGCCGGCGGGCGCGCAGCGTGCCCATCGCGGCGCGGCGTACCTCTCCGTACAGGGGATGTGCCAGTCGCGCGACCACCCCGTCGGTACGCACCAGCCCGCGGCTCTCCGCCTCCTCGACGTCCTCCGCGGAGGCCAGCGCGGACAGCGTCGGGACCGCCACCGGCTCGGCCAGCGCGACCATGTCGACGACGTCACGCACCCCCGCCGCGAGGTCTCCGATCTCCCGCTCCAGGAGACCCGCGAGCTCGGGGGAGATCGTCGGCTCACTTGTCCAGCGCCAGATCCCGGACGCCGGGGTGAACCGCCCCGCCGACACCTCCCCGGCCAGCAGGTGGCGCAGGAACAGCGGACTGCCCTCGGTCATCGTCCACAGCCGGTGCGCGGAGGCCGTGTCGACCGGACCGCCGAGCACCCGGGCGATCAGCTGCGTGCTCCCCTCGGCATCCAGCGGCGCCAGCTCCAGACGCGGCAGATGGTCGTCCTTCCACAGCGACGTCACGATGTCGGGCGCGGTCTCCCCGGTACGCAGCGTGATCAGGACCGGGGCCAGCCGACGTGCCACCACCCGGTGCACCACGATCGCCGAGTGCTCGTCGAGCAGGTGGGCGTCGTCGACCGCCAGCACCAGCGGCAGCTGCCGACCGAGCTGGTCCAGCGCCCGCCCGATCGTCTCGGCCGCCTCCCCGGGCGGCACGTCGAGCAGCCCGGCGAACGCACCCAACGGGAACGGCCGGGCGGCCGTGCTGCCCTGGGCGAAGACGACGGTCTCCCCGCGGCGTACGCAGCCCGCCAGGGCCTCACGGGCGAGCCGGGTCTTCCCCACCCCCGCCGGACCCGCAACGATGACGCCCGCCGCACCGGGCCGGATCGCCGCCGCCACCCTGCGCAGCTCTTCGTCCCGGCCGGTCAGCGGCCACGGCCGCTCCATGCCGTCAGGCTAGCGAGCCGGTTCCGCGGGCGCATCACTCAAAATGCGGCATCGGCGGCACCGGGCGCTCCGCCACCCCCTGCGCAGCGGAGCGCCCGTGCCGGCCCTTCCACAACGCGCCTCAGGCGCGGGCCGCGCGGTGCACGTCCATCGTGCCGATGTGCTGCTCGGACTCGACCAGGCCCTCGTCGCTGGGGCTCTCGCCCTTGTCGAAGACCCGCTCGCGCTGCTTGGCCCGCAGGTCGGGGTGCGCGGCGCTCGGGACGTCGAAGCCGAAGTGGGCCTGCGCCTCGCGCACCTCCCACACCTTGTCGCTCAGCGGCGGGACACGGAGGATGGCCGGCGCCGCGACCGGGGTGGCCTGCGGCGCGAGAAGGCCGAAGAGGGCGAGCCGGGCGTTGAGGGAGCGGAAGAGAACGGCGTGGAGGAGGCGGTTCGGGATCCGTACGAGGGCATCGAGCAGGGGCCCCTGGCGGAGGTTGGCCATCTCGCGCATGTAGCGGGGGTAGGTCGAGATGACCCCCTTGCTCATCAGCCACATCGTCGGCGCCAGGAGTGCCTTCTGCCAGGCCGGCATCGCCGGCGGCAGCGCGACCTTCAGCGGGATGATGAAGTGGATCATGTCCTGGGCCGCTTCCGACGCGGCGAGGTGGGGGCGCCAGTCCTCGAAGTACTGGTGCACCTCGTCGCGGCTGGTCGGCACCGTGGCGGGATCGATCGTCTGCAGCTTGGCGATCTCGCGGCACTCCGCCCAGAACTGCTTCTCCTCGTCCTCGGAGAGACGGCCCGGGCCGAACATCTCGTAGCACTTGAGGATGGAGTGCCACGCCGTCATGTGGATCCAGAGCTGCGAGGACGGCTTGTTGGCGTCGTACTCACCACCCGTCACCGGGTCGTGGCCGATCGCCTTCGAGTGCACCTTGACCAGCACGTCGGCCGCCCGGCAGGTCTGCTCGGCACCGGCGAAGAGCTGCATCGCGAAGTAGCGCAGGGTGCGGCCGTAGCGGGTCGAGGGCCGGTACTTCACACCGCCGGACTGGACGACGGCGGCGGCGAGGTTCGGGTCGAAGTGCTCGATCGTCACCGAGCGCGCGAAGCCGAGGACGTACGACGTCGGGTGGCCCCACACCTTCCAGGCGACCGAGTCGGGCCCGAGGAACCCGTAGTCGGCCATGGGCTCGTACTGCTTCATCAGCTGCTTCCGAGTCTTGACGCCGAACACCATCGTTCTCTCCTTTGCTACACCACTGTAGGTTCAGCGTAATCTACACCTCTGTAATATTGTGTGCACGTGACGCCCGACACACCTCCACGGCCGAAGCGCCGCTACGCACGCCGGCTTCCGGTCGAGCAGCGGCGCGAGCATCTCCTCGACGCGGCTCTGCGGGTGATCGCGCGCGACGGCTACGAGTCGGTCTCCATCGAGGCGATCGCGCAGGAGGCCGAGGTCACCCGCCCCGTCGTCTACAGCGCGTACGACGGCCTCGAGCCGCTCCTCCACGCGCTCCTCGACCGCACGCAGCGCCGTGCCCTCGCCTCTGCCCTCCGCCTGATGCCGCAGCCCGGGGGCGACCAGGACGTCGCCGAGTGGGCACTCGATGCGTTCGCCGCCCTGCTGGACATCGTGCGCAAGGAGCCCGACGTGTGGCGCCCGGTGCTCGGCCTGACCCGCAACGCGCCCGCCGTCGTACGCGACCGCATCGACGCCACCCGGGACCTGATCCGCGGCTACCTCGTCGACGCCTTCCAGGAGGGCCTCGAACGACACGGTGACACCAAGAATGAGAGCAAGGAGGTCGATGTCGACCTCCTTGCCCACCTGACGCTGGTCACCGCCGAGGAGTTCGCCCGGCTGACCCTCGAGGACCCGGATCGCTACGACAAGGACCGCCTGATGGCGACCATCGAGACCCTGCTGTCCTCGTTCACCGATCGCTAGAACGGCTAGAACGGCTCGACCGCGAAGCGCCCCCACGCGATGAAGACCATCGCCGCCAGGAACACCAGGTCGCCGACGAGCTCCTTGTACTCCCCGCGCCGGATCCGCTCGGTCACCGCCCCCGCCATGTAGAGCGCCATGCACGAAGCCGCGACCGGCACCAGGATCGGCGCCACACTCACCAGCCCGGGGAGGACGAGCCCGACCCCACCGAGGACCTCCACCACGCCCATGAATCTCACGGTGCCGGGGGTGAAGTCCTCGGCCCAGCCCGTCTTCGCGGCGTACTTCTCATAGGGCATCGTCTGCTTGACGATGCCGCCGACGATGTAGCCGAAGGCGAAGACGCCGGCGACGATCCAGAGCGCGATGTTCATGATGTCTCCCTGTGTTCAAATGATCTCGATTTCAACCCCTCCGACGGGGGACCGGATCGATCTGTGACATCGACAGACCGGCGCATCACCCTGCGGCGGCGAGACGGGCGGCGGCGCCCGGGTCGTGGGCCGGAAGGATGACCAGGCCGGGTAGGTGCTCGCGAAGCCGGTTCACCATGTCGGCCGCGGTCCTCATCTCGCGCTTGTTCCCTACGCCTGGCAGGTGTCCCTCCTTCAGGAGATCGTCGTCGTACGTCAGGTCGCCGACCATGAGCAACGGCGCCCGCTGCGGTCGGCGAACCAGAAGGGACAACGACCCTTCGGTGTGACCGGGGGTCGGAAGCAGCACCAGGGAACCGTCGCCGTACAGATCGTGCCCGTGATCGAACGGGCCGACGGTGTCCGAGCCGAGTCCCTCGAACGACACCTGATTCCAGCTGAGCCCGGGCAGGTCGATGTGCCTGGGCATCAACCCGCGAGCCTCCGGCAACGGCCGGCGCAGCGAGTCCCACTCGCTTCGGCTGACGACGATCTCGGACCGACCGAGGTGCGGGAGTCCGCCGATGTGGTCCTGGTGGAGATGGGAGATGACGGCGGTTCGTACGTCGTCAGTACCGTGGCCGAGGCGTTGCAGGCCTGCCGTGAGGGTGTCCTCGGCTGCGATCTCGAACTTCGCCAGACGTGAGTAGACCTTGCCGTTGAGACCGCCCGGGAAGTAGTCGGGGTCGGTGACCGAGGCGCGATCCTGACCGGTGTCGAAGAGCACCAGGCCGCGACGGTGCTCGATGACATAGACGTTGATCGGAAGGGGCGGGGTCCACTGCCGCGAGGTGAACAGCCAGACGTAGGTGTTCTTGCGCGTCGGGCCGACGTGCTCCGGGCGGATCGCCACGGACCCGGTGCTGATGACCGATACGGAGGAGATCGGATCAGAGGATGCCATCGTGAGTCTCCTGCTTCTGGTGCGCTGCCGGGCTGACCGGTGATGTTCGCTCGAGGATCGAGGTGAGCTTCTGGAGGTTCTCCTGCATCCCGCGCTTGAAGAGCTGCTCGACGAGCGGGCCCAGGAGACGTGCGGGAACGGGCAGGCCGGCGCCGCTGATCGAGCCGATGAGCCCGAGCTCGGCGCCCGTCGATCTCGGCGTCACCAGGTAGCGGTAGGAGAACGGCGTCGGGCCCGAGATCGAGGTGAAGGCGACCTCGGTGCCTGGAACGTACGCCGAGGTTCGAACCTCGTTCTCCACGTCCCCGGTCGGCAGGTGGCGGCGGACCCGGTAGCGGGCGGCGGGTGGCGTCGCTCCGTCGAGGAGGTCCACCGACTCCACCGCCGAGTACCACTGGGGCATCGTGCGCAGGTCGGCGACGTAGTCGAAGACGGTGTCTGGTGGGGCGGCGATCAGAGAGGTGAGCTGAAAGGTCATGGCTCCTGCAACTAATGTCGTGTCATGTAATGACTCGCTATTAGATGTTGTATAATCTGTTTCGTCAACCACCGATCGAAACGGATGATGCTGTGGACCCGATAGAGGAGTTCAGATACTTGGTGCTGGCGATCCAGCGCGAGGGCAACAAGCTCTTCGCGGATCACCTGCGCCCGCTGGGACTCACGCCATCGCAAGCGGAGGTCCTTCGGGTCATGTCGGCACACGACTCGCTGACGCTGTCGGAGCTGGGCGGCCTGCTGGTGTGCGAGACCACGGCGAGCCCCAGCCGGCTGGTCGACCGACTTGTCGCCGCCGGATTCGTGAATCGCGAGATCGGCCCCAGCCGCCGATCGGTCAGCCTGTCCTTGACCGACTCCGGCAAGGAGCTCGAGCTGAAAGTCAGGGACGCCGAGGAGCAGCTCTACGCCTCGCTCACCCCACTGCTCGACGAGGGCGGGCTCGACTCGACCCTACGTTCTCTGCGCCGGGTCGCCGAAGCCTTCCCGGCCGGGCGCGCGCTGGCCCGCAGGAAGGCCATCTGACGCCCGACGAAGATCGGAAATGAGTAAGCCCCGGGCGACTCCGAGAGATCCCTGAACCGCCCGCCCCCCGCCGTTGGAGGGGCCGGGCGGTCGCCCGAGCGTCGGCAGCCGGCTCAGGAGAGGGAGAACGTGGCGATCCGGACACCCGGGCTGAGCACTAGGTAGACGTCGCGCACACCCGAGACATCGGCGAGCAGCGTGTCGACGCCCACCTCGGTGTAGTCGTACTCTCCACCGGTTGCGGCTACCGGCGCACTCGCCAGCAGCTGCCCGGTCGGCGAGCCGAGTCGCACCTCGACCGTGCCGGCACCCTGGGTCGCTTTCGCCACTGAGGCCGTGAACTTCGTCGGCCGGCCGAGCCCGGAGGCTGCGAACTTCACCCACGCCTGCTGGTCTCCAGCCGAGACTGAGGTGCCCCGCTCTTTGGTGGTAGGGACGAGCAGCGCGTCGTCGTAGTCGTCGAAGTTCTCGGCCTTCGTTGCGACCGTCAGGTCCCGGGGCGGGATCACCTCACCGGCCACCCGCACGGCGGTGGTCTGCCGGATGTCCTCCGCGGAGGATCCCACCATCAGATCGTAGGTCGACCGCTCGACCGCCCACCGTTCGCGAGTGACGTCCCAGTGCGCCAGCTGGTCGGCGTCGATCCGGAAGCGGACTGTGCGTGTCTGGCCCGGAGCCAGCGTCACGCGGCTGAAGTCCTCGAGCTCCTGCAGCGGGCGAGCCGTCCGGGAGGTCCGCTGGTGGCTGTAGAGCTGGACGACCTCCGCACCTACTCGGGACCCGGTGTTCTTGACGTCCACGGTCACCGTGATCTTTCCGTTCTTGCCGACCCGCCTCGAGTCGACCCGGAGGTCGGAGTAGCGGAAGTCGGTGTAGGACAGGCCGTGCCCGAACGGATATCCCGGCTCGCCGTCGAAGTAGAGGTAGGTCTGGCCGGTCTTGACGATGTCGTAGTCGAAGATGTCCTGTGGGAGGTCGGCGTCGGAGCCATACCACGTCTGGGTCAGGCGGCCCGAAGGGTTGCTGTCACCGAAGAGGGTGGCAGCGACCGCGTTGCCCGTTTCCGAGCCGGCGTGCGTGGTCCACAGGAATGCGCCCGGGTCTTCGTCCATCGTCACGGGATAGCTGGACTCCAGGACCACGGCGGTCCGGGGGTTTGCCTCCTGCACCGCGTCGATGAGGTCCTGCTGGCTACCACCCAGCGCCATACTGGCCCGGTCGTGGACCTCCCGTCCGTAGACGAACGGGTTGCTGCCCACCACGGCCACGACGGCGTCCGCCTCGGCGGCTGCCTCGGCGGCCTGCGCGGCGCCGTCGCGAAGGACCTCCCGCTCGAACCGGGCAGCCTGATCCTTCGTGCCGGTGCCGACGGTGCCGTCCGCGGCGACGGTGACGTAGTTGCCGAGTGACCACCAGCTCTCGTTGGTCTCGTAGCCGGCGTACCGGAGCAGGACGGTTCCGTCAGGCTGCTCCTCGAACTCGAACTGCTGCTGGACGTACCAGCCGGTCGGGGTGGTGGCGCTCGTGTTGAACGGCCCGAAGTTGCCGGTGAGGTAGTGGCCGTTGCCAGCGTTGCGCAGGGTGGCCACGTCAGCCATCCACTCGTTCACGTCCCACTGGGCGGTTTCACCGGGCTCACCCCGGGTCCCGACCACCTGGTCCGTGCTGCCGGTCCCGGTGGCGCTGAGGTAGCGCCCGCTGGTCGCGTCACGCAGGGCGATCCGGTCGAGGCCCTCCACGCCGGTGACGACAGCGCGATCGCCGAGACGCTCCCGGATCCCGTCGAGCGGGGTCACTTCGTAGGGCATCGTGCCGCCGTACCAGTCGGCGTACAGCGTGTCTGCGAGCGGGCCGACGACCGCCACCTTCTTCGCCCTCTTCGCGTTGAGCGGGAGCAGGTCGTCGTCGTTGCGGAGGAGCACGACCGCCTCCTCGGCAGCCTGCCTGTTGAGTCGTCGGTGAGCCGGGCTGTTGAGGACGTCCGGCGAGGTTCCGGCGTACGGGCCACCGTCGGGGTCGAAGTGGCCGAGCCGGCAGCGGATCGTCAGCACGCGAGTGACCGCCTGGTCGACATCGGCCTCGGTGATCAGGTCCCGGGCGAGAGCGTCCTTGAGCGTCGCGATCATCGGCTTGTTGTCGCTGTTGTCGACGACGAAGGAGTCGAGGCCCGCTTTGAGCACGTGGGCGTAGGCCACCGTCTCATCGTCGTAGAAGTGCTGGGCCTGGGTCACTGCGTGAGGTCCCCACGCGTCACTCACGTTGTAGAGCGTCTCGTCGGTCCAGGAGCGCACGTCCTCGTTGAGGGCGCGGTCCACGTGTGTGGGACGGCCGTTGACCTCGTTGTACGACGCCATCACGCCGGTAGCCGCGTCTGCTTCGATGGCTGGCTTGAAGGCGGCGTACTCGTACTCGTGACGAAGCTGCGCACGGACGTTGGACGAGCTGGCGCTGCGGTTGGTCTCGTTGTTGTAGGCGTAGAAGTGCTTGAGCACCGGCGCGGACTTGAGGTAGGTCGGGTCATCTCCGGAGAGACCCTTGCCGTAGGCCGTCGCCATCTCGCTGGTGAGGGTCGGGTCCTCGGAGTAGCCCTCCTCGTTACGGCCCCAGCGAGGATCGCGGAGCAGGTTGACCACCGGCGCCCAGAGCTGGAGTCCCCACACCTCGGGGTTCATCGTGTTGTAGGCGCGGGCCTCGTCGCCGACGGCCGAGCCGACGCGGCGCATGAGGCCGGGGTTCCACGTGCTGGCCAAGCCAACGGCCTGGGGGAAGACGGTCGCGCGATCCGCGAGCACCTGGTTCCAGCCGTTGTCGATGTCGTTGGACCAGGCGACCCCGTGCAGCGCCTCGGTGCCGGCCTTGAAGTAGGGGATGTCCAGACGTGGGACGGCGACCTGGGACTGGTGGAGCAGTGACAGCTTCTCGTCCAGGGTCAGTCTGCCCAGCAGGTCGTCGACCCGCTGCTCGACCGGCAGCTCCGGGTTGCGGAAGGGCATGTCGTCGAGGTCCTGGCTCGCCACCGCGGGGGCAGCGGCGGTGGGCGCAGGCGTGGCCATCACAGGAAGCAGGACCAGGGAGGCCGCGAGGACGGCTACCAGACACCGGCGACGGGGCGTCAGTCGACTCATTTTCTCTCCTTGTGAGGAATGCGCCGACGCCTGGTGCGACGACACTTCGGTCGGTCATCGAAGCGCTTCGACGATTCAAAGGTAGAGATCGGCGTCATATGTGTCAACGGTCACACTTTCCTTTCACCCCCGCCTCCCCAGGCGGTCGAACGCATCTGGCACGATGACAGAGCATTTCGACGAAGCGCTTCGACAATCGATTCGACGGCCCGGCGGAATGAGGCAATCCAGGAGGAGGCGCCATGACCACGATCGTCGACGTCGCGAAGGCGGCCGGCGTCTCGGTCAGCACCGTGTCGTACGCGCTGAGCGGTAGGCGGCCCATCTCCGCCGCGACCCGTGAGCGGATCCAGGCCGCGATCGACGAGCTCGGATACCGCCCGCACGCGGGGGCGCGCTCGCTCGCCAGCAGGCAGACACGGGTCATGGCGCTGGCTGCGCCGTTGCGCACTGATCTCTACGTGCCCGTGATCATGCAGTTCGTTGCGGCCGTGGCCACAGCCGCGCGCGCCCATGACCACGACGTACTGCTGCTGATGAACGACGAGGGCCCGGCTGGGCTCGAGCGGGTCGCGGGCGGGTCGATGGTCGACGCCTTCGTCGTGATGGACGTCGCCACGAACGACCCCCGGTTGTCCGTCCTGCGTCGGCTCCGCGAGCCCACCGTGCTCATCGGGTTGCCGGCCCGGGCCGACAGCCTCAGCTGTGTCGACCTCGACTGGGAGGCCGCCGGCCGACTGGCGGTGCAGCACCTGGTGGACCACGGCCACACCGCCGTCGCGCTCGTCGGACCGCCGCCGGCCGCCTACCAGCGGGGAACGACCTACGCGCACCGGTTCCGCACTGGCTTCGAGGTTGCGGTATCCGAGGCGGGGATCCGTGGTCTTGCCGTTCCCTGCGAGTCAAGCCATGACGGGCTCGCGGCCAGCCTGGCCCGGGTCGACACAGAACAGCCGGACACCACGGGCTTCGTGGTACACAACGAACCTGTCGTGGGGACCCTTCTCCACGCTCTCAGGGCCTCAGGACGCGAGGTGCCGCACGACGTGTCGGTCCTCGCGGTCGGCCCGCCCGAGTTGGCCGAGGGTCCGGCGCTCAGGCTCACCTCGATCGACATCCCGGCCGACGAGATCGGCACACTGGCAGTGGAGATGGCGGCCGACCTCCTCGCCGGCCGGAGCCCACAGACCAGGCTCGTGGCGCCGATCCTGGTCGAGCGCGACAGCTGCGGACCCCCACGGGCGTGACACGTAGACCTTCCCCGGAATGAACGAAGTCCCGGATCCGAGGATCCGGGACTTCGACTGTGGTGGTGCGCGAGGGGGGAGTTGAACCCCCACGTCCTTTCGGACACACGGACCTGAACCGTGCGCGTCTGCCTATTCCGCCACTCGCGCGTGCAACAGAGGAAACGTTAGCCCACACGCGTCCGCCCGCCCAAAACGACGGCACCCCGCCCGCCTTGACGCTGGCGGTCACCCGATCGTGGGAGGATCGAAACCACGCAGAATGCGGGAAGTGGCAGATCCCCTGGGGTGCACCGATACGATCGGGCCGAATCCGGGGACGACTATGCCCGTACGCGACTGACACCCAACCCGACCGGCCTACCCGGCACCTGAGAGGAGCGCAACAACGTGAGCGGCCTGCAGAAGTTCGAGCAGAAGCTGGAGCAGCTCATCTCAGGCGCTTTCGCCAAGGCGTTCCGGTCCGAGGTGAAGTCGGTGGAGATCGTCGCCGCGCTCCAGCGCGAGATCGACAACAACGCCCAGGTGCTCAGCCGCCAGCGTCGCCTGGTCCCCAACGACTTCTTCGTGGAGCTGTCCTCCAGCGACCTCGGCAAGCTGGAGTCCTACGGACCCCACCTCAAGGAAGAGCTGAAGCGCCAGCTGATGGACCACGCCGAGGCGCAGGGATTCGTCTTCCCGGGCCGCGTGAACATCGAGTTCGGCGAGGCGAAGGACCTGACCATCGGCCGGTTCCGGGTGCGCAGCCGCGCCCAGGCCGCGGTCTCCGGCGCCGACATGAGCGACACCCAGGTCAGCCGCGCGCAGGCCTACCTGGAGATCAACGGCACCCGGCACCCGCTCCACGGCAACCTCGTCGTGGGCCGAGGCACCGACGCCGATCTGCGCATCAACGACCCGGGCATCAGCCGCCGCCACATCGAGTTCCGCTCGAAGCAGGCCGGCGACCGTGTGCGGGTCGAGGTCTACGACCTCGGCTCGACCAACGGAATGCTGGTCAACGGGCAGAAGATGGCGAGTGCAACCTTGGACGACGGCTCTCAGGTGCGCATCGGCACCACCGTCATCACCGCGCACATCGTGGAGGAGCGCCGTTGAGCGAGCTGACCCTTTTCCTCATCCGGGTCGCCTACCTGGCGATCCTGTGGATCTTCGTGCTGGCGGCGTTGTCGGTGATCCGCTCCGACATGTTCGGTGCACGGGTCACCAACGCCTCCGCCGGCCAGCCCGCCGCCGCACCGGGCCGCGGCAAGTCCCCCGCGGCGAGGGCACCGCGGCGCGGCGTACCCACGCATGTGGCCGTCACCACCGGCTCCAACGCCGGTGTGACGGTGCCCCTCTCGCAGGCCCCCATCGTCATCGGCCGCGGCAGCGATGCCGCGATCATCCTCGATGACGACTACGCCTCCACCCGCCACGCCCGGATCGCCGTCTCCGGCGACCAGTGGTTCGTGGAGGACCTCGGATCGACCAATGGCACCTACATCGGGTCCGTCCGGATCAATCAGCCGACCGCCATCTCTCTCGGAACCCAGGTGCGGATCGGTAAAACAATCCTGGAGCTGCGCAAGTGACCGCTGCGACCGACCCCACCCCCGACCCCGCTCCTGTCCGTGGCTCTGCCGACGGACGCCCGTTTCGCCTCGAGTTCGCGGCGATCTCGGACGTCGGCCGGGTCCGCAAGGACAACCAGGACAGCGGGTACGCCGGCCCGTGGCTGCTGACCGTCTGCGACGGTGTCGGTGGCGCTGCCCGCGGTGACATCGCCTCCAGCACGGCCGTCCAGCAGCTGCGCAAGCTCGACGAGGAGCCTGCTCCCGGCCTGGTCGACGACGACCTGATCGGCCTGGTCTCCCACGCGCTCCACATGGCCCACGACGAGATCGGCCACCTGGTCGACCACGACCCCACGCTCAACGGCACGAGCACGACCTCGACCGTCGGCCTCTTCGACGGCTCCAAGCTGACCGTCGGCCACGTCGGTGACAGCCGCGCCTACCTCCTCCGCAACGGCGCGATCCACCAGGTCACCCACGACCACACCTTCGTGCAGACGCTGCTCGACGAGGGGAGGATCACGGAGGAGGAGGCCAAGACCCACCCCCACCGCAACCTGATCCTCAAGGCCCTCGACGGCACCCGCGAGCTCGAGCCCGACCTGTTCATCGTCGACCTCGCCGCCGGCGACCGGCTGATGTTCTGCAGCGACGGCGTCTGCGGCTACGTCGACGACCCCCGGATCGCTGACATCCTGGCCACCGGCACGCCCGAGTACGCAGCCGTCGAGCTGGTCCGGGTCTCCCTCGACTCCGGCAGCACCGACAACGTGACCTGCGTGGTCGCCGACGTGGTGCCCAGCGACACCGTCCCGTCCGCGGGCCTCGAGGCCCAGATGGTCGGTGCGGCGGCCGAGCTCAAGCGGAGGACCACCAAGACCGGCCAGATGACCGCTCTGTTCCGCGGTCACCGGATGGGCGACACCGGCGAGCTCGACCCGATCGACGAGGAGATCCCCGACGGCGCGATCGCCGCCGACCCGGAGGAGATGCGCTACGCCCTCCAGGCGCCGGCGAAGTATCTGAAGCTGCGCTGGGCGTTCGGGCTGCTGACCCTCCTCGGTGTCGTCTGGGTCGCCGTCGCGACCGCCTTCGTCTGGTCGCAGAACCAGTGGTACATCGGCGAGCAGGAGGGCAACGTCACGATCTTCCGCGGCGTACCCACCACGATGGTCGGCTTCGACCTCTCCGAGCCCTACCAGACCTCTGACCTGAAGGTCTCCGACCTGGCCGAGACCTACCAGAACCAGCTCGAGGACGGCATCCACAGCAAGGACCTGGCCGGCGCCCAGGAGAAGGTGCAGTCGCTGGCCGACCAGAGCGCCGCGGACGCGGGAAGCGGGTCATGAGCGGTTTCACCCCGGCGAGCTCGATGCCCGTCTTCGTCCACCGGTCACGCCGAGGGGCGGAGCTGGTCCTGCTGATCCTGGCCCTCGCGGTCGGGATCGGGGCCTACGCCGCGGTCGGCCTCGGGGTGCAGGAGAAGATCCCGGTCGACATCGTCGGCTACGGCACGTGGCTGGTCGCGCTCCTGGTGGCGGCCCACATCGGCGTACGTCTGCTGGCTCCGTACGCCGACCCGGTGCTGCTTCCGCTGGTGGCGATGCTCAACGGGTTCGGTCTGGCGGTCATCCACCGGCTCGACCTGGCCGCCGGGGCGAGCGAGTCCGACGCGTTCGCCCGTCAGCAGCTGATCTGGATGACGATCGGCGTGGTGCTGTTCCTGATCACGCTCTTCGTGGTCCCCGACCACCGGATGCTGCAGCGGTTCACCTACACCGCCGGCCTCGGCGCGGTCGTCATGCTGATCCTCCCGATGCTCCCGCTCATCGGCAAGCAGATCAACGGTGCGCGGATCTGGATCAACCTCGGTCCGGTCAGCTTCCAGCCCGGTGAGGTCGCCAAGGTCCTCCTGGTGATCTGCTTCGCCGGCTACCTGGCGGTCCACCGCGACGCTCTCGCCCTGGCCGGCCGCCGCTTCATCGGCATCGACCTGCCCCGCGGCCGCGACCTCGGCCCGCTGCTGATGATGTGGGTGATCAGCCTCGCGATCCTGGTCCTGCAGCGTGACCTCGGCTCCAGCCTGCTCTTCTACGGCCTCTTCGTGGTGACGTTGTACGTCGCGACCGAACGCAAGGGCTGGATCGTCGTCGGCGGTCTGCTGTTCGCAGGCGGGGTCTTCGCCGCGATCAGTCTCTTCAGCCATGTCCGCGTCCGCGTGCTGACCTGGCTGAACCCGTTCGACTACTACCCGGAGCCCCTCAACGGCACCTCCTCGGAGCAGCTGGTCCAAGGGCTCTTCGGGATGGCCTGGGGCGGCATGATCGGCCGTGGCTTCGGCTCCGGCCAGCCCTGGCGGATCCCCTACGCCAACTCCGACTTCATCGTCCCGGCGATCGGCGAGGAGCTGGGTCTGACCGCGCTCCTCGCGCTGCTGCTCTGCTACGGCCTGATCGTCGAGCGCGGCCTGCGTACGGCGATCGTGGCCCGCGACGACTTCGGCAAGCTGCTCTCCGTCGGTCTGGCCACCTCGGTCGCGCTGCAGACCTTCGTGGTCGTCGGTGGCGTCACGGGGCTCATCCCGCTGACCGGTCTGACCACACCGTTCCTCTCGTATGGTGGGTCATCGCTGGTCGCCAACTGGGTGATCGTGGCCCTGCTGTTGCGCGTCTCGGACCAGTCGCGCCGTCCGCTGCCGACTGCGCCGTCCGATGAAGACCTCGCCGCTGAGGAGACCCAGATCGTCAAGCTCGACAAAGGGGCGATGAGCAAGTGAACCGCCCCATCCGCACGCTCAGCGTCGGCTGCCTGATCCTGTTCGTGGCGCTGATGCTGAACCTGACGTACGTGCAGTTCTTCAAGGCCAGCTGGTACAACAACCGCGCCGACAACCGCCGGGTCACCGAAGAGGCCTACTCGCAGCAGCGCGGCGACATCCTGGTCGGCAAGAAGGCGATCGCCACCAGCAAGCCGAGCGACGACACCTTCAAGTGGCAGCGCACCTACCCGGGCGGCAAGAAGTACGCCCCGATCACCGGCTTCATGTCCTACTCCTACGGCCAGACCGGGATCGAGAGGTCCCAGGACTCGGTGCTGTCGGGCAAGGACAACAAGCTGTTCACCAACCGCCTGGTCGACCTGGTCACCAACTCCGAGCCGGCCGGCGGCAACGTCGAGCTGACCATCGACCCCAAGGTCCAGGACGCTGCGTACGAGGGCCTGACCGCACTGGGCGAGGACGTCCAGGCGGCTGCGGTGGCGCTCGACCCGAAGACCGGCCGGATCCTGGCCATGGCCTCGACACCGACCTACAACCCCGACCGGCTGGCGACCCACGACTTCTCCGCCGCGGGGAAGTCCTACAACCAGCTCTCGAAGGACGACGACGAGCCGCTGCTCAACCGCTCCATCCAGACCGCGCTGCCGCCGGGCTCGACCTTCAAGCTGGTCACCGCTGCGGCCGCGATCGAGAACCTCGACATGGACGGCGACAGCAAGGTCTACGGCGGTGCGTCCCTCGACCTGCCCGGCACCACCACCGACCTGCCCAACCTCAACGGCACCAGCTGCGGCGGCGAGCAGATCACCCTCACCCGCGCGCTCGAGGTCTCCTGCAACACCGCCTTCGGGCAGCTCGGCATGGAGCTCTCCGACGAGGAGATGCAGGAGCAGGCCGAGGCCTTCGGGTTCGGCCAGGACTATCTCGACGACCTGCGCCCGCTGGCCAAGAGCCAGTACCCCGCCAACGACGGCAAGGCCGAGCAGGCCCGGGCCGCGATCGGCCAGCAGAGCGTGATCGCGACGCCGCTGCAGATGGCGATGGTCTCCGCCGGCATCGCCAACGGTGGCGAGGTCATGAAGCCCTACCTCGTCGACCGCGTCACCTCCTCCTCGCTCGACGTCATCGACCAGGGCAACCCGACGCCCATCGACAACCAGCCCGCCGTCTCGCAGGACACCGCCGAGATCCTGACCCAGATGATGGTCAGCACCGTCGAGAACGGCACCGCCGAGGCGGCCGCGATCGACGGCGTGAGCGTCGCCGGCAAGACCGGCACCGCCCAGACCACGCCGGACAAGCCGCCGTACGCCTGGTTCACCTCCTTCGCCCCGGCGGAGAACCCGTCCATCGCAGTCGCCGTGATGGTCCAGAAGAGCGGCACCGAACGCAGCGAAATCGCCGGCGGACGGCTGGGCGGCCCAATCGCGAAGGCCATGATGGAGGCAGCGATCTCATGAGTCGTTACGTATTCCACGAGCTCATCGGCACCGGCGGGATGGGCGAGGTGTGGCGGGCGACCGACACGACGCTCAACCGCGAGGTCGCGATCAAGCTCCTCAAGCCGGAGCATGCCGAGGACCCGATCGGCCGCTCCCGCTTCGAGTCCGAGGCGAAGCATGCCGCCGCGCTCCACCATCCCAACGTGGTGGCCGTCTACGACGTCGGCGAGATGCCGACCGCCTCCGGCCTGATGCGCCCGTTCCTGGTGATGGAGCTGGTCGACCACAAGCCGCTCTCCGAGCTGCTCCGTGACGGCCGTCCGCTGGCCCCCGAGGTCGTACGCGACCTGCTCGGTCAGGCCGGCGACGCGCTGGCCGCCGCCCACCGGGCCGGCATCGTGCACCGCGACGTGAAGCCCGCCAACCTGCTGATCACCCCGCAGCGCAAGGTGAAGGTCACCGACTTCGGCATCGCCCGCGCCCAGGCGTCGACCGGCATCACCGGCACCGGCCAGGTGATGGGCACGCCTCAGTACCTCAGCCCCGAGCAGGCCCGTGGCGAGAAGGCCACACCGGCCTCCGACGTCTACTCCCTGGGCGTGGTCGCCTTCGAGTGCCTGGCCGGCTACCGGCCGTTCCAGAAGGAGACCCCGGTCGCCACCGCGATCGCCCACCTGCACGACCCGGTGCCGCCACTGCCCGACCACGTCCCCGCCGACCTGGCCGCGATCGTGATGCGCAGCCTGCAGAAGGACCCGACGCTCCGCTACGCCGACGCGGCCGCGTTCACAGCCGCGATGGTCGGTCACGGTGCCGCCGCTGACCCCGACGCCGACGCCACCACCGTCGTCGCGGCTGCGCCCGCCGACGCGACCGCGGTCATGGACCCGGTCCCCTCGCCAGCAGGCGCCCAGAACTTCGTCGGCATGCAGGGCGGTGCGGGTGGCCCCGAGGGTCCGCCGCCGCCTCGCTACCAGGACCCCTACGACCGTTACGACGAGGACGACGACCAGCGGCCCTGGTACAAGAAGCCGTTCAACATCGTCGTGCTCGTGATGCTCGTGGCCGTGATCGTCGCGATCATCTGGATCATCTCGACCCTCGCCGCCGACCCGGAGACGCCTCCGGCCAACGACACCTCCTCCACGCCCTCGGCCTCCGCGACGCCCACCCCGTCGGAGGAGCCCGAGGAGGAGCCGAAGGCCGTCGAGATCGACGAGGACGACTACATCGGCCGCAACGTCGACGAGGTGCGTCGCGAGCTCCAGGACAAGGGCCTCGAGGTCGACCCGACGGTTCAGGACAACGACGGCAGCAACGAGCCCGACACGGTCGCCGGCCTCGACCCGACGCGCAACCTCTACGAGGGCGACACGATCACCATCCGCTACTACGGCGAGCGCCCGCAGGTCGAGCCCACTCCCACCGAGGAAGAGCCCGACGAGGAGGAGACCGACGAGGAGGAGCCGACCGACGGCGAGTCCTCCGACGGCTGGGTCTTCCCCGACATCCCCGGCGAAGAGAACACCGACGGTGGCAACGGCAACGGCAACGGGGGCGGCAATGGCTGAGGGAGCGATCCTCGCCGGTCGCTACGAGGTCGGCGAGCTGCTCGGCCGGGGCGGGATGGCGGAGGTCCGCAAGGGCACCGACCACCGGCTCGGTCGCGTGGTCGCGATCAAGCGGCTGCGGATGGACCTCGCCAGCGATGCGACCTTCCAGGCGCGTTTCCGGCGCGAGGCGCAGTCCTCGGCCAAGCTCAACCACCCCTCGATCGTGTCGGTCTACGACACCGGCGAGGAGAAGACCGACGACGGCGTCGCCCAGCCCTACATCGTGATGGAGTACGTCGCCGGCCGCACGCTGCGCGACGTACTCCGTGAGGGTCGCAAGATCCTGCCCGAGCGGGCGCTGGAGATCAGCTCCGACGTACTCAACGCGCTCGACTACAGCCACCGCAACGGGATCATCCACCGCGACATCAAGCCGGGCAACGTCATGCTGACGCCGGCCGGTGACGTGAAGGTGATGGACTTCGGCATCGCCCGGGCGCTCAACGACGTCCAGTCCACGATGACGCAGACCGCGGCCGTCGTGGGCACCGCGCAGTACCTGAGCCCCGAGCAGGCCCGTGGCGAGCAGGTCGACGCCCGCTCCGACGTCTACTCCGCCGGCTGCCTGCTCTACGAGCTGCTCACCGGCCGTCCGCCGTTCGTGGGCGACTCGCCGGTCTCGGTGGCCTACCAGCACGTCCGCGAGCACGCCCAGCCTCCGTCGGCCCACGACCCGTCGCTGCCCCGTGAGCTCGACGCGATCGTGATGAAGTCGCTGGCCAAGCGGGTCGAGGACCGCTACCAGTCGGCGCAGGCGATGCGCACCGACATCGAGCGCTACCTCGCCGGACGTCCGGTCCAGGCGACCGTGCCGCCGAGCATCGACCAGACCCAGGTCGCGCAGAACCGCGTTCCCGGCCCCTACGGCGACCCCACCAACGGTGGCTACTACCCGCCTCAGGACGAGAGACCCGACGGACCTCGGCCCTGGGTGCTCGTGCTGCTCGGGCTCGTCATCATCGGCCTGATCGCGGTCGGCGCCTACTTCCTTCCGACGGCTCTCGGTCCGCAGACCACGCCCGCCCCCGACGTCACCGGTCTGACCCAGGAGAAGGCGATGGCCGAGCTGAGCACGGCCAAGCTGAAGGGCGCGGTCAAGCAGGAGTCGAGCGACACCGTCGCGGTCGGCGTCGTGATCTCTCAGGATCCGCCCGCCGGCCAGGACGTCGAAGAGGGCAGCACCGTCACGATCACGGTCTCCACCGGGCCACCCAACCGGGAGATGCCCAACGTGATCGGGATGCCGCAGAAGACGGCCAAGGAGCTGCTCGAGGGCGATCCCTACAACTTCACGGTGAAGATCGAGACGGCCGAGTCCGACAAGGACAAGGGCACGGTGATCGAGTCCGACCCGGTCGCGGACCAGAGCGTGACCACCGGCAAGACCACCGAGGTCCTCCTCACCGTCTCCAAGGGCCCGGAGAAGGTTCCGAACGTCGTCGGAAAGACGGAGGAACAGGCGAAGGAGATCCTCCGCAGCGCCGGCTTCACGCCGGTGGTCAAGGCCGAGCCGAACACCGACAAACCCAAGGGCACCGTCGTCGAGCAGACACCGGCCAAGGGCACACCGCTCGCCCAGGACGGCGAGGTGATCATCTTCGTCTCGACGAAGGAGGAGGCCCTGCCGAGCTGTCAGACCCTCGTGCCTGGCACCGACCCGGCCAACCCGTCGGCGTCGGCCACCCAGACCGCCGAGCCGGGCGATCCGCCCACGTGTGACCCGGCGCTGCCGCCGAGCACCCCGGCGTCGCCGTAGGCACCCGGACCTCGCCGAAGCCCCTGCCTCACTTGTCCTGAGGCAGGGGCTTCGCGTATTTCACGTCGAGCAGGCCGTCGTAGGCCGGCGCGGTGAGGTAGGTCAGCGGCTTGAGGAACCAGCCGATCTGGACGTTGGGGTCGCGAGCGTCGGCACGGTAGTTCTGCACGTGGTCGTCACGGTCGATCGCCGCCTGGAGCCGGTCGGGGTCGCCGACCGCCTCGATGACGTACGGCTGGGGGTAGGGCACGCCGTCGAGCTGCACGGTGCTGCCGGAGCACTTGATGCCGGTGGTGGTGATGATCCGCTTGCCGGCGATCGTGATCGCCTCGGCCCCACCGGCCCAGAGCGCGTTGACGACGGCCTGGATGTCCTGCTGGTGCACGACCAGCGAGTTGGGGTCGTCGCCGGTGTAGCTCTCCTGGACCTCCGAGGGGGCGTCGCCCAGCACGATCTGCATGCCGGGGCCACTGTGGTCGGAGGTGCCCGCCGGGTCGGCGAGCCTTGCGGACTGGTGCTGGAGCTTCTTGACGTCCTTGTCGGTGACCCCGCTGGTGAGATGGTCGACCTCGCTCTGCAGGTCGGCCAGCTGGGCCTCGAGGCGGTTGTAGCGGATCCGCTCGCCGTCGACCAGCGTCGCCAGGTCCTCGTAGCGCCCCGGACGCAGATCGGTGCCGTCCGCGTTCACGAAGCTCACCGCCAGCAGGCCGCCGCAGAGCAGCACCACGACGGGCGTACCGACCCGCCAGGAGGTCGCGCGGGACCAGCGCTTTGGCTTAGAGGTGGGGTTAGCCTGGGTTCCGGAGCTCACGACCATTAGGGTATGCGCAGCAATCACATTTGTCTGAGGAGCATCACCCGTGGCCAAGCTCAAGCTCTCGAAGAAGAGTGATCTCGACCTGCCCAAGGACCCGATCTTCACTCCGCGCTTCGGGATCGCACTGTTGCTGATCGCCCTCGGCATCGGCTGGATCGTCTACTACTACGTCGGGGTCCGCCCCAACGAGGTCGGTGGTGACTTCACCGGGCCGAAGCCGGTGCAGAAGCTCGAGGGGTGGAACTACCTGATCGGGTTCGTCCTGCTCTTCCTGGGCCTGGCCGTCTCCGCCCACCCGAAGACCCCGCTGGGCCGCGGCCGCGGCGTCGTGGTCGGCATGCTCGGCTGCTTCGTGATCGGCCTGATCTGGATTTGCGTCTTCTACATCTTCGCCAACGACCACCTGGACAAGATCTGGGTCTTCAACGACCTCGGTCAGAAGAACCTCCTGGTCGGCATCGGCTTCATGGCGGTGGGCTTCACCTTCGCCACGAAGTGGGAGTGATCACCCAGTTAGACCCCGAAAGAGGCGCAACCCTTGCGGTTGCGCCTCTTTGCGTTACACGGGTGTAGTTCTCCACAGGGTCTTCCACACCTGTGGATTTGTCCACGCCGGGAAAACGCCCCGAAAACACCTAGTCCGAAGGCGTCAGAACATCAACATCCGTACGCCGACGAGCGCAAGCAGCAGCACCGTGAACCCACCCAGAGCAGCCCATTGCAGCGGCGCCTTCCGGTCGGCCCGGAACTGGGTGAAGATCCACGCGACGACGAGACCGCCGAGGAACCCACCGACGTGGCCCTGCCAGGAGATGCCGTTGCCGAAGAAGGTGATGCCTGCGTTGATCAGCAGCACCGGCAGCAGCGGGGAGAGCGACTGCCCGGCCCGGACGAAGAGCACCACGAGAACGCCCAGGAGCCCGAAGATCGCGCCGGAGGCGCCGACCGTCGAGCCGGCCGGTGTCGCGGCCCAGACCACCAGGGCAGAGCCCGCCAGCCCGGAGATCAGATAGAAGACCAGGAACCGCAGCCTGCCCACGATCGGCTCGAGGAACGAGCCGAGCATGTAGAGGGACAGCATGTTCACGGCCAGGTGGATGATCGAGACGTGCGTGAACGTCGAGGTCAGCAGCTGCCAGACCGCGCCGTCGTCGACGCCTGGCATCCAGGTGTAGCCGCTCGACCGGCAGACGCCTTCCGGCACCGCGAAGCCACCGTCCGGCGTGCGGCAGTAGCCCTGCAGACGGATCGCGATGAAGTCGGCGATCCTCGAGCCGGCGCCGCCGGTGAGGGTGATGCTCAGCCAGACCAGGACGTTGACGCCGATGAGCGACAAGGTCACCGGGAGTGCCCGGAAGCCGATCCGCGCGCTGGTGAAGCGCTTGGGCTGACGTACGGACCTGTGGCCTTCCTTCACGCACTCGGGGCACTGGAAGCCGACGGAGGCGCTGGCCATGCAGTCAGGGCAGATGGGACGCCCACAGCGCTGACAGCTGATGTGAGTCTCACGGCCGGGGTGGCGGTAGCAGACCGGCACCCCGACCGGGGTCGTCTCGGACAATCAGCCCTCGACGATCTCGACCGTCTCGATGACGACCGGCTCGACCGGGCGATCCATCGCGCCGGTCTTGGTGCCGGAGATCGAGTCGACGGCCTTCTTCGACGCCTCGTCGGCGACCTCACCGAAGATGGTGTGCTTGAAGTTCAGCCACGGCGCCTGGCCGGTGGTGATGAAGAACTGCGAGCCGTTGGTGCCGGGGCCGGCGTTGGCCATCGCGAGCAGGTAGGGCTTGTCGAAGGTGAGCTCGGGGTGCGGCTCGTCCTTGAAGGTGTAGCCCGGGCCGCCCGTACCGGTGCCCAGGGGGCAACCGCCCTGGATCATGAACCCGTCGATGACGCGGTGGAAGCCGAGACCGTCGTAATAGGGGACACCGGAGCGGCCGGCGTCGTCCGTGTACTCCTTGGTCCCCGTCGCGAGGCCGACGAAGTTGGCGACCGTCTCCGGAGCATGGTTGGGGAACAAGGTGATCGTGATGTCACCGTGATTGGTGTGGAGGATGGCCTTCTGGTCAGCCATGACCTGCCCTTCCGACATTGGGATTGGTACGGGATGTAACTCCTCGATCCTCCCACAGTGTCGGTCGTGGGCCCGAGGTCAGGAGGCCGCGTCAGCGAGCTTCGGAGCGATCCGGTCGGCGACGCGGCGCTCGACCCAGAAGATCAGCCCCGGGATCAGACCGGCGATCATCATCAGCAGGAACTCGGGGATCGTCCAGCGGGCCTTCTGGGTGAGCAGGAACGCGACGATCACGTAGATGATGAAGATCCAGCCGTGCGCGACCCACAGCGGCGTCATCGTCTCGCCGAAGGACTGCAGGGCGGTGCCCTCGGGGAGCAGATACTTGAACAGCGAGGAGATGGTGCCGACGAGCAGCAGCACCCCGACGACGTACGCGAGCACCTTGTAGGTGCCGAACAGCTTGTTCACGCGTCCGAGGGTACGCCCCCGGTGGTCGAGCTTGTCGAGACCATCTGTCCCGACGCATCGACCCCGTGATCTGCATCATCGTCATCAGTCCGCGGACGGAGCGTGTCGCGCACGTAGCGCCACCACACATAGATCCCGAAGATGCCGAACAGCCACCACTCGATCGCGTAGAGGAGGTTGCGCAACCCCGTCGTGGCCTCCGGCTCGGGCAGCTGCGGAGCGGGTACGTCGGCCACGTCCGTGGCGCCGTCGTTCACCGGCATCGAGCTGGCCGGCCAGTTGTCCTCGACCGGCGAGCGCACCATGTAGGCGCTGTAGAGGTCGTAGCTGGTGCGCGAGATCAGGTCGGAGATGTCGAGCTGCGGGAAGACGTTGTCGGACTTGCGGTCGTCGGCGACGTCGGTCCAGTCGCTGGGCTGCAGCCAGCCGGTGACGGTGACGTGGCCGCGCGGCGCCGGCGGCGCGGTGCCGACCTCCGGGGTCCAGCCGCGCACGACGTAGACGGCCGATTCAGTGTCCTCGACGAGCACCGGCGTGACGGCCCAGAAGCCGACCTGGGAGCCCCGCTCCATCCCGTCGATGAAGATGGTCTCCTCGGGCATCCAGATCCCGGAGACGGTCACCGGACGGCCGATCTGCTCCCACGGGAAGGCGTCGTTGGGCCCGATCAGATCCGTGAACGCCTTCGGCTTCGCGTGCACGAGCTCGGCGACCTGGTCCTGCTTGTCCTGCTGGCTCGACTGGTACTGCCACACCCCGAGCAGCACCGCGCCGGTCACGAAGATCACCACCAGCGCGTGCGCACCCCACATCCTGGGGGAGAAGATGCTTCGCGGGGGACTGGTCTGGGCGGCCATAGCACTCTCAGAGTACGGGGGCCTAGTCGCAGACCGCGAATGGGACGGGTTCGCTGGTGACCAGGGTGGCCGCCGTCACCGGGCTCGTCACCCGGAAACCGATCCGCCCCGTGGACGGGTCCGCGACACCGTGGGTGAAGACCTTCTTGTACGCAGCGTCCTGATCACCCAGCTTCAGCCGGTAGAACAGGTCGTCGCGGTCCTCGCCGAGTCGCAGCGTGGCCAGCCCGCCGCCGAACTCGACCGAGAAGGCCTCGACCGGCGCCAGCCGGGTCTTCTCCTTCGGTCCGCCCTCGGCGCAGCCGTTGACGACGTACGTCGAGGTGGCCGGGCCTCCGGCAACCGCGACCAATGGCTCCTGGGCTGCCCAGTTCTCGGCGCCCGGGGCCGCGGTGTGCTTGGTGATCAGGTGGGTCTTCGGGTCGAACGTCGCGCCCTTCAGCGGTCCGACGCCGGCCTTGATCGCCCGGCCCGGCTTCACCCGGTCGGCGACCCTGATGACGAATCCCTCCGTGCCGCCGCCGGTGAACCTGGCCTCCCAGACGACGTCGGCCGCGCCCCACTTGTAGGTGTCACGCAGCCGCTGGTCGACGCCGCGCAGCAGCCCGCCGCTGACCTGGGCCGCGCCTTTGTCGGCCCGGCTCCACAGGTTGCTCTGCTCCGCCGGGCTCGTCCTGCTGGTGACGTCGTCGAGGCCGAAGAGCGACTTCACCTCGTCGTAGTCGGTCACCGCCAGCGTCTTCGCACTCACGGGCACGAACGTCATGGCGGCCTCGACGGGGCTCATGGTCGCGGCGTACGCGGGGTAGGTCTCCTCCGTGGGCGCCGCTTCCGGCTTCTTCGGCTCGCTGTCGTCCCCACAGCCCACCAGCGCAACTGCCAGCCCCACGGCCAGCACGCCGACACCCCATCGCCTCACGTCCACCCCAACGAGTATTCCCGATCCCCGTCACGGTATGTGGCACATCGGTCCCAGCGAGATGGGGCACGACATAGATGGAGGCCGCAGGCAGATCGCCTGCGGCCTCCTTGATCCCGAGCGTCAGCGACCAGCGGCTGTGAGCTCAAGGGATGCGGGGAGAGGCTCGAGCACCGGGTCGATGATCCGCGACGATGCCTCCGACCGAGCGACCCGACTGCGGCGCAGGTCCTTGACGGTCGTGAGGCGGCGGAGCCAACGGTCGGTGCCGTCGTAGCGAGCCTTGAACGGCTTACGGCCGTGCAGTGCACGGTGGTTGTCGACGATGAGGATCTCACCCGGGGCGAGAGCGACGTCCTCGACGTTCGCGGAGAGCTCCATGATGAGCAGCTGGAGCGCCTGGTCGGCCTCGACGTCACCCGGCAGCGCCTCCATGTAGGGCGGGTCGAGCCGGACGTCGGGAGCCTGCGGAGACCCGGAGAGCACGGCGGTCGGCGTGGCGAGCAGCTCGCCCTCGTTGACGCCGGCCTCGCGCAGGTTGCGGAGGTGCTCGTCGTCGGGGCGGATCACGTAGCGCGGCTCGAACAGCGGCGCGTACTCCGGGCCGGTCACGTCGATCGAGCTGATCCCCACCGCGGTGGTCGGGATCATGTCGTCGTTGCGCAGCGAGATCAGGCCGAGGTGGTCGCAGCGCAGGTCGCTGAACGCGTCCTCGATGTGCAGGTCGAGCACGACGTCGCTGCTGTGGCCGGTCTGCAGGCTCTCCTGCTTCTGGATGGGCAGGATGTTGTTGACCAGCTGGCCACCCTGCAGCGAGGACCAGGAGACGGCGTCGCCGAGCTGGGCCATGATCAGGGCGAGCCAGAAGTCGGCGGCGTGCGGCGCCTGGGCGTCGGGGTGGTTCCAGTGCGGCGGGGTCGGGCCGGCGGTCACCGGAAGGCCGCTGATCACCAGAGCATCGGTCGCATCGCCGTAGCGGAACGCACGGATCGCCCGGGCGACGCTCTCGGGGAGCTCACCACCGAGGAACGGCGCGGTCTCGAGGAACTCCGAGGAGACCGGATCCCCGAATCGAGCGAGCAACGACTCCGCCAGCGTGGCTGCGGCCTGGGACTCGGCTGGGGTCATCTCGACCCGGGTGACTACGGACTCTGCGCCCACAACATTGACCTTTCGGACTTTGTGGTGGAGGGGTTTCGTCAGAAACGTTTTCTGGCACCCGCACCAAAGGGTTTCCTAAGTTCGGGACCACTTTGTTCCGCCGTACGGAATTCAAACGAGTGATAGGTCCAAATGACGAGACGATAGGTATTAGGCCCCTTGCGCAAACGGCGTGAACCTGTTTAGGGAATGTATCTCCCTTGCGGTATCCCAGTTACCAGAGATTTGCCCGTTCAGCCTGGCTTTTCGGAAATCGTCGGCAGGAACCTTCACCGGTACGGATCGACGAGCTCGCGCAGCGAGGTGAGCGCCTCCCGCAGCGCCGTCGCCAGCCGGGGCCCGAGGTAGTCGTTCCACTCCTGCTCGACGCTCATCGCCACCTCCCGCGCACGGTCGGCTGCGGCCTGCCCCTCCACCGTGAACCTGATCAGGCGCGCGCGACCGTCGGTCGGGTCCGGGACCCGCTCGACGAGCCCCTCCCGCTCCAGCGCCGCGACCAGCACGCTCGCGGTCTGCTTGGTCACCTGTGCCTGCTCGGCCAGGTCCACCAGGCGCGAGCCGTCCTCGGCGATCCGCTGGGCGAGCCGAGCCTGCGCGACGGTGATGTTGTAGCCGGCGTCCCGCATCGCCGAGATGACGCGCTCGTCCATCGCCCGGTAGGCGATGAGCATGAGCGTTGCGATGTCCATCGAACCCCCTTGACACCCTGCGGCACCCTGGTCAATATGGTCAGCAAGACTGACTATCATACCGCTCTCCGGTGTCCAGACAGCCGTCTGTTCACGGGGCTCCGCCGGACGCGTGTTGCCTTCACGATCTCCACCGCCGCCTCGCTCGTCGAGGCCCGTCCCGAGCAGGTCACCATGAACGCAGTCGCACAGCTCAGCGCCGGCATCTCCGCCGTGATCCTCATCGCCGTCTTCCCCCTCGAGGCCTTCTTCATCGAGCGTCCGGCGGTCCAGCGCTTCCTCGGCATCGAGGCGCACGGCATCCGCAACGTCCACCTGTGGTCGTTCTGCATCGGCGCTCGTAACGCCCTCGCCGGGGTCGGCACGCTCATCGGGCTCTGGATGGTCAACTTCGGCGACGAGACCGCCGGGGTCACCGTCGTGGTCGTCACCTGCATCTACATGCTGCTCGCCTCGCTGTTCATGGGTGTCGCCGACGCCCTCGGCTTCTGGCTCCCGCGCGGCGGCAGCATCAAGGGCACGGTCGCCTCGTCCGTACTCCCGGCGATCGCACTGATCGCGATCGCAGTCTGATAGCGGGAACCACCCCGGAGCACTACGCTCCGAAGCATGGGCACCGCGATCATCTCGGGACTCTTCGCCGTGGTGCTCGCCTGCGTCGCCTGGGGCCTGCAGAACGGCAGCCGACGGGCCCGTGTCCTCTCCCGGATCGAGCGCTACACCCAGATCCTCAAGGACATTCCGTACGGCCATCCGGCGCGGGCCCATCTCGACGCCGCCCTGGCCGCCGAGGCCAAGAAGTTGAGCGCCCTGACCGGCGCGACGCCGTCGTTCGCCCCCGCGCCGCTCCCCGACGGTCCACTCGAGCCCGCCGACGGCGGACCCGCGACCATGGACGACATCTTCGGGACGGGCGACCATCGACCGATCACGCCCGGCGCACGGCCCCCGGTTCAGCCGCCGATCCTCTCACCACCATGGACTGCGCCACCACGGGTTCGCTCGTCCACGCCGCTTCGGGCGTACGCATCCGTGGGGCTGGGGGTCCTGGCCGGCGGGTTCGCGATCTTCGCGCTCTGGCTCGCCATCGACCAGCTCGTGCACTGAGATCACATGCCTTGACAGGCATATTCCGTTTGAGGCATGTTTAAGGGGTGCCCACCCGAGACGTCTTCAGCGTGATCGCCGACCCGACCCGCCGGCAGATCCTCGACCTGCTCTGCCAGCGCGAGATGGCGGTGGGGGAGCTGGTGGAGACCCTCGGGCTCGCCCAGCCGAACGTGTCCAAGCACCTGCGGACCCTGGGCGAGGCAGATCTGGTCCACGTACGCATCGACGGACCGCGCCGCCACTACCGGCTGCGTCCCGAGCGGCTCCGCGAGCTGGAGGAGTGGCTGGCGCCCTACCGCCGGATGTGGGCCGACCGGCTGGATGCGCTCGAGCGTCACCTGGACCAGCTCGACGACCCCGACCACGAGGAGGACTGAGATGACCACGACGACCGGACCCATGGGCGAGGTGATCCGCGACGGCGAGAGGACGGGCCTTCGCTACGTACGCCAGCTGCGCCACTCCCCCGAGAAGGTGTGGCGGGCGCTGACCGAGCCGGACGGCCTGCGGCACTGGTTCCCGACCGACATCGTCGGCGAGCGTGTCGCCGGCGCGCGCCTGAGCCTCCCGTTCTGGCCCGAGGGCCTGGAGCTGGCGAGCACCACCGAGGCGATCGAGGAGATGGGTGTCGACCCGGACAGCTACGTCTCGGAAGGGGAGCTGCGGGTGTGGGACCCGCCCCGGACCTTCGAGTTCACCTGGGGGATGGACGGTCGTACGGACCTGACCGACCTGCTCCGCTTCGACCTCGAACCCACCGACGACGGCACCCGCCTCACCTTCACGACCTGGCTGGGCGGACCCACCGGCAACACGGACACCGCCGTCGGCTGGCACGTCTGCCTCGACCAGCTCGCCGGTCTCCTCGACGCCCCGGGCTCACCGACCGACGATGCCGCCGTCGTCGTCCAGCGCGTCATGGCCCAAGCCGACGAGCTGCGCCCTGCGTACGCCGCCCTGATCTCGTCGTAAAGCGAACGAAACCGCAGGTCACCCTGCGGTTTCTGTGGTGGAGCGTAGGGGACTCGAACCCCTAACCCCCTGCTTGCAAAGCAGGTGCGCTACCAATTGCGCCAACGCCCCGGACGGGTGTCCGTCGGTCAGTTCACCTTGTCGGTCGCCGCGGCCCAGTGACCCTTCTCGGGGTTGGACTGGTCGAGCTTCTTCTTGGCGAGGACGATGCCAGCCGCGGCCAGCAGTACGAGGACGATCTTCTTCATGTCTTCTCCTGCAGGTCGTGGGGGAGCATCACTGCCCGTTAGACCAGGAAAGCGTACCGGCCCGCCATGAGGCGTACGAAATCAACCGGCCTCGGGATCGGGCGCCAGGCCGAGGGAGGCGATGGGGGTGAGGGTCATGTGGGTGCTCGCCCACATCCGGCCGGTCAGGAGCCCGAACCCGTACGCCGAGGGCCGGCTGTAGGGGGAGGCGCCGGACTCGTAGGTGGTGATGAGCTCGCCCGAGACCTCGACGATGGCTTCGGCCATGTTCGGGAACTTGAACTTGCGCCGGACCGCGCCGACGCGGCCGTCGGGCTTCCGTTCGCAGATGAAGATGGTGCTCGGCCGGTGGCGGCCGAACGACGAGGAGAAGACGTACTCGTCACGGCGTACGACGACGCCCTGGACCTTCGGCGGGGTGGTGGTCGAGATGACCGGCTCGGAGAAGTCCCACTCGCCGTTCTCGCCCTTCTCGTAGGCGTACAGCGTCTGGTTGCCGAAGCCACCCACGTAGAGCTGGTTGCCACGGATCCGGCAGTAGGAGCCGGCCGCCACCTTCACCGGCGCCTCGATCGGCTCGACCTCGGCGGCCTTCTCCGAGTTGCGGATCTTCGACAGCGAGTAGCGGTAGAGCTTGCCGGTGCCGCCGCCGGCGCCCTTGGACAACCAGACGTCGTCGCCGTCGACCGCGACGCCGCCGGCATGGCCGGGGCCGGCCTTGCCGTTGAAGCCCACCAACAGCACCTCGGCGACGGTCTTGCCGCTCTTCAGGTCGACCAGGACGAGCGCCGAGCCCTTGTCGTGGGAGTAGTAGCTCTGGGCCAGCAGGTTGGTGTCGGGGCCGTAGCCCAGCCCCTGCGGAGTCCAGTCGTCGGTGCCGCCGGTGGCCAGCGTGTTGGGGATGAGCGGGCCGACGCGCCCACCCAGCCGCTGCCCCCACCTCTCGGTGCGCCGCATGCCTCCCCTGACCCATCGCCGCGTACGTCCCGGGATGGAGTCGAGGTCGAACGGAAGGTCGATCTTCGTCATGATGGTGATGTTCGCATGCGGTTCCTACCGTGGTCGGATGGCGTACCGGCTCACGGCCGATACGTTCCCTCTGTGACGAGCGATCCCACTGCCTCTCCAGCCACGCCGACCCCGCGAGAGCTGGTCGGCGCCCTGACCGGGTTCGGCCGCGGTCTGCTGCGCCCGCGCCGCCCCGACCAGCGCCTTCTCGCCTCGATCACCGACGCCGGCCTGCCTCGGGGCGACCGGACGGTGACCGTACTCACGATGCCCCAGGTCCCGCGTACGCTGCCCGCCGGCGGCCTCATCGAGGGCGCCGGGCTCCGCCGGTCCGTGCGCAACGCGATGACCTGCTTCATCGTCAGCCATCCGGAGGCGACGTTCGTCGTCGACCCCTCCTACTGCCGCGATGCGCCCGAGCGCGCCCTGAGCGAGCTCCCCGGGATGCTGCGCCGGCTCGTGACACCGCCGGCCGACACCGTTCCGACGGTCGACTCGCTGCGAACCGCGCACGTCGAGCCCGACTTCGCCCTCCCGACCCATGCCCACTGGGACCACATCTGCGGCCTCCTCGACCTGCCCGGCCTCCCGGTCCACATGCGGACCACCGAGCGCGACTGGGTCCTCGGCCCCGGCCGGCCGCCCGTCGGGGGAGTGCGCCCGGCTCTGACCGATGGCCGGCCGGTGGAGACGTACGACCTCGACGGCCCGCCCGTCGCCACCTTCACCGCCTCCCACGACCTGTTCGGGGACGGCTCCGTCCTGCTGGTCGAGCTCGCCGGCCATACGCCCGGCAGCATCGGCGTCCTCGCCCGCACCGCCTCCGGCTGGGTCCTGATCGCCGGCGACGCCGCCTGGCACTACGACCAGGTCGACCTGATCAGGCAGAAGCCTGCCTTCCCCGGCGACCTCGTCGACGAGGACCGCGACGCCGCCTTCGCCACCCTCCACCGCCTGCACCTGGCTCGCCATCTGATGCGGGTCGTCCCGACTCACGACCACGACGCGTCCAGTCGGCTCTAAAACGAGGAAGAGGCCCCCGACGGGAGCCTCTGACCTGCGGCTCTCGCTCGCCGCGCTCGAGCCTTCTCAGACATCATGGCCCCGCCGGATCGACGGGGCCACGAGCAGTATTGAAAGTCAGAACGTACGTCGCACCGTGACCGTGGTGGTCTTGCCACTTCGGATGTTCTTTGCGATCAGTACGGCCTTGGTGAACTTGTTGGTCCGCTGGAAGCCGGTGAAGCGGTGCCTGAACTCACCGATGTTCGTGTCAACGCCCACGTTGACGACCCTCGACTTCTCCTGGAAGCCGGCCGGAGTCCACAGACGTACGGTGAGGCGGTACTTGCCGAGCCGGTTCGCCACGCCCTCGACCCGGACAACGCCGGAGTCGCGGCGCACCGTGATCTGGGAGGACGGGCCCATGCCGATGACTCGGTAGGGGTTCTGGTCGACACGTCCGACGCAGACGACCGAGTAGTCGCCCGAGAAGTACACGCCCATGACCGGCTTCGGCCAGGCGAGGGTGGACTTCGTGGTGTCGCGTACGACGCCGTCGACCGGGTGGAGCGTCGCCGGCTCAGTCGACGGATCGGACGGCTCGCTGTTGCCGACCATCGTGAATCCGGACCAGTTGGGCCTCTTCACGTCACGAATCACCGTCGTTCCGATGGTGCCGCCACTGGGCGAGCGCCGGGCGCCGACGGTGATGACACCAGCGCCACCCTCGCAAGCGCTTGTGACGTTGACAGACGGGGTGGTCGCAGCCTGCGCGGAACCACCGAGTGACAGGGTCGCTGCACCGAGCGCGAGGGCAGCGGCAGCAAGCGTGAACTTGCGGAGCATGGGTCTTCCTTCGAAGTCTAGGCGCGCTGCAACATGCGGCGCGCTTGCATTGAAACACCCGTGCGGGTATCCGTCAGTCGATTCGACACACAGAACCCCAACAGCGCTCGTAGAGCAGGCTATGCAGCAGTGAACAGCTCGACCCCTGGGCCTCCGCCCAGCGGTTCCGGGCATCCTCGGGGCATCTGACGAAGGAGACGGCCCCGAAAACGAAGTCGAGGCCCCCGACGGGAGCCTCTGACCTGGTGAAACTGCTGTGCGCTTAGGAGGACTTGAACCTCCGACCCCCACATTATCAGTGTGGTGCTCTAACCGTCTGAGCTATAAGCGCAGGCGCCAACTGGGGGTGGAAGCCCCACCAGCAGGCGAGAGGAAACATTACCCGCCCGCCGCCCGCGGAACCAAAACGGTGACACCCTGCCCACCCTGGGAAGGTCAGTCCGAACCTGGTTCGGATGAGCCTCCCCAGGGTTAGGGTTCCAGCATGTCCGACTCGGAGGACCTGGCGGCGATCTTCGCGCGTGAGGATGCGGCTCGCTTGCTCGATGCTCAGCGGCGGATGCAGCACGGGGTCGCGAGCTACGCCCAGCTGACCGCTGGGGGGCTCAGTTGGGTCGACGTCGAGCGGGCGGTACGCCGCAACGAGCTGCGCCGGGTGCACCCTCGCGTCTACATCGACCACACCGGCCCGCTCACCTGGGAGCAGCGGGCCTGGGCAGCGGTGCTCTACGCCGACCCGGCCGTGCTCTGCCGGGACAGCCTCGAGGCGCCCAGGGGCCGTGACGACGGCCGGCCGATCCACGTCGCGATCGACCACTCCCGCAAGGTGATGCCTCAGCCAGGCATCGTGGTCCACCGGATGCGCGGGCTGAAGCTCAAGGCGTACGGTGGCATGCCGCCACGTCTCAAGGTCGAGGACAACGCTCTGGCGATGGCGAACGAGGCGGCGTCCGAGATCGACGCGATCGGGCGGGTTGCCGAGGTGGCGAGCAGGTCGTACGTCACCGCCGCCAGTCTCCAGGCGGCGCTGGACCGCGCGCACTCCCTACGCCGGCGCAAACTCATCCAGGGATTGGTGGACGATCTGGCGTCGGGCACGCACTCTGTGCTCGAGCACGGCTACCTCACCAAGGTCGAGCGGCCCCACGACCTGCCAGCGGGCAGGCGCCAATCTCCCCGGGTCGGTTCCACGGGAAACCAGCACCGCGACGTCGAGTATGAGGCGTACCGGCTGGTGGTCGAGCTCGGCGGTGCGCTCGGCCACGACTCCTGGCGAGACCAGGCTCGCGACGCGGACCACCAAGAACGGATGGCCCGGAAACCTGCGCCCATGCGGCGACACCTGCGAAGCATCATGCAAATGAAACCTGGGGAGGGCCATCCGAACCATGTTCGGACTGCCCTCCCCAGGTTGAGAGAAGCGGGTGCGGCTCAGTTCTCGGTGAGCTCGACCTCGACGCCACCGAGCAGGGCGGCGGCCATGTTGTAGAGGAACGCGGCGAGGGTGGCGACGGCGGTCATCAGGACGATGTTGACCACCGAGACGACCATGGTGAAGCCCATGACGCGGGCGAGGCCGAGGTAGTCCTGCACGTTCCAGCCGGCGCTGGAGTCACCGACGACGTCCTGGACCGCCTGGTTGATCGAGTCCCAGACACCGGCGGCGCCGAGCACCGACCAGATGACGAAGACGGCGACGATCACGACGACGCTGAGCGCGATCGAGAGCAGGAAGGCCATCTTCATGACCGACCACGGGTCGATCCGGCTCAGGCTCAGCCGGGCACGGCGGGCCGAGCCGCTGACCGCGGCCCGCTCCGCGCCGGCTGGGCCGGAGGTGCGGGCGGTCGAGGCGACCGCCGAGGTCGTACGCCTGGCAGCGTTGGCCACGGTGTCAGTGATCCGCTGGGTCACCGGCTGTGCTGCGGTCTCGTTCCGCTCGGTCATCGCGACTCCCCCAGTCGTGCTGTCGGCGGTGCGGTCCGTCATCAGGATTCATCTTCCGTCGTCGTCTCGGACGGCGCTCCGTGCTCGCCGTCTCCATCGATTGTTACATCATCTGCAACCTCTGTCCCGGGGACGATCTCATCGTCGACCTCGCGGGCCTCGACGGAGCGCGCCACGACGGCGACCGAGTCACCCTTCTTGGGCGAGACGAACTTCACGCCCTGGGTCGAGCGACCGGTCGCCCGGAAGTCGGAGTTGATCGGGCTGCGTACGACCTGGCCGGACGCGGTGATCGAGAGAACCTCGTCGCCGTCGACCACGATGAACGCACCGACCAGACCGCCGCGGTCGGCGTTGGCCAGGGCCATCGTCTTGATGCCGAGACCGCCGCGGGACTGCAGCCGGTACTCGGAGATCTTCGTACGCTTCGCGAAGCCGCCGTCGGTGATGGTGAAGACGAACTGCTCCTTGACCTGGTCCGGCGACTCCGCGCCGGAGACCGGAGCGGCCACGTCGGCGGTGTCCTCGTTGGCCTCGGAGAGTCCGGCCGCGATCTCGGCGGCGACGTGCTCGGCCCGGATGACCGACATCGACAGCAGGGAGTCACCGTCGCGGAACTTCATCCCGGTGACGCCGGAGGTCGCCCGGCCCATCGGCCGCAGCTGGTTGTCGTCGGCGCGGAACCGGATCGCCTGGCCCTTGCGGGAGACCAGCAGGATGTCGTCCTCGGAGTTGACCAGCTCGGCGCCGATCAGCTCGTCGTCGTCCTCGCGGAAGTTGATCGCGATGACGCCGGCCTGACGGGGCGAGTTGTAGTCGCCGAGGCGGGTCTTCTTGATCAGACCGGAGCGGGTCGCCAGCACGAGGTAGGGCGCCTGCTCGTAGTCGCGGATCGCGAGCACCTGGGCGATCGACTCGTCTGGCTGGAACGAGAGCAGCCCGGCCACGTGACCGCCCTTGGCATCACGCGCCGCCTCGGGCAGGTTGTAGGCCTTGATCCGGTAGACCCGGCCGGCGGTGGTGAAGAAGAGCAGCCAGTGGTGGTTGGTGGTCGCGATGAAGTGCTCGACCACGTCGTCGCCGCGCAGGGTGGCGCCGCGTACGCCCTTCCCACCGCGCTTCTGGGTGCGGTACTCGTTGGCGAGCGTGCGCTTGGCGTAGCCGCCGCGGGTGATCGAGACGACCAGCTCCTCATCGGGGATGAGGTCCTCCATGGAGAGGTCACCGTCGGCCGCGATGATCTGCGTACGCCGGTCGTCGCCGTACTTCGCGACGATCTCGTCGAGCTCGTCACTGACGATCTGACGCTGACGGGCGACGTTGGCGAGGATGTCCTCGAGGTCGGCGATGATCAGCTCGAGCTCGGCGAGGCGGTCGATGATCTTCTGCCGCTCCAGGGCCGCGAGGCGACGCAGCTGCATGTCGAGGATCGCGTTGGCCTGGATCTCGTCGATCTCGAGGAGCCGGATCAGGCCCTGGCGGGCGTCGTCGACCTCGGGGGAGGAGCGGATCAGCGCGATGACCGCGTCGAGCTGGTCTAGAGCCTTGACCAGACCGCGCCAGATGTGGGCGTCCTCCTCGGCCTTGCGCAGCCGGAACGCCGTACGCCTCCGGATGACGTCGATCTGGTGCTCGACCCAGTTGGAGATGAACTGGTCGATCGACAGCGTGCGCGGCACACCGTCGACCAGCGCCAGCATGTTGGCGGAGAAGTTGGTCTGCAGCTCGGTGTGCTTGAGCAGGTTGTTGAGTACGACACGGGCGACCGCATCACGCTTGAGCACGACCACGAGCTGCTGCCCGGTGCGGGAGGAGGTGTTGTCCTTGACGTCCGCGATGCCCTGCACCTTGCCGGTGTCGGCCAGGTCGGCGATCTTCTGGGCCAGGTTGTCCGGGTTCACCATGTAGGGGAGCTCGGTGATGACCAGGGTGGTGCGGCCCTTGTTGTCCTCGTCGACGTCGATCACCGCACGCTGGGTGATCGAGCCACGACCGGTGCGGTAGGCCTGCTCGATGCCCTCACGGCCCACGATCAGCGCGCCGTTGGGGAAGTCGGGGCCCTTGACCCGCTCGATCAGCGCGTCCTGGAGCTCCTCACGGGTGGCGTCGGGGTGCTCGAGCGCCCACTTCGCGCCGGAGGCGACCTCACGCAGGTTGTGCGGCGGGATGTTGGTCGCCATGCCGACGGCGATGCCGGCCGAGCCGTTGACCAGGAGGTTGGGGAACCGCGAGGGCAGGATCGACGGCTCCTGGGAGCGGCCGTCGTAGTTGGGGCCGAAGTCGACGGTGTCCTCGGTGATGTCGCGGACCATCTCCAGCGCCAGCGGTGCCATCCGGCACTCGGTGTAACGCATGGCCGCGGCCGGGTCGTTGCCGGGCGAGCCGAAGTTGCCCTGGCCGTGGATCAGCGGGTAGCGCAGCACCCACGGCTGCGCCAGCCGGACCAGGGTGTCGTAGATCGCCGAGTCGCCGTGGGGGTGGTAGTTACCCATCACCTCACCGACGACGCGGGCGCACTTGGAGAACCCGCGGTCGGGGCGGTAGCCACCGTCGTACATCGCGTAGAGCACCCGCCGGTGGACGGGCTTGAGACCGTCGCGTACGTCCGGCAGCGCCCGGCCGACGATGACAGCCATCGCGTAGTCGATGTAGCTGGCCTGCATCGAGGACTGCAGCTCGACGGTCTCGATCCGGCCGCCGGCAGAGGTCTGCCCGGGGCCTTCCGGAGGAGTCTCGGTCACGATTTCACTTTCTGCGTGCGTCTATCGGTATCTAGGGCCTCGGCGAGACTCAGATATCGAGGAATCGGACGTCCTTGGCGTTGCGCTGGATGAAGGAGCGCCGTTCGGCGACGTCCTCACCCATGAGGATGGAGAAGATCTCGTCGGCGTGCGCGGCGTCCTCGAGGGTGACCTGCAGCAGCAGTCGCTGCGAGGGGTCCATCGTGGTCTCCCACAGCTCGTCGGCGTTCATCTCGCCCAGACCCTTGTAGCGCTGGACCGGGTTCTCCTTGGGGAGCTTCTTGCCCTGCTCGAGGCCGTCGCGCATGAGCGCGTCGCGCTCGGCGTCGGAGTAGACGAACTCGTGCTCGGCGGGCTTGTTCCAGCGCAGGCGGTAGAGCGGCGGCTGGGCGAGGTAGACGTAGCCCTGCTCGATCAGCGGCTTCATGAACCGGAACAGCAGCGTCAGCAGCAGCGTGTTGATGTGGTGACCGTCGACGTCGGCGTCGGCCATCATCACGATCTTGTGGTAGCGCAGCCGGTTGATGTCGAAGTCGTCGTGCACGCCGGTGCCCAGCGCGGAGATGATCGACTGCACCTCCTGGTTGGCGAGCACCTTGTCGATCCGGGCCTTCTCGACGTTGAGGATCTTGCCTCGGATCGGGAGGATCGCCTGGATGCGCGGGTCGCGGCCGGACTTGGCCGAGCCGCCCGCGGAGTCACCCTCGACGATGAAGATCTCGCACTCTTCGGGGTTGGTCGACTGGCAGTCGGCGAGCTTGCCGGGCAGACCGCCACCGCCACCGATGCCCTTGCGGTTGCGGGCCAGGTCGCGGGCCTTGCGGGCCGCGATCCGGGCCGAGGCCGCGGCCATCGACTTGCGGATGACCTCCTTGCCCTCGGCCGGGTTCTGCTCCAGCCAGGCACCGAGTTGGTCGTTGACCGCGCCCTGCACGAAGCCCTTGACCTCGGTGTTGCCGAGCTTGTCCTTGGTCTGACCCTCGAACTGCGGCTCGCTGATCTTCACCGAGATGATCGCGGTGAGACCCTCACGGATGTCGTCACCGGTGAGCCGGTCCTCCTTCTTCTTGATCAGACCCCACTCCTCGCCCCAGCGGTTGATCAGGGTGGTGAGCGCGGCGCGGAAACCCTCTTCGTGGGTGCCGCCGCCGGGGGTGTTGACCGTGTTGGCGAAGGTGTGGACCGACTCGTTGTAGGAGGACGCCTGCCACTGCATCGCGATCTCGACGCTCATCGGGTTGGGCGCCTTGTCGTCGGTCTCGGCCTCGAAGGCGATGATGCTGGAGACCGGGGTCTTGCGCTTGTTGAGGTGGTCGACGTAGTCGGCCAGGCCGCGCTCGTAGTAGAAGGACTGCTCCAGCACCCGCTCGCCGTTACCGGTGCCGTGCAGCTCGTCGGCGCTGTCGGTGTCGGACTCGATGGTGCCGTCCTCGACGGCCTCGGCGATCGCGGAGGCCTGCGGACGCTCGTCGCGCAGCTCGATCCGCAGCCCCTTGTTGAGGAACGCCGTCTCGCGGAAGTGGCTCGAGATGGTCTCGAGGTTGTAGTCGGTCGACTCGAAGATCTCCGCGGAGGCGTTCCACGAGATCGTGGTGCCGGTGCGCTCACCCTCCTCGAGCTCGCGGACCTCGCGCAGGTCGTAGTCGGGTACGCCGCGGGTGAACTCCTGCTCCCACAGGCGGCCCCGGTTCTTGATCTCCATGTGGAGGTTGGTCGAGAGCGCGTTCACCACAGAGGAGCCGACACCGTGCAGACCACCGGAGACCTTGTAGCCGCCACCGCCGAACTTGCCGCCGGCGTGCAGGACGGTCAGCGCCAGGGTCGCGGCGGGGATCTCCTGGCCGGCCGCGGTGTCGGTCGGGATGCCCCGGCCGTTGTCGGCGACGCTCACCCAGCCGTCCTCGCGCAGCGTCACCTTGATGGTGTCGCAGTAGCCGGCGAGCGCCTCGTCGACCGCGTTGTCCACGATCTCCCAGATGAGGTGGTGGAGGCCGCGGGCTCCGGTCGACCCGATGTACATACCCGGTCGTTTGCGGACCGCTTCGAGTCCTTCGAGGACCTGGATGGCAGACGCGTCGTATGCGACTCCGTCGGCGGTCTGGTCGTCCGGCATGGGAGTCGTCTGGTCGGCAGCGGTCACCGGTGCGATCCACCTGTCATTTCGGTCCGGATACGGACGTGGTGTCGGTCGGGCATGCAACGGGCCGACCAGCGCCGGGGAAGTAAAACCTAGGACGATCGACCCAACCTCTATGTTACCCCGTAGAACCCCGGATTCCACGCACGCGGCCTGTCCTGAGGGGCAACTGTGACCGAAATGGCCGTCTGTACGTCTCCTGACGGTGTCTCTGCGCCCTCAGCAGGGGGCTCGGTGAGTCCCTATACGTCCACGGGGCGCTCAGAGCGGCAGATCGCGGCTCATGCGATGAGGCTCGAACACCTGTTCATGGCACGTTCTGGAGCCGCCCTCAGCCGTAGGTGTCGCGGGGTCCGCGGCCGTCGCGTACGCCTCGCGGACCCTTCTTCCACGAGGGGAGGTGCGGGCCGAGCACCTCGATGACGAGGACGGTTCCGTGCCCGAGCTCCTCGTTGAGCCGCTTGACGAGGTTGGGCGCCAGCAGCTTCAGCTGGGTGGCCCATGCGGTCGAGTCGGTGCGGACGGACAGCTTGCCGTCGGCGTACGACTCCGGGGTGGTGTGGTCGGCGATCTCCTCGCCGACGATGTCGGGCCAGCGGGCCATCACGCCGTGGACCCGGAGCGAGGTGTCCCAGCCGTGGTCGTCGACCATCCGGCTGACCACCGAGTCGATGAGCTGGGGGTCGCGGTCGTCGGGGCGGGCGCCGGAGACCATGCCGCGTCGCGTCGCGCCGTCGGGCGGACGCCGCTTCTTCCGCATCCCGGCCTTGGGCGCGGGCATCTTCGCGGTCGCCCGGGTCAGGGACCGGGCGAGGTCGAGCCCGTCGGGGCGCTTCTCGGGTTCTTCCTCACCGCCTTCGGCGGTGGTCTCGACAGGCTCGAGGCCACTGCGTTCAGACCTCGGCTCGTCACTCACCGCGGGTCACCTCGCCGGCCTTGACGTGGTAGCGGGCACCCGCGAGAGCGGCGGGTACGTCCTCGGGGACCGCGGCGGTGACCAGGACCTGCTCGGCGTCGGCGACCAGCTCGGCCAGCTGGACCCGCCGCTGGCTGTCGAGCTCGGCGAAGACGTCGTCGAGGATCAGGATCGGGTCGTCCCCGTCGGCCCGCAGCAGGTCGTACGCCGCCAACCGGAGCGCCAGCGCGAAGGACCAGGACTCGCCGTGGCTGGCATAGCCCTTCACCGGGAGCCGCTCGGCGCCGGCGCTGATGTGGAGGAGCAGGTCGTCGCGGTGGGGACCGACGAGACTGATGCCGCGGTCCAGCTCGTCCTTCTGACGCCTTGCCAGCTCCTCGAGGATGGCCTGGCGGAGGGTCTCGACGCTCGGGGCGGTGGTCTCGACAGGCTCGACCACCGGTTTGTAGGTGATCTCGGCGTCGTCGCGGCTGGCGCCGCGGGCGACCGTCTCATAGGCCTTGCCGACGTACGGCTTGAGCGCCTCGACCAGGGAGAGCCGCTGGGAGAGGATCTCGGCACCGATGGTGGCGAGGTGGTCGTCCCAGACGGCCAGGGTGGCGAGCGCACCCTCGCGCGCGGACCCGCGCGCGAGCCCGGCGGTCTTGAGCAGGGAGTTGCGCTGCTTGAGGACGCGGTCGTAGTCGCTGCGTACGCCGGCCAGTCGCGGGGCGCGCAGGATCATCAGGTCGTCGAGGAACCGCCGCCGGTCGGAGGGGTCGCCCTTGACGAGGGTGAGGTCCTCGGGGGAGAAGACGACGGTGCGGACCAGGCCGACCAGGTCGCGGGTGCGGGGGAGCGGGCTCTTGTTGATGCGGGCCTTGTTGGCACGGCCGGCGTTGATCTCGACCTCGAGCGTCGCGGTGCGACCGTCCCGCACGACGGCGGCGCGCACGACGGCCTGCTCGGCGCCGGCCCGGACGAGCGGGGCATCGGTGGCGACCCGGTGGGACTGCAGGCGGGAGAGGTAGTCGATCGCCTCGACCAGGTTGGTCTTGCCCTGGCCGTTGCGCCCGACGAAGGCGGTCACGCCCGCTTCGAGCGGGACCTCGACGTTCGGGTACGAGCGGAAGTCGTGCAGAGAGAGGTGTGAGACGTACATCGGGTTTCCTCTCTCGTTAAGGTGCCTGCATGACCCAGTCTCCCAACCCTTACGGCCCGCCTCCAGGGCAACCCGCCCTTGGCGAGCCGGCCGGGCCTTTCTACCTGTCGGTGATGGGCCAGGTCCATGGGCCCTACCCGGTCCAGCAGCTCGCCCAGATGGCTGCGGCGGGCCAGATCAAGTCGGACACCCCGGCGAGCCTCGGCACCGACCAGCAATGGTTTCCCGTGAAACAGATCCCCGGCGTCTTCTCGAGCCGGGAGTGGCTGATCACCCTGCTGTTCTCGATCTTCCTGGGTGGGTTCGGTGTCGACCGGTTCTACGTCGGTCAGATCGGGCTCGGTGTCCTCAAGCTGGTCACCTGTGGCGGCTTCGGGATCTGGTCGCTCATCGACATCGTGCTCGTCGCCATCAGAAAGTTCCCGGATGTCGACGGCAAACCCCTCGCCTGACCTGCGTCAACGCGTTGCGGCGGTGAGCTCCACGGAGGTCACCGCCGCCATCGGCGTCGGCGGGGTGGTGATCGCTGCGCTCCTGCCGGCCGGCGGCATCGAGGACGGCCCGGTGCTCTGCCCGTTCCGTGCACTCACCGGTCTGCCCTGCCCCGGCTGTGGCCTGACCCGGTCGTGGGTCTACCTCATGCACGGCGACATCGGCTCCTCGCTGGCGAGCAACTGGTTCGGTCCGGTGCTCGTCCTGGCCGTCGTCGTCCTGGCCGTGGTCTCGGTCCGCTCCCGGGTGGCCGGGAAGCGCCCTGCCGATCTCGACAAGCTCGTGAAGAGCCCCGTCGTCCTCGGACTCTTCGCGCTCTTCATCACCTACGGCGCCGTGCGCCTGATCCTCACCCTGACCGGAGTCATCGACCCCATCTAGGTGGTCGAGCCTGTCGAGACCACCCCGCGCGGCGGGTGCTCAGGCCTCCGACTCAGAGATCACCGCGTGCCCGCCGAAGCCGTTGCGCATCGCAGCGATCGCCTTCATCGCGTGGTCGTCCTCCTGGCGCGAGACGAACCGCGCGAACAGCGAGGCCGAGATCGCCGGCATCGGGACGGCGTTCTCGATCGCGGCCTCGACGGTCCAGCGGCCCTCGCCCGAGTCGTCGGCGTAGCCCTTGATCTTGTCGAGGTGCTCGTCGGCGCGCAACTGGTCGACAAGAAGGTCGAGCAGCCAGGAACGTACGACCGTGCCGGTGCGCCACGAGGCGAAGATCTCCGGGACGTTGTCGACGATGTCGACCTTGTCGAGGAGCTCCCAGCCCTCGGCGTAGGCCTGCATCATCGCGTACTCGATGCCGTTGTGGACCATCTTGGAGAAGTGGCCGGCGCCGGGGGTCGAGCCGCAGTGGACCAGACCGTCCTCGGTTCCGGACGGCTTGAGCGCCTCGAACGCGGGCATCACCTTGGCGGCGTTCTCGGCGGAGCCGCCGTACATCAGCGCGTAGCCGTTCTGGAGACCCCAGACCCCGCCGGAGACGCCGCAGTCGACGAAGCCGATGCCCTTCTCGGCGAGGCTCTCGGCGTTCTTGGCGTCGTCGGTGTACTTCGAGTTGCCGCCGTCGACCACCAGGTCGCCCTCACCGAGGAGCTCCTTGAGCTCGGCGATCGTCGAATGCGTCGGGTCGCCCGCCGGCACCATCACCCAGACCACCTTGGGGCTGGGCAGCGCCTCGACCAGCTCCGCCAGGCTCGCCACGTCGGCGAGGTCCGGGTTGCGGTCGTATCCGACGACGGTGTGACCGGCCTCCCGCAGCCGGGTGCGCATGTTGCCACCCATCTTGCCGAGACCCACGAGTCCGATGTCCATGCAAGGTTCCTTATCCGGTGGTCGAGCTTGTGCCCGGTGGTCGAGCTTGTCGAGACCACCCTACGAGCGACAGAAATCAGGAGAGCAGGCGGCGCGGCATCAGCAGGTAGCGGAAGCCCGGCTCCTCGCCACCTTCGGCCGGCTTGCCGCTGATCACCACGGGCTTCGGAGCCTGCGTGAAGGCGAGCTCGACGACCTGCTCGTCGATGGCCTGCAGCCCGTCGAGGAGGAACTGCGGGTTGAACCCGGTGGTCAGTCCCTCGCCCTCCATGGTCGCCTCGATCGACTCGGACGCCTGGGCCTCGTCGCCCGAACCGGCGTCGAGGGTGAGCACGCCGTCCTCGAAGACCATCTGGACCGCGGTGTTGCGCTCGGCGACCAGGGCGACGCGCTTGACCGACTCCACCAGGGAGGCCTTGTCGACCAGCGCGGTGGTGAGGTGCTCGGCCGGGAACAGGCTGCGCACCTTCGGGAACTCGCCGTCGAGCAGGCGCGTCGTCGTGCGTCGTACGCCACCCGCGGCCGCGCCCTCGAAGCCGATGATCCCCTCACCGGTGCCGGTGGTGGACAGAGCCAGGGTGACCTCGCTGCCGCTGGTCAGCGACTTGGCGGTGTCGCCGAGCACCTTCGCGGGGACCAGCGCGGCCAGGCTCTCGTCAGGGGTCGCCGGGTTCCACTCGAGCTCGCGGTGGGAGAGCCGGAAACGGTCGGTGGCGAGCAGCGAGATCGTGGAGCCCTCGATCTCGAGCCGCACGCCGGTCAGCACCGGGAGCATGTCGTCGCGGCCGGCGGCGGTCACGGCCTGGGCGACGGCGTGGGCGAACAGCTCCGACTTCACGGTGCCGGCCGCGGTCGGCATCTCCGGCAGGGTCGGGTAGTCCTCGACCGGCATGGTCTGGAGACTGAACCGGGCGCTCCCACAGGTGAGCGAGACGCGGGCACCGTCGGTGACCATCTCGACCGGCTTGGCCGGGAGGCTGCGGCAGATGTCGGCGAGCAGCTTGCCCGAGACCAGTGCCTTGCCCTCGTCGGCGACCTCGGCCGACAGCGTCGCCCGTGCGGAGGTCTCGTAGTCGAACGTCGAGAGCACCAGGCCCTCGTGGCCCGCCTCGATCAGGAGGCCGGAGAGCACCGGGGTGCTGGGGCGTACCGGAAGGCTGCGGGCAGCCCAGGCGACGGCATCCGCGAACACGTCGCGGTCGACGCGGAACTTCACGATGACCTGTCCTTCTTCTAACTCGACATCGGGGCGTGTGAGGACATGTGGCCCGGGCTGTGCTTGAACCTGGGGGAAGACGCCACCGGTTCCGGAACGCCCCCGCGTTGACATGACCTGGAGTACGCATCCTGCCACGGACCGCCGACAACCGGTAAGCGCTCAGCCCTGTCGTCTCTGCACAAGCGTCCAGGGCGCTCGAAGCGCGGAGCGGGTTGTCCCCAGGGAAGGGCGTTCGTGGAATTTCACCGAGGATCCATGGACATAAATAGTTTCTTACGTCGTAAGAGCATCTGTGGGAAATGTGGATGATCGCCGTTTTACCTGGTCAAGCCAGGAAATGTGATTCCACAGGGGGTGTGGACGCCTTGCTGAAATGACGCACGTCACTGTGGGCTGTGGAGAGTTGTCGGCCCGTTCCGGTGTTTTGTGCACAGGCCATCCCCTTTTCCATCCCATTTGAACGGCCGGTTCTCCACAGGTTCCACCCAACCTGTGGGCTGTGGACAACCTGGCAAATCTCGTCCTGTGGGTTTTCCAAATCCCAAAACGCGAAACGGCCGCCGACCCGGAAGGGGCGGCGGCCGCGTACGACTGCTGGTTCGGCTAGGCCTGGCGCGCCTGCATCTTGACGCGGTTGGTGAGCTCGGAGACCTGGTTGAAGACGGCTCGGCGCTCGGCGAGGAGCTGGTTGATCTTCCGCTCGGCGTACATCACGGTCGTGTGGTCGCGGCCGCCGAAGTGCTTGCCGATCTTGGGCAGGGAGTCCTCGGTGAGCTCACGGCACAGGTACATGGCGATCTGACGGGCCATGACGAGGTGGCGCCCACGCGAGGGGCCGGTGAGCTCGTCGATCGACAGCCCGAAGTAGGCCGCGGTCTGGGCGATGATCAGGCCGGCGGTGATCTCGGGCTCGCCGCCCTCCGGGATCAGGTCCTTGAGGACGATCTCGGCCAGGGTCAGGTCGACGTCCTGCCGGTTGAGGTTGGCGAACGCCGTCACCCGGATCAGCGCGCCCTCGAGCTCACGGATGTTGGTCTGGATCTTGCTCGCGATGAACTCGAGCACGTCGGGCGGCGCGGTGAGCCGCTCCATCGCCGCCTTCTTACGAAGGATCGCGATGCGGGTCTCGATGTCCGGCGGCTGCACGTCGGTGATCAGGCCCCACTCAAACCGGTTGCGCAGCCGGTCCTCGAGCGCCTCGAGCCGCTTGGGCGGGCGGTCGGAGGTGAGCACGATCTGCTTGTTGGCGTTGTGGAGCGTGTTGAAGGTGTGGAAGAACTCCTCCTGCGTCTGGGTCTTCCCCTCCAAGAACTGGATGTCGTCGATCAGCAGGACGTCGACATCGCGGTAGCGCCGCTTGAACCGGTCCTGCCGGTCGTCGCGGATCGCGTTGATGAACTCGTTGGTGAACTCCTCCGAGCTGACGTAGCGCACCTTCGCCCCGGAGTAGAGACTCCGGACGTAGTGACCGATCGCGTGCAGCAGGTGGGTCTTGCCCAGACCGGACTCGCCGTAGACGAGCAGCGGGTTGTAGGCCTTGCCCGGCGCCTCGCTGACCGCGACCGCGGCCGCGTGCGGGAACCGGTTGGACGACCCGATGACGAAGGTCTCGAAGGTGTACTTCGGGTTCAGCCGGGTCTCGAGGACGTTGTGGCTCGGCTCGCTCGCCCGTGTCGGCGGACCGGGCACGAGCGGCCGCGGCGGGACCGGCTCCTCGATGGGAGCCACCGGAGGGGCCGGGGGATTTGTCGACATATCGGCATAGTCGGGACGTACGTCGTCATGACCTGCCGGCTGGGACGGCTGCTGAGTGGGCGGCGGCACGGTCGGAGCCTGCGGTGCCGCGTAGGCGACAGGGGCCCCGGGCTCCTCGCGCGGCATCTCGGTGGCCGGCGGGACGCCGGGGATCAGGCCCGGCGCGTTGGTCGGGTAGACCGACTGGTGCGGGAAGGCCGACGGGTTCGGGAAGGCGTTCTGCTGGAGCGCGGCCGCGGCCGCGTCGGCAGCAGCGATCTCGCGCTCGGAGATCATGATCGCCTGGGTGTCGGGGTCGGGCGTGACCTCGATGTCGGGGTTGACGGTGACCGCGATCCGGATCTCGCGGTTGAAGATCTCACCGAGCGACTTCTCCAGGGTGCCGCGCAGGCGGCCCTCGATCTGGTTACGGATGAAGTCGTTGGGGACCTCGACGATCGCGGTCGACCCGTGCAGGGTGAGCGGCTCACTGTCCCGGAGCCAGGCTCGCTGGTTCGGCGGAAGCTCGGCGACCACCCGCGTCCATGCGGACTGGAGATCTGGCTGTGGTTCTGGCGCGAGGCCGGAGTGCTCCACAGATTCCTGCCTTCCCTGAGGGCTCGGGTGGGTGGTCTTGTCTTGATGCAGCCTGGATTGACGCAGCGGTCAGGTCTACATCCTCCACAGACTTTTCCACAAGCTGTGGAGCATCCCCGAATGTAGGCATCGGAGACCAACCGAGACACGTCGCCGTTCTCGAGAATCCGACCGTTTCGGCAGGTCAGGCGGGAAAAATAGATCCCGGCTTGGCATCCCCCCGAATGCGGCCGACGCTCCTGACGATGTGCAGGGAAACCTCGGTAGAGGACGAAGTTACCGGCTGGCGACCTCCACGGGCAACCCGTCCTCCACAGGTGGAGGCATAATCACAGGGATGTGATAGGGCGTGAGTTTGACCGTGGTTTCGCCGTCCACGTACCGTTGCTAGGTCCGTCGAATCTACGGACGCCGCATGTCCACGCCTTGGTCGCCGAGGCGCGGACGGGCGGTGTTTGTTGAAACGGCCCGCCTGGAAACACCGAGGGCGACCCCATTCGTGCCGGAAGAGCGACCGGCCACCACACCACACCACTAAGGAAGCACCCCGTGAGCAAGCGTACTTACCAGCCGAACAACCGCCGCCGTCACAAGACGCACGGTTTCCGCCTGCGCATGCGCACCCGCGCCGGCCGTGCCATCCTCGCGGCGCGCCGCCGCAAGGGTCGCGCGAGCCTGACCGTCTGAGGCCCCGGCCTCAGCCACCACGCGCGTGCTGCCACGTCGTCATCGACTGATCGATTCGTCGGGCTTCAAAGAAGCGGTACGACGAGGCAAGCGCGCGGGCTCGAAGAGCCTGGTGGTCCATCTGCTCCTCCCCGACACCGGCAGCGATGCCACTCGGGAGGGCGACCCGCAGGTGGGCTTCGTGGTGAGCAAGGCCGTCGGCCCGGCCGTCGTCCGGAATCGTGTGAAGCGCAGACTGCGTCATCAGGCCCGGGAGTCCCTGAGCGGACTCCCGGGCTCTGCTGTGCTTGTGGTCCGTGCGCTTCCCGCTGCCGCCGACGCCGACTACGACGCGCTCGGCGCCGATCTGCGGCGCTGCCTGGAGCGGGTGCTCCGATGAGCACAGCAGTCCGCGTCGTACGTGGCGGCCTCGACAGGTTCGACCACCTGGTCGCGTCCGTCCTGATCGGGCTGCTGCACGTGTGGCGGACTCTCGTCAGTCCGCTCTACGGCGATGTGTGCCGCTACTACCCGTCGTGCTCGGCGTACGGACTCGAGGCCGTCAGGACGCACGGCCCGTGGCGCGGGAGCTGGCTGACGGCGCGCCGTCTGGCCCGGTGCGTCCCCTGGGCCAAGACCCGGGGCTTCGATCCCGTACCTACCAAAACCCCTGAAGACGTTGTCCGTGTAAGTGCGGACTCCCCAAACCGAGGAGCCTGATTCCGTGGGAGCCATAGGCGATCTGTTCGGATGGATCGCAACACCGCTGTATTACGCCATCTCGGGCATCCTGCTCGTGTGGCAGAAGGCGTTCGCGTACGTCATTCCGTCTGAAGGCTGGCAGTGGGCTCTGGCCATCGTCGGCCTGACCGTGACCATCCGAGCGCTGCTGATCCCGCTGTTCGTGAAGCAGATCAACTCCAGCCGCAACATGCAGCTGCTGCAGCCGAAGGTCCGCGAGCTTCAGAAGAAGTACGGTCACGACCGCGAGAAGCTCGCCAACGAGACCATGAAGCTCTACAAGGACTCGGGCACCAACCCGTTCGCGTCCTGCCTGCCGCTGCTGCTGCAGATGCCGATCTTCTTCGTCCTGTTCCGGATGCTCGAGCACGCCTCGGACGGCATCGGCAAGGGATTCCTGAGCGACGAGGCCGCCCACGAGTTCGCCACGTCGACCTGGCTCGGCTCGCTGCTCTCGGACCAGTTCACGACGGCCGACCACACCAGCACGTACTTCCTGACCGGCTTCCTGGTCGTGGCGATGATCGCCACCACGTTCCTCACCCAGCGTCAGCTGATGTCGAAGAACATGCCGGCCGACGCGATGACCGGACAGTACGCCCAGCAGCAGAAGCTTCTGCTCTACGTCCTCCCCGTCGTGTTCGCCGTCGGTGGTATCGCCTTCCCGGTCGGAACGATCCTCTACTGGACCTCCTCCAACCTGTGGACCATGGGCCAGCAGTTCTACGTGATCCGCAACAACCCGGCCCCGGGCACTCCGGCGTTCGAGGCGAAGCAGGAGCGTGACAAGGCCAAGCGCCGGAAGAAGGGCCTGACCGACGCGGAGATCGACATCGCCGAGGCCAACGAGGCGGCGGAGGCGGAGAAGCGCTCCGCGACGCGTACGCAGCCCAAGAACCAGACCAGGAGCCAGCGGAAGAAGGCCGGCACGAGCGCCGGTCGCTCCACGACCCAGAAGAACGGGGGAACCAAGTGACGACTCAGGACGTGAGCGAGACCGTGACCGAGACTGAAGACGCGGTCACCGAAGAGACGCGCCTCAAGCAGCTCGAGCAGGAGGGTGACATCGCGGCGGACTACCTCGAGGAGCTCCTCGACATCGCCGACCTGGACGGTGACCTCGACATGGACGTCGAGGGCGACCGTGCCGCGGTCTCGATCGTCGGTGGCGACCTGCAGCAGCTGGTCGGCCGGCACGGAGAGGTCCTGGACGCGCTCCAGGAGCTGACCCGGCTCGCTGTCTACCGCGAGACCGGCGAGCGGTCCCGGCTGATGCTCGACGTCGGTGGCTACCGCGCCGACCGTCGCTCGACGCTGATGGCGCTTGCCGAGGAGACCGTCGCGAAGGTCAAGGAGTCCGGTGCGCCGGTCTCGCTCAAGCCGATGTCGCCGTTCGAGCGGAAGGTCGTCCACGACGCCGTCGCCGCCGCGGGACTCACCTCCGAGTCCTCCGGTGTGGAGCCGCGACGCTACGTGGTCGTCCTGCCTGAGTGACGCTGACACAAAGAGATCGCCCCTCGTGCCGACTGGCACGAGGGGCGATCTTCTTTGTGCGGATGTTTCACGTGGAACGGGGGAACCGCGCCATCTCGGTGTGGTGGTCTCGACAAGCTCGACCACCGTCCGGCTAGGACCAGTAGACGATGACCCGGTCGCCGATGCGGATCTGGTCGAAGACCCACGCGATGGACGACTTGTTGCGGACGTTCACGCAGCCGTGGGAGCAGCCGTTGTAGCCGCGGGCGGCGAAGTCGGGCGAGTAGTGCACGGCCTGGCCGCCGTTGAAGAACATCGCGTACGGCATCGGCGTGTGGTAGATCGACGAGACGTGGTTGCGGCTCTTGCGGTAGACCTTGAAGGCGCCCTCGCGGGTCTTGGTGTCCGCGCAACCGAAGCGGGCATCCATCGCCCGGACGATCTTGCCGGCGCGTACGTAGCGCATCCGGCGGTCGGTCTTGTCGACGCAGAGCACTCGGCCGGTGAGGCAGCGGCGGTCGAGGTTGTAGAGCGCCGCGTCGGTCGGGGTGCTCGTCAGCGAGCGGAGGCGGTCGAGGGTGCGCTGGTTGACCTTGCCGGTGATGGCCAGGTGCTGGTTGCGCTGGAAGACCTTGACGGCGCCGGTGGTCTTGGAGCCGTAGTTGCCGGTGACGCGGCCGGTGTAGATGCGCCGCTCCTTGAGGCGAGCCTGAACCCTCCGCACCCCGATGCCGGTCGAGCCCTGCTGGTAGAGGACGGTGTAGGCCGTGTGGAAGCCGGTCTGGCCGATGGAGGCCGACGGCGCACTGGCCTGGGCGCCGCCGGGCGCCGCGATCGAGCCCAGGGAGAATCCCAGGGCAAGGAGGGTGGTGAGGAAGATCGCCACCGGGGTTCTACGGACGTTCACATCATCTCCGTGGGGTCAAGGAATCGTGGCCCGGTCGGGCGGGCCGCTGGGGTCGCACTCGGGGTGCGACGTTCTACGACTAAGACGTTCGAGCAGCGTGCGCGGTTGCATCAGATTGCGCGATGGCTGCTCGCGGACTTTAGCGCACCGGGAGCCCCTGAGACCCCTTTCCGGACCCTTCTCTGGATTCGTCGGGACGTGGTCGCTCGAGGGGGTTGTTGGTGGGTGTGTTTCACGTGAAACGGGGTGGTGGTCGAGCCTGTCGAGACCACGGTGTGTGCGGGGTCGGTGTCGTGGTCTCGACAGGCTCGACCACCGTGCTTGCGGTCATCGAGCTTGTCGAGATGACTCTCGTTGGGGTCATGGTCTCGACAGGCTCGACCACCGTTCTTCGGGTCACCGAGCTTGTCGAGGGGCTGTGGTTGGGGGTGGTGGTCTCGACAGGCTCGACCACCGTGGTGCCGGTCATCGAGCTTGTCGAGATGACCTCGGACGGGAGGTGCTCGGTCATCGAGCTTGTCGAGATGACCTCGGACGGGAGGTGCTCGGTCATCGAGCTTGTCGAGATGACCTTCACTGCGGGGGCGGGTCCAAGGGGTGCGGCGTCTGCGACGTGTTGGCGAGGCGTGGGAGGTCGCCGAGCTGTCCTCTGATGAGCGCGAGCCGTTTCGCGCGGCTCCAGTTCTGAAGCTGCTTCTCCCGGTCGAAGGCATGGGCGACGTTGTCGTACTGCTCGTACCAGACCAGCTGCACGGGGAGGCGATGGCGGGTGTACTCCGAGCCGAGGCCCACGCGGTGCTCGGACATCCGGCGTTCGAGGTCGGTCGTGCTGCCGACGTAGAGGGTTCGGTCTGCGCAGAGAAGCATGTAGGTGTAAGCCATGCCGCTCATCATGAGCGGGACCACCGACAGTTTCTGAGTACGAGGTCGAGCCGATCCGGAGGTCGAGCTTGTCGAGACCTCGGGGGTGGTGAGGGGTGGTGGTCTCGACAGGCTCGACCACCGGCAGGGCCGGTCGGTCTCGGCGAGGGCTCTCGCGTCGGTGGTCGAGCTTGTCGAGACCACGCGTGGAGCGGACGGGGTGGTCTCGACAGGCTCGACCACCAGGGGGGCACGGTTGTTTAGGGCGGGAAGTTCTGGGTTGTGCGTTTCACGTGAAACAGTTTGATCTGTGAGCGAGGAGCGTGAGGGTGTGGAGGGTCTCGGGAAGATCGATCCCCGAGGGGAGAAGGTCTTTCCGGCCGATCGGCTGGAGCTCGCGGAGAGGTACGCGGCCTGGCTGGCGGACGCCGGGGTGGTGCGAGGTCTGATCGGGCCCCGAGAGGTTCCGCGGCTGTGGGACCGGCACATCCTCAACTGCGCCGTGCTCGGCGAGGTGATCCCGGAAGGGGTCGCCGTGGCGGACATCGGCTCCGGCGCGGGGCTCCCGGGCCTGGTCCTCGCGATCGCCCGCCCGGATCTGCAGATCACGCTGATCGAGCCGCTGCTGCGGCGTACGACCTTTCTCGAGGAGGTCGCCGAGGATCTCGGGCTCGAGAACGTGACGGTGCTGCGGGGGAGGGCGGATGCCTTCCACGGTGAGCTCGGGTTCGACGTGGTGACCTCGCGAGCGGTCGCCGGCCTGGGGAAGCTGCTCGACTGGTCGATGCCGTTGGTGGTTCCCACCGGAGCGCTCGTCGCGATGAAGGGGTCGAGCATCGAGGCGGAGATCGCGGAGGCCGACTCGGAGCTGAAGAAGTGGGGATGCGCCCCTCCGACGGTCTCGGAGCTCGGTGTAGGCGTTTTGGAGACGACAACTGTCGCGGTTCGGGTGGTTTGGTCGGATCCCGCACGGGTAGATTGGCCGCCGGTCCCGAAGGGCGGCCAGAAGGGGTCCAAGGGTGGGTCCCGGAAGAAGCGCCGCTGACGCGCACAACGCGGTGGTCTCGACAGGCTCGACCACCGGGTGGTCTCGACAAGCTCGACCACCGGCTATGGAGGATTAGGAACTATGCCGTACGACGACGAGAGCGCACAGAACGCCGTTTCACGTGAAACCGACGAGCCGGTGTCGATCAGGCTCCGTACGGCCGGCGACATCGCATCCTTCGAGAACGACTTCGCCACGGAGACGACGCCGCTGGCCGCTGCCGCCGAGCACACGCTCCTGGCGCGCGGCGCCGCGAGCAACCGGCCGCCGCTGCCGCGGCCGGCGAGCACGCGCGTGATCGTCTCCGCCAACCAGAAGGGTGGGGTCGGCAAGACCACCTCGACGGTGAACATCGCGGCCGCGCTGGCCCAGCTCGGCCAGAAGGTGCTGGTCATCGACCTCGACCCGCAGGGCAACGCCTGCACCGCGTTCGACGTCGACCACTACCAGGGCACTCCGGGGACGTATGAGGTCCTGGTCGAGGGTGCGGCGATCGAGGACGTCGTCGTGCCGGTGCCGAAGCTGGACGGGCTCGAGCTCGTGCCGGCGACCATCGACCTGGCCGGTGCCGAGGTCGAGCTCGTCGAGGAGGAGGGTCGTGAGCAGCGCCTGAAGACGGCGTTGGCGAAGTCCCCTCGCGTCGGCGACGCGGAGGACCGCTGGGACTACGTCCTCATCGACTGCCCGCCGTCGCTGGGCCTGCTGACGGTCAACGCGCTCGTCGCGAGCACCGAGGTGATGATCCCGATCCAGGCGGAGTACTACGCGTTGGAGGGTCTCGGTCAGCTCCTCAAGACGGTCGAGATGGTGCGCGCCGCGCTGAACCCGTCGCTCAAGGTCTCCTCGATGCTGATCACGATGTACGACGCCCGCACCCGCCTCGCCTCGCAGGTCGCCGAGGAGGTCCGCGAGCACTTCGGCGACACCGTCATGCGCACGTTCATCCCCCGCGCCGTGCGCGTGTCCGAGGCGCCGTCGTTCGGGCAGACGGTGATGACGTACGACCCGGGCTCGCCGGGCGCCCTGAGCTATCTCGAGGCCGCCAAGGAGCTCGCCAAACAGGGCGAGCAGGGATGATCGAGCTAGTCGAGATCACCCGCGAAGCCGGTGGAACATCGGTGGTCGAGCCTGTCGAGACCACCCGCGAAGCCGGCGAAACATCGGTGGTCGAGCCTGTCGAGACCACCCGCGAAGCCGGCGAAACATCGGTGGTCGAGCCTGTCGAGACCACCCGCGAAGCAGCAAGAAACTGACATGGGGGACACCGAAATATGAGCAAGCAGCCGCCGAAGCGTGGTCTCGGACGGGGTCTGGGCTCGCTGATCCCGACCGCTCCTGCCACCAGCGGAAACGAGTCGACGGACAGCGCTTCTGTCCAGCCTGACGTCCGTCATTCGGACCTTTCCGCTGGAGCGACTTCTGGCCCAGCCGTGGACCCTGGGTCCACCGACTCGGCGGAAGGCCGCCAGATCGAGAATTCGGATCTGGCGCCCGTCGACGGCGCATATTTCGCCGAACTCCCGGTCAAGCAGATCCACCCGAACCACGTGCAGCCTCGTCAGGTCTTCGACGAGGAGGCGATGGCCGAACTGGTCCATTCGATCAGTGAGATCGGCCTTCTGCAGCCCATCGTCGTGCGGAAGGTGGACACCGACTCCTACGAACTGGTCATGGGTGAGCGCCGTTGGCGCGCCACCCAGCAGGCCGGCCTCGATGTCATCCCGGCGATCGTCCGCGAGACCGATGACACCGACATGCTGCGCGACGCGCTCCTGGAGAACCTCCACCGCTCGCAGCTGAACCCCCTCGAGGAGGCGGCCGCCTACCAGCAGCTGCTCAACGACTTCGCCTGTACGCATGACGAGCTCGCTCAGCGGATCGGCCGGTCGCGGCCGCAGATCTCCAACACGATCCGGCTGCTGAAGCTGTCGCCGTCGGTGCAGCGCAGGGTCGCCGCGGGCGTGCTCTCCGCCGGCCACGCCCGGGCGCTGCTCGCGGTCGACGGCGAGGCCCAGCAGGACAAGCTCGCCCAGAAGGTGGTCGCGGAGGGCATCTCCGTGCGCGGCCTCGAGGAGATCGTCGCTCTCGGCGACCCGGACGGCGACGCCTTCGCCACGCCCCGCGTGCGCCGGGCCAAGCCGAGTGCGCCGGGGCTCAAGGAGATCTCCGACAGGCTCTCGGACCGCTTCGACACCCGCGTCAAGGTCGATCTAGGGCGCTCCAAGGGGAAGATCACCGTCGAGTTCGCCACGCTGGACGACCTGCGACGGATCGTCGAGCTGATGTCGCCGCCTGCGGACGAATCCATTTAGACATCAAGCGATAAAGCGTTTTGTCGACAAATAGCTAGAGGGATTTCGGCCGGGTCGTCGAGCCTTGTCGAGATGACGCCCCGGAGGCGCGAGGACCTACTGCGTGTTCGTCGAGGGGTGCTCGGCGCCGCGGATGGGCAGTCCCGGGATCGGGCCGGTCGCGCCGAACGTCTCCAGGAGCTCCATCTCGGCCTCGATGACGCCGGCCAGGCGGCGTACGCCTTCTCGGATCCGCTCCGGGGTGGGGTAGCAGTAGGAGATCCGCATCGACGAGGCGCCGAAGCCGTCGGCGAAGAAGCCGGTGCCGGGGACGTACGCCACGCGGGCGGTGACCGCGCGGGGCAGCATCGCCTTGCAGTCGATTGCGGAGGGGAGCGTCAGCCAGACGAAGAAACCGCCCTCGGGCTTGGTCCAGGTGCAGGCCGCGGGCATGTAGTCCTCGAGCGCGTCGAGCATGGCGTCGCGGCGCTCGCGGTACATCTCCCGCATCTCCTTGATCTGGCCCTGCCAGTCGTGGTTGGAGAGGTAGGCGGAGACGGCCATCTGGTTGAACGGCGGCGGACAGAGCGTCGCCGACTCCTGGGCGAGGACCAGCTTCTCGCGGATCGCCGAGGGAGCCAGCGCCCAGCCGACGCGCAGGCCGGGGGAGAACGTCTTGGAGAAGGAGCCGAGGTAGATCACTCCCGGGTCCTGTGCGCGCATCGCCGGGCGGGGCTCGTCGTCGAAGCCCAGGAGACCGTAGGGGTTGTCCTCGAGCACCAGGATGTCGTGGCGACGGCAGATCTCGAGGATCTCGGTGCGGCGCTCGGGCGTCATGGTGACGCCGGTCGGGTTCTGGAAGTTCGGGATCGTGTAGAGGAACTTCACCCGGCGGCCCGAGGCCTTGGTGGAGACGATCGCCTGCTCCAGCGCGCTCGGGATGAGGCCGCTGGCGTCGACCTCGGCATGCACCACGTCGCACTGATAGCCCTTGAAGACACCGAGGGCCCCGACGTACGACGGGGCCTCACAGATCACGACGTCGCCGGGGTCGCAGAAGACACGGGTGACCAGGTCGACGGCCTGCTGGGAGCCGACGGTGACGACGACGTCGTCGGGATGGGCCTCGATGCCCTCCAGGCGCATGACCTCGCAGATCTGCTCGCGTAGGACGGGGTCGCCCTGGCCGCCGCCGTACTGCAGCGCGGTCGGGCCCTGGCTCAGGACCAGGTCCTTGATCGAGTCGCCGACCACGTCCAGCGGGAGGCTGGAGATGTTGGGCATGCCGCCGGCCAGCGAGACGACCTCCGGGCGCGCTGCGACTGCGAAGAGAGCTCGCACCTCCGAGACCGTCATGCCTGCCGTGCGGGCGGCGTAGCGGTCGGCGTAGGGGTCGAGGCGGGATGATGTTGCGCGCTGGGGAAGATCAGTCATGGTGTCACCATCATGAAGGATCGCATACGCTGGTGACAGACCCTTAACCGATGATCAAGGGTGAGACATGGCACGCAGGATCCTTCCGCTGACGCTGGACCTTTTCGCCGAGGTCCCGGCGCCGTGCCGCGCCTGTCTGTTCTGGGAGCGCGACCCCGTCGGCCATCGCCGCGTCGACGCCTCGCAGACGATCGCGCTCAAGGAGGCGTGGATCTCCGAGGTGCTCCGCGAGTGGGGATCGTGCGGCCGGGTGGCGGTCGTGGACGGTACGCCGGTGGGCTTCGTGCTCTACGCGCCGCCGGTCTTCGTCCCGCGGGTGGCCTCGTTCCCCTCCGGGCCGGTCTCCGCCGACGCCGTGCTGATGACCACCGTGTGGATCGACCCGCGTCGTGCGGGCGGTGGGATCGGCCGGATGCTCGTCCAGGGAATGGCGCGTGACCTGGTGCAACGCGGTGAGTTCCGGGCCATCGAGGCCTTCGGCGACGTCGGGCCGCTGAGCGGCATCCATGGCCGCCGCTGCGCCGCTCCGGCCGACTTCCTCGGGCGCGTGGGCTTCAAGACCTATCGCGAGCATCCGACCGTGCCGCGGATGCGGATGGACCTGAAGCAGACGGTCACCTGGATCGACGACTTCGAGTCGGCCTGGGAGCGGTTGCGGGAGGTCGTACGTCCCCGCAGCCATCCGTCGCCGGCCTCGACCGAGCTGCATCGCGACAGCGACTGATTGTTTCCCGTGAAACGGTGGTCGAGCCTGTCGAGACCACCGACCCCCGAAATGACACTGGCCCGCCCCTGCAACAGGGGCGGGCCAGCGGGTGACAGCTGGTGTCAGCCGATGAACTCCTGCAGCTCCTTGAGGAGCGCGGCCTTCGGCTTGGCGCCGACGATGGACTTCACGACCTCGCCGTTCTGGTAGACGTTGATGGTCGGGATGCCGGTCACGCGGTAGTTGGAGGGGGTGACCGGGTTCTCGTCGACGTTCATCTTGGTGAAGGTGACCTTGTCGCCGTGCTCGCCGGCCAGCTCCTCGAGGATCGGGGAGACCTGGCGGCACGGGCCGCACCACTCGGCCCAGAAGTCGACCAGTACGGGCTTGTCGGACTTCAGAACGGTCGAGTCGAACTCGGCGTCGGTCACGGCGGTCATGTTGTCAGCCACGATGGGTTCCTTCTCGGTAGGGACGGGTTTAGGAGGTCTGTGGTCAGAACGCTGGGCTTGTGTCGCGCATTCCCGCTACAAACGTACGAGACGTCAGGCCGAGACAGCCGCAGCGGCCTCGGCGTGGGCCTGGTGAGCGAGGAACTTCTCCGCGTCGAGCGCGGCCTGGCAGCCGGTGCCGGCGGCGGTGATCGCCTGGCGGTAGACGTGGTCGACCAGGTCACCGGCGGCGAAGACGCCCTCGATGTTGGTGGCGGTGGAGCCCTCCTTGGTCAGGACGTAGCCCTCGTCGTCGAGGTCGACCTGGCCGGTGAGCAGCTCGGACCGCGGGATGTGGCCGATCGCGATGAACAGGCCGGAGCACTCGAGGTCGCGGAGCTCGCCGGTCTTGGTGTCCTTGACGGTGATGCTCTCCACGGAGAGCTCGCCGTTGATGGACTCGACCACGGAGTTCCAGGCGATCTCGAGCTTCGGGTCGGCGAAGGCACGCTCCTGCATGATCTTGGAGGCGCGCAGCTCGTCGCGGCGTACGAGCAGGGTGACCGAGGAGCCGAAGCGGGTCAGGAAGAGGGCCTCCTCCAGCGCGGAGTCACCGCCGCCGACGACCACGATGGGCTTCTGGCGGAAGAAGAAGCCGTCACAGGTCGCGCACCAGGACACGCCCTTGCCGGAGAGCTCGTCCTCGCGGGGCAGGCCGAGCTTCTTGTAGCCCGAGCCGGTGGCGAGGATGACGGCCTTCGCGTAGTGGGTGTCGGTCGCGGTCTTGATGACCTTGACCGGCCCGGTGAGGTCCATCTCGACCACGTCGTCGGGCTCGAGCTCGGCACCGAAGCGCTCGGCCTGGGCACGCATGTTGTCCATCAGCTCCGGGCCCATGATGCCGTCACGGAAGCCGGGGAAGTTCTCCACCTCGGTGGTGTTCATCAGGGCGCCGCCGGCGGTCACCGAGCCCTCGAAGACGAGCGGCTGCAGTCCGGCGCGGGCGCTGTAGACCGCTGCGGTGTAGCCCGACGGGCCGGAACCCACGACGATCACGTTGCGGGGTTCGGTCGGGGACGACGGGGTCGGCATCAATGGCTCCTCAGGTGTGGCTGGCGAACTGCACAACAGATCGTAGGCCACGTACATTCCTGGGCCCTGAACGCCGAGACCTGACTCTCGTCAGGAGACGGGGGTGCCGAGGACCTGGACTTCCTTGACCTCGGCGCGGTAGCCGCCGTCGACCTGGGGCAGGCCGGTCATCCACACGAGTACGTAGCTTCCCTCTGGAGCGTCCTCGACCTTGATCTCGCCCTCGGCGCCCACGCTGCCCTTCGCGGCGGGGGCACCGCTGGGGTCAGCGCTCCACGGGGAGTCACCGACGTAGATCGCGATGTCGGTGGGCTCACCGATCATGTTGAACTTCAGGGAGTCGATGGCGTATTCGCCCTTGAGGTTGAGGACCAGGCCGACGCCGGGCTTGAGTGAACGCGGACCATCGCCGATCTGGTCGTTGTAGCGGGCCGTACGCCACGCCAGGCCCTTTGTGTCGCCGTCGACCACGAGGTCGACGAGGTCCGGGGTCTCGGTGGGCGGCTCGCCGTGAGGGTCGAGGTCCTTCGCGGTGATGTCCTTGATGGCGGTCGGCTTGGCCGCCGCTGGGTTGTCTCCGCCGCCGTTGCTCCCGGTGCCGGGGTTCTCCGCGGTGGTGTCGGGGTCGTCGCCGACGATGTTCCAGGCGATCGAGCCGGCGATGAGGACCAGGACCACGAGGGCGACACCCATCGCGATGCGGAGCCAGTTGGCGCCGGGCTTCTGGTTGTAGTCCGGCTCCTCGGCGATCGGTACGTTGGCGCCGGTCCAGGGGCCCTGCCAGCCGTTGTAGGAGGCGTCCGGGGCCACCGGGCGCCGCGCGGCGGCAGGCGCCTGCTGCGGGCGCGCCGGCGGAGGCGTGTAACCCGGGGTCTCGTCGGCGAAGAGCGGCTTCGACGGGGTCGGGTCCTGCATCGGCGGCGGGGAGGCCGGACGCTGACGCTGGGGACGTACGACGTCGGGGGCCACGCCGATGGCGTTCGACACCGCCGGCGCCTCGGCGGGCTCGAGCTTGGCTGGCGGGGCCATCGCCTGGGTGTCCTCGTCGATGGCGGAGGGCCGGTTGAGCGGCGCGGTCGGCTCGCCGGAGAAGCCGGCGAGCGCGGAGTGGAGCTCGGCGGCGGTCAGCGGCGGCATGTCGGCACCGCTGCCCAGCACCCGGTCGCACAGGTCGTCGAGCGGCCGCGGCACCCCGGCGCGTACCTGCCGGGGACGGAGCACGCGGCCGTGGTCGCGCGGCGCGGGCGGCATCGAGGACAGGGTCTCGCCGGCCCACTTGCCGGTGAGGGCGGCGTAGAGGACGCCGACGGCGTCGACGCGGTCGCGGCGCTGCGAGTCACGCGTGTCGGGGTCGATCCCGTGCAGCGCTGCGTCGACACCGAAGCCGATGACGCGCACCGCGCCGAGGTCGTCGAGCAGCACGGCCTCGGGGTTGAGCCGGCCGTGGGCGTGGCCCTGGTCGTGGGCCAGGACCAGCAGGTCGGCGACCTCGGAGGCGATCCAGGCGGCCTGCTGCGGCGGCAGCGGACCACCGGCGGCCAGCGCGTTCTCCAGCGACGCGCCCTCGCCCCACTCGTTGACGACGTACGCCACCTGGTCGGTCTGGGCGGCGTCGAGGACGCGCAGCATCCGGGGGTCACCGACGGCGGCGGAGTTGCGGGCCGCGGCCATCAGGCGCGGCGCGCGCTCGTCGCGGGCGTCGAGGACGTGCACGGCAACCGGGCGTCCGAGCACCGCGTCCTGGGCACGCCAGAAGCGTCCCTCACGGGACTCGCTCAGCAGATCCGTCAGCTGGTATCTGCCGGCGAGGACGTCGCCTGATTGCGTGAACTCCATATCGGACCCATTCTTTCAGACCTTGCCAGACAGTGATGAGGCTGTCCGATGGTGGTCAAGGGCAGGTGCTCAACGGCGCAGCCGTCGGGCGACCTGTTGCACCATCGCGGTCAGCTCCTTGACCTGGGCAGCCTGCGCCCCGAGGAGCAGCATGCCGAGATGCAGCGCCCCGACGATAGCGGCCCCGATCAAGGCCAGCACCATCGTCGGCTCGTCGTTGATCAGGCCCAGCCCGGTGCGCAGCAGCCACGCGGCGGCAGCGGCGACGACCGTCACCATGACCAGGCGGGCGAGGAACGCGAGCAGCCCGCGACCGTCCAGGTCGCCGAGGGTGCGCTTGAGCACGACGTACGAGACGACGGAGCCGACCAGGTAGGACAGCGAGTAGGCGCCGGCCAGGGCGGCGGCGGTGTGCTCGGCGGAGAACGCCCGGGTCAGCAGCAGCGCGGCGACGATGTTGGTGGTGGCGACCGAGCACTGGATGAAGAAGACGGTGCGGTTCTGCTCGAGCGAGTAGAAGCCGCGCAGCAGCAGGTAGTGGATCGTGTAGAAGACGAGTCCGGCCGCGAAGACGGACAGCGTCGGGGCGTACGTCTTGAACGCGTCGGCGCCGGCGCCGTAGCCGAACAGGATGTGGGCGATGTCCTCCGAGAGCACCGGGAGCAGCGCGGCGATCGGGATCACGATCGCGAGCGCGTTGCGCAGCTGCCGGGACAACGTACGTCCCAGCTCGGGCAGCTCGCCGGCGGCGCCGTGGCGCGACAGGATCGGCAGGATCGCCGTCGCCAGCGAGACGGTGATGATCGAGTGGGGCACCTGGGTGACCAGGAAGCTGTTGGAGTAGACGGTGTAGCCGGTGCCGTCGGCGGCCGAACCGGTCGAGGCGAGCCTCGTCACGATCGTGTAGGCGATCTGGTTGACGACCACGAACAGCACGGTCCAGATGCCCAGCTTCGCGGTCTGGGAGAGCCCGGCGCCGCGGAAGTCGAAGCGGGGGCGGAAGCGTACGCCGGCCTTGCGCAGCACCGGCAGGAGCAGCAGGAACTGGAGCGCGATGCCGAGCGTGGAACCGAGGCCCAGGAGCGTCTCCTCGGCGGAGGTGTAGCCGCCGGAGTTCGAGGGGCCGAAGACGACCAGGTAGATCACCAGGGTCGAGATCGCGATGATGTTGTTGGCGATCGGGGCCCACATCATCGGGCCGAAGCTGCCGCGGGCGTTGAGCACCTGCCCGACGAGCACGAACATCCCGTAGAAGAAGACCTGCGGGAGGCACCAGCGGGCGAAGTCGATGGTCGACTCGAGCTGTGCCTCGTGGTCGGCGGAGTACCAGTCGGCGCCGAGGTAGAGGCGCATCAGCAGCGGAGCCCCGAGGACCAGGATGATGGTTACGGCGCCGAGGAAGAGCCCGGCGAGCGTGATGATCCGGTCGGTGTAGGCCGCGCCGCCGTCCTCGTCGTTCTTCTGCGCCTTCACCAGCTGCGGCACGAGCACCGCGTTGAAGACGCCGCCCGCCAACAGGATGTAGAGCATGTTGGGGACGGTGTTGGCGATGTTGAAGACGTCGGCGTGCAGCCCGGAACCCAGGGCCGCGACCAACAGAGCGGATCGGAGGAAGCCGCTGAGCCGGGAGAACATCGTCCCCGCGGCCATCACCGCGCTGTTGGCCAGGACCGAGCTTCCGCCGGACCTCTGCTCGGTGGCTGTCACGCCGCCACCTCCGTAGCGCAAGCGCCAGAATACGGACGCGGCGGCGTCTTGCATTCATGGTTCGCTCGCTGACGCTCGCTCACGCTGCTCCTGACGTACGGGCTTTCTTGGCCTTCATGATCCGCCGGGTGAGTCGCACGGCGATCGCCGCGAAGAGTAGCGCGCAGCCGGTCCCGACGAACCACCAGATCACCCCGCTCACCTGCGAGGGACGGATCGGGACGGACGCATGGGCGCCCAGCGGGTTGCCCTTGGTGTCGGTGACGACGATGAGCGCGGTGTGGGTGCCGGTGTCGTGCATGCTCGCCGCGAGGTTGAAGCTCGCCTTCGAGTTGGCGTCGAGCTGGACGGGCTCGGAGGTCGCGACCCGCAGCGAGTCGTCGGTCATCGCGTCCAGCCGCACCGTGACCGGCTCGTCGAGCTCGTTGCTCAGGGTGACCTGGAACTCGCCGCCCTTCATGCTGGACAGGATCACCTTCGGCGGAACGCTCACGGTGATCGAGCTCAGCTCGGAGCTGATCTGGTCGAGTGCGTTGGCGGCAGAGTCGGTGTCGCCCTTGCGGGCGGAGTAGGACGTCGTGGTCAGGGCCTCGCTGGTGACATCGGAGGCGACCTCGTCGTTGTGGGTCAGTACGCGCTGCAGCAGCGCGCCGGCGCCGACGAGCTCCTTGGCGGTGCTGATCCGGTCGGCGGAGATCTCAGCCTTCATCTCGCGGCGCGGGTAGCGCAGCTGGTCGACCGTCACGGACTTCGCCTTGTGCCCGGTCATCGCCTCGGCCAGCGTCGAGGACGAGATCCAGCGGGCGTTCTGCCACGGGGTGACGAACGAGGCCGCCGACTGCGGAGGATGCCAGCGGTCGGGGATGACCGCCACGAGCGGCTTGCCGGAGCCCCGGCGCAGGGCGGCCTCGGCGACGATCCGCTGGCGCACCGAGATCGCGTCGATGGGGTCGTTGGGCCCCGGCCCGCCGGCGGCGGCCCCGGAGGAGGTCACGATCATCTGGTGGCCGTCGAGATCGGCGATGACCGGCGCGTTGCCGCGGAACATCCGGTCGCTGACCAGGTTGACCGCGCCCGGCTCGAGGAGGTTGACCGCGGCACGGTCGAGGTAGCCGGTCGGCGGAGCGACAGCCGAGGTCGCCTTGATGCCGAGCTCCGCGAGCACCTGGGCGGTCTGCTCGCGCGCGGTGGCGAGCAGGTCGGGGTCGCTGGTGGCGAGCGCGGACAGGTCGGGGTCGCCGTAGGGGAGCGCGAGCAGGTTGTGGCCGGCGAGCGCCTTCTCGAGGCGGCCCAGCCAGACGGTCGCGGCCTTCTGCGCGGCTTCGGCCTCCTCGTCGACCGCCGTCTCGGCCGCGGTGTCGGCGCTGCCGGTGCTGTCGGAGTCGCTCGGCAGCAGCGCGGAGGCGGACGGCGATGCGCTCTGGCTCCCGCTCTCCTCCGGGTCCTCGCCGCCCTCGTCGGTCGGGGACAGGTTGCGGGGCGGGTTGCCCTCGGCGAGGTGGCGTACGGCATCGATCAGCGCGGGGTCGATGGCCCAGGTCAGGCTGGGGATCTCCGTGCCGGTCTCGAGCAGCCGGAAGAGGCGTCCGCCGGCGCTCAGGTCGCGGATCCACCCGGGGAGGTAGTTCACGCTGCCGTCGGCGTCGTAGACCACGCTGCGGCGCAGCGGCATGACCAGCGAGACCTTCTCGGCCTTGGCCCGCTTGTTGGGCTCCTTGACCAGCGGCAGGAAGGTCCGCGCCCGGCCGTCGGCGGTGGTGGGGGTGGTCGCGCCCAGCGCGTGGACCCCGAACCAGTAGACGCCCGGCTCGGTGACGTGCAGGAGCTTGCGCGGCACCGTGAGCGACCACGAGTAGGACTCGCCGGGTGCGAGGTCGGGGATGGTCGCGTACGCCCCTTCGGTCACGATCCGCTCGCCGACCAGCGCGTCCGCGGGCAGCTTGGCCGCCTCGGCCAGCTCTTCGGAGGTGGTCATCGGCGTGTCGCCGATGAAGGGGTAGACCTTGACCCCGTTCCACTCCTCCTCGGTGGTGTTCTCGACCTTGCCGCGCACCGTGATCCGGCCCTTGGTGCGGCCGTCGAGGCTGACCGTGTCGAGCTGGTCGATGCTCACCGCCAGGGGGTCGGTCTCGACAGCCTCCTCGTCGGCCTGCGCGGGCGCCGGAAGCATCAGCAGCAGGGGTGCCAGCAGCGCCAGGACGAGTGCGGCGGTGGCTCGTCCACGTGGCCGTGGCGGCCTCGCCTGATGCTGGCGGACTGGCATGACTTCGAGAATATCTTTCCGGGGGTGCGGTCCTCGTAGACTGCGGCGTTGTGTCCGACAGCCAGCTTCCCCCGATCAGCGTCGCCGATGTTCAGCGATCGGTGACTGCTGAACTGGACCGTATCGCACCGGTGATCGACTCCCTCGGAGAGGCCTTCGCTGCAGGCGGTCACGAGCTGGCCCTGGTCGGCGGACCCGTCCGCGACGCGATGCTCGGCCGTCCCCACAACGACCTCGACTTCACCACCTCGGCGCGTCCCGAGGAGACCGAGAAGATCCTGCGTACGTGGGGTGATGCGCTGTGGGACATGGGCCGCGACTTCGGCACCATCGGCACCCGCAAGGGCCCGTGGCAGGTCGAGGTCACCACCTACCGCTCCGAGGCCTACTCGGCCGACTCCCGCAAGCCAGCCGTCGCCTATGGCACCTCGCTGGCCGACGATCTCGTACGCCGCGACTTCACCGTCAACGCGATGGCGGTGCGGCTCCCGGGCCGTGAGGTCGTCGACCTCTACGGCGGTGTCGTGGACCTGGCCACCCGGATGCTGCGGACCCCCGGGACCCCTGAGGACTCCTTCTCCGACGACCCGCTGCGGATGATGCGGGCGGCGCGGTTCGCCGCTCAGCTGGGTTTCACGGTCGCGCCCGAGGTCGTCGCCGCGATGACGGACATGGCGTCGAGAATCTCGATCATCTCCGCCGAGCGGGTCCGCGACGAGCTGGTGAAGCTGATCTGCGCCCCCTTCCCGCGCCTCGGCCTCTCGCTGCTGGTCGAGACCGGGCTGGCCGAGCTGGTGCTGCCCGAGCTGACCGCGCTGCGGATGGAGCGCGACGAGCACAACCGGCACAAGGACGTCTACGAGCACACCCTCACCGTGCTCGAGCAGTCGATCGACCAGGAGGCGCGCCTCGGCGGCGGGCCCGACTTCGTCTCGCGGTTCGCTGCCCTGATGCACGACGTCGGCAAGCCGCGCACGCGTAAGTTCCACGACGATGGGACCGTCTCGTTCCACCACCACGACGTCGTCGGCGCCAAGATGACCCGCAAGCGGATGAAGGCGCTGCGCTTCTCCAACGACGAGATCGAGGCGGTCTCGAAGCTGGTCGAGCTGCACCTGCGCTTCCACGGCTACGGCGACGGCGACTGGACCGACTCGGCGGTGCGCCGCTACGTCCGCGACGCCGGCGACCAGCTCGACCGGCTCCACGTGCTCACCCGCGCGGACTGCACCACCCGCAACCGCCGCAAGGCCGACCGCCTCGCCCGCACCTACGACGCCCTCGAGGCCCGCATCGAGCGGATCTCCGAGGAGGAGGAGCTCGCCGCCCTCCGCCCCGCGCTCGACGGCAACCAGATCATGTCGCTGCTCGGGATCGCGCCGGGTCGCGAGGTCGGGGCTGCGTACAAGTTCCTCATGGACCTGCGCCTCGACGAGGGCATCCTCTCCGAGGACGAGGCCGCCAAGCGGCTCCTCGACTGGTGGGCCGAGCGTTCCGCATAGCCCGTTCGGGCTATGTCGCTCGGCAGCGTTCGGTCCAACGTGAACCGCCCGCCGGCTCTGTTGACATCTGGGCACCTACTGTCCATCGAGCCATACTGACGGTACGGTTCCGGCTATGACGACGATCACAGATCTCGAGGCGACGACCACCATCAACACGACGCCGGCCCAGGTGTGGGCGGCGATCACCGACCTGCCGCGGATGGCTTCGTGGAGTCCGCAGGTGGTGAAGACGATCGTGTTCGGGCAGGTCAAGGAGGGGACCCGCTTCCTCAACATCAACCACCAGGGCTGGAAGCACTGGCCAACGAACGCCAAGGTCGTACGTTTCACACCGCACTCCGACTTCGCGTTCCGGATCACCGAGAACACGACGGTGTGGTCCTACCAGCTCGAGGAGACGCCGGAGGGGACCCTGGTCACCCACCGCCGTGAGACGCCGACCGGCATCTCCGCTCTCTCCCGCTCGCTGACGAACATCGCGTTCGGTGGTCAGGAGCCCTTCACCGAGGAGCTGCGTACGGGCATGGCGACGACGCTCGCCAAGCTCAAGGCCGACCTCGAGCGCTGACGCCTCGGCCTCAGGCCTTCGCCCTGGTCCAGCGGTAGACGCTGCTGGTCGAGACGCCGAGCTGCGCGGCCACGTCGGGGATGCGGGCACCGGCGTCGACGAGGAGCCGGGAGGCCTCGGCCTTGTCGTCGGGGAGATTCGCCATCAGCTCGGCGATCTCGTCGGGGAAGATGTCGGGATAGTCGATGGCCGGTTCGGGGTCGGGGATGTTCTCAGGGAACGGGATCCGGTCCAGGAGGGCGCCGTCGGCGTCGGCGGGCTTGATGGCCGTGCGGCCGTTGCTGAACTGCGGTGCCATCCCGGCTCCGGACGCCGCCTCGGCGGCGGTGCGTGCGGCGTCGGGCACCCGGCTCGAGACCCGCTGGCGGGCATCGGGGGTGGCGAGGGCCGAGGCCATCTCGCGAGTCCGGGGCTCCCGCGACGGGGTCACCTCGCGGGGCACGTCGGAGACGGCGTCGGCGGTCCGGTCGAACGGGATGTCGGCCGGCGCCTCGATGGCACGGTCGGCGCCGGGAGCGGGCGTGACGTGCGGGATCTGCTCCACCACGGGCACGCTGAGCGCCTCGTGCACGTCGGGCAGGGTGATCGGCAGCCGGTCGGCCTGGCGGGTGCCCTCGGCGACCGCGGCGAACGCGTCGACCCACTGAGTGATCTGCTCGCGCATCGCGCCCGGCGCGACGGACCGCAGCGCCACCGCCTCGGCGCGCCAGTAGCGCTTCTGCGCGCGTTCGAGCTTCCGCCGCGAGGAGGCCGTACGCTTCCGCAGCGCCGTGTCTCGAGCCCGGCGCCACTCGACCCGGGTGGCCAGGAGGGCGTGCATCCGGGCGCCCATCCGCAGGTCGGACCAGGAGCGCTCCATCGCGAGGTGGCGGTCGCCGACGAGCGCCAGGTGCCACATCAGCGCCGCCAGCAGCGGCACGATGAACCGGAACGCCGCGGCCGTGGCGGCGTGGCCGAGGTGGATCTCGTGCCAGCCGGCGAAGAACCCGGACGCGGCCGACAGCAGCCAGGTCAGGGTCAGCAGCGTCTGCGCCGGCCGGTCCTGCTGCGCCGCCTCCCGCGCCATCAGCGCGACGGTGACCAGGGAGAGCTCGAAGACCCCCGCGAAGGCGTAGGCGTTGATCGTGCCCATGGCGAGCACGTCCCGCCCGAAGCCGACCATGGCGACGTACGCAGCCGCCGTCGAGATCAGCGCGACCGAGACGGCGCCGAAGAGGATCAGGCCACGGCCGTTCGTTGCCGTGCCGTTGCCCGTCGGGGTCGGCCGGTCCGAGGTCGTGTCGTTGTCGGGACGCATCGTGGAGTCTCCGGTACCTGAGGCGGTCGATCGTTCGGGCCCCGGAGTCTAGGGGATGGAACACACGTTCGATAGTCACGTGGCTGGAGTGTTGCCGAACCGGTCCGAAATTCGGCCGCCGGGACCCGACACGCGGGGCTACAGTCCGCTCATGTCGAAGACGGCGGTGCGCCGCGTACTTTTCAGAACGTTCTGGGCGGTGATCGGGCTGGTCGTCGCGGTCAGCCTCTTCAAGCTGGCCTTCACCGGCTCGACGCAGGACGCCGACGGGGCGCCCTTGACGCCGACCGGGCAGATCCCGCCGGAGGAGGTCGTCGCCGAGAAGGGCACGATCTCCAACTCGCTCACGATCGACGGCACCATCGTGATCGACAAGCCGGTCTCGGCGACGAGCTCGGTCACCGGCGTGCTGGCGCACAAGTTCGCCGACACGGGCACCAGGGTGAAGAAGGGCGACAAGCTCTTCCAGGTGCGCGCCGAGGAGGAGGCGGCCGTGGAAGAGCCCGCCGAGGAGGAGCCCGTCGAGGAGGAGCCCGGGAAGGTCGACGACGCCACCGGCGACGGTGATCGCGACGACGCCCCGGTCGAGCAGCCGGCGCCGAAGCCGGTCTACCACTGGTACACGGTCGTCGCGCCCGCCACCGGTATCGTGGGCAACTACGCCGTCGACATGATGGCCGACGTCGCCGAGGACGGCGTGGTCGTCTCGATCCGTCCCACCACCTTCCACGCGGTCGGCGCGATCTCGCCGCTGGACCGCTACCGGCTCGCCGGCAACCCCGACCGCGCGACCGTGACCATCGAGGGCGGCCCCAAGCCGTTCACCTGCACCGACCTGGTCGTCGGCGACGCGGCGACCGAGACGATCGCCGGCGACGCACCCGAGGACGAGATGATGGAGGGGGCGCCCGGCGGCGAGGGCGAGGGCGAGTCCGGCGCGGGCGCCCGGATCAGCTGTCTGGTGCCGGAGAAGGTCACCGTCTTCGACGGCCTGGCGATGAGCATGACCATCGACGCGGGCACGAGCGACGGCGACGTCGTCACCATCCCGGTCACCGCGGTCACGGGTCTGGTCCGCGACGGCAGCGTCTGGGTCGTCGGCGAGGACGGCACCCCCACCGAGCAGCCGGTCAAGCTCGGCCTCACCGATGGCAAGCTCGTCGAGGTCACCAGCGGCCTGAAGGCAGGCGACTCGGTGCTGCGCTACGTCCCGGGCTCGAAGGAGAAGGGCGGCGGCACGGACGACGGGATGTCCGAGGAAATGCCTGCGGGGGAGATGTGAGCGCGGAGGAGCTCCTGAGGCTCACCGGCGTGGCCCGCACGGTCGAGCTCCCCGACGGCGAGGACCTGCGCATCCTGACCGGCGTCGACCTGCACGTACGCCGCGGGGACCATGTCGGCATCGTCGGCCGCTCCGGCACCGGCAAGTCGACGCTGCTGAACCTTCTCGGCCTGCTGGACCGGCCCACCGGCGGCACCCTGGAATGGGCCGGTCGCAACGTCACCGACATCAGCAGCCGCCAGGCCGCCCGGATCCGAGGCCGGGACGTCGGGTTCGTCTTCCAGCAGTTCAACCTGCTGCCGGGGCGTACGGCGCTGGAGAACGTGATGGCGCCGCTGCTCTACGCCTCGGGCAGAGAGTTCTGGCAGCGGCGCCGGATCGCCGCGACGATGCTCGACAAGGTCGGGCTCGGTGACCGGCTCGACGCGATGCCGCAGTTCCTCTCCGGTGGTGAGCAGCAGCGCATCGCCATCGCCCGCGCCCTGGTCCGCACTCCGTCGGTCGTGCTGGCCGACGAGCCGACCGGGGCGCTCGACGTCGAGACCGGTGCGATGGTGATGAGGCTGCTCGACCAGGCGACCTACGACTCCGGCGCGGCACTGATCACGATCACCCACGACCAGAACGTCGCGGCGCTGGCCCGGCGGCGGTTCCGGCTCGCCGAGGGACGGCTGCACCCGCTGACCGAGGAGGCGGTCGCGTGAGGACGGCCCTGGCGCGGATCGTCACCGGCCTGGCCGCCTCGACCGTCGAGGCGTGGCAGGAGCTGCGCATCCACAAGCTCCGGGTGCTGTTGTCGCTGGTCGGCGTGGCGGTGGCGGTCGCCTCGATCACCGCGACGGTGGCGGCCGGCCAGATCGCGAAGCAGATGTTCACCGAGTCCTACGAGACCGACGGGCGACCGGCGCACATCTCGATCATGGCCTACGACGACCGCAACGGCATGCCGCTCTCGGTCGAGCGGGTCCGGCCCGCGTTCCAGACGGTCGCGGAGCGGTTCGACGTCACGTACGCCTCCGCCCGGATCTCCGCCTACGACATCAAGGCGACCACCGCGAGCCGCAGCAAGCGGATCGAGCTGATGGGGGTCGACCCTGCGTACGCCGCCATCCACCGGGTCGTGGTGCCGCAGGGTCGCTGGCTGGAGGAGTCGGACACGGAGCGCCTCTCCCCGGCGCTGGTGGTCGACGAGACGTTCCTGAAGAAGCTCGGCCTGCAGGGCACGCCGCTGCCGGCCTCCGTGGAGCTGAACGGCCAGGGGCTGTCGGTGACCGCCACGATCGTCGGCGTGACCAGCCTGCGCGGCTACGGCACGCCGCGGGCGTTCATGCTGGCCGACTCGCTCGAGCACTGGCAGACCGGAACCCCCTCGGACGCCAGCTACGAGATGTGGGTGCCGGTCGAGGGTGCCGACGCGCTCGCCAACGAGATCGGGATGGCGATGCGCGCCGAGCTCCCCGGGCTCGCGGTCGACGCCCAGCGCGACGACTACATGGCGTGGGGCGGCGAGGACCCGATCGGCCCGGTCAAGTGGGTGATCATCGGGATCGCCGGGATCATCCTGCTGCTCGGCGCCCTGAGCCTGCTCAACATCGCACTCGTCACCATCCAGCAGCGGATCCGGGAGATCGGGATCCGGCGCAGCTTCGGCGCGACCACGGGGCGGGTGTTCTTCTCGGTGCTGATGGAGAGCGTCGTGGCCACCGTCGTCGCGGGCGTGATCGGCGTGCTCCTGGCCGTGGCCGCCGTCAAGAACCCGCTGGTGGAGAAGTACGTCCTCCAAGGCATCGACGACGTCCCGCCGTTCCCGCTCTCGGCGGCCTTCCTCGGCCTCGCCGTCGCGCTCGCCGTCGGCGCGCTCGCCGGGATCCTCCCGGCGATGATCGCCGCGCGCGTCAGGATCATCGACGCCATCCGGTTCTGACGACCTGCCCACGGACATGCGACTGCCCCGGGTGCCAGGCACCCGGGGCAGCTCAGCGGGAGAGGATCACTCGCCGCGGATGAACGCCTCCAGCTGGACGCGACCCTCGGTGTCCTCGATCTGCACCGGCGGGCTCTTCATCAGGTAGGCCGAGGCCGGGATGATCGGACCGCCGATGCCACGGTCCTTGGCGATCTTGGCCGCACGGACGGCGTCGATGATGATGCCGGCCGAGTTGGGCGAGTCCCAGACCTCGAGCTTGTACTCCAGGTTGAGCGGGACGTCACCGAACGCACGACCCTCGAGCCGGACGTACGCCCACTTGCGGTCGTCGAGCCACTGCACGTAGTCGGACGGACCGATGTGCACGTTGCGGTCGTCGATCTTGTCGGCGAGCTCGCCGCGGAGGTTCGAGGTGACCGCCTGCGTCTTCGACACCTTCTTGGACTCCAGGCGCTCGCGCTCGAGCATGTTCTTGAAGTCCATGTTGCCGCCGACGTTGAGCTGGTACGTCCGGTCCAGCGCGACGCCGCGGTCCTCGAACAGCTTCGCCATGACGCGGTGGGTGATGGTGGCACCGACCTGCGACTTGATGTCGTCACCGACGATCGGGACGCCGGCGGCCTCGAACTTCGCGGCCCACTCCGGGTCGGAGGCGATGAAGACCGGCAGCGCGTTGACGAAGGCGACGCCGGCGTCGATCGCGCACTGCGCGTAGAACTTGTCCGCCTCCTCCGAGCCCACGGGAAGGTAGGAGACGAGGACGTCGACCTCCTTCTCGCGAAGGATCGAGACCACGTCGACGGGGTCGAGGCCGGACTCGGAGATGGTCTGCTTGTAGTACTTGCCCAGGCCGTCGAGCGTGGGGCCACGCTGCACCTCGACGCCCTTGAACGGGACGTCGGCGATCTTGATGGTGTTGTTCTCGGAGGCGTTGATCGCCTCGGAGAGGTCCTTGCCGACCTTCTTGTCGTCGACGTCGAAGGCAGCGACGAACTCGACGTCAGAGACGTGGTAGTCGCCGAACGTGACGTGCATCAGGCCCGGGACACTGCCCGCCGGGTCGGCGTCCCTGTAGTACTCCACACCCTGGACCAGGGAGCTGGCGCAGTTGCCGACTCCCGCGATTGCTACACGAACCGAACCCATCGGGGCTCCTTCCAATACTTCTGGCCGGCTCACCGGCCAGAAGGTCATTTCTCGTTCTCTTGGCTGCTCTGCGCTGTGCGCGAGACGTCCGCTTCGGCGCGTACGCCATCGTCATCCCCCAGATCCCCTCGACCCGCTGCCTGCTCGTCGTTGACAGGCTTGGGGTTGCGCTCGGCATCGATCAGCGAGGAGAGCCATCGGACCTCCCGCTCGACCGACTCGACACCGTGACGCTGAAGCTCGCGGGCGTAGGAGTCGACCTCTTTCTGGGTCATGGCAAGCTCGCGTTGCACCCGGTCGAGCCGCTCCTGGAGCCGGCTGCGACGCCCTTCGAGGACGCGCAGCCTGATCTCCATGTCGGTGCGACCGAAGAACGCGAACCTGATGTCGAAGTTGTCGTCCTCCCAGGCCATCGGACCGACCTCGGACATGAGCTGGGTGAACTCACGCTCACCGGCAGCCGTCAGCTGGTAGACGATCCGCGGCCGCCGGGTGACCGGCGTGACGGCCTGCGCCACCTCCTCGATGAGGTGCTTGCGCAGCATCTTCTTCAGGGCCGGGTAGAGCGAGCCGTACGACAGCACTCGTCCCCAACCGAGCATCAGGTTGAGCCGCTTGCGCAGCTCGTAGCCATGCATAGGCGACTCGTGCAGCAGTCCGAGGACTGCCAACTCGATCGTCTCTGCGCGACGTGCCATGCGACCTATCGTACCGATATATCCACGATGGCAAATAGAGACCAAAGTCTTGTCTGATAACGCCCAGGAGCGGTGTTTCGATGCAACCGTCACCGAACTGTTGACGTCAGGTGACTTGAGGCGCGCTGGGCGTGGATGCGGGGGCGCTAGCGTCGATTGCGTACGCTGATGGCTGCCGTTCAACGACCCGAGGAGCCACCCGGGGGAAATGTCCGGCAGCGTCGCGCGTCAGGTTGATGGGATTCCCTCGGGGGGATTCAGCGACGTCGGGGGATTGTCAGTGTCAGCCCGTCCGGTCACGTGCCGGGCAGTCACAGGAGCAGTGCTACACCCGTGAGCGACCCATCCGGCGGCTTTTCTCAAAGGCCCAGCCCCCGCAGCGCCAGTCCCCGTAGATCCAATCCCGGTGGGCTGCAAGGACGACCCCAGGGCGGCCCGCGCCCACCGCAGGGTGGTCCGGCAGGCCGTCCGCCGGCGCCGCGTCGCCCGCAGGGTGCTCCGCAGGGCCAGCCCTCGGGAGGTCGCCCTCAGCCCCGTGGCCAGCGCCCGATGCCTCCCGGCGGCCCCCGTTCCGGTCAGCGGCCGCCCTACCCGGGCCCGCGTCGCCCCGGTGAGCCCCCGGTCGACCGCCTCGGTCAGCGTCCCGCCCGTCCTGAGCCGGGTGGTCCCGGTCGCCCGCCGCGTGACCCCAAGGCCGCCTTCGGCGCGGCGCTGGACCGGTTCAACGACCCGGAGATGGACAAGAAGGGCCTCGCCGTCCGGATCGCCAAGATCGCGGCGATCTTCGTCCTGGTGATGGCGCTCATCGGCAGTGCCGCGGTGATCGTCTCCTACAACATGATCTCGATCCCGAGTGCCAACGCGGCGTTCCAGGCGGAGTCGAGCTTCGTCTACTACGCCGGCGGCAAGAAGGAGCTCGGCCGGTTCCAGGCGGGCGACCAGAACCGTGACGCGCTGCGCCCGGACGAGATGCCCGCGCTCGTGAAGGACGCAGCCGTGGCCGCCGAGGACCGCAGCTTCTACGAGAACAACGGCATCGACCTCAAGGGCATCGCCCGCACGCTCTTCTCCAACGCCACCACCGGCAGCCAGGGCGGCGCGTCGACGATCACCCAGCAGTACGTCAAGAACCTCTACCTGACCCAGGAGCGCACCTACACGCGCAAGGTCAAGGAAGCGGTCATCTCGCTCAAGATCAGCCGGCAGCAGTCGAAGGACGAGATCCTCACCGGCTACCTCAACACCGTCTACTTCGGGCGTGGCGCCTACGGAGTCCAGGCTGCGGCGAAGACCTACTTCCGCAAGTCGGCCCAGGACCTCGACATCAGGGAAGCCGCGGCGCTCACCGCGATCCTCAACAACCCGAACGGCTTCGACCCCGAGAAGGCCGGCGCCGACTCCGGCGGCACCGAGCTGTTGGGCCGCTACCAGTACGTCCTCAACGGCATGGCCGAGCTCAAGAGCCAGGGCAAGGCGCTCAGCGAGTACGACGAGGCCACCCTGGAGAAGGCGAAGGAGGCGCTGCCGAAGTTCCCCAAGCCAAAGGCCGACAGCCGCCTCGGCGGCCAGAAGGGCCACGCGCTCACCCTGGTGAAGAACGAGCTGAAGTCCCTCAAGAACGAGAACGGCGAGCCGCTCTTCACCGAGGAGGAGATCGACAGCAAGGGGCTGAAGGTCACCACCACGCTCAGCGCGAAGGCGATGAAGGCCGCGGAGCAGGCCGTCAAGGACGTACGTCCCGACGACAAGAAGGCGGTCAGCGAGAAGCACCCGGAGAACGAGCTGCACGTCGGTGCTGCGACGGTCGATGTGAAGACCGGCGCTCTCAAGGGCTTCTACGGCGGCCAGGACTACCTCGACTCCCAGATCAACTGGGCGGCCTCGGGCGGTATGGCCGGATCGACGATGAAGCCGTTCACCCTCGCCGCGGCTCTCGAGGCGGGCTACTCGCTCAAGGACACCTGGACCGGTGAGGGTGGTCTGGAGATCCCCGGCACCGACCGCGTGGTCCGCAACTCGGGCCAGAGCGACGCGGACCCGACCGGTCACGGCTACGGCGAGCACATCACCGGCATCAAGGCGATGGAGGAGTCGGTCAACACCTCCTTCGTCCAGATGTCGACCGCGCTGCCCAACGGCAGCGAGGACGTCTACGACATGGCGGTCAAGGCCGGCCTGCCGCCGGACGAGCAGCACGCCGAGAACGCGCCGGCCGACTACCGCTCGATCCCGGCCTACTCGATCGACTTCGACCCGAAGAACTACCTGCTCACCCTGGGGCGTCAGGCGATCAGCCCGATCAACATGGCCAACGCCTACGCGACCATCGCCAACGGCGGCGTACGCAACACCGTGCACCTCGTCTCGAAGGTGGTCGACGCGGATGGCGAGGTCGTCTACGAGTGGAACCAGCGCGACGGCGAGGAGCGGGCGATGTCCGAGGACGCCGCCGACGACACCTCCTACGCCCTGCAGCAGGTCGTCAAGAACGGCACCGGCAGGACGGCCGGCGTGATCAACCAGCCGGCCGCCGGCAAGACCGGCACCGCGACCAACGCGAACGACGACGTCTCCTCCGCGTGGTTCGCCGGCTACACGCCGCAGCTGTCCACGGCCGTCATGTACGTCCGCGGCAAGGGCTCCGGCAAGCTGGACGGCTGGCTGGACTCCTACTTCGGAGCCGGCTACCCCGCCGAGACGTGGGCCCAGATCATGGGCACGCTGACCGACGACCTCGACATCGAGGAGTTCCCGGAGCCGGCCTGGATGGACGGCGTGGCCCCGCAGGACGGTCACGAGCCGTCGCTGACGGCCACCCCGGAGCCGACCCCGACCCCGTCGAAGGACTGCTCCCGGAAGGACGAGCGCAAGGGCCTCTGCATCCCGATCGAGGAGCCCACGCCCAGCATGTCGCCCAGCGACGGGGCGACCGACGGTCAGCCCGGCGGGGGCACGACCCCCGACGAGTCGGAGTCGACGGAGCCCGAGGTCACCGAGACCGCCTGCGACTGGTTCGGCGACTGTGAATCGTCCTCGCCACCCGCTGACGGCAATAATGGCGGCGGCAACAACGACGGCGGCACCGCGGAGGGCACCACTCAGTGACGGATGGTCCAGTGACCGCCCCGACGGCGGAGGATCCGGTCGTCAGGACCGCCTCCGCCGCGGTCGGCGGTCCTCTCGGGCGACTCGCACACGGCCGACGGCGCTGGTTCAGCGCGGTCGGCCTGTTGCTGCTCCTGACCTCGCTCACGTTCGCGATCGGGATGGTCTCCAAGCAGACCTGCTACAACGCCACCTGGACCAACGGCGAGAGCAGATACACCCACTTCTGCTACTCCGACCTGCCCTATCTCTACGTCGACCGCGGCCTGGCCGAGCACGAGTGGCCCTACTCCTCCGACCCGGAGGTCCGGGCGCGCTACCAGCAGGTGATGGAGTACCCGGTCGGCATCTCCTACTACGCCTGGGCGACCTCGCACGTCACCGACTGGCTGGCCGACACCCCCGACGAGGACGAGCGTCACCTCGTGGAGACCTCCAGCTTCTGGGGTCTGCCGGGCATGCACCACGAGATCCGGGTCTTCATCATCGTCAACGTGATCGGCTTCGCGGTCACGGCTCTGCTCTCGGCCTGGTTCCTGGCGCGTACGCATCGCCGAAGGCCCTGGGACGCGGCCGCGTTCGCGCTCGCCCCCGTGCTGGCGGCGACCGGGATCATCAACTGGGACATGCTGGCCGTGGTCTTCGTGGCCGGTGCGCTGTGGGCGTGGTCGCGGGACCGGCCGCTGCTGACCGGCGTACTGATCGGGCTCGGCTGCGCGACCAAGCTCTATCCGCTCTTCCTGCTCGGCGGGCTGATCGTCATCTGCATCCGGCGCCGCCGCTACTACGACCTGGCGGTCGCCGCCCTGGCCACGGTCCTCGCGTGGGTGCTGGCCAACCTGCCCGCGATGGCGACCGGCCTGGAGGAGTGGAAGGTCTTCTGGAGCTTCAACTCCGAGCGCGGTCCCGACCTCGGCTCGCTGTGGCTCGTCGTCCAGCAGGCCAGCGACGCGGCGATCTCGGCACAGACGGTCAACCTCGTCTCCTGGGCCTTCTTCATCGCCTGGTGCAGCGGCGTACTCATCATCGGGCTGACCGCCCGCGAGACACCGCGCCTGGCGCAGCTCGGCTTCCTGATCGTCGCCGGCTTCCTGCTGGTCAACAAGGTCTACTCACCGCAGTACGTCCTGTGGCTGCTGCCGCTGGCGGTCCTCGCCGTGCCGCGCTGGCGGGACCAGCTCATCTGGCAGGCCGGTGAGCTCTTCTACTTCGTCGCGGTGTGGTGGTATCTCGCCGACATCCTGGCCAGCAGCGGCGGTGACCAGCCGGTCTACTGGTTCGCGATCCTCGTCCGCGTCGCCGCCGAGATCTATCTGATCGCGGTCGTCGTCCGGGAGATCTACGAGCCGTGGCGCGACCCGGTGCGGTGGACCGAGGCGACGATCGAGGCCGAGGAGGCTCAGGAGTCCAGGATGATCTCGTCGAACGAGGTCGCGGTGTAGCGCACCCGCACCTCGAGCTCCTCGCCGACCTCGGGCACGCGCGCGCCGGAGGGAAGCATGAGCATCGACTCCTGCATGTGCGGCGGCTCGGCGAACCAGAGAGCCTTGCCGTCGAGCGTGTAGGGAGAGCGCGACTGACCCATGGCATCGAGTCCACCGCGGGCGACCGCGAGGGCGCGCGAGCGCAGGTGGGTGTCGCCCAGCGGCGCCTCGAGGCCGATCCCGTGGGCGGTGCCGCCGGAGGCGACCACCAGGTGACCGGCGCGCATGGCCGTGCGGCCGCGGTAGCCGTAGGAGTAACCCCGCTCCAGCGGGTGCACGTCCTCGACGGTCGCGGTCACGTGGAGCGCGCCGCGGTCACCGAGCCACAGGGCGGTGCCGACCCGGGGGCGGAAGATGATGTCGCCGTAGGAGGCGCGCAGCTGGGCCAGCTCGTTGGCGCTCAGGTGGGAGACCCACACCGTCTTCGCCTCGGCGCCGACGACGGCGTCCATCTGGGCGCGTACCTCGGCCAGCGACCCGCCGTCGAGGCCGAAGTGCATGGTGACGCCCTCGAAGCGAGCGTGCTCGCGGGCGATGGACGCGGTCGGCCACAGGTCGCTCGGCGTCATCCCGTGGCGGCGCATCGAGGTGACCAGCTCGAGGATCACCCTCGCGTTGGGCTGACGCTCCAGCAGGAGCGGCAGGTCCTCGGGGCGGCTGATCGTGTGGATGATCCGGTCGGCGATCTCCGGGTTGATCTCGGGAGAGTAGGGACGCCACGGGGTGAGGACGTAGATCGACCCGCTGAACCGGGTCGCGACCTCCCACACCTCGTTGTAGGTGCCCACCGCGAGCGTGTCGACGCCGGTGCCGAGGCTGGTGAGCCACTCGGTCTGGTGGGCGAGCTTGCGGAGGGTGAGGCCGTAGCCGTTGCCCTTGGCGACCGGGACCAGGCCGGGCGTCGCCTCGGCGAAGGTCTGGACGTGCTTGCGCCAGCGATCGGCGTCAACTGTCAGTTTCAGCGGCATACGGAGATCAGCGCCTCTTCATGTAGACATCGAAGGCCGTGTAGATCGGCTTGTTCAGCGGCAGGTCCCACTCGCCGGCGTACTCCACCGCCTGGCCACCGGTGCCGACCTTGAACTGGATCAGCCCCACGTGGGAGTCGTCGGTGGAGAGCGTCGGGGTGATGCCGCGCAGGTCGTAGGTGGTCGCGCCCGCGGCCATCGCGTCCTGGATCATCGCCCACTGGAGGGCGTTGGAGCCACGTACGTCTCGCTTCTCGGTCGAGGAGGCGCCGTAGGAGTACCAGGCGTGCTGCCCGACACGGACCATGATCGTGGCGGCGACCAGATCGCCCTCGTGCCGCGCCAGGAAGAGCTTGATGCGCTCCGGGTCCTCGGTCGACATCGCCCAGAACATGGTGCTGAAGTAGCTCCGCTGCCGGGGAGTGAAGTGGTCGCGCGCCGCGGTGTGGACGTAGAGATCGTGGAAGGCGCTCAGGTCGCCCTCGAAGTCGCCGTCCGCCGGGTCGACCGGGGTCGCGACGGAGACCTCGACGCCCATCTTGGCCGCCTTCTTGATGTTGCGGCGCCAGAGCTGGTTCATCCCCTTGAGGACCTCGTCCTCGGTCTTGGGGGTGCCGTCCTCGTGAGCCAGCGGGATGACGAAGTTGTACTGCGGCTGCCCCGCCCCGAAGCCGTCCTCGGGTGACTGCAGCCGCCAGCCAGCGGCCCGCAGCTGCGAGACCACGCGCGCGCCGGTGGCGTCGCGGTGGGTCGGGGTGAGCTGGTTGAGTCGCTGGACGGTGTCGTCAGCGATGCCGTCCTTGACCTGCGCCGCGCTCCAGGTCGCGGTCGTGACCGGCGGGCCGATCCGGATGCCGAAGGCGCCGTTCTTCTTCAGGTACGCCGCCAGCGGCTCCAGCCACGGAGCCAGGTCACCCGACCAGTCGATGCTCGGACCCTCGGGCAGGTAGGCGAGCGTGAACCGCTCCAGCTTCGGCACCGGCCGGTGCAGCACCAGCGCGGCGCCGACGAGGGCGCCGCCCTGCAGGCTGTCGAACCAGCCCACCGACTCCGAGCGCCACTCGGTCTTGACCCGCGCCCACGACGGGGTCTGGAGGAAGCTCACGCTGGGTTGCTTCTCGATGAAGGCGAGATGCTCCGCAGCGGTGATGGGGCGCACGGTGAGACTCACCCGCAGAAGGCTACCCGCTCCGGCGACGGGGCCGAATCCCGGTGCTCGAGCTTCTCGGGACCGCTGTCCGTGACCGTCTCACCGACCCCCAATGTGAGGACAATCGTCCCGCTCCCTAGTGAGTCGGAGCCGCTGAGACGCTATTGTCAGCGACCAGATGTATCACGGCTTGGGGCCCGGGCCTCCTTGGAGCCGTGACAGCAACTATGACCACCACGATGACGCGTCCGCGTGTCGTCTGGCCCCCCATCGGCTCGCCGCCGAACCGGAGGCCGCCGGTCGAGGAGGGGACTGTGACACGGGTACGACGCGGGATCGGTCATGCCGACGCACCCGCGACCGTGTGGTCCCGGGCGACGGCCGACTTCGACCGCTGGCTCAGCGGTGACTCCGCCGCCCTCGACGAGCTGGTCGCGACGATGACCCCGATCCTGTGGCAGGTCGCGCGCTCCTACCGGCTCACCCAGGAGCAGGCCGAGGACGTCGTCCAGACGACCTGGCTCACCTTCGTACGCAAGCACTCCTCGATCCTCGACACCGCCGCCGTCGGTGCCTGGCTCACCCTGACCACGCGCCGCGAGGCCTGGCGGGTCGCGAAGCGGTCCGGGCGTGACGTACCTGTGGAGGACGAGGCGCTCGAGTCCCGCGTCCCGACCCAGCGCTCGGCCGAGTCCCTGGTCGTCGAGGGCGACCGCAACTCGCTCATCTGGGCGGCCGTGGAGGGCTTGCCCGAGCGGTGTCGCCGGTTGCTGCGCGTGGTCGCCTTCTCCGACCGGCCGGACTACGCCGGTCTGGCCGAAGAGCTCGAGATGCCCATCGGCAGCATCGGCCCCACCCGCGGCCGCTGTCTCGGGAAGCTGCGGGACGCACTGCGCGAAGAGGGGGTGTCGTGATGGGTCGCTCGGAGGAGCCCACACGCGAGGAGCTGTTGGGTCTGGTTCGACAGGCGTACGTCGCCGGTGATCCCGTCCCGGGCGGCCTGATCTCCCGGATGCAGGCGGCCGCCGCCGGCGCCGCCGAGGAGTCCGGTCTCGGGCTCGATCTGGAGCTGATGCTCCTGGTGGAGTCGTCGTCCGAGGCCGCCGGGGTGCGCTCCACGGCCCCCGCGTCCGCCCGCTCCGCCTACACCCTGCGCTTCGCGCAGTCCGGAGTCGACGTTCTCGTCCGTGTCGCCTCCGACACCGACACCACGGCCCGCCTCGACGGCTGGGTCGTCCCCGGTTCACCCATGACCGTCCGCGCCATCCGCGCCGACGAAGTCCGTACGCCGATCGTCGCTGTCACCCTCGGCGCCTCGGGCCGCTTCGAGCTCACCTCGCTGCCTGCCGGGCTCATCCGGCTCCGCTTCGAGCCCGCCGACGGCTCCGCCGCCTTCCTGACCCCCACGTTCGAGATCTGATCCAGGAGACAACATGGTCCAGCGCCCCACAAGGCGAGCAGTCAACCGTCGAGTGCTCGACCCCAGATCGGCGGTGACTGTCGGTGATTCCACGATCAAGGGCGGCACGATCTACGCGGGAGATCGACTGCTGATCGCTGAACTCGACGGTTACGACGACCGGATGGAATGCCTTACCGAGCAGGCCACGTCGTTGGGGTGGACGGTAGTGCGAGAGGAGTTGACCCCGGGCCTGAGTGTGGTACTGGTCGGGGGAGCCGAAAGCGTTGTTTCTTCCCCTCCGGATGCGTGGGTCCTGCTCCAGCATGCGCGCGCTGCGCATGGCAAGGACTTGCCGGGGGTGGCGCTCGACCACATGATCCCGGCGCCGGGAATCCAGGGGAACCCGGTCGAGATCTCGCATCCTGTCGAAATCTCGCACCCCGTGGAGATCTCTCACCCGGTCGAGATCTCTCACCCGGTGGAGATCTCCCACCCGGCTTCCACCTATGGGATCCCTGGTGCCGGGGGGCGTCAGCCGGTGGCGATCCTGGGAGACGCGCCCCGGCGCAGAGACAAGGTTCCTGGCCGACGCCCCGTCGTGGCGATCCTTGATACCGGCGTCGGTTCCCACCCGTGGCTCGATGACGTTGTTGAGCACGAAGTTCGGGATGTCGACGGGCGCCGGATCGGATACGCAAGGGAGCGAGACTACGCGCCGGGCGACGACGCACCGAAGGACATCGACGGGCTACTCAACAGGCTCGAGGGCCACGGCACGTTCATCGCGGGGATCGTTCGCCAGGTCTGTCCAGACGCGGAGATCCTTTCGTGGCGCAGCGTGCCGCTTGAGGGTGCCGTGCGCGAGAGCGACTGGATCACGTCGATATACCAGATCGCCGGCCTTGTTCGCCGCGCGGTTGAAGATGCAGAGGCTGGTCGGACGGCATCCAAGGGTCATCTCATCGACGTTCTCAATCTGTCGATGGGCTACTACCACGAGAACGATGCGGACCGTCTGTTCGACTCCGTGCTCAAGCCTGTGATCGACGAGCTCGGATCGCTCGGCGTGGCTGTCGTGTGTTCTGTCGGAAATGATGCGAGTCGACGACCGAGCTTCCCGGCCGCCTTCGCGCCATGGCGCGGAACGCATGCTGACCCGGACGTCGTCCCGGTCGTTTCTGTTGGGGCGCTGAATCCGGATCAGAAGACTGCCGCTTACTTCTCCAACATGGGGCCGTGGGTCCGCGCGTGGGCGCCCGGCGGAGCGGTCGTGAGCACGATGCCGCCGATCGACGGAAGCCTGCAGCCGATGGCCGAGGACGTCGCAGACGGTATCCGGCGCGCATGTATTGATCCCGACGACTTCACCGGTCAGTTCGCGGTCTGGAGTGGTACGTCGTTTGCCGCGCCATGGATGGCGGCACGGATCGCCGACGGGATCGGAGCCGCCATAGAGACTGGTGGGGCGGATGACCGTCGTGTGGCTCGTGTCAAGCGTGGCTGGGAAGTTGTCAGTGGCCTGACATCGATTGTCCAATGAACCGATGGATAGCGCCGCCGAACTCCATGAGCGTGGGCTGACCGCGCTCAACAAGCGACGCTACGACCAAGCGGAGAAGACCCTGGCGCTGGCAGCGATGGAAGCCGAAAAATCGGGCGACCAGCTGCGTCGTGCCCGCATTGCGACGACGCAGGCATACCTTGTCTACGAGACGGGCGACCCCGATGGCGCGTTGAGTCGTATCACCGAGTTGCTCGGCGAGCGATGGCTCACTGAGGAAGCCGAAGGCGTCATCCATTGCCAACACGCGATGTTGCTTCTTCGGCGGGGCCACACGGCGGATGCGCTGGCGGCGTTTGACCGTGGGATCGGGCGACTGAATGGTCCGGTGGACCTTGCCACGGCGCTGGTTAACCGCGGCGGGGTCTACCTGGCGCAACTTCGCCCGAGGGAGGCTGCCCAAGACTTCGAACAGGCGCTTGGCTTATGGCCTGAGGGGCATGAGGATCAGCGTGCGATGACCCTTCATAACCTGGGCTACGCCCAGTACGTCGCCGGCGACCTGATCGCGGCACTGGGGTCGATGGATCAAGCTGCTCCGCGAATGAGGGAAATGTCGCCAGCAATGGCCGCGACAGTCGATCAAGATCGTGCCGAGGTGCTTGTCGCGGCCGGCCTTCGGGTTCAGGGACAGCAGTCGTTGAGCGCGGCAGCGGCGGCCTTCGGCGAGCTCGGCCTCACACAGCGCCAGGCGGAGGCGGAGCTCGCTCTGGCTTCCCACTTGACGGTGACAGATCCTGACGAAGCGGATCGCGTGGCTCGCTCGGCGTTGGATGGGTTTGAGGAGGTACGAGCGTCGGGGCTGGCCTTGCGGGCGCGAGCCGTCGCGTTCGAGGCGGCGGTAACAGCGGGCGCGAATCCGAGCGACGACGGTGAGGCGCTGGCCGGCCCGCTAGAGGAACAGGGCTTGAGCTGGCCTGCTCTCCGAGTGCGCATAAAGGCGCGGCTTGCGCGCATTCGATCGGCGGAGAGCGCCGGTCTACCGACAAGACCGGCGAGTGGGAGGGTCATCGGACCGGTTCCGCCGGAGGCGCCCATCGACATCCGTCTCTTGGAGCGAGAGCTCCGAGCGGAGTTGGCGGTGGCCGCAGGCCGTGCGTTAGCCGGACTGCGTGAGCTACGTGCGGGACTGGACGACTTCCATCTGTGGCAGAGCTCGTTCGGAAGCCTTGATCTGCAGACCAACGTTGCCGGGCACGGACGGATCCTTGCCCGGCGAGGGTTGGAGCTGGCAGTCGACTCTGGCGAGGCAGACGTGCTCTTCGAATGGTCGGAGCGTGCGCGGATGCTGGCGTCCCGCGTCCAGTCGGTACGCCCGCCGTCGGATCCGGCGCTGGCCGAGATGCTGACTGAGCTGCGCGGCGGGGTAGGTCCTGAGCGGGAAACGCAGCTCAGGCAAGAGATTCGCGAGCGTGCCTGGCAGGTCAAGGGCTCGGGTCAGGTGGCCGATCCAATTTTGTTGGGTGACCTGCAAGAACGCCTCGATAAGTCTGCGCTTGTCGCGTATGTGGTTGCAGGGGAGCGCGTCGTAGCTCTCGTCGTGACGGCCGATTCCGTGAATCGGGTCGACCTCGGTGACAGCGGCACGCTCCGGTCAACCTTGGGCGGTCTTCTACCTGACTTGGACGTCGCGGCGACGGACCTGCCGGGGCCACTTGGTGCTGCGGTGCGCGGTGATCTTGTGGACCGCCTGGCACAGCTTTCGAAGATCCTGGTCGTCCCCCTTCTCGACTACATCGGTGACAGACCAATCGTCCTCACTCCGTCGGCGATCTTGGCGCCCGTGCCTTGGACCTTGCTGACGGGACTCGTCGGCAGGTCAGTCACGGTGGCACAGAGCGCCACCACTTGGTTGGCCCGCAGCGCCACGCCTATTCGCCTGGACTCGGCTGGATTCGTTGCCGGTCCCCGCGTGATGAGGGCTTCGGACGAAGTTGCGGCAGGCGCTGCCTCGTGGCCCGGCGCCCGGTGCCTAACCGGTGACGAAGCGTCGGCTGAGGCGGTGGCCAGCCTCGCTCAAGAGGTCGACGTACTGCACATTGCGGCCCATGGGCGTCATTCGGCCGAGAACCCCCTCTTCTCGGGAGTCGAGCTCGCCGACGGCGCTTGGCACGGCTACGACATCGATCTTCTTGCTACAGTCCCCGACGTGGTCCTGCTGTCGGCCTGCGAGGTCGGGCGGTCGAATGTCCGGTGGGGCGAAGAGTTGATCGGGCTCGTCGGTGCCTGGCTCCACGCCGGCACGCGAGTGGTTATCGCCTCGCCGGCTGTCGTGGCGGACGAGGTCGCGCACAAGGTCTTCCTGGACCTCCATGCTGGGCTCGCCAAGGGTTTGGCCCCTGCGGAGGCGCTCGCTGGTGCCATTCGCCCGGCGGACACCGACTCCGCTCCGGCGCCGTTCGTCTGCTTCTCGTAGGACCGGGCATCGACGCAGATGGGTGAGAACCCGAAAGTCCTCACCCATCGAACCGCGTCTAATTGGGGACATTGTGCGGCGCCGCGAATGCGTAGATCGCCAGCGCGGTCGTTACAGCTGTCGTGGCCGCGAGGTAGGCGCGGGACTTCATACCGTTCATCGACATCGGTGTTCCTCCTCTCGTGGGGTAGAGGTTGAGGACTGGCGCGGCTACGCCGATGGTTGGACGGAGCCGTTCGGCTGGGTGGCGTTGTCAGAAAGGCCCTGCGTGCTGGGGCGGTAACAGGCGACGACCAGCAGCACTAGGCCAGGAATCAGAAGTAGGTCGCCGACACTGAGGACCTTCATCAGCACAGGGATGGGGATGAGGTCGGAGAGCGGGATCCAGAGACGTGAGACGTCGTCCAGGCGGATGTATCCGGGGTCGTCGGTCGCCAGCTCAGTGCTGGAGTAGCCGGCGGCGCGTGCGCCCGAAACGCTGTACGGCATCGCACCGAGGACGGCGATCGGCAGCGAATTGGATGCAGTTCCGAGCGGGATGAGCGACAGCGCCCACCGGCCTGAGCGACGAGACCAGAGCGAGCGATTCAGCCAGCAGAAGGCGATCGCGATGACCACAACCAGGACCGCATAGACCCGACGCTCAACGCTCTCTTTGACCTGATCTGGCCATAACCCCTCGACGTGCATGAACTGCAGCGCGGCGACGAGAGCGATCAGCCACTTCCCGCGCAGGCTCGTCAGAGAGGTCGCGACGTTCGGGCGGGCGACGATGATGAGGCCGATGACCGCGGAAGCACCATCAGCGTGAGCATTCCTGGGCCCGGCATGCGAAGGAGCGTAGTGGCGCCGTATCGCGTCCGTAAGGGGAACGAGGCAACTCGTTCCGGGCCGTACGGCGTGCTGAGCCGGCTCGATGGAAGTCCGAAAGAAAATACTGAAGACCGTGTATCAAGCGGTTCGCCGCGTACTCCTTGGGGCTGTCCGGACCGAGATTCGGGGGAATTCGGTTCGGACGCTGGCGCCGCCGCCTTGGGGGAGGCAGGCGGTTTCGGGGCCGCAGCGCGGGTTGGGCACTAGGGGGATGCCCAACCCGCGTGCGGCTTGGGGGTCTCGACAAGCTCGACCACCGACGCTGAGGCGGCCGGAAACGCGGACGTGGGCCGGGCGGGGCGGTGAGGGGACATGACTGCCCCGCCCGGCAACCTTCAATTCTTCCGCTCCGACACCGCCAGGGCAATGGTCGGCGAGCGCAGAACTGATATGTGTTCTAGGCGGAACGGTCCAGGCGGCCGAGGCGCTTGCCGAGGGCCGGGGTGACCCGGTCGACCCAGGTCGCGGTGATGTGGGAGTCGTCGTAGTAGGTGACGACGTCGCCGACGACGAGCGGGCAGCGCTCGGTGCAGACCAGGTCGACGATGTCGACGTACGCGGCCTCGGTGCCCTCGAGCGCCTCCTGGGTCACCTCGTTGGAGTCGACCTCGGTGCCGTCGGCCTTCACGACGCAGTCCTCGAGGAGGTTGCGGGCGTCGGAGAGGCACTCGCCGGGGTCGTTGTCGACGGCGGGGACGTCGGCGAAGACGCGTACGTCGGGAGTGATCTTCTCGAAGGACCTGACGCCGTCGCGTACGCCCTCACGCCACTGCTCCTCGGTCGAGACGCCGTCGCGTTCCTCCATGTCGAGCATGCCGCGGGCGCCGACGACGATCGTGTCGGGGTTGAGCTCGGCGATCTGCTCGTTGGTCCATTTGCGGAAGTCCTCGCACTCCTCGACGGTCATCTTCGAGGACTTCTGCTTGACCCCGTACGCAGCACAACCGAGCTTCACGAACGGGATCAGCTTCACGTGCTGACGCTCGGCGAGGGTGTCGAGCGCGGGGAGCCACATCCCGATGTGGGAATCGCCGACGACGGCCACGGTGCGCTCGGCCTTGCCGTCGCCGTAGACACAGTCGCCGTCGAGCTCGGTCTCGCCGTAGCCCGCGTAGCAGTAGCCGCCGCGCTCGGCCCACGAGTCGCTCGCGTCGAACTTGGCCTCGGGCGGCAGCGGCGCACCCTCCTCCGCGGCCTCGATCGTCGTCTTCAGCACGCCGGTCACCGGTTTGTCGTCGGTCTCGAGGACGTCGGGGTTCTCCTTGAACCACTCCTCGGCGTTGGCCTTGGCGACGTCGACCTGATAGCCGGCGTACGCCTGGGAGCTCGTGCCGGCGACCAGGGCGAGGGCAGCGGCGGCGGGCCAGAGGGCGAGCGCGCGCCGGCCCTTGGTGAGGTGAGGGATCCGGTGACGCTGGAAGGGCATCTCGATCCAGTGGTAGCTCGCCGCGGAGGCGGCCAGGATGAGCGCCAGCATGATCAGCAGCTGACGGACACCGCCGCCCGGGATCACGTCGGGAGCGAGGATCAGGATCGGCCAGTGCCACAGGTAGAGGCTGAACGAGATGTCGCCCAGGTAGCGCAGCGGCTGCTGGGAGAGCAGCCAGCCGGTCGGGGTGGCAGGGCCGGCGACCAGGAGCGCGGCCGTCGCGAGCACCGGGACCAGGGCGTGCCAGCCCGGGAAGTGGGTCGCCTCGCTGAAGCTGGCGGTGGCGTGGACGAGGGTGCCGACGCCGGCGACCCCGAGCGCCGTCGCGGCGATACGCCCGGTCCGGGTCGCGCTGGTCGCGACCTGCAGACGACCCGCGACGCAGGCCAGCAGGGCGCCGGCGGCGAGCTCGAACGCCCTGGCCGGCGTGGAGAAGTAGGCCGTGGTCGGGTCGGCAGCGGTCGCGTGCAGCGACCAGGCGAGGCTGACCACCGCGACGAGCGCGGCGAGCGCGGTGACCGCGCGGCGGCGGTGGTGCTTCGGGATCCAGAGCGCGACGGCGAGCACCAGCAGCGGCCAGACGACGTAGAACTGCTCCTCGACCGAGAGCGACCAGTAGTGCTGGAACGGCGAGGGCGCGGCGTTGTTGAAGTAGTCGACGGCCTCCTTGGCGAAGTGCACGTTGGCCAGGAAGACCGCCGCCCAGCCCGCGTCGCCGGCGATCTGGTCGGTGCGCGTCTGGGGCAGGACGATGGCGCTGTAGGTGAGTACGACCAGCATCGTCGCGGTCGCCGCCGGGAGGATCCGGCGGGCGCGGCGGGCGTAGAACTGGCTGATGCTGACCGTGCCGCTGCGGTCGGTCTCACGCAGCAGCAGAGTGGTGATCAGGAACCCGGAGAGGACGAAGAAGACGTCGACTCCGACGAACCCACCTTCGAACCCCGAGAGTCCCGCGTGTCCTGCGATCACCAGACCGACAGCGACGGCACGGAGACCTTGAACATCGGCGCGCCAGTTCGAGCTCATTTAAAAAAGCCTATGTCAATGGCCCTGATGGGTCATAGCCGACGGTCCCACTGGGTGGTCCTTCTCGCCGATTCTTCAGAAACCTCTCAGTGAGCTCTTGTCTCAGCGGCCGCGTGCGCCCGGCGACCAGCCGAGCATCGGTCCGAGCCTCGTCGCCATGTCGGTGAGGATCTGCACGTAGTCCTCGTGGGCGAACGTGAACGGCAGCGCGAAGGCCACCTCGTCGACCGCCTGGAAGCCCGCATGGTTGCCGAGCTGCTCGGCCAGCTGCTCGCTGCTTCCGACCAGGTCAGGGGCGAAAAAGGCGCGCTTGTGCGGACCCAGCTGCTGAGGCTCGCGAGTGCGGGGCAGCCGGGCGGCGGCGTACGCCTCGTACTTCTGCTTCTGCTCCGGCGTCGCCGAGTCGGTCGGGATGACGACGAGACCCTGGGAGACGCGGGCGGCCTCGCCCGCGGGATGCAGCGACCGGAAGAGGTCGATCTGCGCGCGCTGGATCTGGGCAAAATCTTCGCCCTCGGCATCGATCACGCTCGAAGTGAGGAGGTTGAGGCCGTGCTCGGCGGCCCAGGTGACGCTGCGGGTGGAGCCGCCGCCGTACCAGACCCGCTCGCGCAGACCCGGCGACTGCGGCTGGATGCTCCGGGAGAACGTCTCGATCCCGCGGGTGCCCTCGAACGTCGAGACCGGCTTGCCCTCGAGGTTGTGGAGGAGCCGCTCGACGCGGGTGTAGGTGAAGTCCTCGACGTCGTGGGTGTCGGGGTAGAGATGGTCCTTGAGCGCGTCGTAGTTCATCGGCGGTCCGACGCTGACGCCCGGGTTGATCCGGCCGCCGCTGCCGCGGTCGGAGAGCACGTCGACCGTGCCGAGGTCCTCGGCGAGGCGGAACGGGTTCTCCAGCCCGAGCGGCGTGACCGCGGTGCCGAGCTCGATCCGCGAGGTGCGCTGGGTGGCCGCGGCCATCACCGCGATCGGTGACGAGATCCCGTATTGCAGGTGGCGGTGGCGCAGCCAGGCCGAGTCGAAGCCGAGCTCCTCGCCCAGCTCGATGATCTGCAGGGTCTCCTCGTGACCGGCGGCCGGTGCGGCGGGGTCGAAGAGCCCGATCGTGAGGAAGCCGAGCCTGCGGAGCGGTCGCGTCATGTCTGCCGTGGGCCTCAGAGCCGCTCGCGGAGCCAGGCGAAGTCGCTGGTGTGCTCCGCGGCGCCGCCCGGGGTCTCGCAGATGACCGGAGCGCCGGCGTCGCGGACCACGCCCGCGAGCAGGTCGGGGTCGATGCGTCCGGCGCCGAAGTTGGCATGGCGGTCGGCTCCGGAGTCGAACTCGTCGCGGGAGTCGTTGCAGTGGACCAGGTCGATGCGGCCGGTGATCTTGCGGACGTCCTCGACCAACGTCTCGAGCGGATTTCCACCGGCGTGGGCGTGGCAGGTGTCGAGGCAGAAGCCCACGTTCTCCGCGCCCTCGGCGGTGGAGATCGCCTCCCAGACGCCGGCGATCCGGTCGAGGTAGCGCGCCATCGCGTTGTCGCCGCCGGCCGTGTTCTCGATCAGGAGCGGGACCTTGATGTCGGTGGCCTCGATCGCCTTGCGCCAGTTGTCGAAGCCCTTCGCCGGGTCGTCGTCCTTGTTGACGTGACCGCCGTGGACGATCAGGCCCTTGGCGCCGACCTCGGCCGCGGTGTCCATGTGCTGCTGGAGGAGCTTGCGGCTCGGGATCCGGATCCGGTTGTTCGTCGTGGCGACGTTGATGATGTAGGGCGCGTGGACGTAGAGATCGACACCGGCCTCCTCCGCGCGGGCCTTGAGCGCTGCGGCACCCTCGGCGTACGTCACGACCGGGCCCTTGTAGGACTGCGGGTCGCCGAGGAAGAACTGCACCAGGCTCGCCCCGCGCGCGGTCGCCTCGGCGACGGGGTCGGTCTGGTCTACGTGGGCACCGATCGCAACAGCCATGGCTCCAGTCTAGGGCCCGGCACCGACATTGCGGGGTTGACTTCATACCATACGGGGGTATGGTAGGCGCCATGGACGAGCACACCGGGCCCGAAGGCCACGCGGATCACGGATACCTCCACAACAAGAACAAAGAGGCGTATCTCAAGCGCCTCAAGCGCATCGAAGGTCAGGTGCGCGGGCTCCAGCGGATGGTCGAGGACGAGGCCTACTGCATCGACATCCTCACCCAGGTCTCCGCCTCCACCAAGGCGCTCCAGGCGGTCGCTCTCGGGCTGCTCGACGAGCACCTCGGTCACTGCGTCGCCGGCGCGGTCCAGAACGGTGGCGCCGAGGCCGACGAGAAGCTCGCCGAGGCCTCTGCTGCCATCGCGCGCCTCGTCCGGTCCTGATTGTCAACAATCCAACAACCCTAGGAAGAGTCTCATGAGCACCCAGAACTTCACCGTCGTCGGCATGACCTGTGGCCACTGCGTCGCCTCCGTCACCGAGGAGGTCACCGAGATCGCCGGTGTGAGCAACGTCGACGTCGACCTGGCCTCCGGCAACGTCACCGTCACCGCCGCCGAGCCGATCTCTGACGACGCCATCCGCGCGGCCGTCGAAGAGGCCGGCTACTCGCTGGCCTGATCACGATGAGCCCCACCGCCGCCACCCCCACGGAGCAGCAGCTCGAGATCGAGGGCATGACCTGCGCGAGCTGCGTGCGCCGCGTCACCAAGGCCATCAGTCGTGTCGAGGGTGTCGAGGACGCCAACGTCAACCTCGCCACCGAGACCGCCCTGGTGCACTTCGATCCCACCCGCACCGACCTCGCCGAGATCAGCGCCGCCATCGAGAAGGCGGGCTATCAGGCGATCCTGCGATCGTCGACTGTTGACAATCCGCAGGAGCCTCACGTAGCTGAGGATGATCGGGACGTACGCCGCGAGACAGAGCTCGTCCAGCTCAAGCGGCGGTGGATCACGGCCCTGGCGGTGGGGCTCGGCCTGATGGCCCTGATGTACGTCCCGCTCCCCGTCGACGCGATGGAGCCGGTCATGTCGATCGTGCTCGTGGTCGCTGCGATCACCCAGTGGTGGGCGGGCCGGGAGATCTACCTCGCGGCGGCGCGCGGCCTGCGCCACGGCTCCGTCGACATGAACACCCTGGTCACGCTCGGCACCGGCATCGCCTTCGCCTACAGCGCCTTCGTGACCCTGTGGATGGGGCAGGCCGAGGCGTGGGGCCTGCCGCTCCACCTCTACTTCGAGACCGCCCTGGTCATCGTCGCGCTGGTGCTGATGGGCCGCTGGCTGGAGGCCCGGGCCAAGTCGCGTACGGCCGATGCGGTCAAGGCCCTCGTCGGTCTGATGCCGGAGACGGCCACGGTCGTCCGCAACGGCCGTGACGTCACCGTCCCGGTCGCGAACCTGAAGGTCGGCGACCGGATCCGGGTGCGCGCCGGGGAGAAGATCCCGGTCGACGGCCGCATCGTCGCCGGGGCGTCGTACGTCGACGAGTCCATGCTCACCGGCGAGAGCGACCCCGTGCGGAAGGCCGAGGGCGACATCGTCATCGGCGCGACCATCAACCAGACCGGCTCGTTCGAGATCGAGGCGACCGCGGTCGGCTCCGAGACCACGCTGGCGCAGATCATCGCGATGGTCGAGTCCGCGCAGGGCTCCGGCACCAAGCTGCAGCGTTTGGCCGACCGGGTCTCCGAGGTGTTCGTGCCCGCCGTCCTGGTCGTGGCCGCACTGACCTTCGTGGGCTGGCTCGTCCTCGGGCCTGACGCCGAGCGACTCACCAGCGCCGTCACCGCGGCCATCGCGGTCCTCATCATCGCCTGCCCCTGTGCCCTCGGCCTGGCCACCCCGGCCGCCGTCATGGTCGGCGCCGGGCGCGCCGCCGAGCTCGGTGTGCTGGTCGGGTCGGGCGAGACCCTCGAGCGCGCCCGCTCCGTGACCGCCATCGTCTTCGACAAGACCGGCACCATCACCCACGGCAAGCCCGAGGTCTCCGACATCACCGTGGCCGCCGACTGGGCCCCGGATGCGCTCGTCCGCATCGCCGCGGCCGCCGAGACCGGCAGCGACCACCCGCTGGCCACGGCGCTCCGAGCCCGCGCGGAAGCGTCCGGAGACGCCGCCGACGCGCAGGTCTCGGCGTTCGAGGCCCACCCCGGACGCGGGATCAGCGCCGTCGTCGACGGGCGCCGGGTCGTCGTCGGCAACTCGGCGATGCTGGCCGACGAGGGCATCGACGCCGCCGACAACGGCTCGGTCCTGGTCGCGGTCGACGGGACGTACGCCGGGTCGATCCGCGTCGAGGACCAGGTCCGAGACGAGGCCCGGGAGACGGTCCGCCTGCTCGAGGAGTCGGGCGTCGAGGTGCACATCCTCAGCGGCGACGCGGCATCGACGGTGGCGAAGGTGGCCGACGAGGTCGGCGTACGCCATGCCGCCGGCGGCCTCCTGCCCGAGGAGAAGCTCGCCCGGATCCACCAGCTCCAGGCCGACGGCAAGGTCGTCGCGATGGTCGGCGACGGGATCAACGACGCCCCGGCGCTGGCCCAGGCCGACGTCGGGATCGCGATCGGCACCGGGACCGACGTCGCGCTCGCCGCCTCCGACATCACCCTGGTCGGCGGCGACCTCCGCGGCGTGGTGACCGCACTGGCGCTCTCCCGCCGCACCGTCGCGACGATCAAGCAGGGCCTGTTCTGGGCGTTCGCCTACAACGTGCTCCTCATCCCCGTCGCCGCTCTCGCCCTGCTCGACCCGGTCCTCGCCGGCGCTGCGATGGCGATGAGCTCGGTCAGCGTGGTCACGAACGCGCTGCGCCTGCGCGGCTTCCGCCGACCCGAGACCCCCGAGGCGTACGCCGGTCGCGGCCTCCTCACCAAGGCCCGCGACGGTGGATATCTGCTGGTCACGGCCGTGATCGCGCTCTCGATCGGGGCTGCGCTGACCTACCTGTCGCGCACCGAGCCCGCGCAGCGGGGCATGAACGGCATCCTGGAGTGGGCGCAGGGGATGAGCCCGATGCGGCCGTCGATGACGGAGATGCACGAGGTCGACATCGCCCCCGTCGCCTCCGACGAGTCGGGCATCGACGTGGCGATCACCCGGCGCGAGGGCGGGCTCCGGTTCCTGGTGACGGACGCCGCGACCGGTGAGCCGGTGACCGACCTCGGCCGCACCCACCAGGCCTGGATGCACGTGATCGTGACCAGTGAGGATCTCTCCTGGTTCCGTCACCTGCACGCCGAGCCGACCGGCCGCCCGGGCGAGCTCGAGACCGACGTGACCTTCCCCGCGGGAGGCACCTACCGGGTCGACACCGAGTTCCGCCGCCGGGCCGACATGGCCGATGTCCTCGACCGCCAGCAGCTCACGATCGACGGTACGCAGCCTCCGGCCGTCCCGCTCGAGGCGAGCCCGCGATCGTCGACTGTCGACAACCTCACCGTCACCCTCGAAGGCTCGCTGGTCGCGGATCAGCAGAGCGACCTGCACTTCCGCTTCGAGGACGGCGACGGCAGGATTGTCGACGATCTACAGCCCTACCTCGGCGCCGCCGGCCATGTCGTGGTCATGAGCGCGGACGGCGAGACGTTCGTGCACGGTCACGCCGAAGGTGCCGAGCTGGCGGTCCCCGGGGCCACCTTCGGTCCCGAGCTCGGGCTGCACCTGGACGTACCGGAGGCCGGGCTCTACCGCCTGTGGGCCCAGTTCCGGCTCGGGGACGGCGAGGTGATCACGGTGCCGTTCACGGTCGAGGCCGTGGATTCGGCCGCGGGTTCCGCTGGTTGATACGCTGACGCGTCCCTCTCCACAGACGGAGATGGGACATCGCATCAGCCCTCCTGCCATGGAGAGACCATGGCCGCCGAGTCCGTAGGAGGTGGAGAACGCTATGCGCGCCTATGAAGTAATGGTGATCCTCGAGCCCAGCCTCGATGAGCGCACCGTCGCCCCGACCCTTGACAAGTTCCTGAAGGTCGTCACCAACGATGGTGGCACCGTCGAGAACGTTGACGTCTGGGGACGTCGTCGCCTGGCCTACGAGGTCAACAAGAACGCCGAGGGCATCTACGCCGTCGTCAACCTGACCGCCGAGCCCAAGACCGTTCTGGAGCTCGACCGCCAGCTTGGCCTCAACGAGCAGATCCTGCGTACGAAGGTCATCCGCCCGTCCAAGTGACGCGGATGTCACCGTCGGAAATGTCGGTGCTGGGCCCTATGTTTGGGCTCTAAGTACAACTCCTGACCGACACCGACACCCAGATCAGACTCAAGGGAGATCTCATGGCAGGCGACACCGTCATCACCGTGATCGGCAACCTCACCGACGACCCGGAGCTTCGCTTCACTCCGTCGGGTGCAGCCGTTGCCAACTTCACGATCGCTTCGACGCCCAGCAGCTTCAACCGGCAGACCAACGCGTGGGAGGACGGGGAGACCCTCTTCCTGCGCTGCTCGATCTGGCGTCAGGCTGCTGAGAACGTCGCCGAGTCCCTGCAGCGCGGCATGCGTGTCGTCGCTCAGGGCCGCCTGAAGTCGAGGTCCTACGAGACGCGTGAGGGCGAGAAGCGCACTGTCTTCGAGCTCGAGTGCGACGAGATCGGTCCTTCGCTCCGCTACGCGACCGCCAAGGTCACCAAGGCCAGCCGCCAGTCCGGCGGCCAGGGTGGCGGCGGCGGTTACAACCAGGGCGGTGGCTACAACCAGGGCGGCGGCTACGGCGGCCCCCAGGGTGGTGGCCAGCAGGCCCCGGCCGGCAACGACCCGTGGGCCTCGCCGGCTCCGCAGCAGCCCGCCAACGCGGGCGGCGGCGCGCCGGCCAACGACCCGTGGGCGACCCCGGGCGTGGGCAACGACGAGCCTCCCTTCTGATCAACAGATCCACATTCCGAATCCCTCAACCATTCCGGCGCATGCCGGGCTTCTAGAAAGGAAGCACCACAATGGCCAAGGCAGTGATTCGCAAGCCTAAGAAGAAGGTTTGCCAGTTCTGCAAGGAGAAGGCGACCGGTGTCGACTACAAGGACGCCACCCTCCTCCGTAAGTTCATCTCCGACCGCGGCAAGATCCGCGCCCGCCGCGTGACCGGCAACTGCGTCCAGCACCAGCGCGACGTGGCCATCGCCGTCAAGAACGCGCGCGAGGTCGCTCTGCTGCCCTACACCTCCACCGGTCGCTGAGGAGGATCGACATGGCTACCAAGATCATCCTTCAGCAGGAGGTCACCGGGCTCGGTTCCGCCGGTGACGTCGTCGAGGTCAAGGACGGCTACGCCCGCAACTACCTGATCCCGCGTGGCGACGCCATCCGCTGGACCCGCGGCGCCGAGTCGCAGGTCGAGTCGATCAAGGCTGCGCGTTCGGCTCGCTCCGTGCGCGACGAGGCTCACGCCGCCGAGATCAAGGGCAAGCTCGAGGCCAACACGGTCAACGTGAAGGTCCGCGCCGGCAAGGACGGCCGCCTCTACGGCGCCATCACCGCCGCCGACATCGCCGCCGCGGTCACCGAGACCACCGGCGAGTCGATCGACAAGCGCACCATCGCGCTGGGCAACCCGATCAAGTCGCTCGGTTCCCACGAGGTCTCCGTCAAGCTCCACGACGAGGTGTCCGCCAAGCTGGCCCTCAACGTGGTCCCCGCTTGATCTAGGGATTCACACAGGCCCGCCTCCTTCGGGAGGCGGGCCTGTTCGTTTTCACCGAGAACCGGCGGGTTTCAGAACCTGTTGGCGATCTCGGTCAGCTTGGCGACGTACGCCGGCCAGTCGTACTCCGAGGGGATGTTGTCACCGGGCTTGCGCCAGCCGACCGCTCCGTCGACCTCCTCGCGGAGGATGTCGGCCTGGCCACAGTGGCCGGCGAGATCGGCGAAGAGGTGCACCAGCATCTGGTGGAGGGTGACCTCCTCGCCGCCCCAGTGCGGCACGTGGCCGACGGCGTCGATCGGCAGCGCGTCGATCGTCTCGTTCCCGTGAGCGATGACCCGGCGGTAGCGATCGATGATCCCTGCGACCGTCTCGTCCTCGGTGGCGTACCAGTCCGCCTGCGGGTCGACCTCGAAGTCCTCGTCCGCGATCAGTTCCTCGGGGTGCGGATACGGGCGACCGAACGTCGACCCCAGGTAGACGGCCTCGACCCCGGTGACGTGCTTGATGATGCCGAGGAGGTTGGTCCCGGTCGGCGTACGCGGCAACCGCGCCTCTCGCTCCGGCAGGTCCTCGACCTTGGAGATCAGCGCCTCGCGGCGTGCGTCGAGGTAGCTCTTGAGGGTGCTCTTCGGATCAGCGGCCATGTGCTGACCTTCGCGCCAAGCGGGATCCGGCGCAACCGAGTATGTGGGACCGGTTGTCTCGAAACCTCATCGAAACATCGGGCGGATCTATAACCTGTTCTCTTGCGGATCGCCGGGGATCCGCTGGCGGCCATTCGGGAGGTCCCCCATGTTGACCGATGACAACCGCGCCGTGCTGGGAAAGCTCGAGGGGATCAAGCCGCACTCCAGGTGGATTCTCGGCGAGACGCTCGAGGTCATGCTGCACAACGGCGTCGACCGGCCGGCGGATGTGGCGGTGCGGATGCAGCTGCCGCCGTCGACGGCCGCCTACCGGGTACGTCTCCTGCGCGAGCTCCTCGGGCCGGACCTGCACGACCCGGCTCTCAGGCTGGCGATGATGCGGGCGTTGCGGTCGGCGCTGCCGCGCTGGCGGGCGGAGGCGGCGTACGCGAAGCGGCGCCGGACGAAAGGTAACCGGGACACATGTTGTTGATATGAACGAAATAGTGCGGGTCCCTGGTCCGGACCAGCCCGTCCGTGCCGAGCCGCTCCTAGCGTGATCGTCGGCCGAGACCACTCGGCCGACCCCACCACCAGAGGAGCGTGTCATGTCGAACATGTCCAAGCTGGCCAGATTCACCGTCGTACCGGTCGCAGCCGTCGCCGCGATCGGCCTCGCCTCCCCGGCAGCCTTCGCCGCCTCGAGCTACAACCTGAGCGCCGGATCCGCAGCCGCCGGGTCGAGCGTCGCCTTCGGAGCGCAGGGGAGCGGTATCACGTTCACCGACGTCACCGCCGGCGCCACGGTCACCTGCAGCGGCAGCTCGATCTCGGGCACCGCGACCCCGGGTGCTGCCATCAGCGGCACCGGGATCGCCGCGCTCGACGGTTCCAGCGTCTCCTTCACCGACTGCACCGGCCCTGCGGGGATCGACTTCACGGTCACCGGATCGGGCACGTGGTCACTCGATGCCACCGGTGACACCGATGCGAACGGCTCCACCGCCGGCAACATCAGCGGGATCTCGGCCAGGGTCAGCGGCTCGGGCTGCTCGTTCGACGCGACCGGCTCGGTGGCCGGTGCCTACACGAACGGCGCCTCCTCGGGCACGCTCACCCTCCCCGGCAGCGAGCCCACCCTGACGCTGTCCAACGTGTCCGGCTTCCTGTGCGGTGTCGCCGGCATCGCCAACGGCGACCAGGTCTCCTTCGCGGCGACCTACACCGTGAACGCGACCGACGCGGCCAACAACCCGATCCAGGTCACCAGCAACCCCTGATGTCAGCACTGGCTGGTCACCGTCGGCTCAGACGCCGGTGACCAGCCAGTGGTCGCTGCGCGCACGGAGCGTCAGCACCACGAAGCGGGCGCCCATGAAGCCGATCGCGAAGGTGATCCACACCCACACCAGCCCACCGCCCAGGATGACGGCCAGGGCGACCAGCGGGACATAGGCGACCAGGGTCCAGATGCCGCCCCAGGCCAGGTAGCGCCCGTCGCCGGCGCCGATCAGCACCCCGTCGAGCACGAAGACCACGCCGGCCAGCGGCTGCGCGATCGCCGCCACGATGACCACCGGCACCAACAGCTCCCGCACCGCCCGGTCCTCGGTGAAGAGTGCGCCGAGGAAGGGCGAGAGAGCAGCCAGCAGTACGCCGACAGCAACCCCGATCACGACGCCCCACCACACCATCCGGGCCGTGATGGCCCGGGTCTCCCGGGTGTCGCCGGCCCCCAGCGACCGACCGGTCAGCGCCTGGGCGGCGATCGCGATCGCGTCGAGCACGAACGCCAGGAACGTCCACAGGGTGAAGGCGATCTGGTGGGTCGCCAGCCCGACGGCCTGGTCGCCGACGGTGAGATGGGTGACGGCGTACGTCGTGACCAGGAGCGCCACCCGCAGCGTCAGCGTGCGCACGACGAGGGCCACACCGGCCCGCGCGGCGGCTCGGATCCCGGGCGCGTCCGGTCGCAGCGGCACCGACTCGGCGCGGGCGGCGCGCACCACGACGTAGGTCAGCATCCCGGCCGCCAGCACCTGTGCGATCACCGACCCGATCGCCGAGCCCGCGATCCCCAGACCGGCGCCGTAGACGAGGCCGAGGTTGAGCACGATGTTGAGTACGTTGGCGACCACTGCCGCGACCAGCGGTGTCCTGGTGTCCTGGAGCCCGCGGAGGACGCCGGTCGCTGCGAGCATCATCAGCAGCGGCGTCACACCGAGGACGGCGATCCGGAGGTAGGTCGTCGCCGGGCCGACCACGTCGTCGCCCGCGCCGATCGCCCGGCTGAGGGGCTCGGCCAGCACCATCACCGGGACGGTCACGACGACCCCGATGATCACCGCGAGCCAGATCCCGTCGATCCCCTGCCGGAGGGCACCGGCGGTGTCGCCGGCGCCGATCCGGCGGGCGACCGATGCTGTCGTGCCGTACGCGAGGAAGACGCAGAGACCGACGATCGTCTGGAGCACGACCCCCGCGACACCGAGGCCGGCGAGCTCGCGGGTGCCGAGGTGGCCCACGATCGCGGAGTCCGCCAGCAGGAAGAGTGGCTCCGCGACGAGTGCCAAGAACGCCGGGATCGCGAGCCGCCAGATCTCCTTGTCGAGGCCTCGGCGGTCGGTCTTCGAGTAGCTCTTCGCATCCGCCGGGGTCGTCACGGTCTCAAGGTTAAACACCGCCGGCGCGAAGCGTTGTTCAGGGCAGGTGGAAAACCTGTGGAAAACGTCGTTGCGGCGCTATGTCGACAAAACGCCTGAGGTGGAACGACGATCCTGGGGGTAAATCAGGATGCGTTGCGTACTTTCTTCCGTCCACAGGACGTGAACTACGAAGTCGCAGGTCAGAGTGGGTTTACTGATTACGTTGCACTAGTTATGCACAGCCAGTTCCCCAGGCTGTTCACATTGACCAGGGTGTCGTCCACCGCTATCCCCTGGTTATCCCCAGGGCCTGTGGATAACCCTCTGTCGCCGATGTGGTCTGCGACGTAGGGTCGCGGAGACTTGAGGTGTCGTCGAGGGTCGGCCCGGGACTGCGCGAGCAGAACTGTCGGTGCTCACCCGTAGCGTGGGAACCGGACCGACCGAGATCACGCCGCGACGATCCGCAGACATGGAGGGGCAAGGGAATGAGCGTCACTGAGACCGGCTCGATGGACGGTCCGGGCGACTTCCCGGAGCCGCCCTTCGAGGAGTGGGGCGACGGCCCCGCGGCGTACGAGCCGGGCAACGCTCCGCGCGCGGTCAACGACCGCACCCCGCCGCAGGACATGGCCGCCGAGCAGGCCGTCTTGGGCTCGATGCTGATCTCCAAGGACGCCATCGCCGACGTCTCCGAGACGCTGCGCGGCACCGACTTCTACCGCCCGACCCACGAGTCGATCTACGACTCGATCCTCGATCTCTACAGCCGCGGCGAGCCGGCCGACATGGTCACCGTCGCCGACGACCTGCGGCGCAAGGGCGAGCTCGAGCGCATCGGTGGTGCGCCCTACCTGCACACGCTCGCCTCCAACGTCCCGATCGCCGCCAACGCGGCCTACTACGGCGAGATCGTCCGCGACAAGTCCGTCCTGCGGCGCCTGGTCGAGGCCGGCACCAAGATCGTGCAGATCGGCTACGCCGGCGAGGGCGAGGTCGACAACATCGTCGACGAGGCCCAGGCCGAGGTCTTCAAGCTCACCGACAAGCGCTCCGGTGAGGACTACTCGCCACTCGCCGACATCATGGACGGCGTCCTCGACGAGATCGAGGCGATCTCCAACCGCGAGGCCGGCCTCTACGGCGTCCCGACCGGCTTCGCCGACTTCGACGAGCTCACCAACGGCTTCCACTCCGGCCAGATGATCATCGTCGCGGCCCGACCCGCGATGGGTAAGTCGACCCTGGCCCTCGACTTCTGCCGGGCGGCCTCGATCCACAACAACCTGACCAGCGTCTTCTTCAGCCTGGAGATGAGCCGCTCCGAGATCACCATGCGTCTCCTCTCCGCGGAGGCGAAGGTGCCGCTCAACCACATCCGCAACGGCAACATGTCCGACGACGACTGGAACAAGCTGGCCCGCAAGATGGGCGAGGTCTCCAGCGCGCCGATGTTCATCGACGACAGCCCCAACATGACGATGATGGAGATCCGCAGCAAGGCCCGAAGGCTCAAGCAGCGCCACGACCTCCGGCTCATCGTGATCGACTACCTCCAGCTGATGAGCTCCGGCAAGAAGGTCGAGTCCCGTCAGCTCGAGGTCTCCGAGTTCTCCCGTCAGATCAAGCTGCTGGCCAAGGAGCTCGAGGTCCCGATCATCGCGCTCTCCCAGCTCAACCGTGGTTCCGAGCAGCGCGCCGACAAGCGCCCGGCCGTCTCCGACCTCCGTGAGTCCGGATCGCTCGAGCAGGACGCCGACATGGTCGTCCTCCTCCACCGTGACGACGTCTACGAGAAGGAGTCGACCCGCCCCGGCGAGGCGGACGTGATCATCGCCAAGCACCGTAACGGCCCCACCCGCGACCTCGTCGTCGCCTTCCAGGGTCACTACAGCCGCTTCGTCGACATGGCCCACTGACGCCTCGGGCGACGCCGAGCTCGTTTCCCACCACGGGGGCCGAGCTTTGGAACTACGCTGCGATGGGGCGCGGCACCCGACAGCCGCTGACCCTCGAGAGAAGGGTAGGTGGCTTGAGATGGTGCACGTGACGCGCGGCTTCACGGGCAGGCACCCTGCAACGGACGACCGACTGCCTCCTGGGCAATACCTGACCGACGACTTTCCCGTGCTGTCCGCCGGTCCGACACCCGCCATCCGACGAGACGAGTGGACCTTCAGCATCAGGGACGGAGACCAGGCCCTGCGATCCTGGACATGGGACGAGTTCACGGCCCTGCCCGCGGAGGACATCACGGTCGACATCCACTGCGTGACTCGTTGGAGCCGACTGGACACCGCCTGGAGAGGTGTCGCCATCGACGATCTCCTGGCAGACGTCGACACCGCGGCCGAGTACGTGCTCGCTCGCTCCTACGGCGGCTACACCACGAACCTTCCGCTCGAGGACCTGCTCGACGGCAAGGCCTGGATCGCTTACGAACACGACGGGGACGACCTTCCCGCCGAGCACGGCGGACCAGCTCGACTTCTGGTCCCGCACCTGTACCTCTGGAAGTCCGCCAAGTGGATCAAGAGCCTCGATCTCGTCGATGACGACGACCCGGGCTTCTGGGAGTCGCTCGGCTATCACGACTACGGCGACCCATGGCGCGAACAGCGATACCAGGGCGACTAGGCGTGCGGCGCTGGCAGAGCGCCACCGTGACCGGAAGTCGCGCGGAGACGGCCACGGCCCACACCTTGTCCCTGCGGGTCGACGAATGGAATGGCCACCTGCCCGGGCAGCACGTCGATGTTCGGCTGACCGCCCCGGACGGCTACCAGGCCGTACGCAGCTACTCACTCGCAGCGCCGGCCGACGACGGCGTCATCGAGATCACCGTGCAGCGCCTGCCCGGAGGCGAGGTCTCTGAGTTCCTCACCGATATCGCCATGATCGGCGACGAGCTCGAGGTCCGAGGCCCTCTCGGCAACTGGTTCGTGTGGGATCAGGAGGACCCTTCGCCCGTTCTCCTCGTCGCGGGCGGATCGGGCGTCGTTCCTCTCATGTCCATGATCCGTGCTCGCCACCAAGCCGACATCCAGACACCATTTCACCTCATCCACTCCGTACGAACCCCGCAGGATCGCATCTACGGAGACGAGCTCACCCGGCTCGCAGCCCAGGCCGGAGGGCCTTCGGTGACGTGGCTGTACACACGCACCGCACCCCCGTCCGAGACGCGTCCGCCAGGTCGACTCCGTCAGAACGATCTCGACGACGGAAGCAGTTGGACGTCGGGGGCAACGCCGACCTGTTTCATCTGCGGCCCCACCGGTTTCGTCGAAGACGCGGCGAACCACCTGCTCGCAGCCGGGCACCATGCCGACCGGATCCGTACCGAACGTTTCGGCGGCCGGTGAGCGAGACCACTGCACCACGAGTCATGGAAAGGAAGACCCTGTCATGAGCGAACACCGTGACGGCAACGCGCTAGCAGGACCGCTCGCCGACATCTTCACCGTCGAAGCCACCACCGCCGAGGTGCGGTGCCGAGCCTGTGGGCTGTCGACAACGCTGGCCCAGCTCGTCGTCTACGGGCCCGAGCCGGGCCTCGTGGGACGCTGCCCAGGGTGCACCGAATACGTCATCCGCGTGGCGACGACGCCGTCAGGCACCTGGCTCGACCTCGGCGGAGCCACCTCGTTCCACTTCACATCGACGGTCGACGTTCCGATCCGCTGAGAGCGTGCGGGGCGAGGGCGGCCGCGAGATCGCGGTGTCCGACGAGCTCGAACCCCGCGATGGGGATCACGGCCGCGACCGCGATCACCGCCAGGCCCACGGCGATGGAGACGCCCGCTGCGACCAGGACGACGGCCAGGACGGTCACTGCCGAGGTGCCGATGATCAGGCCGACGTGACGACGGTTGCGGCTTCTGACCAGGGTGCTCCACTGGGCGTAGAGCATCCAGACGAAGATCACCAGGGGGATCGCGACCGTCAGGATGGTGGGTACGGCCCCGATCTCGGAGTCGTGCTCGAGGCGGAGTGCGGCGACGTGCAGGCCGGCACCGACGGCCACGATCGCGCCCACGATGACGTGGTGCCCGTAGGACCAGAAGAACACCCGCTCCCGGTGGACTCGGAGGACGAGTGCTGAGGGGACGGTGAAGTACATCCACCACATCGCGAGCGCGAGCCCGATCCCCGCGGTCGCGGTCACGGCCGCATCGATGCTCCAACCGGCGGGACCGTGCACTGTCGCCGACACCGCGGCGATGGTGCCGAGGACGACCTCGCCGAGGGCGACGATGACGAGCAGCCCGTAGCGCTCCGCGACGTGGTCGGCGTTCCAGGGAGTCCCGCCCTTCCCGCGCTGCGCGATCACCGGCCCGACCGTCTCGATCGCGAGCAGCGCCACCCCGACGACTGCAGCTGCGGGCAGCGGAAGGGCGGCCGCCACGAGGATCGTCCATCCGGCCTGGGCGAGGGCGATGGTCCAGAAGTACGTCATCAGTGCCGGCCGACGTACCGGATCGTTGCGGGCCGCCCGCAGCCACTGGACCGCCATCGGCACGCGCATCACGACATAGCCGCCGACCACGATGCCGTAGCCGCCGTCCTCGGCCCCGGCGAGCGAGGCGAACATCTCGGGCAGCCCGAGCGCGACGATGCCGACGCCGACCATCTGCACCATGGTGGTGAGCCGGCAGATCCAGTCGTCCTCGTCGTACGCCGATGCGAACCAGGTGTAGCTGCCCCAGGCCCACGAGATCAGAACGACCCCGAGGCAGAATCCGACGACCCCGACAGCTGGCCGGCCCGCCGCGACGTGGTGCGCCAGCTCGTCGGCCGCTTGTCCGAAGGCGACGATGAACACCAGGTCGTACAGCAGCTCCAGCGGGGTGGCCGATCGGTGCTCCTCGGCCGGTGAGCGACCCACCAGGCTGCGCCGACGGTGCGCGAGTGCGCTGGCCATCAGCTCGCGAGCCTCGGGTCGCAGAGCACGCGCGAGAGCCAGTCGCTTCGGGCGGCTCGTGCTGCCTGCGACACCTGGGCCTGGGGGAAGAGGGCATCGAAACCGTGGAAGCCACCGGCCCAGACGTGGAGCTCGGCCTGCCCGCCCGCGGCCCAGATGCGGGAGGCGTACGCGACGTTCTCGTCGCGGAAGACCTCGGCACTACCCGCGTCGACATAGGTGGTCGGCAGCCCGGCGAGATCCTCGTCGAGCGCCGGCGAGACGTAGCCGGGAACGTCGCCGTCGGCGAGATCGCCGAGGACCGATCGCCAACCGAACTCGTTCGCCTCGCGGGACCAGACACCGGGACCCGTGAACTGGCGGCTGGACTCCGTCGTGTTGCGATGGTCGAGCATGGGGCAGATCAGGACCTGAGCCGCGATCGCCGGACCTCGCCGATCGCGCGCCAGCAGGGTGGCGCCGGCCGCGAGCCCGCCACCCGCGCTCGTACCGGCAACGATGATCCGAGCGGGATCGATGCCGAGCTCGTCCGCGTGCGAGGCCACCCAGCTGAGGCCGGCATAGCAGTCCTCCACGAGCGTCGCCCCCGATGCCTCGGGCGCGAGGCGGTAGTCGACCGACACCACGGTGGCGCCGAAGCTTTCGAGCCAGTCGAGCGGGATGTCGATCTGGGAGAAGCGGTCACCCATGACCATCCCGCCGCCGTGCACCCAGTAGATGCACGGGGCCGCCGTGCCGGGTTCGCCGCCTCTCGCCGGGGTGAGGATGGTGAGAGGGAGAGGCGCGCCGTCGAAGCTGCGGACGGTGATGTCGCGCTGGTTCAGATCGTGCCCGGCAAGCGCCACCTCGGCGTCGACGGTCGCGAACGGGCGGATCATGGGAAGGGTCTCCGCGCTGAGCGGAGGAACCTCGGGCATGTCGGCGAGCAGCGCGCCGAGCTCAGGATCGAGGCTCGGCCGAGCGGTCGTCATGGTGGCTGCGTCGTCCATGGCGGTCACCGGCCGGTGGCGGACGGGGACAGGGCCGGGGCAAGGATCGCCTTGCCGCCCAGCGGGACGAAGTCGGCGTACGTCGAGTCGGCGACGAGCTCTGCGAAGCGGGCGATGTAGCCCTGCGACTCGGGGTCGTCGAAGACGGCGTGGTGCACCTCTTCGCTCACCCAGCCTTCTACGAGGTGGACCACGTCGGGCTGGGTGGCCGACCGGCTGACCAGGAACACGAGGCAGCCCTCGTGCGCGGAGGGTCCGGCGGTGGGACCGGAGAGCAGGAGCTCGACGAGCTCGTCCGCCTTCCCCTCCTTGGCGGTCATGGTGGCCTGGAATCCGTACTCGATGTTCATCGCTGTCGCCTTTCGGGTGGTGTGCTCCGCACCGATCGGTGCGGGGCTTTCGACCCGTTCAGCGAACCAGTCCGGGCTTCCGCGGCGTGAGACCAGACATCGCCGATGATTGCCTGATCCTGCTCGAAGAAGCAGAACCAGGCGACGACAGCCAGGTTGGCGACGTACCTTCGTCAGGTGACCGACACCCCGCTCGAAGAGCTGCGCCGACGCATCGAGAAGCACGCCCGGCCCGACCAGACGACCCCGATCGAGGGGATGCTGCTCGCCCGCGCCGATGCGGTGGAGGCACCGTCGACCAACGGTTCCGGCACGGTCTTCGCGCTGATCACCCAGGGGCGCAAGCGGATCTCGGTGGGCGATCGCGTCCTCGAGTACGGTCCCGGGCAGTACCTCGTCGCCTCTGTCGACGTCCCGATCACCGGTCACTACAGCGAGGCCTCTCCGGACCGGCCCGCGCTCGGATTCGGGCTCGTGCTGCGGCCCGCCGCCATCGCGTCACTGCTGCTGGAGGCGCCACCGGGGGTGGTGGCCGTACGGAACAGTGCCGCCCCTCCTGCGATCGGTGTCGCCGACGCCGAGCCCGAGCTGATCGACGCCGTCCTGCGGATGGTGCGCCTCATCGACCGGCCGCAGGACCGGGCGGTGCTCGCGCCGATGGCGGAGCGGGAGATCATCTGGCGACTGCTCACCGGCCCGCTCGGAGCGAACCTCGCGCAGATCGGGGTCGCCGACAGCTGCACCACCCAGATCAGCCGCGCGGTGCGGTGGATCACCGAGAACTACGCCGAACCGTTCCGCGTCGACGAGCTTGCCGGCAGCTGCGGGCTCAGCGTCTCCGCCTTCCACCGCAAGTTCCAGGGCATCACGGCGCTCAGCCCGATCCAGTTCCAGAAGCAGATCCGGCTCCACCAGGCACGACTGCTCCTGGTCTCGGGAGCCGACGACGTCGCGACGGTCGCCCACCGGGTCGGCTATGACAGCGCCACCCAGTTCAACCGCGAGTACCGCCGTCGCTACGGCGAGGCCCCCGGCCGCGACACCAGCCGGCTGAGGAGTCTCTCCGCGGGCTGACCAGGCATCCGATGCCGTGACCGGGTCAGGAGTCCCGAGGGTCGGCCGCGGCCCGGGCGCGCTCGATGTCGGGTACGTGGGTCTCGGCCCACTCCCGAAGCGCGCTCAGCGGCGGCAGGTGCGTGAACCGCATCGGCTCGGAGTGCGAAGCCGTGGAGTGGCCGTGCTCCGGGACGGCCAGATCAGTTCGCCAGATCGAGCGACCAGGTCACGACCCGATCGCCGTCGTCGTACTCCCACGGGTCGGAGACAGCGGTGAAGCCCGCCCGTTCGTAGAGCGCGATGGCGCGTACGTTCGTCTCTCTGACATCCAGCTCGATGCGCTGGAGCCCGGCAGCCCGCGCATGTTCGGCGGCGTCTGCGACCAAGGCTGCGCCCATGCCGCGCGAAGTGGTCGACGGGTCGACGCAGAGCCGGGACAGCAGCGCGACGCCCTTCTCTCTGGTGAGAGTGAGCGCGAACCCGTCGGGTGCCGACCCGACGACGGCGAAGCGTACGGTCGGCTCGTCGAACGCCGCTTGCGCTCGCCGCGCAGCTTCGTCGGCGACACCCGTGCCGTCTCGGGCGACCATCACGCGCGTCCACAGATCGACGCAGCGGGCGACGTCGCCGATGGATCCGGGGTGGATCGAGAAACTCATGCGTCCAGTGTCGCCTCTTGGCGGCAGTCACACGTGCGCCGGCGTGAGCGCCCTGCATAAGCAGGGCGCCCCGCCGGCGCGAACGTTGATCGACGTCAGTCGGTGAGCTCCTTCACCTGGACGTTGCGGTAGTAGACGGTCTCACCCCCGCCGTGGTTCTGCATGCCGACGAAGCCGGCGAGGTCGCGGGCGGGGTCGGTGCTGGTGAAGTCGTTCACCAGGGTCCCGTTGAGGAAGATCTTGACGGTCGAGCCCTCGACGCGGATGTCGTACGAATTCCACGACCCGACCGGCTTGAGGGCGGCCGCGACAGCCTCCGGGTCCGCTCCCTGGAAGGTGTAGATGGCGCCGGTGGTGCGGTCCGGGGCGTCGGTGGCGTCGATCTGGACCTCGTAGCCCTGGTTGACCGCGACCCACGGGTCGTTGCCGGGGTTGGGGAAGCCGATGAAGACGCCGCCGTTGTTGTCGTTGACCAGCTTCCAGTCGAGCTTCAGGCTGTACTCGCTGAACTCCTGCTCGGCGTACCACAGCAGGCCCAGGCCGTTGGTCGTACGCAGCGAGCAGTCGTCCTGCCGGCCGAACGAGCCCGGTCCGGCCATCCGCCACGGGGCCAGCGAGGCCAGGGTCCCGTCGAAGAGCGACGTGTAGCCCGGGGCGGGTCGCCGCGGCGTACAGACGTCCTCGCCGCCGCCGACCTTGAGCACGTCGAAGTTCACGTTCCCGTCGTCGCCCTCCTCGTAGCGAAGGGTGATCCGGTTGACGCCGGCCTTCAGCCGCATCGGCCGGGTCGCGGTGCCCCAGGTCTGCCAGTCGCCGGTGGACTCCAACGCCCACGGCTCGACCTCGGTGCCGTTGAGGTAGACCGAGACCCGCTTCGTGCCGGGCGCCGGGTCGGGGCCGTTGGCGTAGCGCAGCCGGACCGGGTACGTCCCGGCGCGTGCGATCTTCGCATCGAAGGTGACCGAGGCACCGATGTTGCCGAAGCCGTCCACGAACCCGGAGCCGGAGTAGCCGTTGTGCTCGACCGCGACGTTGGCGCTGCCGCGCAGGGTGGCCTCCTCAGCCTCGAGGTAGTTGCGGTCGGCCGGCGACTCGTAGCCGGGGATCGAGTTGAGCGTGTACCACGCCTCGGTGTTCCACAGCTCCTTGCCGCCCTCGCTGGAGAAGGGCCGCGGCGAGCGCAGGTGCACGACCCGGCCCTCCTCGAGGCCGTCCACGGTGAGCCTCACCGAGGTGCGGTCGGCGGACACCTCCGCGCCCGAGACGAACAGCGGACGCTCGTCGACCTTCGGGCCGCCGTACGTCGGCCGCGGCGCGTAGCGCCAGTGGGTCATCCGGAACGCGGCGTTCGGGTCCGCGGCGATCTTCTCGACCGTCTCCTGGGACAGCGGCTTCGTGTAGCGGATCTCGAAGCCGTTCCTGGTGGCGCGCATCTGGTGCATGTCGAACGCCGAGCCGTCGTTGGGGCTCATCCGCTGCAGGCCGTAGCGGAGCTTGCCCGGCTCGCTCCAGTTGCCGGCCTCGCCGATGCCGCCGACGTAGATCGACCCGTCAGGGCCGAGCAGGGTGCGGTTCACCCCGGCCTCGAGGCCGGCGGAGTAGCGGAACACCGCGCCCTGGTACTCGCCCTCGACCTTCTCCAGGAAGCCGCGCTGCAGGCCGCCGTAGGTGACGTCGCCGAAGATCATCTGACCGGCGTACGCACCCTTCTCCAGCATCATGGGGCTGCTCGGAGAGTTGCCGATCTCGTTCTGCGGCACCCACAGGGCGGGGCCGGTGACCGGCTGGTCGTCGAACGGGCCGGCCGGGTTGGTGTAGTGGTTGAAGAACCGCCCGGGCTTGACGTGCACCAGCTTCGAGCTGGGCAGCCAGGCGCCCTGGTTGTCCATCACGAACAGGTCGCCGTCGGGTCCGCGCATCATCCCGTTCGGCGTACGCAGCCCGCCCGCGACATAGCTGACCTGACCGGTCTTGCGGGAGATCTTCACCGTCGTGCCGCGGTTGCGCGCCGGCTGCGGGTCGGTGGTCGCGCCACCGAAGTTGATGGCGACGGAGAGGTTGACGTAGAAGTTCTCCTCGTCGTGGAGGAGGCCGAAGGCGAACTCGTGGAAGTTCTCGCCGAAGGGCCACTCCGCCACCTTCCGGTGGTCGTCGTAGAAGCCGTCCCCGTCGGGGTCGGTCAGCTCGGTGAGCTGGTCACGCTCGGAGACGAAGATCGACTCGCCGATGACGGCCACGCCCATCGGGTTGAACAGGTCGGTGGCGACCTTCTCGACCGTGACGTCCTCGGGCCCGTCGGCGGTGCGGGCGTTGCTGAGCAGGAAGATCTCGCCCGGCTCGGGGTTCTCCACCCAGCCGGACGGGCTCACCGACCCGGAGGTCACCACGGCGAGCCGGCCGTCCGCCGCCCAGTCCAGCGCGGACACCATCGGCTCGAAGCCCTCGGGCCGCAGGTCGGTCAGGTCGTACGCCGGGTGCACGCTGTCCAGCTGCATGCCGTCACCGGCGGTGTCGTTCTGCCCCTCGCAGTACTTCGTGCCCGGTGCGGTCACCCGCACCACCCCGGTCTCGGTGCTCAGGACCTCGGTCGGCACCAGCGCGAAGTCCGCCGCGCCCGGCGGACGCCACTGCAGGCGCAGCACCTCGCCGCCGCCGTTCTCGAAGTGCTCCACCCGCAGATCGTGGAAGCCCTCGCTCAGGCTGACGGAACCGTCCTTGGCGGTCTCCCCGTGCAGCCCGTCGTGGTTGATGACCTCCGAGCCGTCGATGACCAGCCGGGAGCCGTCGTCGCTGATCAGCCGGAAGTCGTACGTCCCGGCAGCATCGATGCGCAGGTTGGCCAGGGCGTGCGAGATGAACCGCTCGGCGAGGCCGAAGTCCTCCGGCGAGTCGTAGTCGATGACCGAGGTGAGCCTGTCGACGTTGGGCGTCTGGCCTGCGCGCAGCGTGCACAGCTGCTCGATCGGCCGGCTCATGTCATAGGTGCGCAGCGTGACGCCGGGCTCCTGTGGTGGTAGCTCCGCCTCCTCGGCGGCAGCCGCGGGGCCGCTGCCGAGCAGCGCGGCCACGACTGACAGGCCGACGAGTGGGCCGAGCACGGCCCTGGACGGGGGAACATGGATCATGGGGGCCTCCGCGAGAGATGTGGCGTGAGTCACATCAGAAGGTAGGGACCCTGCGAGACTTCGTCAAGAAGTTTGAGAACTTTCGCAAGTAACTTGGAAATGTGCGGAGGTGGCGATACCGAGGATCAGGATCCCGAGAAGAGTCGGTCGAGGTGTTGATCGACGGCAGCGAGCGCAGCTCCGGGTTCGATCACGCCGAGCTCCAGGAGCGGCGTGAACCCGGTCAGCGCGAGGATGAGATCGGTCTCGATCGCAGGGTCGCGTTCCGAAGGGATCTGGCCGTCGGCGATCGCCTGCCGGATGAGGCGCTCGACCAGGTCTCGTCCCTCCCTGAGCCCGGCGCGCGCCACCTCGCGCAGCTCGGGGTCGTGCAGCGCCTCGAGGACGTACGCCGCATTCATCCGGCTCGTGGTGTGAGCGTCGGGGTGCAGCGGGAGCATCTCCGTGACGACCACCCGCAGGACGTCTCGGGGGTGAGGATGCTGGCCGAGCCCGGCCAGACCGTTCGCCACCCGAGATGAGGTCTGCTCGGCGGCGAACTCCATCGCGAAGGCCAGCATCGAGGCACGGGACGAGAAGTAGTGCTGGAGCTGTCCGAGGGACACGCCCGCCTCGTGGGCGACCTCGCGCATGGTCGCGCGGGGCCACCCCTGTTGCTCGACCACCCGCCACAGCGCGTGCGCGATCGCTTCCCGTCGTTCGCGGTGGTCGACGATCTTCGGCATCTCCGTGGCCTCCCTGGTTTCAATACGCGTGACATAATACAGGTGACTTATATCCGCAAAGAGGTCAGGTGATGAGTGTGCAGCCCCATGACCCGTACGCCTTCGCGATCGACGACGCGGTCGGGGTGGCGCTGCTGGCCGACTTCCAGGTCCGGAAGGCGATCGCACGTGGCGACTTCGACGACCTGCCCGGCAGTGGCGAGCCGATCGACCTGCCGGACCAGCATGACCCGGAGTGGTGGGTCCGGAGCCTCGTCCAGCGTGAGCGCATCGCGCTGCTGCCGTCGTCCATCCAGCTCCGCAAGGACGACGCCGTCCTAGATGAGCGCCTGGACGAGCTGGTGGACGAGAAGGCCGTACGCCGCGAGATCGACGACTTCAACGAACGCGTGATCCGCGCTCGCTACGAACCGCCGGCGGGACCGCCACTGATCACGATGCCGCGCGACCCCGACGCCACGGTGGCCGCATGGGCGGAGCGCCGAGCGGCGCGAGCGGCGAAGACCCGCGAGCCCGCTCGGGCGGCTGGGCCGCGGCGGACCCGACGGCCCAGATTCTTCCGCCGCCGGTAGACGACCGGTCCGGGTCGCTCACCGCGACAGCTCCTCCAACGCCGTCCGGAGCTGGCTCAGGACCCGCGCGGTCGTCGCCAGATCGTCGGCCGCGATCCCCTGCAGGCGCTCGGCGATCACCGCGTCGACGGTCGGCGTGGCCGCGGTGAGGGCGCGCTCACCGTCTGGCGTGAGCGCCAGGATCGAGGACCGCCGGTCGTTGGGGTTCGATGCCCGCCGGCACAGGCCCGCCGCCTCCAGCCGGTCGACGGCCTTGCTCGCCGTGCCGACGCCGATGTCCATCGACGCCACGATGTCGGAGACGCGGCACTCAGGAGTCGTCGCGATCAGGTCGAGCATCTGGAACTGCCCGAGGGTGAGGCCATCGTGTCCGGCGCGCACCCTCGCGTCCAGCTGGTTGAAGAGCCGCGTCTCGGCGCGGACGAGGTCGGAGAAGAACTGCCAGCCGTCGGGCATGAGGAAAAACCTGCTTCCAGGGAATTATATCGAAAGGAATCTACTTCCATCCGATACAACTATCGTCCCATGCAGGAGGCATCATCGTGAGCAAGCAGCAGCGCGACGCACTGGACGCAGCGATCCGCGACTTCCCCTTCGACCCCTCGGTGAGCGTCGAGGAGGCCCGTGCCGGCTTCGACGCCGGCCAGACCCGGCCGTTGCCCGACGAGGCGCGGGCGCGGGCGGTCACGATCGGCGGGATCCCCGGACTAGAGCTGTATCGCGACGCCACCGAAGGCACCCTGTTGTACCTCCATGGTGGCGGATACGTCGTCGGCTCCGCGCGCACCGGTGCCTCGCTCGCCGATGGCCTGGCCGGTCGCGCCGGGCTGCGAGCGATCTCGATCGACTACCGGCTCGCCCCGGAGGCTCCGTATCCGGCGGCCGTGGAAGACGGGCTCGCGGCGTACCGTGGCCTGCTCGACGCGGGCGTGGAGCCTGATCGGCTCGTCCTGGCCGGTGACTCGGCCGGGGGCGGCCTGACGATGGCGACCCTGCTGGCCGCGCGGTCGGCCGGTCTGCCGCAGCCGGCCGCCGCGGTGCTGTTCTCGCCGTGGACGGACCTCACGCTCTCCGGTGCGACGATCGAGACCAAGCTCGATGCCGACCCGCTCTTCGACCGTGCCGCCCTCGAATGGTTCGCCCGTCGCTACCTCGGCAGCGCCGATCCGACCGATCCGCTGATCAGCCCCGCATTCGCCGACCTCGCCGGTCTTCCCCCGCTTCTGATCCAGGTCGGCTCCCACGAGGTGCTGCTGGACGACTCCCTCCGGCTCGCCGCCAGGGCGGCCGAGGCGGACGTGGAGGTGATCCTCGAGGTCGGTGCCGAGCTGCCGCACGTCTTCCAGAACCAGGCCGGTTCGCTCGACGAGGCCGATGCGGCGCTCGACCGGGCGAGCCGGTTCCTCTCGGAGCGGCTCGCGGGGGCGCTCGCGGTCTAGCTCACCGCCCGCGTGACCAGCTCGGTGAGCTTCTCCTCGACGGCGGGGGTCATGGTCGTCACTGCGAAGACGGTCGGCCAGATGTCGCCGTCGTCGAGGTTCGCCCACTCCTGGAAGCCGATCTCGGCGTAGCGCATCTTGAACTTCCCGGCGCACTTGTAGAACACCACGACCTTGCCGTCGGCGTTCGCGTAGGCCGGCATGCCGTACCAGGTCTTCGGTGCCAGGTCGGGGGCGTGCGTGGTGACGACCCGGTGGAGCGTCTCGCCGATGGCGCGGTCGTTGTCGTCCATCGCCTCGATCTTCGAGAGGCAGTCGGCGAGGTCCGCCTCGGCCTTCTTGCTGCCGCTGCCACGCTTGGCGGCCGTCCTCCGCTCGGCGGCCGCCTCCTTCATGGCGGCCTTCTCTTCCTCGGTGAATGTGCTGCTGTTCGCCATCGGTCTTCCCTTCCTGGTCGGTCTGTTGAGACGAGCCTAGAAAGTCCGGAGCACGTACGCTTCTTCGTTCCTGATCAGTCGAGCGGCGTGTAGACCATGTCCTCGCGGACCTCGAGCCCGAGGTCGTCGAGCATGTCGATGAGCACCACGACCACCTGCCGGGTGAGCCGGCCGACGAGCTGGTCCCTGGTCTCGTCGTGGTGGTCGAGCCACCAGATGATGCTGGCGTCGACCATGCCCATCAGGCCGGCGAGGATGCCGTCCGAGGGCGTGTCGCTGATGTCGGAGGCGCGAAGGTAGGAGCCCATCGCGTCGATGAGCTCGTCGAGGAAGCGGTTGCGTCCCATCCGGGCCCGGTGCAGGGCCCTGGTCTGGTGCTGTGCGGCGACGAACCGGTAGAGGTTCGGGTGCTCGTCGGCCCAGGCGACACAGGACTCGAGGATGCCGCCGACGACCTCATGCGGGGTCCCGGCACGGGCGAGATGAGGGCGTACGCGGCGGATCAGCTCGGTCGACGCGAACCGGACGACCTCGGCGTCGAGCTGCTCCTTGCTGGCGAAGTGCCGGTAGACGTTCGGGCGGGGGAGGCCCGCGCGCTCGGCGACCTGGGCCATGCCGACGCCGGGCCCGCGCTCCTCGATCGCCTCGACGGCCGCCTCGACCACCTGGGCGCGGCGTGCGTCGTTGTCGAGCGCCTCCTTCGCGGAACGGCGCCGGACCGTGGAATCCACCCACTTCACCACGTCAACCACATCGTCACCCTAGCGAGACATCACCGGCTACACCTTGTATCCAGCGGATAAGTGGGACACCATGTCCTTGATACAGCATGTACCCACCACCGAAAGGCCACGCATGTCCCGCCGCTCGCCCTGGATGGACCAGGACCTCGACGACCTACGCGACCTTGCCCGGACCTTCTTCGAGAAGGAGGTCAAGCCGAACATCGACACCTACATCGCCGACAAGCACGTCGACCGTGAACTGTGGCGCAAGGCCGGCGAGCTGGGCCTGCTGTGCCTCTCGATCCCGGAGGCGTACGGCGGTGGCGGCGGCACCTTCGCCCACGAGGCCGTGCTGATCGAGGAGCAGGCCCGGGTCGGCGACACCGCCTTCGGTGCCTCGCTGCACAGCGGGATCGTGGCCCACTACCTGCTGGCGTACGGCACCGAGGAGCAGAAGAACGAGTGGCTCCCGAAGCTCGCCTCCGGCGAGGTGGTCTCCGCGATCGCGATGACCGAGCCCGGCACCGGCTCCGACCTGCAGGGCATCCGCACCAAGGCGATCAAGGACGGCGACGAGTACGTCGTCAACGGCGCCAAGACGTTCATCACCAACGGCCTCCTGGCCGACATGGTGCTGGTCGCGGTGAAGACCAACCCCGAGGAGGCGGCCGCCGGGATCTCGCTGGTCATCGTCCCGACCGATGCCGAAGGCTTCCGTCGTGGCCGGGTGCTCGACAAGATCGGGATGAAGGGGCAGGACACCTGCGAGCTCTTCTTCGACGACCTACGCATCCCCGCGTCGAACCTGCTCGGCGACAAGGAGGGCGACGGGTTCGTCCAGCTGATGATGCAGCTGCCGCAGGAGCGGCTGATCGTGGCGGTCGGCAGCGTGGCGGCGATGGAGTTCTGCTTCGAGGAGACCCTGCGGTACGTCAACGAGCGCACCGCCTTCGGCCGGCCGGTCTTCGGCTTCCAGAACACCAAGTTCGAGATGGCCGAGATCGCGACCGAGGCCCGGGTCGCCCGCTCCTTCATCGACGAGTGCGTCGAGCTGCACGTCAAGGGCGAGCTCGACATTCCGACCGCCGCGATGGCCAAGTACTGGAGCTCCGAGCGCGCCGGCATCGTCGTCGACAAGTGCCTCCAGCTCTTCGGCGGCTACGGGTTCATGGAGGAGTACCCGATCGCCCGCGCCTTCACCGACCTCCGCGTCCAGCGCATCTACGCCGGCACCACCGAGATCATGAAGGAGATCATCAGCCGATCCCTTCCGGTCCCCACCCGATGAGAACTCCGACGAGAGCTCCGACGAGAACCATGAAGGAGGTCGTCATGAACACGACGACGAAGCAGTCCTACTACGACACCCTGCGGACGCTCTCGGAGGCGTCGGTGGACCAGCACTTCCAGGCGTTCAAGGACATCGCCTGGGACGACCCCGAGTTCCACCTCGACCCGAACGACGAGCGCTTCATCCTCACCGACGCCGACGAGATCGGCCGTCACGAGTGGTACAAGTCGCTCTCGAAGGAGCGCCAGATCCAGGTCGGCGTCTACCGCTACGCGCAGATCGCGAAGGTCGGGCGCCAGTTCGAGCAGGTGCTCATCGCCGGGGTGATGCACCACCTGATCCTGGCGAAGGACGGCAACCCCGAGTTCCGCTACGCGATGCACGAGGTCACCGAGGAGACCCACCACATCCAGATGTTCCAGGATTCGGTCAACCGGTTCGTGGAGAACTCCGGGGTCGACGGTGTCGCCGGGGCCCCGGGATGGTTCGCCTGGCTGGCGCCGCTGGTGACGTCGGCCGGGACCTGGTTCCCGGAGATCTTCTTCGTCGGCATCCTCGGCGGCGAGGAGCCGATCGACCACCTGCAGAAGAGCATCCTGCGGGCCGGCGGCAGCCACCCGCTGATCGACCGCGTGATGCAGATCCACATCGCCGAGGAGGCGCGCCACATCGGCTTCGCGCACCAGTACCTGGAGCACCACTGGGCGCGGATGAACCCCGTCAAGCGGCGCGCGCTGACCTACCTGTTCCCGGTCGTCATGCGACTCCTGTGCGACGTGATCATGGTGCCGAGCAAGCAGGCGCGCGAGGACATGGGCATCCCGAAGGACGTCGCCAAGGAGATCTGGTGGAAGTCCGAGGACTCCGAGAAGCTCCTGCGCGACCTCTTCTCGGACGTACGCCTCCTGGCCGACAACCTGGGCATCCGCAAGGGACCGGCCAGGCTGGTCTGGCGGGCCCTGGGCATCGACGGGCGGGCTGCGCGCTTCCGCGCGGAGCCCTCGAACGCGGCGGTCTGACGTGCTGGCGTACGAGAGCGCCGGCTCGGGCGAGCCGCTGCTGCTGATCCACGGCATCGGCCATCGCCGCCAGGCCTGGCACCCGGTCGTCGACCGGCTCGCCGAGCACCACGAGGTGTTCCTGGTGGACCTGCCCGGGCACGGTGAGTCGCCGGCCCATGTGACCGACGGCCGCTCGCCGCGGCAGGCGCTGATCGAGCCGCTGGAGGAGTTCATGGCAGCGGCCGGTCTGGAGCGTCCGCACGTGGTGGGCAACAGCCTGGGTGCGCTGATCTCCCTGGAGATGAGCAAGCACGGGCTCGCCCGGAGCGTCACCGCGATCTCCCCGGCCGGTTTCTGGCGCAACGACGTCGAGTTCGCCTACGTGCGGGCGCTGTTCGCCTCGGTCATCGCCACCTCGGGCGTGCTGAAGCCGGTCGCGCCGTGGCTGCTGCGTCACCCCTGGGGCCGGACGCTCGGACTCAGCTGGGCGAGCGCCCGGCCGACGCTGATCGCGCCGGAGGTGGCGTACGAGGACCTGCGGAACATGCTCGACTCCAAGCAGGCCGTGCGCGACATCATCCGCGGTGGCTACCTCTTCGACGGTGCCGTGCCGGCGGATGTGCCGATCACGATCGCCTGGGGCAGCAAGGACCGGGTCCTGCGTCCCTACCAGGCCGGCCAGGCGCGGGTGCGCCTGCCCGGAGCCCGCCACGTCGAGCTGCCCGGCTGCGGGCACGTGCCGATGGCGGACGACCCCGACCTGATCGCCGACACCATCCTGGCGACCACCCTGGCGACGACCCAGGACACGAGCACGGACCTCCGGAGGACCGCATGACCACCCACCGCCACGTCGACGTGCTCATCGTCGGGGCCGGCCTGTCCGGTGTGGGCGTCGCCAGCCAGCTGACCCGCGAACGGACCGGGCGGACGCACGCCATCCTCGAGCGCCGCACCGCGATGGGCGGCACCTGGGACCTGTTCCGCTACCCCGGCATCCGCTCGGACTCCGACATGTTCACCTTCGGCTACGGGTTCCGGCCGTGGCACGGCACCAAGGTGCTCGCCGACGGCCCGAGCATCAAGCGCTACATCGAGGAGACCGCGGACGAGTACGGCGTCACCCGGCACACCCACTTCGGCCGCAAGGTCGTCTCCGCCTCCTGGTCCAGCGAGCGTGGCCTGTGGACCACCACGGCGCTCGACGAGACCACCGGCGAGACGGAGGAGTGGACGAGCCACTTCCTCGTCGGCGCGACCGGCTACTACGACTACGACCAGGGTCACCGACCTGTTTTCCCTGGTGAGGACCGGTTCCAGGGCGATCTGATCCATCCGCAGCACTGGCCCGAGGACCTCGACCACACCGGCAAGCGCGTCGTCGTCATCGGCAGCGGCGCCACCGCGATCACCCTGGTCCCGAACATGGCCGAGAAGGCCGAGCACGTCACGATGCTGCAGCGCTCGCCGACGTACGTCGTGCCGGTCCCGGCCGACGACCCGGTCTCGGCCGCGTTCAACCTGCTCAAGGTGCCGAGCCGCGCGGTCTACGGCACCGGCCGCGTACGCAACATCCTGCTGCAGCAGGGCATGTACCGGTTCTGCCGCACCGCTCCCCAGGCTTCCCGGAAGGCGATCCTGGCCGCGATCCGCGCCCAGGTCGGCGGCGAGGTGGACATGAAGCACTTCGAGCCGAGCTACAACCCCTGGGACGAGCGGCTGTGCGTGGTGCCGAACGGTGATCTGTTCTCCGTCCTGCGGCGCGGCGAGGCCTCGATCGTCACCGACACGATCGACACCTTCACCGAGACCGGCATCCGGCTGGCGTCCGGCGAGGAGCTCCCCGCCGACATCGTCATCACCGCCACCGGGCTCAAGATCCAGCTGCTCGGCGGCATGCGCGTCGAGGTCGACGGCGAGCCGGTCGACACCCGCGACCGGATGCTCTACAAGGGCACGCTGGTCGAGGGCGTGCCCAACGCGATGATCGTGATGGGCTACACCAACGCGTCCTGGACGCTGAAGGCCGATCTCGCCGGCGCGTACCTGTGCCGCCTGCTCAAGCACATGGCCCGCAACGGCCACGGCCAGGTGGTCGCGGAGGCGGCGGACGATGATCGCGAGGAGGTCTCCGTGATGGGTGCCTCGATGCGGTCGGGCTACATCCAGCGCGGCGACGCCGTGATGCCCCGCCAGGGCAAGCGGGCCCCGTGGCAGATCCGGCAGGACTACCTCTACGACACCCGCGAGCTGCGGCTCCGCTCCGTCGACGACCCGAACCTCCGGTTCACGTCGCGGACCGTGCCCGCCCCCGTCGCCGCGCCGGTCGGCGAGCGGGTGCCCGCCTAGCGGCCGGCCTCCGGCGCCCGCCCGACGACGATGGCCCCCGGGACCTCGTCGTCGGGTCGCATCAGGAGCTCGGCCTCGATGGCGAAGCCGGCCTCGCGCAGCCATCGGGAGATCTGCTCGGGCCGGCGCCGGTGGCTGTCGACGTTGATCGGGCGCCCGGTGTAGCCCGTGGTCGAGTGCCGGGTCTCGTCGCCGACGTGGAACCCGACCAGGACCGGTGCGCCGGGCCGCAGCACGCGCCGGAACTCCGCGAACACCCCGGGCACCGCTGCGTCGGGGATGTGGATGACGGACCAGAAGGCGAGTACGCCGCCCACGGATCCGTCCGCCAGCGGCAGATCGGTCATCGACCCGACCTCGAACCCGAGATCCGGGTGGTCGCGCCGCGCGATCGCGATCATCTCGGGGGAGAGGTCGATCCCGAACGCGTCGACCCCGAGGTCGTGGAGGTGGCGGGTGACGTACCCGGGACCGCAGCCGACGTCGGCCACCGGCCCACCGCCGCCGTCCCGCACGGTCTCGGCGAAGACGGCCAGCCCCGCACGCAGGTAGGGGCGATCGTCCAGCAGGCCGCGCACCTTCTCGGCGTAGCCGGCGGCGTCCGTGTCGTAGGACTCGCGGGTCTGGTTCAGCCAGTCGTCGGGCATCGCGGCGGCTCCTGGTCAGCCCACGCGCGAGGCGAGGGCGCTTGCCGCCTGGCGCACCTCGTGGCCGAGGGGAGTGGGGTCGGCGAAGGCGGGGTTGGTGGTCTGGCCGGCGACCTGGATCGCCGCGAGGAACTCGCCGTCGGCGCTGATCAGGGGTGCCCCGACCGAGGATGCGCCCACCACGCGCTCGTCGTGGGACGCGACCCAGCCGCGCTGCCGGATCTCCTCGAGCTCACGCCGGAAGTCCTCGAGCGAGACCCGGGTCCCGTCGGCCCGGGTGAACTCGTCGATCCCGCCGAGCACTGACTCGAGATCCTCGGGATCCATGTAGGCAGCGATGACCTTGCCCGCACCGAGGTGGAGCGGCAGCCGCTCGCCGATCGGGAGCACGTAGCGCAACGGGTCGCTGCCCTCGACCCGCGCGATCACCGCGCGCGACGAGCCGGCGCGGACGAAGACGGACGCGGTGAGTCCGGTGGCGGCGGCGAGCTGCTGCAGGATCATCGGCGCGGTGGCCGCCAGCCGGTTGGTGGCCAGGTAGGCGTGGGCCCCGAACAGCATCGCGACACCCGTGCGGTAGCCGGTGCCGTCCTGCTCGACGCGACCGCGGGCCTCGAGCGCGTTGAGGATGCGCTGCGTCGTGGCGACGTGCAGGCCGGCTCGGCGCGCGACCTCGCTCAGTCGCAGCGGCGTACGCGTCGCCTCGAGGACCTCGAGGACGTCGATGGCTCTCTCCAGAGACCGCATCGTGCTTGCCGGTTTCTCCTCGCTCACGTGCCTCCTCCGTTTCGTCGCGACGCATCGAATCCTCGCACCCCCGACCGCGGGGGCTTGACAGGGTGACGACCGTCACGGATAGTTCCTCATGCCGTGATACACCTTATCACAGAATGAGAAACATGAGCGACAACACCAACATCCCCGCCTCCACGGCGGCAGGCGGTCCAGCGACCGCCGACGAGCGACGCAGGTCCGTCCTGCCGTTGGTCGTCGCGGCGCTCGTCGTCGCGATCGGAGCGGCCGCGTTCATCGGCTCGCGCTCCCTCGGCTACTGGGACGACCTCGGGCCCGGGCCAGGCTTCTTCCCGCTCTGGCTCGGCGTGCTCCTGGTCGCGCTGGGGCTCGTCTGGTTCGGCCAGGAGCTGCGAGCCCGCCTCCGTCCTGAGACCCCCGAGAACCCGAACAGACCGGCCGTCGACGAGGAGGAGACGCCCGACTACTCCCTCCCGACCGTGCTGGCCATCCTGGTGAGCCTGTGCGTGCTCGCGGCCTGCCTCGAGCTGGTCGGCTACCAGGTCAGCATGCTGGTCTTCCTGCTCTTCCACCTGCTGGTGGTCGGGCGCCGTGGGCCGCTGCAGTCGCTGGTGATCGCGGTGATCGGGAGCTTCGGCGTCTTCTACGCCTTCACCCGGCTGCTGACGGTTCCGCTGCCGGTCTCCAGCATCCCGTTCCTGCGCGACCTGGGGCTGTGAGGTCATGGACTCCTTCACCGCACTCCTCGACGGCTTCGCCTCCGCGCTGACGCCGCAGAACCTGCTCTTCGCCCTGATCGGCTGCCTGCTGGGCACGATCCTGGGCATCCTGCCGGGTATCGGCTCGACCGCCGGCATGGCGATCCTGATCCCGCTCACCCTGACCATGGACCCGACGAGCGCGATCATCATGCTGGCCGCGATCTTCTACGGGGGCGCGTACGGCGGGACGATCACGAGCGTCCTGCTGAACATCCCGGGCGAGGGCGAGTCGGCGATCACCTGCATCGACGGCTATCAGATGACGTTGCGCGGCCGGGCCGGAGCAGCGTTGGCCACGGCCGGCATCGGCTCGTTCATCGGCGGCACGATCGCCACCCTCGCGCTCGTCGTGGCGGCGAAGCCGCTCTCGGAGCTGGGCCTGCGGATCGGGCCTCCGGAGTTCTTCTCCCTGGTGCTCATCGGTCTGGCCCTGCTGGTCGGCCTGGTGGGGCGGTCGGTCCTCAAGGGGCTCATCTCGGCCTGCCTCGGGCTGCTGATCGCGATGGTCGGCATCGACCCGGTCATGGGCCTGCCCCGGTTCACCTTCGATCAGCCGCACTTCTTCGACGGCATCAGCTACGTACCGGTCCTGGTCGGCATCTTCGGGCTCGGCGAGCTGCTCGCCACCAGCGGCGGCGCGGCTCCCAAGCCCACGGCGCCGACGCTTCGCCAGCTGCTCCCGACGCGGACCGACCTCCGCCGGGCCGCGCCGGCGATCGGACGAGGTGCGTCGATCGGCACCGTCATCGGACTCATCCCCGGGGTGAGCGCGGCGATCTCGTCGCTGCTGGCCTACAGCACCGAGAAGAAGGTCTCGCGCCACCGCGACGAGCTCGGCAGCGGCGCGATCGAGGGCGTGGCCGCTCCCGAGACCGCCAACAACTCGCACAGCAACGCCGCGTTCATCCCGCTCTTCACCCTGGGCATCCCGGCCTCGCCGGCGATCGCGGTGCTCATGGGCGCCTTCCTGCAGAACGGGCTCACCCCCGGACCGCAGCTCTTCACCGAGGCACCCGACCTGGTCTGGACGGTCATCGCGAGCCTGTTCGTCGGCAACCTGCTCCTGCTGGTGCTCAACGTCCCGATGGTGGGGCTCTGGACCCGGATCCTGGCGATCCCCTACTCGGTCCTGCGCGCGGTGATCTTCGCCTTCATCGTGATCGGCTCGTACGCGGTCAACAACAGCGTCATCGACATCTACGTGATGGTGTTCTTCGGGATCGTCGGCTTCGTCTTCCGACAGGTCCATCTGCCGCTCGCCCCGCTGGTCCTGACGCTCATCCTCGGTCCCTTCATCGAGAGCGCGCTGCGGGAGTCCCTGCAGATCTCGCAGGGCGACTTCGGGATCTTCGTCGACCGTCCGCTGTCGCTGGTCTTCCTCCTGGTCGCCCTCGCGGTCCTCGCCGCGTCGGTGTTCAGCGCCGGCCTGAAGAGAAAGGCGGGGCTGCCCACCGACGCCGAAGTCTGACCCACCCCTCCCTCCACGAAACGAAAGGTCATCACCATGAACCGCGCACCTCGCGTACTCACCCTCGCCGGTGTCGGGCTCGCGTGTCTCTCGCTCGCAGCCTGCTCCCAGTCCGGCACCACCGCCGCGGCCGGCGACTACCCGACCAAGCCCATCGAGCTCGTCGTCGGGTACGAAGCGGGCGGCCCGACCGACATCGGTGCTCGCATGCTCGCCAAGGAGCTCGAGGACGAGCTCGACGCCACGATCACGGTCGTCAACAAGCCCGCCGCCAACTCCCAGGTCGCCTACACGGCGCTGACCCAGGCGAAGCCCGACGGCTACACGATCGCCGCCACCACGTTCCCGTCGGCGATCATGACCGTGCTCGACGAGAGCCGGGGCGCCTCCTACGAGCGCGACAGCTTCGCGCCGGTGGCCCTCCAGGTCGTCGACCCGACCGCGGTGGCGGTCGCCCCCGACAGCGACATCAAGACCCCGAAGGACCTGGTCGAGGCCGCCAAGGCGGAGCCCGGCAAGCTGCGCGCGACCACGACCGGCGTCGCCAGCAACGAGCACTTCGCCCTCGCCAGCCTGAAGGAGGTCTCCGGCGCCGAGCTCGCCCCGGTGCACTTCGCCGACGGCAGCACAGCCGCCACCACCGCCTTCCTGGGTGGCAACACCGAGGTGCTCCTCACCAACGTGAGCGATCTGCAGCCGCTGGCCGACTCGGGCAAGGTCCGCATCGTCGGCGTGATGGACGCCGAGCGCGCCGAGTCGCTGCCCGACGTACCGACGTTCAAGGAGTCCGGCTACGACGTGGAGATCTCCTCCTCGCGCGGCTACGCCTTCCCGGCGGGCACGCCGGACGAGGTCGTCGACGAGATGTCCACCGCCATCGGCGAGATCATGGAGGACCCGGCGTTCCAGAAGAAGATGACCGACGCCGGCCTCGCCCCGTCCTACCTGGACGCCGAGGAGTACTCCGCCTACTGGGACGAGACCGAGAAGACCTTCGGCGACCTCTTCCCGCTGGTGAAGGCGGACAGCTGATGACCGACAGCATCCTCACCGACCAGCAGCTCAACCCCGGCGGTCGCGTCGCCAGGTCCCGGCCCGAGCGTCCCGACGAGGCCCTCCTCGACCGGTTCCGCCGCCTCCCCACCGCGAACATCGGTGACGCCATGGACCGGTTGGGCTCACTCGACTCCGTCATCGCACCCGCCTGGCCCGGCGCCAGCATGGTCGGCACCGCGTTCACGGTCTGGACCCGTCCCGGCGACAACCTCGGCATCCACCAGGCGCTCACCCAGGTCGAGCCGGGTGAGGTGATCGTGGTGAGCGGCGGCGCCGACGAGTCGCGCGCACTCATCGGCGAGCTCGTCGGCGGCAAGGCCAAGGCCCGTGGCGTCGCCGGGTTCCTCCTCGACGGCGCCGTCCGCGACGCCGACGGCCTGGCCGAGTACGAGATGCCCGTCTTCGCCCGGTCCCGGACGCCGGCCGGTCCCTACAAGGACGGTCCCTACGCGCTCTCCGTCGACGTCGCCGTCGCCGGCGTGGTCGTACGCCCCGGCGACATCATCGTCGGTGACGCGGACGGCGTCGTAGTGGTCCCGCTCGAGTCCGCGGCTGTGATCGCGGACCGGGCCGAGGCCAAGCACGCCGCCGAGGAGGCGACCCGCCGCGACATCGACGCCACGCTCGGCGTCACCACCACAGCAGGGGATCAGCGATGACCATCATCGTGGGCTACATGCCCGGCGACGCCGGCGAGCGTGTCCTCGCCGGCGCCGTCCGGGAGGCCCGGACCCGGGGCAGCTCCCTCCTGGTCGTGAACTCCTCGACCGGGGGCGCCTACGCCGACCGCGGCCTCCTCCCGGCCGCCGAGCTCGAGGCGGTGCGGCAGCGACTGGCCGCCGACGGCCTCGAGGTCGACGTGCGCCAGTACGCCGAGGCCGTCTCCGTCGCCGAGACGCTCATCGACGAGGCGGAGCGGGTGAGCGCCGACCTGGTGGTCGTCGGTCTCCGCCGCCGCTCGCGCACCGGGAAGTTCCTCCTCGGCAGCACGGCCCAGACCGTGCTGCTGCGCGCCCCCTGCGACGTCCTGGCCATCCGGATCCCCACCGACGACTGACCCCTTGACCCTTCCACGCACTGAAAGTTCGACGATGTCACACAGCACGACCTCCGACAGTCCGCTCCAGGCCACCCACGTGGCGATCCTCGGCCTCGGCGAGGTGGGCCGTATCTACGGCGCCGCCCTCGCCGAGGCCGGCCACCGGGTGACCGGCTTCGACCCCTACCTCCACGAGTCGCCGGCAGGCGTCGAGGTGGCGGACACCCTGGAGAAGGCGGTCGAGGACGCCCGGATCGTGGTCGTCCTGACCGCGGCCTCGGCGAGCCGCTCGGTCGCCGAGTCGGTCGCCGGCGCGCTCGCACCGGACGCCGTCTATGCCGACTTCACCTCCTCCGGGCCGCTGGAGAAGCGCGAGCTGGCCACCGTGTTCGAGGGGCGTGCGGACGTACGCCTGGTCGACGTCGCCATCCTGGGACCGGTCATCCTGCTGGGCACGGCCACGCCGCTGATGGCGGCCGGACCGGCCGGCGAGGTGGTGGCGGAGCTGATGCGGCCGCTGGGCACGCCGGTCGAGGTGGTGGGCGGCGACCTCGGCGACGCGATGGCCCACAAGCTGCTGCGCAGCGTCTTCATGAAGGGGCTCGCCTCGGTCGTGGTCGAGGCGGTCGGTGCCGGACGTGCCGCCGGGATGGAAGAGTGGACCCGTGGCCAGATCGCAGGCGTTCTCGCCGGGGACGGACAGGCGGTCATCGACCGCTTCCTCACCGGCACGGCGAAGCACGCCGCTCGCCGGGCGGCGGAGATGCGCTCGACCAGTGCCTACCTCGCCGACCTGGGGGTCCATGCCGAGATGACGGAGGCCTCGATGACAGCGCTGGAGCGGATGGCCGGCGACGGGAAGCCGTCGTGATCGGTGTCTGGGCGCTCGGCGTCTACCTGGCGGTGATCCTGGCCTGGACGACCGTGCTGCGCCGCAACGTCGGCGAGGCGATGGTGGTCGGGTTCGTCGTCGCCGCGGTGTTCAACGGCAGCCGGTTCCTCAGCGCCGGCTGGGACGCGCTCTCCGCCGCGCTCGTCGACGAGATCGTCTACGCCACCGTCATCTTCGTCTTCATGGGCTACCTCCTGGAGAAGGCGGGCGTCACCCACCGGATGATCGACCTGCTCGACGCCCTCATCGGACACCGCCGCGGCGGCCCGGCGTACGTCTCGACCGTCGCCTCCGCGGGCCTCGGCAGCATCGTCCACAACCAGGCCGCCATCGCCGCCACCGTCGGGTCGGTGACGATCCCCTGGATGGAGCGCACCCGCGTCGACCGCACCACCACCGCCACGATCGTGGCCGGCAACGCGGGCATGGGCATCACCTTCCCGTTCAGCGCCTCGATGTTCGTCCTGGTCGGCTCCTCGGTCGGCGGCGCCCTCGTCGACGTCGACTCGCTGATCGTGCCGCTGCTCATCGGCGGCCTGTGGTGCGTGCTCCACCGCCTGATCGTCACCTACCTGCTCGTACGCCGCTCCACCCGCGGGAGCGGTCCGGCCGTGTCGCGCAGCGGCCGGGACGTACGGGCCGCGTTCTCCCACGGCTGGCCGACGCTGCTGCTGTTCGCCGGGATCGCCATTCCGATCGTGCTCACCACCGGCGCCGTCGCCGAGGCGCTCACCGAGCGGATCGGCACCGACGTGACCGAGGCGCTGAGCCCGATCTTCTGGATGCCGGTGATCCTGATCCTGATCGGCCTGCTCCTCGGCCGTGGCCGGCTGCCGCGCGACGGCCGGGGATGGGCCGAGCTGATCGGCAGCTCGGCGCCCCGGTTCGGGGTCGTCGGCCTGACCGTGCTGTTCGCCTTTGCCGGCGCGAACGCGCTGGCGACGACCGGCCTGCCCGAGCAGCTGGCCGGGCTGCTCGGTGACCTCGACCTCCCGGTGTGGCTGCTGGCCCTGGTCATCGGGATCATCGTCGTCGCCGTCGCGGCACCGCTCTCCAGCACGGCGACGATGGCAGCCGTCGGTGTCGTCGGCGTCGCCGCGCTCGTCGCCGCTGGCGTACCCGCCACCACCGCGGCGGTCGCGGTCCTCATCTTCTCCTCCTGCGAGGCTGCCGTGCCGCCTGGCGGAGCGCCGCTGTACGTCGCCTGTGGCATCGCCGGCGTCGATCCGCTACACACGTTCCGCAGGATGCTGGCCTACTACGCGCTGCCGCTGCTCGGCATCGGCGTGCTCGTGGCCTCCGGAATCCTGCCGGTCTGAGAAAGGACGGACACCCATGACCCGATCGATCCTCCACACCCTCTTCGTCTCGTCGCTGGTCGTCGCGCTGCTCGGCGGTCTCGCGCTCATCGGCCTGCAGGCCGTCGGCCTGGTCGTCGGCAGCCAGGCGCTCGTCGTCGGCCCGAACGGCCTGTTCAAGACGATCCTGTGCGTCGCCGCCTCGATCGCGGCCGTCGCCGCCTACCTCCTCACCCACGTCGGCTCCGAGGTGAAGGCGCGCGACGACGCAGGAGCGACCAGATGACCACCCACGACCGCCCGAGCCGGGCCGAGCTCCACGACCGACCGGGGCTGTTGCGGGGCACCTCCTGGGAGCTCTTCGAGGACCCCTGGCGCGGCACCCCGTCGTTCGCGGACGAGCAGGCCGTTGTCGCGGCTGCGGGCCTCGTCCAGCTGGGGGAGGCCTTCGGGCTGGACTACCCGGTCAACGCGTTCATGCCCGGGATGTCCCAGGCCAGGAAGCCGGCCGCGCACGTCATCTACGCCAACCACCCGGCTCACCGCGACGACCATCTCGACAGCTACTACCTCCAGTCCTCGAGCCAGATCGACGGGCTGCGCCACCGGCGGGCCGACGACGCCGGGTTCTACGCCGGGACCCCCGACGAGCTGATCATCCCGGGCACCGAGGAGATCGGCATCCAGGTCTGGGCCGACCGTCCCATCGTCAGCCGGGGCATCCTGGTGGACATCGCTGGCCTCCTCGCCCGGCGCGACGAGAGCCTCGACCACGAGGCCGGCGAGCCGATCCCGTACGAGTACATCGACCACGCCCTGACCGCCCAGGCGATCGAGCTGCGTGCCGGTGACGTCGTCATGCTCCACACCGGGTGGTGCGAGTGGTTCCTCGAGCTCACCGCCGAGCAGAAGCTGGCCCAGCAGGCCCTCCGCCGCGCCACCGGCATCGCGCAGAGCGAGGAGGTGCTCGATTGGGCCTGGGACACCGGCCTGGCGCTGCTCGCCGCGGACACCTTCGCCGTCGAGTGCCTGCCGCCCGTCCCCGACTCACCGTTCCTCAGGTCGGCGCCCAACGACCGCGGGATGATGCACCAGGAGTTCCTCGCCAAGCTCGGCATGCCGCTCGGTGAGCTGTGGCGGCTCGGGCCGCTGGCACGCCGCATGGACCAGCTGCAGCGGTGGGACTGCTTCGTCACCGTCAAACCGCTCAACGTCACCGGCGCGACCGGATCACCGGCGAACGCCATCGCCATCCTCTGACCGGGACGTAGGTTGGACGGCGTACGCAGCCGTCACCGGATCCAGAGAGTGGGGAGTGCCGTGCGCCGCTGGGTGCGCAGGTCCTTGTGGGACGTCGTCCCGCGCGATCACCGCCAGAGCGACGCCGCCCTGCGCCGCCGTCAGCTGGTCACGGCCGGCTTCGTGCTGCTCGGGGCGGTGGTGCTCGGGGTCTCGCTGCGCATCGAGCCGGGCAGTGTCTGGTTCTATCCCGCCACCTTCGCGCTGGCCGGGGTGTGGGCGCTCGGCGCCTTCGTCTCCGGGCCGCTGCACCTCGGCCGGATCCCTGCCTGGCGCCGGCACGAGCGGAAGGGCGAGCATCGGCTCGTCCGCCCGGTGCTGGCGCCGATCCTGATCGGCCTGGGCCTGGCCGGCATCTTCGTGATCGGCGGCCTGGTCGTGCGCGAGATCGACTGGCTGGACCGGCAGGTCCGCTCCGTCCTCGACTTCGCCGACCAGGGCTCGCTGCCGATCCTCGTCGTGGTCACCGCGGTCAACGGCGTGGCCGAGGAGCTGTTCTTCCGCGGCGCGCTCTACGCCGCCCTGCCCCGCCATCCGGTCGCCTGGTCGTCGGTGGCCTACGTGATCGCGACGCTGGCGACCGGCAACGTGATGCTGACCTTCGCGGCGATCCTGCTCGGGGTCGTGGTCGGGCTCGAGCGGCGCGCCTCCGGCGGCGTGCTCGCGCCGATCCTCACCCACTGCGCCTGGTCGCTGTCGATGCTGCTCGCCCTGCCGCTGCTCTTCGGCTGAGGAGACCGGCGGCGCCTCAGAGCGTGTTCTGGTCGGCCAGCCGTTCGGCGAGGGCGCGGCGTACAGCCTCCCGGTAGGGCAGCGGATCGCCGGGCACGACGTCGAGGATGCGCCGGTCGCGTACGACGACCTCGGTGGTCATCGAGTCGATCAGGTTGCGCCCGGTGGTCACGTCGACGTCGGTCACCAGGGCCAGCCAGTACGACGACAGCCGGGGCGTCAGCACCGGCACGGGCGCGACCGGGATCGATCGGCCGTTGGCCACCTCGGAGGCGACGGTCAGCATGTCGAGGTACGTCATCGCCTCGGGGCCGCCGATCTCGAAGACCTCGCCGATCGCGTCCTGGTTGTCGATGACACCCGCGAGATAGCGGATGACGTCGTCGACGGCGATGGGCTGGGTGCGGGTGGCGGTCCACCTCGGCACCACCATGGCGGGGAGGTTCTTGACCAGCTGCCGGGTCAGCTCCCAGGAGACGCCGCCGTGGCCGACGACGATCGCCGCTCGCAGCGTCGTGACGGGTACGCCGCCCTCGCCGAGCAGGGACTCGACCTCGCGCCGGGAGCGCAGGTGGGGCGAGAGGTCGCCGTCATCGTCGCCGAGCCCGCCGAGATAGACGATCTGCCGCACCCCCGCCCCGGCTGCGGCAGCACCGAAGGCCCGGGCGGCTCGCGCGTCGCGCTCCTCGAAGTCGTCGTGGTCGAGCGAGTGCACCAGGTAGACCGCGACATCGGCGCCCTCGAGCGCGGCCGGCAGCGTGGCCGGGTCGTCGACGTCGGCACCCACCGCCTCGCCGGGGCCGTCGTAGTCGTCCGGCCGCCGGGTCATCGCCCGCACCGTGACGTCGCGTTCGGTCAGCTCCGCGACCAGCCGCCGACCGATGAACCCGGTCGCGCCGGTGACGAGCACGGTGGTCGAGGTCTCCATGGGTCGAGCCTACGGACGCCGTCAGCCGACCGGGCGGCAGTCCTGCCCGCACCCGTCCTCGGGGACCGGCCCGGAGGCGTGCGACGCCGGCCGGTGCAGCACCGCGCCGGTCGGGGTGACCACGACGTCGGAGCCGTCCACGAGACCGGTGCCGTCGACGATCAGCGCGTGCTCGCGCGGCGTGAGCGGGGCGTACGTCAGGGTGAGCACCGGGTTGCTCGCGAGGTTCGCCCGCGTGCCGCCGCCGGGGTCGGAGATCCGCAGGGACGAGCCCTCGACGACCGGGTCCACGACCACGACCTTGATCCGCTCGCCCGCGGTGGTCAGCAGGAACCCGCTGCCGAAGCGCTCGAGCGTGGCGGCGAGATCGGACAGTGCGACCGGGATGCTCATATCCGGCACCTTAGTCCGACCTCGCCGGGCGGGTCAGAGGTTGATCATGTGGCCCGCGATCCCGTGGACGGCCTCCTTGACCGCCTCGGAGAGCGTCGGATGGGCGAACACGTTGCGCGCGACCTCGTCCGCGGTGAGGTCCCACTGCTGGGCCAGGGTCAGGACGGGCAGCTGCTCGGTGGCGTCGGGGCCGATCACGTGGGCGCCGAGCAGCTCGTTGTGCTCGGCGTCGGCCACGACCTTCACGAAGCCGACGGTCTCGCCGAGGCCGCGCGCCTTGCCGTTCGCGGAGAACGGGAAGGTGGCGGTCTTGACGTCGTAGCCCTTCTCCTTGGCCTGCGCCTCGGTGTAGCCGAAGGACGCGATCTGCGGCTGGCAGAAGGTCGCCCGCGGGACCATGTCGATGTCGATCGGCATCGTCTCCACGCCGGCGATCGTCTCGGCGGCGACGACGCCCATCCCCTCGGCGACGTGGGCGAGCATGAGCTTCCCGGTGACATCGCCGATGGCGTACACGTGCGGGACGTTCGTACGTCCGCGGTCGTCGATCGCGATGGCCTCACGGTCGGTCAGCTCGACGCCGAGCTTCTCCAGTCCGTAGCCGCTCACCCGCGGCGCGAAGCCGAACGCGGCGAGCATCGTGTCCGCCTCGAGGACGGTCTCGCCTGCGTCCCCGACGGGAGAGACGGTCACGCGGACCCCGGACCCGGTGTCCTCGGCCCGCGTCACCGCGGTCGAGGTGAGGACCGTGATGCCGAGCTTCCGGTACTGCCGCAGCAGCTCCTTGGACACGTCGGCGTCCTCGGTCGGGACCATCCGGTCGGCGTACTCGACGATGGTGACGTCCACGCCGAAGCTCTTCATCACGTAGGCGAGCTCGACGCCGATCGCACCGGAACCACCGATGACGATCGACTCCGGCAGCTCCTCGGTGAGGATCAGCTCCTCGTACGTCACGATGTTCTGCCCGTTGGGGACGACCCCGGGCACGCTGCGCACGGTCGCGCCGGTCGCGATGATCAGGTCGTCGCAGGTGTAGGTCGTCGTGACGCCGTCCCGGCCGGTCACCTCGATCGCCAGGGTGCCGTCGGCCTGCGGTGCGGCGAGCGTGCCCCAGCCGTCGATCTCGGTGATCTTGTTCTTCCGCATCAGGAAGTGGACGCCCTTGGCGCTCGCGTCGGCGACCCGGCGGCTGCGCTGCCAGCTCCCGGAGTAGTCGACGCTCGCGTCGCCGCGGATCGAGAAGGCGTCCTTCTGGTGGGTCAGCATGTGGGCGATCTCGGCGTTGCGCAGCAGCGCCTTGGCCGGGATGCACCCGACGTTGAGGCAGACGCCGCCCCAGTACTTGTCCTCCACGACGGCGACGGACCGGCCGAGCTGGGCGGCGCGCACCGCCGCGGTGTAGCCGCCGGGCCCTGCTCCCAGGACGATGACATCGATGTGGCTCATAGGTTCTCCTTCTCCGTGGCGCCGATGATCCGGCGCATCCCCTGGTAGGCGTGGTCGGCGGCCCGGTCGTCACCGTGCAGGAGGAGGGCCGGGGTGATGAACGAGGCGAGCGACTCGAGCCCGAACACGACCGCCTCCACATCGGTGTCCTCCGGCAGGTCGCCGGCCTGCACGGCGGTGGTGACGTCGGCGCGCAGCGCGGCCCGCCACTGGGTGCGTCCCTCGAGCAGTCGCTCGTGGACGACGCCGGAGCGGCCGTCGTAGTCATAGGTCACCTGCGTCATCAGGCACCCGCCGGGATAGCCGGGGTCGGCGGCGTACTCGGTCCAGGCCTCGCACGTGGCCAGCAGCCGGGGGAGGCCCGCCGGGAACCGCTTGACCGTGTCCCAGACCCGGGTGCGGAAGTCGGCGAAGACCATCTCGACCGTCTCCAGCTGGAGGGTCTCCTTGGTGCGGAACTGCCCGATCACCCCCGACTTGCTCATCTGGACGATGTCGGCCAACCGCCCGATCGTCACGCTGTCCAGACCCTCGACGGAGGCCAGGTCGGCTGCTGCCTTGAGCACGCTCCGTCGGGTCTCGAGTGCCGCCTGCGCGGACGCACGTCCTGCCATGCCTTCGATTTTAGCGCACGACCGATCGCTATTGCATAACGTACGATCGTGCGCTTAATCTCATTTCATGACGACCCACGAACTGGCCGGCGGCTTCGAGCTGGAGGCGACCGATCCGCACTGCGTCGACCCCGAGGCCGCCGCCGACCGCCTCCGTCACCAGCCGTGGCAGCGCTTCGCCGTGCTCGGTGACAGCGTCACCGCCGGGGTGAGGGGTCCGCTGGACGGCTACCGGGACGCGTCTTTCGCCGATCGCCTCGTGGAGGCGCTGGCGAGCACCCGCCCCGGGTTCGAGTCGGTGAACCTCGCCATCCCCTACCTGACCGTCGCCGAGATCCGGGAGGTCCAGCTCGAGCCGGCCCTGGCGTTCGCGCCCGACGCCGTGCTCGTGAGCGCGGGCGGCAACGACGCGTTCAACCCGTTCGACCCCGACCACCTGCGTACGCAGCTCGAGCTGCTCCTCGCGCCGCTGGCCGAGAGCGGCGCCACGGTCCTCACCGTCGGGCTCTTCGACCTCGCCCGCTCCGGGCTCGTGCCCGCAGACCAGGCCGTGGAGATGGCCGAGCGGTTCGACGCCCTGGACCGGATCACCGCCGACGTAACCCAGAACCTGGGTGGCATCCACATCGACACCCACCACCACCCGCTGTCGGCCGACGCGTCGATCTACGCCCGCGATCGCATCCACGGCAACGCCCGCGGGCACGCGGTGGCCTTCGCCGCCATCGTCGACGCCCTCGCCTGACCGGAGCGCGGCGCCGCCGGGCCGGAGGGCTAATCTGCCTCCGATGAGCACGTACCGGTCCGACTGCTCCCGCTGCGCGGGCCTGTGTTGTGTGGCGCTGCCCTTCGCCCGCTCGGCGGACTTCCCGGAGGACAAGGCCGGCGGCGACCCGTGCCGCCACCTCGGACCCGACTTCGGCTGCGGGATCCACGAACAGCTGCGGGACCGCGGGTATGCCGGGTGCACGGTGTTCGAGTGCTTCGGCGCAGGTCAGCAGGTCACCCAGGTGACCTTCGGCGGTGCGGACTGGCGCACCGAGCCGGCGTCGCGGCAGGAGATGTTCGACGTCTTCGCGGTGATGCGGCAGCTGCACGAGATGCTGGCGCTGCTCCAGGAGGCGGTCGAGCGCAGCACGTCACCCGACCTCGCCGAGCTGGCCGCCCGGATCTCCTCGGCGGCGGGCGGCTCCGCAGACCAGGTCCTCGCCACCGACGTCGGCGCACTCCGCTCGGCGGTCGGGGGCGCGCTCCGCCGGGTGAGCGCCGAGGTGCGCCACCCCGCAGGCCAGGCGCTGGCGGGTGCCGACCTGCTCGGTCGTGACCTGCGCCGGAGAGACCTGCGCCGTGCCGACCTCAGGGGCGCGCTCCTGGTGGCCGCCGACCTGCGCGGCGTCGATCTCACCGACGCCGACCTGCTCGGCGCGGATCTCCGGGACGCGGCCGTCGCGGGCGCGGACCTCTCGCGGGCGCTCTTCCTCAGCCAGGCGCAGGTCAATGCCCTGCGAGGAGACGGGAGCACCCGCCTGCCCGCAGGGCACGACCGGCCCGCCCACTGGGGCTAGGACGCGCTCAGGCCAGCGTGGCCGTGTCGATCACGAAGCGGTAGCGCACGTCGGAGGCCAGGACCCGGGCGTACGCCTCGTTGATCTGCTCCGCCGCGATCACCTCGACGTCGGCGCCGATGCCGTGCTCGGCGCAGAAGTCGAGCATCTCCTGGGTCAGCGGGATGCCGCCGATCATCGAGCCCGCGAAGTTGCGGCGGTTGGTGAGCAGCGAGAACACGTTGACGCTCAGCGGCGCGGGCGGGGCGCCGACGTTGACCAGCGTGCCGTCCACGGCGAGCAGGCCGAGGTAGTCGTCGACGGGGATCTCGGCGCTGACCGTGTTCACGATCAGGTCGAAGCTGTTCTTCAGCGTCTCGAACGTCGCCGGGTCGGAGGTGGCGTAGTAGTGGTCGGCACCGAGCCGCAGACCGTCCTCCTGCTTCTTCAGCGACTGCGAGAGCACGGTGACCTCGGCGCCCATCGCGTGGGCGATCTTGACGCCCATGTGGCCGAGGCCGCCGAGCCCGACGATCGCCACCTTCTTGCCGGGGCCCGCGCCCCAGCGCTTCAGCGGGGCGTACGTCGTGATGCCGGCGCACAGCAGCGGCGTCGCGGCCGCGGCGTCCAAGCTCTCGGGCACCTTGAGCGCGAAGTGCGCGTCGACCACGACATGGGTGGAGTAGCCGCCCTGGGTGAAGGAGCCGTCCCGGTCCTTCGCGGCGTACGTCCCGACACCGCCGCCCGGGGTCGAGCAGTGCTGCTCGTCGCCGTTGCGGCAGTTGTCGCACTCGCGGCACGAGTTGACGAAGCAGCCGACGCCGACGCGGTCGCCGACCTGGTGGTTGGTGACGGCCGAGCCGACCTCGGTGACGCGGCCGACGATCTCGTGGCCCGGGACGACCGGGAACGGCTGCGGGCCCCAGTCGCCGTTGACGGTGTGGATGTCGGAGTGGCAGATGCCGGCGTACTCGATCGCGATGAGGACGTCGTTCTCCCCGACCGGGCGGCGCTCGATGGTGGTCGGGGCCAGCGGCTCACCGGCGGAGGGGGCTGCGTACGCGTTGACGCGCATGGATGTTCTCCTGGGTCTGAGATGGGGGTGGATCAATGGTTCTCGCGGCTGCGGATCTGGCCTGCCAGCGCGTGTGCCTGCTCGCCGATCTGATCGGCGCGCACCTCGTCGCCGGCTGCGACGGCTCGCCAGTAGTCGGTCTTGAGACCGACGTACGCCCGCCGCAGCTCGAGAAACTCGGCCTCCCGGGCGAGGTGCGCGGCATGCTCGGTGAGCATGTCGATCTGCTCGCGCGCGCCGTCGCGCCCGAGACGGCTGTTGCCGACGTACGTCCTCATGTCGTCGATCGAGAGGCCGATCGCGGCGAGGCACGCGACGCCGGTCAGGCGATCCAGGTCGGTCTCGTCGTAGACCCGATGGCCGCTGCTCGCGCCGCGGCTGACCGGCTCGATCAGCCCGATCGTCTCGTAGTAGCGCAGCGTGCTGGCCGGCAGCCCGGTCAGCGTCGCCACCTCCCGGATCGTGTACGTCCGAGTCGTCGATGCAGTCACGTCGACGACGCTAAGAACTTCAAGTACTTGAAGTCAAAGGTCACGCTGACCCGGTGAGCACGAGCGCGCCGAGCCCGGTCATCGCGGTGCCCGCCAGCCCTTCGGTACGCCGTGCGAAGGCCGGTGACTGCAGGCGCGGAGCGAGCCGGGTGATGACGGTGATCAGCGCGGCGTACCAGACCAGGCAGAGCAGCCAGAAGGTCGCCGCGAGAGCGATGTGCTGGGCCAGCGGCGTCAGCGGCGAGAGGTCGAACTGCGGGAACAGCGACAGGTAGAAGGCGGCGACCTTCGGGTTGAGGAGGTTGCTCAGCAGGCCCTGGCGGAAGCATGCCGAGCGTGCGATGCCACCCGGCCTCGGGCGGGCGATGGCGGCTGCGGCTGCCGATACGCCCGGGGTCCGATGCTCGCGGCGGGCGCGGACGTAGGCGCGCAGGGCCTGGACGCCGAGGTAGACGAGGTAGACGCCGCCGGCGACCCGGACGATCTGGAACAGGGTGGGAGAGGCGGTCAGCAGGGCGGTGATGCCGAGGGCGGCGGCGGTGCCGAGGATCGCGAGGCCGGTCATGATGCCGGCCGCGGTCCAGAGGGCCCCGGCGCGTCCGCTGCGGGCGGCGTTGCGCAGCGTCAGCATCATGTCCGGGCCGGGGACGACGATGACGACGAGCGAGGTGGCCGCGAAGGCGACCAGTTGTTCCACCATGCACGCCATTCTATCGCTCATTCGGCGCACTTTGATTGCCGATAATGTCCTCAGTGGCGGATACTGAGCAATATGACGAGCATCGATGCCACCGACCGAGCAATTCTCCGTGAACTCACCATCGACGGTCGGTTGAGCAACGTGGAGCTGGCCTCTCGGGTGGGCCTGACACCTGCGCCGTGTCTGCGCAGGGTCAGGCGCCTGGAGGAGTCCGGGGTGATCGCCGGCTATCGGGCCCGGTTGGACCCGGTGGCCTCGGGGCGGGAGTTCTGCGTCTACGTGCTCGTCCAGATCACGATGACCAGCAGGGAGGTCGTCGAGCAGTTCGAGGAGAAGGTCGCCTCCTACGAGGAGGTCACCGAGATGCGGCGCGTCTACGGCGAGATCGACTACGTGATCCGCGTCGACGTCGCCGACAGCAACGCCTTCGAACGCTTCCAGACCGAGAAGATGTACCCGCTCCCGGGCGTCCACCGCATGGTCTCCCATCCCACGATGAAGGCCGTCAAGAGCAACGACTGACCGTCAAGAACAGAAGACGTACGTCACGGCTCGCAAGCCCAGCGAAGGCAAACCGGCCGACTTCCTGATGTGTGACTTCGACCGCGAGATGAAGCGCTGTGCCGGTGTCGTGCGAGACACTGCTGACCTCGGTGTCCCGGAGCCGGATCGGGTGACTGTGGACGTACGCCCCGACGACGAAAGGGCTCGGCAATGTCAGTGATCGATGTGACCGCTCCTTCGGTGGTTCGGCAGGAACAGCTCTTCGAGCAGATCGCCATCCGCCTCCCGGACGAGGTCGACGGCGACTGGACGATGCTCGTCTTCAACCACCGCAATCTCCTGGGTCTCTCCAACGGCCGCATCGACATCCATCGACCAGGTGGCTACATCGACTACTCCGTGCCTCCGGACGTGGTCGTCCCGTCGATCGACGAGCTCAGGCGGGTCATGTACCGGCCCGGAAGGGGCGCCTGGTTCTCGGGGCGATGGACCATCACCAACATCGACGGCAACGGCGAGAAGATCTCGGCCAACGCCTCGTTCAATCGCGACGACGAGCCCGTGTGGCGCCGCACCGTGCACCCCGAGCTGTACGCCCTCGACCTCGAAGCCTTTCCGCGCGACGAGGAGAGCACTCCTGACTGGCTACGTCAGAAGGTTGCTGAGGCACGAAGTGGGTCGTAGACAGGCTGTGCGCGGGCGCGGGTTTGCAGACCCGAGCAAGACGACGCGCACATTGCGGGTGGTCTTGGCGTTCGTCGTGCTGTTCACGGTCTCATTCGCGGCGTCGACCGCCATCACCACATCGTTCAGCGCTGGCGAACTCTCGGGAATGCCGTTGACGGCTTTCGTTGCTGCGGCCGGAGCCACCTTCATCGGATGGCTGACGCTGATGGTGTTCTCGTACTCCGCCGCCTTCCGTGGGCGCCGGCCGGTTCCGCTGGCGATCGTTTCCTTGGCGGCTGCACTTGTCGGCGGCGCCGCCTGCATCCTCGCGCTCACAGCCAGTGTCCTGATCGGGCACACCTTTGCTGGCCCAATCCTTGCTCTTCAACTCGTCTGGAGCTTTGCGCTCGGTGTACTCGGGTTCCTGGCTTTGGCAGGTAGCCGTTGATGAATCGGGGTCTCCCGCCCCACGATGAAGGCCGTCGAGAGCAACGACTGACTCACCGTGGGGTCGGGAGCGTCAGTGCATGTGTGACCCGCCGTTGACGTCGTACGTCACGCCCGTGATGTAGCCCGACTCCGGCCGGCACAGGAAGGTGATCAGGTCGGCGACGTCCTCGACGCGGCCGTTGCGGCCGACCGGGATGCCCTCGATCAGCTTGGCCTTGCGCTCGCCCTCGAGGGCGCCGCCGGTGATGTCGGTGTCGATGAGCCCAGGGGCGACCGAGTTGACGGTGATCCCGTACTGACCGACCTCGCGGGCGAGCGCCTTGGCGAACCCGAGCTGTCCGGCCTTCGCGGCCGAGTACGCCACCCCGCCGAAGACCCCGCCGCCGCGCTCGGCCGAGACGGAGGAGAGGAAGACGACCCGGCCGAAGCCGCGCTCGACCATGCCAGGCGTGACCCGGTGGGTGATGTTGAAGGCGCCGCGTACGTTGACCGCGAAGACGCGGTCCCACTCGGCAGCGCTGACCTCGAGGAACGGGACCGGTGAGGTGATGCCGGCGTTGTTGACCAGCGCGCCGATCGGTGCGGCGGAGCGCTCGAGCTCGGCGACGGCGGCCTCGACGGAGGTCTCGTCGGTGACGTCGCAGGCCAGGCCGTGGGCCGCGACGCCGTGCTGCGAGGCGATCTCGGCAGCGGTCTCCTTGGCAGCGACCTCGTCGAGGTCGAGGATGGCGACATCCCAGCCGGCGGCGGCGAGGGCGTGTGCGGTGGCGCGGCCGATGCCGCGACGGGAGGCGGCGCCGGTGACGATGGCAGTGCTCTTCGACATGTCAGTTCTCCTGGTCAGTGGGTGAGCTCGGTGCGGACGCGATCGACGATCGAGGCGGTCGACAGCCCGTAGCGGTCGTGGAGTGTGGGCAGGGCTCCGGCGGCGAGGAACTCGTCCGGAAGCGCGATCGGCACGATCCGGCGGCCGACCGCGGCGAAGGCGAGCGTGGACGCGACCGCCTCGGCGAGCCCGCCGACGACGGTGTGGTTCTCGAGGGTGACGACCAGCCGATCGCCGGAAGCGGCGGCGATGATCGCCTCGCGGTCGAGCGGCTTGATCGTCGGCACGTGCAGGACCGAGACGTCGACGTGGTCCTTCTCCAGCCGCTCGGCGGCCTGCAGGGCGCGCATGGTCATCAGCCCGGTCGAGATGAGCACGACATCACGCCCGGTACGCAGCTCGGCTGCCTTGCCCAGCTGGAAGGTGTAGTCGTACTCGTCGAGCACCCGTGGCACCGCGCCGCGCAGCAGCCGGAGATAGGTCGGCCCGGCATGCGAGGCCAGCTGCGGCACCGCCTGCTCGAGGTCGACGGCGTCGCACGGGTCGACGACGGTGAGGTTCGGGCAGGCGCGCAGGATGGCGAGGTCCTCGGTGGCCTGGTGGCTGGGACCGTAGCCGGTCGTCAGTCCGGGGAGCGCCCCGACGACGTTCACGTTCAGCCCGGGCTCGGCGATGTCGAGGCAGAGGAAGTCGTAGGCCCGCCGGGTGGCGAAGACGGAGTACGTCGACGCGAACGGCACCAGCCCCACCTCGGCCATGCCGGCGGCTGCGCCGAGCAGGGCCTGCTCGGCCATCCCCATCTGGAAGAACCGCTCCGGGTGGGCCTCGCGGAAGATGTGCATGTCGGTGTACTTCGCCAGGTCCGCGGAGAGCCCGACGATCTCGGGTCGCTCCTCGGCCAGCGCCGCGAGCGCGTGGCCGAACGGGGCCGGCGTCGTCTTCTGTCCCGGGTCCGCGAAGGACGCGATCATCGCCGACGTGGTGAGCTTCTTCTTCACGGGAGCGGGAACGGCGGGGGCAACGGTGCTGGTCATCGGGTGAAACCTTCCTCGAGCTGGGTGCGGGCGATCTGCCACTCGTGCTCCTCGACCCGCATGAAGTGGGCCTTCTCCCGGTTCTCCAGGAGCGGTACGCCGCGGCCGATCCGGGTGTCGCAGACGATCACGCTCGGCGACCCCCGATGAGCGGCCGCCTCGTCGAAGGCGTCGACGAGAGCGCCGATGTCGTTGCCGTCGACCCGGACGGCGTGCCACCCGAAGGCACGCCACTTGTCGGTCACCGGCTCGGTGCGGAGCACGGTGGCGGTCGGGCCGTCGGCCTGCAGCGCGTTGACGTCCACGATGGCGGTGACGTTGTCGAGCTCGTGGCTGGAGCACTCCAGCGCCGCCTCCCAGGTCGATCCCTCGTCGAGCTCACCGTCGGAGAGCAGGTTGAAGATCCGGGACTCGCTCCCCAGTCGGCGCAGCCCCAGGGCCATCCCGGCGGCAACGGTGAGACCGTGGCCGAGCGACCCGCCGGAGATCTCCATCCCGGGGGTGTAGGACGCCATGCCCGACATCGGCAACCGCGACTCGTCGGAGCCATAGGTCTCCAGCTCGGAGACCGGGATGGTGCCGGCCTCGGCCAGCGCGGCGTAGAGCGCGATCGCGTAGTGGCCGATGGAGAGCAGGAACCGGTCGCGGCCGACCCACTCGGGGTCCTCGGGTCGGAATCGGAGCCGGTCGCAGTAGGCGACGGCGAGGATGTCGGCGACCCCGAGCGCCTGCCCGATGTAGCCCTGGCCCTGCACCTCGCCCATCAGCAGCGCGTTGTGCCGGATCCGGTGGGCCGACTCCCGCAGGCGCGAGATCCGCTTCTGCCGGGTCGGTGCCTCGGCGATCGTGTCTGTGGAGGTCATCGGTCACTTTCCTTCGGAGGTGGCGGTCGCCGGCGGGGCGACCTGGTGGGTCGGGGCGGACGGAGTGGCACCGCGCGAGGCGATTGCGACCCGCTCGAGCTCGGCGACCTCGGCGCGCTCCTTCGGGCCCCAGGTCTCCGCGGTGATCACCGCGGCGACCAGACCGAGCAGGCCGTAGGCCGAGAGCAGCAATGCAGGGCCGATCCAGCCGACCCCGGCGTACAGGGCGGTGGCGATCAGCGGCGTGAAGCCGGAGACGACGGCGGAGAGCTGGTAGGCGAGCGACGCTCCGGACGTACGCGTCTTGACCGCGAACAGCTCGGAGAACCAGGCGCCCTGCACGCCGGCCAGCGAGTTCTGGCAGATCGTGTAGCTCATCACGAACGCGATCACGATGAGCGCGGCGGTCCCGGTGTTGATCAGCAGGAACAGCGGTACGCCCCACGCCAGCGTCACGATGGTGCCGAACACGTAGACCGGCCGGCGCCCGATCCGGTCCGTGAGCGCGCCCCAGAGGGTGGTGGCGGCGATCCCGAGCCCGGCCGCCAGCAGCAGGCCGGTGAGGATGACCGGTCGCTCGGCGAGGTCTTCGCTCTCGAGGTAGGAGAGCAGGAAGGTGACCGAGACGGCGTACCCGGCGGTCTCGGCGATGCGCAGGCAGAAGGCGCGCAGGACGTTGCGCCAGTCGGTGCGGAGCACCTCGAGGAGGGGGTTCTTGGCGACCTCGCCCTCGCTCTTGATCTCCTCGAACTCCGGCGACTCCTCGACCTTGAGTCGGATCACGATGCCGACCACGATCAGCACGGCGCTCAGCAGGAACGGCACCCGCCACGCCCACTGGTCGCCCAGCGGCACACTGGCCAGGAACGCCAGGTTGGCGAGGAGCAGGCCGACCGGGAAGCCGGCCTGGGTGATGCCCGTGTAGAGCCCTCGGCGACGCCACGGCGCGTGCTCGAAGGTCATCAGGATCGCGCCGCCCCACTCGGCTCCGAAGGCGAGGCCCTGGACGACGCGGACGGCCACCAGCAAGACCCCGGCCCAGACACCGACCTGCTGATAGGTGGGTAGCAGGCCGATCATCACCGTCGCGATGCCCATCAGGAGCAGCGAGCCGACGAGGACCGGCTTGCGACCGATCTTGTCACCGAGGTAGCCACCAACGATCCCGCCCAGCGGGCGCACCGCGAAGCCGACGCCGAGGGTGGCGAAGGAGAGCAGGGTGCCCGAGAGCGGGTCGCTCGAGGGGAAGAAGACGGTGTTGAAGTAGAGCGCCGCAGCCGTGCCGAAGCCGATGAAGTCGTACGTCTCGATCGTCGCGCCGATGGAGGATCCCATCGCGACGCGCTTCTTGGCGGGCGTCCCCTCGACCGGGTGCCAGCTGGCAGCCGCGGCGAGGTGGGGGTCGGGGAGGGGTTTCCCGTCCATCTGAGTCTCCCTGGGTCACGGAGAGGTCTGTCTCTCCTCGTTCAGTTGACTGTTAACAGTCGACATCGAGAGTGACTCACGTCACGAGCGCCTGTCAAGAGCTCGTGTGTATAAATGTTGACAGTCGCCATTTCGACAGCCCGCCGCGTACGATGAACCGCGCCGGCCCACGCACGCCGGCAACCGATGGAGGAGACGACCGTGGCCACGACCGAGCCGTTCACCCAGCTGGACCGCAGCACCCTGCGGGAGCGTGCGCTGCAGACGCTGCGCGGGGCGATCACCTCGGGGCAGTACCGCCCGGGCGACCATCTGGGCGAGGTCGAGCTCGCCACCCGCCTCGGGATCAGCCGCGGCACGGTCCGCGAGGCGCTGCGCCACCTCCAGCAGGAGGGCCTCGTCGAGCCGGGAGTCCGCGGCCGGCTGCAGGTCTACAGCATGACCGCCGAGGAGGTTCGCGGCCTCTACCAGGTACGCACCGCCCTGGAGGGTCTCGCCGTCAAGACGATCATCGCCTCACCGCGGCGTGCGGAGGCGGTGGCGCGGCTCCGCGAGGAGCTCGAGCGCCTGGCCGACGAGAAGGCCGACTTCGCCGAGCGGCTGGAGTCTGACCTGGGATTCCACCTGCTGATGTGCCAGCTCGCCGATAACCCGATGCTCGTGGAGAGCTGGCGCCACCTGGAGGGGCGCATCCGGGTCTCGATCATGAGCAACAAGGCCGACGAGCTGCCCGAGATCATGTCCCGCGATCAGCACGCGCCGATCGTCGACGCCATCGAACGGGGTGACACCGAGGCAGCCCTCGGCGTCGTGGAGTCCCACATGCAGGCGGCCGCGGACGTCTACGCCTGAGACCCGCGTTCCACGCTCCTGAAGGCCTCGATCGGGGCTGTCGAAAAAAGGTCAGAAAGAATCCTTGACCTTGACCCAGCGTCAACCCTCGACGCTATTCGACATGAACCCGACACCAGCAATCGAGATCGCCGGACTGACCAAGTCCTACGGCGACGTACATGTCCTCCAGGGCGTCGACCTGAGCGTCGAGAAGGGCAGCATCTTCGCCCTCCTCGGCTCCAACGGCGCCGGCAAGACCACGACCGTGAAGATCCTGACGACGCTCCTCAAGGCGGACGGCGGCCAGGCGACGGTCAACGGCTTCGACGTCGCGACCCAGGCCCAGGACGTACGCACGTCCATCAGTCTCACCGGCCAGTTCGCCGCCGTCGACGAGATCCTGACCGGCCGCGAGAACCTCATCCTGATCGCCAAGCTGCTCCGCCAGAAGAACCCGGGCGCGGTCGCCGACGAGCTCCTCGCCCGGTTCTCGCTCACCGAGGCCGGCAACCGCAAGGTCGCGACGTACTCCGGTGGTATGCGCCGCCGGATCGACATCGCGATGAGCCTCATCGGCAACCCGCCGGTGATCTTCCTCGACGAGCCGACCACCGGCCTCGACCCCGAGGCGCGGATCGAGGTGTGGGCCACCGTCAAGGAGCTCGCCGACAGCGGCACGACGGTCCTGCTCACCACGCAGTACCTCGAGGAGGCCGAGCAGCTCGCCGACCGGATCGCGATCCTCCACGAGGGCCGCATCATCGCCAACGGCACCCTCGCCGAGCTCAAGGCGATGTTCCCGCCGGCCAAGCAGGAGTACGTCGAGAAGCAGCCGTCCCTCGAGGAGATCTTCCTCGCCATCACCAGCAAGTCCAACGGCGCGTCCGCCACCCCCGTGAAGGAGTCATGATGAACACCCGATTCTTCGGCGACACCGCCGTCCTGCTCGGCCGCTCCCTGCGACACATCGGCCGCAGCCCCGACACCATCGTCACCACCGCGATCACCCCGATCGCCATGATGCTCATGTTCGTGTACGTCTTCGGCGGCGCGATCGACACCGGCTCCCACGAGAGCTACGTCAGCTATCAGCTACCGGGCATCCTGTTGATCACGATCGCCTCCGGCATCGCCTACACCGCCTACCGTCTCTTCCAGGACAAGAACGGCGGCATGTTCGACCGGTTCCAGTCGATGCCGATCGCTCGGTCCGCGGTGCTGTGGGGTCACGTGCTCACCTCGGTGGTCGCGAACATGATCTCGCTGGTCGTGGTGGTGCTCGTCGCCCTGCTGATGGGCTTCCGCACCAGTGCGAGCGTGCTCGACTGGCTCGCGGTGGTCGGCATCCTGGCCCTGTTCACCCTCGCGCTGACCTGGCTCGCGGTGGTTCCGGGCCTCACGGCCGGCACGGTCGAGGGAGCCAGCGCGTTCTCCTACCCGCTGATCTTCCTGCCCTTCCTCAGCTCGGCGTTCGTGCCGACCGACACGATGCCCGGACCGGTGCGAGCCTTCGCCGAGCACCAGCCGGTCACCTCGATCGTCGACTCCATCCGGGCGATCTTCGCCGGTCAGGACCTGGGCAACGAGCTGTGGATCGCACTGGCCTGGTGCGTCGGCCTCCTGGTCGTCGCGTACGTCCTGGCCACCGCCGCCTACCGCCGCAAGTTTGCCTAAACCACGCGACAAACCCGGGCCTTCCCGTCACTATTCGGGAATGCTCACGATCAGCCAGCTGGCGTCGTACGCCGGTGTCACCGTCAGGGCCGTGCGCCACTACCACGCCAAAGGGCTGCTGGTGGAGCCAGAGCGCGACCACTCGGGATACCGACGCTACGACGCCGCTGCTGTGGTCGACCTGATCAAGATCCGCATCCTCGCCGACGCCGGCGTCCCGCTCTCCCGTGTCAAGGAGCTGCTGGCCGCCGGCGACGACGATTTCAAGAAGGCCGTCGCCGAGATCGACAAGCGCCTCCGTCTCGAGATCCGCGAGCGGCAGGCCCACCGCGAGCGGATCGCCCGGCTGGTCCACGGTGACGGCCTCGCCCTCCCGCCCGAGGCGGTCGCCTATCTGGAGCGGATGCGCGAGCTCGGCATCCCGGAGCGGATGATCCAGGGTGAGCGCGACGCCTGGATCCTCGTCGCCGCCCAGCAGCCGCAGAGCATGGAAGCCTTCATCCGCAACAAGGTCGGCCAGCTCGACGACCCCTCGGTCGTGGAGACCTACCGCGAGCTGGAGGCCATGCTCGACTGGGAGCCCGGCGACCCCCGTCTGGAGACCATCGCCGACCAGATCGTCGCCCAGATGAACGCGGTCTCCGACGAGGACTGGGCCGCCTACGTCGACGGCGACCAGGCCATGCCCGACGAGCTCGCCGCCCTCCTCGACTCGATGTTCGTCGAGCAGGTCCCCGTCGCCCGCGACCTCATGCGCCTGGTCGAGAAGCGCGGCTACACCGGCTGGACCAAGCTCGAGCGGATCCGGGACTAGAAGGACGTACGCCCCGGGGTGCTCCCTCGGCTCAGGCGCCGGCGATCGCGAGGAGGTCGCGGACCGGTCCCGCGGGCGGGCGACCGCCACCGACCCATACGGCTCGGAACTCCCGGGACAGGTCCAGCTCTGCCACCGGCACCCGGACCAGGGTGCCGAGGTCGACGTCGGCCTGGGTCGCCCGGCTCGACACGAACGCCGGCGATCCGCCCGCGCGGACGGCGGCGAGGATCGCGGCGTTCGTCGCGAACTCCACCTCGGGATCCGCCAACCGCTCGCCCACGGTTGCCAACGCTGACTCGACGACCGCCCGCGTGCCGGAGCCGTGCTCGCGACAGGTCAGCGGGCGGGTCGCGAGCTCTCGCGGGCTGATCCCGGCGCGGCGTCGGGCCCAGCGGTCATCGGGCCCCGCGACCAGTACGAGGTCGTCGACCCCGACCTTCGTGGTGGCAAGTCCCGCGGTGTCGACGGGACCCTCGACGAAGCCCAGGTCCGCCTCGCCCTGACGCACGGCGGTGACGACGTCCTCGGAGTTCGCGGCCCGGAGGCTCACCGCCACCCGGCGCTGCTGCCGCAGACGTACAAGCCAGCGGGGGAGCAGATACTCGGCCGTCGTCATCGACGCGTGCACGTGCAGCTCGTCGGAGCGGCCGCTTCGCAGCGTCTGCAGTGCGGTCTCGATCTCGTCGGCGCGCTCGAGCAGGTCGACGCTCCACTCGACCAGCAGCTTCCCCGCCTGGGTCAGCGCCGATCCGCGCCGCGCCCGCTGCACCAGCACCAGCCCGACCTGGGTCTCCATCGCCCGCAGCCGCTCCGAGGCGGACTGCTGCGAAATGCCCGCCGCCCGGCCCGCGGCGCCGATGCTGCCCAGGCGGGCGACGTCGGCGAGCAGACGCAGGGACGGAAGGTCGGGCAGCACGCTCACAGGTTATCCCTGTGAGCCCACAGTCATCTGGGTTCTACCGGCGCCGCGCGCCCGCGCCGAGCATGGAGACATGAGGCTCCCCTACGGTCCGAACTGGTACGCAGCCACGATGGGCACCGGCATCGTCGCCGTCGTCCTGCCCGGCCTTCCCTTCCGGGTGCCGGGGGCGATGCCGGTCGCGCTGGCGTTCTGGCTGGCGGCGAGCCTCCTCCTGACGGCCACGGTGGCGGTGATGCTGCACGCCGTCCGGCAGGACAGCTCGCTGCTGCGCCGTCACTACGACGACCCGGTGATGTCCCACTTCTACGGAGCTCCGGCGATGGCACTGATGACCGTCGGGACCGGCGCGGTCGGGGTCGGGGTCGACGTACTCGGTGCCGGCGCGGCGGTCGGGCTGGGCGCGGTCCTGTGGGCGGCGGGCACGCTCCTCGGCCTGGGGACCGCGATGGCCGTGCCCTACCGGGCGATCACCCGCCACGTGGTAGCCGACGACAGTGCCACCGGGGCGTGGCTGATGCCGGTCGTGCCGCCGATGGTCTCGGCGACGACCGGCGCCGCTCTCGTGCCGCACCTCCCGGCCGGCGAGGCGCGCGGGACCCTTCTTCTCGTCTGCTACGCCCTCTTCGGGCTGACCGTGATCGCCGGGTTCCTAGTGCTCAACCAGCTCTGGCAGCGGCTGATCCGGCACGGGGCGCTGGCTCCGGCGACCGTGCCCACGGTGTGGATCGTGCTCGGCTTCCTCGGCCAGTCGACCACGGCGGTCCATCACCTCGGCGTGCTCGCGCCCTCCGTGGTGCCCGGCTACGGGCACGCCCTCAGCATGCTCGCGGTCTGCTACGGCGTTCCGGTGTGGGGTTTCACCGTGCTGTGGAGCGCGCTGGCGCTCGCGCTGACGGTGCGCCAGGTCCGTGACGGCCTGCCGGTGGCGGCGACCTGGTGGTCGTTCACGTTCCCGGTCGGGACCGTCGCCACGGGCAGCAGCGCTCTTGCCGCCGCGACCGGCCTCGCGCTCTTCGAGATCGGGGCCGCGGTTGCGACGCTCGGACTGTTGGTGGGGTGGCTCGCCGCTGCGTACGCGACCCTGCGGCTCTTCGCCGATCAACCAGTATTGCAACCAGAAGGTTGCAAGATGCTGGTGGAAGTGCAACACTGAGATTGCAGTTCCACTATCTGAGGAGGACCCATGGTTCACACCGCCGAGGAGCTCGCCGAGCTCGACAGCATCAGCCGCCAGATCGACATCGAGGCCAGCGCCGAGAAGGTCTGGTCACTGATCACCCGCCCGGGGTGGTTCGTCAACGACGGCACCGTTCTCGACGACTCGGACACCCGCGTCGAGGCCGCCCCCGACGGCACCGAGGTCGCCGTCGTCACCCACCCCACGATGGGTGAGTTCCGATTCCGCACGGTCGAGCTCGACGAGCCGCGCTACGCCGCGTTCCGCTGGCTCGGCACCCCGTTCCGCGACGTCACCGAGGGCACCCTGGTGGAGTTCTGGATCAAGGACAACCCGGCCGGCGGGGTGACCCTCGAGGTCCTGGAGAGCGGCTTCTCCGCCCTGTCCGACGACCCCGCTGTCTGGCTCAAGGAGCGCGAGGGCAACGACAACGGCTGGGCCATGGAGCTCGAGGTCGCCAAGACGTACGCCGAGGCGCGCGCGTGACCACCACACCCACCCTTCCCGAGATGTGCGCGGCCCTGGGCGACCAGACCCGCTGGGACATCCTCACCCGGCTGGGGCAGGAGACCATGTCTGCCTCCGCCCTGGCCCGGGTGCTCCCGGTCAGCCGCCAGGCGATCGTCAAGCACCTCGACGTACTCTCCGACGCCGGCCTCGTCACCGCCGAGCGCCGCGGCCGCGAGATCGTCTACGCCGCCCTCGGCTCCCGCCTCAACGCCCTCGCCCACGAGCTCGACCGCATCGGCAACGCCTGGGACACCAGGCTCCGCGCCCTCAAGTCCCTCGCCGAGGCGACGGACGACTGACGCAAGAGAGGTCTCACGCACCCCACCCGATCGCCAGCTCGACCGCCCGCCGCCACCGAGCGAACTCGGCGTCCCGCGCGGCAGCGGACATGGCGGGCCGCCACTCGGCCGCCCGGCGCCAGTGCCGTCGCAGGACCTGCCGGTCGGGCCAGTAGCCGGCCCCGAGACCGGCCGCGTAGGCGGCACCTCGGGAGACCGTCTCGGCCACCATGGGACGTACGACGGGGATGTCGAGGAAGTCGGCGATGGTCTGCATGAGGAGGTTGTCGGCGGTCATGCCGCCGTCGACTGCCAGCTGCGTCAGCGGGGCGGCGGCGTCGGCGTTCATCGCGTCGATGACCTCGCGGGTCTGCCAGGCGGTCGCCTCGAGGACGGCGCGACACAGGTGCGCCTTCGTGACGTACGACGTCAGCCCGACGATCACGCCGCGGGCATCGGGCTCCCAGTGCGGTGCGTAGAGGCCGGTGAACGCCGGGACGACGTAGCAGCCACCGTTGTCGGCGACGGTCAGCGCCTGGGTCTCGATCTCCGCGGCCGAGCGAATCAGCCCGAGGCTGTCGCGGAACCACTGCACGAGCGAGCCGGCGACCGCGATCGAGCCTTCCAGCGCGTACGCCGCAGGCTCACCCTCCATCGCATGCGCGACCGTGGTGATCAGCCCGTGCTGCGAGCGCACCGGCGACGTGCCAGTGTTGAGGAGCAGGAACCCGCCGGTGCCGAAGGTGCACTTCGCGTCGCCGCGGTCGAACCCCGCCTGCCCGAACAGCGACGCCTGCTGATCGCCGATCACCGCCGTCAACCGGATGCCCTCGATCGGCGCGACCGTGGTCCCGAAGGAGGAGACGGTGGGCCGGATCTCGGGGAGCATCGCCCGCGGGACCCGCATCGCCGCCAGCAGCTCCGGATCCCAGTCGAGCGTGTGGAGGTTCATCAGCATCGTCCGGCTGGCGTTGGTCACGTCGGTGACATGAACCCCGCCGGAGACCCCGCCGGTCAGGTTCCAGACCAGCCACGAGTCCATCGTCCCGAACAGCAGGTCCCCGCGCTCCGCCCGCTCCCGCAACGCCGGAGACGAGTCGAGCAGCCAGCGCACCTTCGGCCCGGAGAAGTACGTCACCAACGGCAGCCCGCTCCGAGCCTGGATCTCCGCCTCGGGCATGTCGGCGGCGACAGCGGGCAGCACGGCGGCGGACCGGGTGTCCTGCCACACGATGGCGTTGTGGACCGGCCGACCGGTGTGCCGGTCCCACACCACCGTGGTCTCGCGCTGGTTGGTGATCCCGAGCCCGACGACCTGGTCCACGGAAGCACCCGCATCCGCGAGCGCCTCCGGCATCACCCGGCGGACGATGTCCCAGATCTCCATGGGGTCGTGCTCGACCCAGCCCGCGCGCGGATAGTGCTGATGGTGCTCCCGCTGCGCCAGCGAGACCATCCGGCCCTCGCGGTCGAAGAGCATGCACCGGGTCGAGGTCGTGCCCTGGTCGAGCGCGGCCACGTACCGCGGAACACTCATGCCGCCCGGCCGTGACCGAGCGCCCGCGAGATCGATCTGGAGACGCCGACGACCTCCTCGACGAGATCCGAGCGAGGCAGTCCACGTGCGTCGCACAGTCGCACCACCGGCCCTGCGATGCCCACGGCCGCCACCACGTACCCACCCCGGTCCCGCACCGGAGCCGCGATCCCGGCCAGCTCCGGGCGCGCCTCGGAGACGGCCGAGGCCCACCCGGTGTCGCGCGCGTCCGCCAGCGCCCGCAGCAGCGCCGACCGGTCGGTGATCGTCCGGAAGGTCAGCCGGTCCAGCGGCTGTCCGACGACGCTGCGGGCGGCGCCGGGATCGAAGGCGACCAGCACCTTCCCGAGGGCGGTGGCGTGCAATGGGAGCGACCGGCCGGTGTCCATCACCTGCACCCCCGGCCCCGCCCGGAAGACATGGTGCGCCACCACGGCAGCGCCGTCGCGGTAGGCCGCGATCCGCGCCTCCTCTCCCGTACGCGCCGCCAGCGTGTCCACCCAGTTCAGCGTCTCCGAGCGCAGCTCGTTGAGGTCCAGGGTCACGGACCCGAGATGGAGCAGCCCGGAGCCCAGCAGATAGCGCCCGGTCGCAGGCTCCTGGTCGACGAACCCGGCCCCCGCCAACGTACGCAGCAACCCGTGCGCCGTCGGCTTCGCCAGCCCCACCGCAGCCGCCAGCTCACCGAGAGCCATCGGTTCACTCTCGGCGGAGAGCACGCGTAGCAGCGCAGCCGCCCGCTCGACGGATTGCACGGTCCGAGACATTGGGTAAAAGCGTAGGGGCCGAACAAATTCCGGGCACCGGGTTCGGAGATCCAGGACCGACCGGGTGCCACCCGGTGAAACACGGCCGCGTTCGGCGATGCCGAACGCACCCCGTTGTGACGCCCGTCACGCCTCCCTACGGTGCACAGGTCCGCCAGACCCCACACGGCAGGAGCAGCGCATGAAGACAGACAGAAAGCTCATCGGGGAGCTCAGCGCCGAGTTCGCCGGAACGATGATCCTGATCCTCTTCGGCGTCGGCGTGGTCGCGCAGGTCGTGACCGGCGACGGCGGCCTGGGCGACCACGACTCGATCGCCTGGGCCTGGGGGATCGGGGTGATGCTGGGCATCTACACCGCGGGACGGATCAGCGGCGCCCACCTCAACCCGGCCGTCAGCCTCGCCATGGCGGTGTTCGGCGACTTCGAGTGGCGCAAGGTGCTGCCCTACAGCATCGCCCAGATCCTCGGCGCCTTCGTCGGTGCCCTGATCGTCCGCGCGGCCTACGGGGACGCCATCGCCAGCGTCGACCCCGGCCACACCCACGCCACCCAGGGCATCTTCTCGACGCTCCCGGGCAACGGCGACGCCGCGCTCGGCGTCACTCTCACCACCGCCTTCGCAGACCAGGTGATCGGCACCGCGATCCTGCTGTTCCTCATCATGGCCATCACCGACGCGAAGAACTCGGCGCCCATCGCTTGGTTCTCGCCCGTCGCGATCGCGTTCGTGATCGTCGGGATCGGCATGGCCTGGGGCACCAACGCCGGCTACGCCATCAACCCGGCCCGTGACTTCGGCCCGCGACTGGCCTCCTTCGTCACCGGCTACGACGGAGCCTGGGTGACCGCCGCCGGCGATCTCTACTTCTGGATCCCGATCGTGGCCCCGCTTGTCGGTGGACTCATCGGTGCCGGAGCGTACAAGGTGTTGATCGCACGCTTCTTGCCCGCCGAGGAGGAGGCTGAGGAGACCAGCGACCTGCCCGCCGCCGCCTGACCACCGATCGCCCGCCCGACATCCCTGGACACAGCAAGAACCCGAAAGGACCGACATGCCCGACTACGTCGCAGCCGTCGACCAAGGCACCACCAGCACCCGCTGCATGATCTTCGACCACGGCGGCAACGAGGTGGCCCGCCACCAGCTCGAGCACGAGCAGATCATGCCGAAGGCGGGCTGGGTGGAGCACAACCCGGTGGAGATCTGGGAGCGCACCAGCTCGGTCATCCAGACCGCGCTCGGCCGCAAGGGACTCACGGACAAGGACATCGCCGCGCTCGGCATCACCAACCAGCGCGAGACCACGGTCGTGTGGAACAGGAAGACCGGCCGGCCCTACTACAACGCGATCGTCTGGCAGGACACCCGCACCGACCGGATCGCCTCCGCCCTCGACCGGGACGAGCGCGGCGACATCATCCGCCGCAAGGCCGGCCTCCCGCCGGCCACCTACTTCGCCGGCGGCAAGATCCAGTGGATCCTGGAGAACGTCGACGGCGTCCGCGAGGCCGCGGAGAGCGGCGACGCCATCTTCGGCACCACCGACAGCTGGGTCGTCTGGAACCTGACCGGCGGACCCCACGGCGGCGTGCACGTCACCGACGTCACCAACGCCAGCCGCACCATGCTGATGAACCTCGAGACCCTCGACTGGGACGACGAGCTGCTCGGCTTCTTCGACATCCCGCGCCAGATGCTCCCCGAGATCCGGCCCTCCTCCGAGCCCAACGCCTACGGCACCACGCTCGCGAACGGACCCCTCAAGGGCGAGGTCCCGATCACCGGCATCCTCGGCGACCAGCAGGCGGCGATGGTCGGCCAGGTCTGCCTGGACGCCGGCGAGGCCAAGAACACCTACGGCACCGGCAACTTCCTCCTCCTCAACACCGGCCAGGAGCTCGTCCGCTCCGAGAATGGCCTCCTCACCACGGTCTGCTACCAGTTCGGCGACCAGCCCCCGACGTACGCCCTGGAGGGCTCGATCGCCGTCACCGGCTCCGCGGTGCAGTGGCTGCGCGACCAGCTGCGGGTGATCAGCAACGCCGCCCAGTCCGAGACGCTGGCCAAGGAGGTCGAGGACAACGGTGGGGTCTACTTCGTCCCCGCCTTCTCCGGTCTCTTCGCCCCCTACTGGCGCTCGGACGCCCGCGGCGTGATCGTCGGCCTGTCCCGGTTCAACACCAGCGGCCACATCGCCCGGGCGACCCTGGAGTCGATCTGCTACCAGAGCCGCGATGTCGCCGACGCGATGGAGAAGGACTCCGGCGTACGCCTCGAGGTGCTCAAGGTCGATGGCGGCGTCACCGTGAACGAGCTGTGCATGCAGATCCAGGCTGACGTCCTCGGTGTCGAGGTCAGCCGTCCGGTGGTCGCCGAGACGACCGCGCTCGGAGCGGCCTACGCGGCCGGCCTCGCCGTCGGGTTCTGGAAGGACACCGACGAGCTGCGCCAGAACTGGAACGAGTCCAAGCGCTGGCAGCCGGCCTGGTCCGAGGAGCAGCGCGAGGCCGGGTACGCGGGCTGGCGCAAGGCCGTGGACCGCACGCTGAACTGGGTCGACGTCGACTGACGGTCCCGGCCGATCGTCTGAAAAGGGCCCTGTTTGGGGTATGCGCGGGGCACCCCGGCCGACGTACGTTGCGAATGGGCCCGGCCGGGGCCCGGACCCTGCCTCGACCGGTCCGTTGGCACACCGACGACCAGGAGGCAGCAATGTTCATCCAGATGATTCACGCGCCCTGTACCCGGCAGGACGAGGCCCACCGGCTGCTCGACGAGTGGCGGCGCGACCTGGCACCGGGCGCGACCGGGTGGCTCGGCGGAACCTACGGGTTCACCGACGACGGCCAGCTCTGCGGCGTGGTCCGCTTCGAGTCCCGTGAGGCGGCGATGGCCAACTCCGACCGTCCCGAGCAGGGGGAGTGGGCGGCGCGGATGGCCGAGGTCATGGACGGGCCGATGGAGTACCACGACTGCGACGACGTCACGCTGCTCTTCGACGGCGGCTCCGACGACGCCGGGTTCGTGCAGATCATCCGCGGTCGGGTCGACGACCCGAGCCGGCTCAAGGCGATGCTGGCCGACACCACCCAGCTGCACGAGGCGCGCCCCGACATCCTCGGCGGCACTCTCGCGATCGAGCCGGACGGCAGCTTCATCGAGACGGTCGCCTTCACCAGCGAGGCCGAGGCGCGCGAGCGCGAGAAGGTCGAGCCCCCGGAGGACGTACGCCGCGAGCTCGACTACGTGATGAAGGGCGCGACCTTCTACGACCTCCACCACCCGTGGTTCGAGAGCGCCTGAAGGAGGCCGTGATGCTGACCGACAGCAAGGTGATGGCGAACATCCCGGCCGCCGACCTCGAGCGGGCGCGTCGCTTCTACGCCGACAAGCTCGGGCTGGAGCCGGCCGACGAGAACCCCGGCGGGCTGGTCTACACGACGTCCGGCGGGACGTCCTTCCACCTCTACGAGACCGACCAGGCGGGCAAGGCCGGACACACGATCGCCCAGTTCCACGTCGCCGACGTCCGCAAGGAGGTCGACGACCTCGGGGCCAAGGGCGTCACGTTCGAGCACTACGACATGCCGGGTGTGACCTGGGACGGAGACGTGGCCGGGATGGGCCCGGAGGGGCATGCCGCGTGGTTCAAGGACAGCGAGGACAACATCCTCTGCATCGACGACATGGTGCCTGCCTGAGGCGGGCACCTGCGACGGAGCGGTGGTCCCGGCTCAGCCGGGGCCCTCGCCCGCAGCCACGTGCTGGGCCAGGTACTGCTGGAGACCCACGCGGTCGATCGCGTCGAGCTGGGACTCGAACCAGTCGGCGTGCTTCTCCTCGTCGCGGATCATCTCCTCGAAGACCGCAGCGGTGCCGTGGTCCCCGAGCTGGTGACACTCGTCGCCGCCGGCGTTGAACTGCGCCACCGCGGCCCGCTCGCTCTCCAGGGCGAGGGTGAGCATCTCCTGAGCCGTCTCGCCGACCTGGATCGCGTTGAGCCGCTGCACGTTCGGGTGGCCGTCGAACATCAGGATCCGGTTGATCAGGTTGTCCGCGTCGCGCATCTCGTCGATGGAGAGGTCGTAGAACACCTTCCCGAGCTTCGGCAGGCCCCAGTTGTCGAGCATCCGGGCATGCAGGAAGTAGGTGTTGGTGACGGTGAGCTCGAACGTGAGTGCCTCGTTGAGGAGCTCGACGACGCGTGGATCGACTGGCTGCATGACGCACCTCCGGTAACGGGATCTGTCCCGATACTCGCACGGCACCCCGGGAGTGAGGACAGACTCAGTTTGCGACCGGTTGCGGTGGGTCAGCTAGCAGCGCCGTCGGCCGCCAGGTGCGAGCACTCCTGCGCGAGGTGCTGCGTGACCAGCTTCTTCACCGAGAAGATGCACGAGCCGCAGTCCTGAGCGGCGCCCGTGGAGCGGCAGATCGCGCTGACCGTACGGGCTCCGTCGGCCAGCGCGGCGTCGACGTCACGGTCGGTGACGACTCGGCACTGGCAGACGATCATGAGATTAGGTTAGCCGACCCTAAGCGCGGTGACGAGAGGAGGTCTCAGTTCTTACCTTTCTTGCCACTCGGTCGACCCCGCGCGCAGATTCACATTCTCCCGGTATGGTCCAGGTCACATCACGCTCCCGGCCCTCGGAGGATCTCTTGCGCATCGCAGTCATCGGCACCGGCTTCGGCGGCCTGGCCGCCACGATCGAGCTCAAGAAGCGTGGTCACGACGACATCGTCGTGTTCGAGAAGGCCGGTGACGTCGGTGGCGTCTGGCGCGAGAACACCTATCCGGGAGCCGCCTGCGACGTACCGTCCAGCCTCTACTCCTTCTCCTTCGAGCCCAATCCGCACTGGCCCCACAAGTTCTCCCGCCAGCCGGCGATCCTCGACTACATCCACAAGGTCGTCGACAAGTACGACGTACGCCGCCACATCCGGTTCCACACAGAGGTGACGGCCGCGCGCTGGGACGACGAGGCGAAGACCTGGCAGCTCGACCTCAGCACGGGGGAGACCGAGACGGTCGACCTGTTCGTACCTGCCGTCGGTCAGCTCTCCCGGCCCTCGATCCCGAGCATTCCCGGCGCGGACAGCTTCCGCGGTGAGGCCTTCCACTCGGCCGAGTGGAACCACGACCTGAGCCTCGCCGGCAAGCGGGTCGCGGTGATCGGCACCGGCGCGAGCGCGATCCAGTTCGTGCCCGAGGTGCGGAAGGACGCGGCGAAGGTGCTTCTCTTCCAGCGCTCCGCGCCCTACATCGTGCCGCGCAAGGACTTCGAGCGCACCGACCCCGCCCGCCGCCTCCCGCAGCTGCTCGACCGCGCGAAGATCTGGACCCAGGCCGAGTGGCTGACCACGACCTTCCACATCAAGCCGCTCTCCGCGGTCATGCGCACCTGGTCCAAGCGGCACATGAAGGCGCAGACCGCGGCCAAGCCGGGGCTCTTCGAGAAGGTCTGGCCCGACTACCCGTTCGGCTGCAAGCGCGTCCTCTTCGCCGACGACTACCTGCCCGCCCTCGCCCAGCCCAACGTGGACGTGATCACCGACGACATCACCGAGATCACCCCGACCGGCGTCACGACCGCTGACGGCCTGCACCACGAGGTCGACGTCATCATCTGGGGCACCGGCTTCAAGGCGACCGACTTCCTCGCCCCGATGACGATCGCCGGCACCCAGGGCCGCGACCTGCACACCCACTGGAAGGACGGTGCCCACGCCTACCACGGCATGACCGTCCCCGGGTTCCCCAACCTGCTGATCATGTACGGCCCCAACACCAACACCGGCGGCGGCTCGATCATCTACTTCCTCGAGACCCAGGCCCGCTACCTCGGCCGCTACGCCGACCACGTCGCCGAGGCCGGCCCGCTCGAGGTCCGGGCGGAGGTCGAGGAGGCCTACGACGCCCGGATCCAGGACCAGCTGGCCGACAGCGTCTGGAGCAAGTGCACCTCCTGGTATCGGGAGAAGAACGGCCGCATCACCACCAACTGGCCCAGCATCTCCGCCCACTACCGACGCAGCGCCAGCTACCGGAAAGCCGACTACGCACGCGCTTGAGAACCGTCCTGATGGGTCTTTGTGCCCGATCTGTTCCTTCCCTTATGCGTGTGGTAGGCCACATACTCGAAGAGATGACTACCTCAACCCCCCGGCGGCGACACTTCGCCGCGAGTCCGTTCAAGACTGATCCCGAGCCGGTCATTGAGCAGTTCGAGTCCGGAGACCTGGTCTCCCACGACTCATTCGGCCTGGGTCGGGTCGTCAACAAGGAAACGGCCGCAGTCACTGTCGACTTCGGTCCCCAGCTGGTTCGCATTCCCAGCCCCTTCCCCAAGCTTGCCAAGCTCTGACCTCGGTCTGAGCTGAACAGAGATCGCCCTCCCCGAGCACTGCTCGAGGAGGGCGATCTCTGTGTTCGAGGCCTACTTCCTCTTCACCGGATAGGCCGCGTCGACCTCCACCTCGACGAGCCAGCCGTCCACCGGCAGGTTCTCGATCTCGAGCGCGAACCGCGACGGCCGGGCCGGGTTGGTGACCATCGGCTCGGCGGGCGGAGCGGTGCCGAGCGGCACCGGGATGACCTCGCCGGTCGAGACCGACGTGTTCGCGAAGAACTGCCGATAGGCCCGGTTCCAGCCCGCGAAGTCCATCTTCGCCTCGCCCGCGGGGTTCTGCAGGAAGACGCGCATCGTGATCACGTCCTCGTAGGAGAGGCCGGCCGCCGCGAGGTTCTCCCCGATCCGGCGAAGCACGTTGATCCCCTGCGCCTCGGTGATCGTGACGCCCGGTGGCAGCTGGCCATCGGGGAACACCTCGGTGTCGATGTAGGCCTGCTCGCCGGTCGCCCCGGTGTTCAACCGCGACGGTCCGAGCCCGCTGGTCTTGTAGATCGCGGCCGCCGGCCCGATCGCGACACCGTTGGCGATCGACGGGTTGTCCTGACCCGCCGGCAGCACCGAGATCGTCTCCCCGCCACGCGGCGGACGGTGCCCATCAGAAGCAGGCGACCACTTGCTCCCCGCAACCGCCGCCGTCGGTGCCACCAGAGCCGCGGTCAACCCGACCACAGCCACCACCTTCGTACGCGGCGACATCATGCCGTCACCCGCGTGTGCAGCTTCTCGACGGCCGCCCGGGCGGCCGTGATCGCGCCGTGCTGCCAGGCGACCGCGTGGCTGAGGTGGTCGCCGGCGAAGTACGTGTTGCCGGTGGCGTCCAACAGCCGCGTGTAGAGCGGATCGGTGTCCGCCGTCGTCGAGTAGGCCCAAGCCCCCTCCGAGAACTTCGCCGACTTCCAGTCCTGGCTGTAGGAGGCGGTGATGCCCTCGCCGTAGACGTCCCCGAAGATCTGCTTGCCCATGTCCACCGCGCGGGAGAGCCGCTGGGCAGGGGTCAGGGCGCCGTAGGTGTCCGCCGCGCTACCGGTGTTGTAGTAGCCGATCATGGTGCCCTTGTCGCCGTTGAACCCGTACGACGGGTGCCACATGTTGCGCAGGTCGAGGCGGGTGTTGGTGATCCCGCCGTAGATCCGGAAGTCCTCCTCCCACCAGCGCCGGTCGTACTCGATCCCGATCTTGCCCGCGTTCGACGGCCCGAAGGACTTCAGGCTCGCGGTGATGTCGGCGCCGAGGTTGTGCGGGATCTTGGCGGCGATCTGCGGCGGCATGCAGTTGATCGCGAAGTCCGCCTCGATGACCTCGGTCCGTCCGCGAGCCTTGTAGGCGACGGAGACGCCGGTCGAGGTGTTGTTCCACTCGACGACCTCGGCCCCGTAGCGGATGTTGCGCGCCCCGATGGCCTTGGCGAAGGCCTTCGGGATCGCGTCCATGCCGCCGACCGGCTGATACATCATCATCGCCTGGTCGTAGCCGAACTCGAACGAGAAGTACTGACCCAGTCCGGCCGCGAGGACCGCGCTCATCGCGTGGGGCGCCACCTCGGTGCCGGACTCCTGACCGGCACCCGGCTCGACGGTGTAGCCCGCGCGGCTGGAGCCGGTGTAGGCGTACCCCTCCGCCTTGGTGCCGAGGTCGCCGAAGCTCCTCAGGAACGCGATCAGCGCCTCCTTGTCGGCTGCGGTCAGCTCCTCGTCCAGGGCGCCCTTGTCGGTCGCCTTCGCGAGCAGCTCGGAGACGTAGCCGTAGGTGTCCGCCTTGGCGTGGCGCATCTGGACAGCGCCGATGCCGTGGTCACCCGGGTAGTAGAGCAGCGCATTGGCGTTCTGGTTGGTGAATGCCTCGATCGGGACGCCCAGCTCCTTGCAGTAGTCGAGGGTGATGTGGCTCTGTGGCAGCCGTCCGGGCCCGGCGTTCATGTACTGGCCCTGGGAGAACCCGGCGACCTGGGTGACCCCCTTCAGATCGGTGACGCGGGTGCCGCCACGGACGGTGAAGTTGCGGCCACCCGCCCGGTCGCGTCCCTCGAGGACGGTGACCCGGTAGCCGCCCTTGAGCAGCTCGTACGCAGCGGTCAGCCCGGCGACGCCACCGCCGAGGATCACGACCGACTTGCTGCCCGCCCGGGCGAGGTCCGCGGGCTGGGGAGGAGTGAAATCGGGTGTCTCCGCGGCGTGCGCGGAGGTGAGCCCGAGGGCACCCATGCTGTGCAACATGACGCCTGCTCCGCCGGCGAGGCCGACGTTGCGCAGGAAGTTCCGACGTGACTGAGTCATGTGGGGTTCCAATCTGTTGGGGGCACCCCGCAAGGTAAAGAGGGTTTGTTGCACCGCCATTGCGTCTGTGTCTCGCTAGAACACGTGTTCCCCAACTCGCGAGTAGCTCTAGGATCGGCACCGTGACCGTCACCATCCGCGATGCAGCTCCCGCCGACGTACCCGAGATCCTCCGCCTCGTCCACGCCCTGGCCGTCTACGAGAAGGAGCCCGACGCGGTCGAGGCGACGGAGGCCGACTTCGCGGCGGCCCTCTTCCCCGAGTCGGGCACCCCGACCACCCACTGCCTGATCGCGGAGAAGGACGGCACGGTCATCGGCATGGCGGTCTGGTACGTCACCTTCTCCACCTGGACCGGCCGCAACGGCATCTGGCTCGAGGACCTCTTCGTCGACCCGGAGCACCGCGGCGCCGGCGCCGGCAAGGCCCTGCTCGTACGCCTCGCCGAGATCTGCGTCGAGAACGACTGGCGCCGCCTCGAGTGGTGGGTGTTGAAGTGGAACGAGCCCTCGATCGCCTTCTACCGCTCCCTCGGCTCGGTCCCCCAGGACGAGTGGGAGGTCCACCGCATCGACGGTGCCGAGCTGAAGGAGCTCGGCGGCGCCGGCGGTGCCTGACCTCAGGCCTCGTACGCAGCGGCGAACCGCCCCGCCCACTCCCCGAAGCCGCGGGCCGGCCTGCCCAGGACCTCCTCGACGTGCGGGCTGACCGCCTGCTCGGCGTCGGTCGGGTGCCCGAGGATGGCCAGCGTCCCCTCGGCGACGGCCGGCGGCATGAACGCAGCCATCTGGCGCAACGCCGCTTCCGGCGTCAGCTCGACGAACTCCACCGCCCGCCCGGTCGCTGCCGCGATCTCCGCGACCTGCTCGCGAGGCGTGATCGCGACCGGCCCGGTGATCTCGTACGTCCGCCCCGAGTGACCTTCCTCGGTCAGCGCCGCCGCGGCCACCTCGGCGATGTCGAGCGGGTCGACCACGGGAAGCGCGACGTCGCTGAAGGGCGCATGGACGGTGTTCGTCTCCTTGACCATCGGCACCCAGGCGAGCGCGTTGCTCGCGAAGCCGCCCGGTCGCAGGATCGTCCACTCCATCGCCGAGCCCCGCACCGCGTCCTCGAGCTCGACGAGCGGCGCGTGCGACGGCGTCCCCGGCCGGGTGCCGACGGCCTGGGAGGACTGCAGCACGACCCGGCGTACGCCTGCGGCCTCGGCATGCTTCATCAGGGCCGGCCCGTCGACGTGGGCGCCGGCGCCGCTGACCAGCAGGAAGAGCGCATCGGCACCTGCCAGGGCCGGCGCCAGGGTCGCGACGTCGGAGAGGTCCGCCTCCGCGGTGACGACTCCGGGCCGTGCCGGCAGCGGCGCCGACTGTGCGCGCGAGACGGCGGTGACGGTGTGTCCGGCGTCGGCCAGCAGCTCGACGAGCGGGCGTCCGACGTTCCCCGTCGCTCCGGTGATGACGATCATCGAGGGTCTCCATTCATACGTGGGATCTGGGTGTGCACCGACGTTAGATCCCTCGATACAGTGGGTTCCCCAAGGTAAGTATTGGAGCGACATGACCTGGCACCCGAGCGCCGACGAGCCGGTGGAGGCCTGCCCGATCGCGCCCGCGGTCGAGCTGATCTTCAGCCGCTGGACGACACCGATCCTGTGGGCCCTGCACGAGTACGGCACCCAGCGCTTCGTGGAGCTCGAGCGCCGCCTCGGCACGATCTCGTCGAAGGTGCTCACCCAGCGCCTGCGCCAGCTCGAGCGCGACGGCCTCGTCGAGCGCCGCTACCACGCCGAGGTCCCACCCCGCGTGGAGTACGACATCACCGACCTCGGCCGCAGCCTCCAGCCGGTCTTCGCCGCCGTCGGCACCTGGTCGGAGACCAACATGCCGGCCGTGGAGACCGCCCGGCAGGCCTACACCGGTCCGCTACCCCGCTGAGGCCGGCTCCGGCGCGGCCCCCGGCCCGGCCAGCACGTCGACGTCGTCAGCGTGCATGGGCCCACCGCAGTGGGTGCACCGCAGATCGACGCGGCCGATCTCCCCACAGGCGTGATGCCGGTAGAGCACGGGCGGCCCGGCCTCGCCCGCGAGCCACCTGTCGCCCCATCCGGCCATCACCATCAGGACGTCGACCAGCTCGCGACCCTTGTCGGTCAGGACGTACTCATAGCGCGGCCGGCTGTCGTACGCCCGCCGCTCCAGCACCCCGCGCTCGACCAGGTGCCCGAGCCGCTCGGTGAGCACCTTCCGCGAGATCCCGAGATCCGCCTGGATCTGGTCGAAGCGGTTCATGCCCACCCAGATGTCGCGCAGCACGAGCGGCGACCACGGCTCGCCGATCACGTCCAGCGTGCGCGCGATCGAGCAGGCCATGTCGCCGAAGTTCGTACGTTGCATGATCCGAATCTACCATTTGGGGTTCCCTGAAGGAACTCAGAGGTGCTACGGTCGCAGAGTCTCTTCAGGAAACCCCGACTCTCCAGGAGCCGTCATGAGCAAGGTCCTCGCAGCACTCTCGGTCTCCGTCGACGGCTTCATCACCGGACGGGATCCCGGCCCCGGCCACGGTCTGGGCGACGGTGGCGTCCTCTTCGAGTGGTACTTCGACGGCGACACCCCCAGCCAGGTCTTCGACGGCTTCAAGCTCTCCGAGCCGAGCGCGCGTGTCTTCGACGCGCTGGCCGCTCGCGACGGTGTCAGCGTCGCGGGGCGCAACACCTACGACGACTCGGGCTGGGACAAGGGTGGTGCGCCGCACCCCACCGCACCCCTGGTCGTCCTCTCCCACCGACCCGCCCCGGCCGACCACGACCGGCAGACCTTCACCACCACCATCGAGGAGGCGATCGCCGTCGCGAAGGAGCAGGCAGGCGGCAAGGACGTCGGACTCATGGGCGGCGGCGTCGTGACCGAAGCGCTGCAGGCCGGCCTGGTGGACGAGATCGTCCTCCACCAGGTCCCGGTGCTCCTCGGCTCCGGCCGGCGCTTCTTCAACGAGCTCCCCGAGCACATCGCGCTCGAGATCGTCGACGTCGTCCCCGCGTCCGGCGTCACCCACCTCCACTACCGCGTCATCCGTTGACCACCACTGCCAAGGAGAAGCCATGATCGACCCCGACGTACGCCCCTTCCTCGAGGGCACCGAGCTGGCCCACGTCGCCACCATCGGCCCCGACGGCGCTCCGCGAACCTCCCCGGTATGGACCGGCACCCACGGCGACCACGTCGTCTTCCTCACCGGCAACCGCGCCCGCAAGTACCGCGACCTCAAGGCCGACCCGCGCATCGCGCTCTCCCTGGCGCCGGCGGCGAACGACTACATGCCAGTCATCCTCCGCGGCCGGGTCACCGGCTGGGTCGAGGACGAGAGCCGCTGGGAGATCATCGACGAGATCGCCACGCGCTACACCGGCGCTCCCTATCCGCGCGAGGTCGACGCGTTCGGCGACCGCGCCATCGCGCTGATCGAGCTCGACCACCAGCACGTCGGCGTCGGCTGATCCCTCCTTTCGGGTCACCGCTCCCCGAGAACGGTCGCCACCAACCCCTCGACCTCGTCCGTACGCAGCGGCACCGGCGTCATCAGCCGCCGGTAGAACACCGCCCCCGCCAGCGCCTCCGCCGCTCGCTCCGGATCCCCGACCGGTTGTCCCGATTCCTTCAGCCGGAGGAGAGCATCGACCAGCCGCGTACGTCGCTGGGCGCTGTAACGGTGATGCAGCTCCCGCAGTCCGGCGTCGCGCTCGGCACCGTCGAGCACCGCAGGGAGACAGTCGGACATCAGGGACG